>DASYKG010000057.1:0-121214 GCA_035995645.1 Solirubrobacteraceae bacterium
TGGCGACACCGCCCGCGTCGTTGCCGGCGTTGGCCGCGATCAGCCCCGGGCCGAGCAGCCCGACGAAGGCGAAGATACGGGCGCGTCTAGGGTTGAGACGGGCAGGCAGACGCGGTCGGCCACGGGTGGCCGACCGGACCCGGCGCATGAGGGACGGTACTCGGTCCGCCATCGAACTGACCGCTCAAGGAACCCATCGCGGCCAGTCTATTCAGTCCTCGCCGAGGAGACCAAAACGCCGCCGCCAGCCTCGTGGAAGCATCGCCTCGAGCACGTCGTCGACCGTGACCACGCCGAGCATCTGCTTCTGCTCGTCGACCACCGGGATCGAGGTGAGGTTGTAGTCGGCCATCAGCCGGGCGACCTCGTCGAAGGGCGCATCGGGGGAGAGGCAGGGCAGCTCGTGCTTGATCTCGGCGTCCAACCGCCGGCCCGGGTCGATCCGCAGCAGCGCGGTCACCGGGACGCTGCCTTCCAGCGGCGCGCCGCGGGAGCCGACGAAAACGGTGCTCAACAGCTCCGCGGCGATCTCGCTGGAGCGGACCGCCTGCAGCGCATCGGCCGCGGAGGTCGAGCCTGGGAGCAGCACGAAGTCGGGGCTCATCAGACCGCCCGCCTCCGCCGGGTCGTAGCCGAGCAGTGCTCTCACCTTCACGCGATGGCTGACCGGCAGCAGCGCCAGCAGCGGCTCGCGGCGCTCCTCGTCGAGCTCGCCCACCACGTCGGCCGCGTCATCGGGAGCCATGCGCGAGAGGATCTCCGCGATCTCCTCGTCCGGCCGGTCGCCGAGGAACTCGCGCTGATGCTGGTCGTCGAGCTCCTCGAACACATCGGCCTCGAGCTCGCGGTCATCGTCGCCGACCGCCTGGATGATCTCCTCGCCCTCGCGTCGAGAGGCAGCCTCGACCAGATCGGCGATCTGCGCGGGATGCAGCTTGGCCAGCTTGGGGTGCGGGACGCGCAGGCGCACCGTCGGCACGTGTCCGACGAACGGCTCGACGCCCGCCCAGTCGAGGAACTCGCCGGTGGCGATGTGCGCGCCCAGGCCCTTCGGCAGCAGGCGCCGAAGTCCACCGCGGGGTCCCGTGTCGACTCCCACCACGCGCCACGACCCGGCGACGAGCGCCAGCTCGATCTCGTTGGCGCGCACCAGGCGCGCGCCCTCGACGTTGATCAGCTGGCGATCGAGCAGGTCGCGCTTGAGCAGCACCTCCTCCGGGCGGCGCTCGAAGCGGCGCAGGTCGAGCTTGGCCTTGCGCAGCACCACGCCGTCGGGGCCGATGTCCGACACGCGATCGACGCCGAGGTAGGAGGCTTTCCCGGCCACCGTCACGAGGAAGCCGGTGATCGGGGGATAGCCGACGCCGCCGAGGCGCACGATCAGATCCTCGACCTTGCCCAGGCGCTCGCCGTCGGCGTCTCTGAGCGGGCTGCCCACCACCGCCGACAGGTGAAGAATGGGGGGCGCCTGCGTGGCCGGCGCGTTCACACGCTCATCGTATCTTGAGCGGGTGCTGCCGTTCTGGATCTCCATCGGCCTGCTCTCGCTGGCGCAAGCCGCGATCGTCGCGCTCGCGCGCGTGCCGCGGACGGCCGTCCTGCGGCGACTGCGGGCAAGGCGCTGGGCTGTGATTCCGCCGCTCTCGGTCGCCGGCTTCGTGCTGATCGCCTCCATGGCCGAACGGACCAGCGCGCAGGGCCTGACCTATCTCGCCCTGGTCGCCGTGCCGGCGCTCGCAGCGCTCGCGCTCGGCTGGCTCGCCGCCGGGGCTCGTCCGGCCAGGGCGCTGCTCGTGCCCGTGCTGTTCGCCGTCGCCTGGCTGGATCGCGGCGGCCTCGGCGGCCAGGCGTCCGCGCTGGCGCTGTCCGCGCTCAGCTGCGTGACGCTCGGCGTGCTGCTGGCGCTCGTCACGCCGCGGCGCTGGCTCGCAGGCGGCATCGTCGCGATGGCCGTCGCCGACGCCGCCCTTGTGATCTCCGATCTGCTGCAGCGCCCGAACAACGCGCTGAACGCCGCGCACCCGGCTGCGGGCCTGCCGCGCCTGCAGAGCGCCGAGCTGGGCTCGGCGGTGATCGGCTACGGCGACCTGTTCGTCGCCGGCACGCTCGGCGCCCTGCTGGCGGTCGTCTGCGGCCGCTCGGGGCAGCTGCGCGGCGCGACGCTCGCCGCCGTCCTCGCCGTTGGCTTCGACCTGCTGTTCTTCTTCGTCCACGAGCTCCCGGCGACGGTGCCGGTCGCGCTCACGCTGATCGTCTTGGCGCTCGCGCGCCGGCGGAGATCCTCGCCGACGGTGCCAGCTCCAGAGCCGCCAGCGTCTGCGGTGGATCGGCGACGGCCAGCTCTGCGACCGCCGGCTGCGCCTCCTCCGCCGCCGGGCGAGCCCCCGGCGAGTCCTCCTCGGCGGACGCGAGCCGGGCCGTGACCGCGCGCGCCGTCGTCTCCACCGGCGCCGGCGTCTGCACGGCGCGGTCGGATGCCGCGCCGGCTTCCTCGATCCGCCGGACCTGCGGCACGACGCGTGCGTCGAAGGAGCCGACCGCCTCGTTGTAGGCGGTGATCGCCGAGTCGAGCTGGCGCCCGACCTTGGCCAGCGGCTCGACGAAACGTCCGAGGCGGCGGTGCAGCTCGCGCGCGGAGTCGGCGATGTCGCGCGCGGACTCCGCGATGCGCTCTTCGCGCCAGCCGTGGTGCGCCGCCCACAGCAGGCCGATCAGCGTCGTCGGCGTGGCCAACAGGATCTGCTGCCCCACGCCGTACTCGATCAGCGCCGGGTCGCCGGCGAGCGCCGCCTGGTAGATGCCGTCGGAGGGCACGAACATGACGACGAACTCCGGTGTCGCCTCCAGCTGGCCGTGGTAGCCCTTCGCCGCCAGCTTGACGATGTGCTCGCGCGTCTGGCGGGCGTGGCGGGCGATGTGCAGCTCGCGCTCGGTCTCGTCCTTGGCCTCCAGCGCCGCCAGGTAGGCGTCGAGCGGGACCTTCGAGTCGACCACGATCAGCTTGCCGCCGGGCAGGCGCACGAGCATGTCCGGTCGCAGCGATCCGCCGTCGGTGCGGATCGTGCTCTGCTCGAGAAAGTCGCAGTGCGCGACCATCCCGGCCATCTCGACGACGTTGCGCAGCTGGATCTCGCCCCACGAGCCGCGCGTCGCCGGACGCTTCAGCGCCGTGACGAGGTTGCCGGTCTCCTGGCGCAGCGTGCCGACGCCGTCGCCGAGCGTGCGCACCATCTGCGCCAGCTCGCCGTGAGCCTGCCTGCGCTCGCGCTCCAGGCGCCCGATCTCGCTCTCCATCCGTCCCAGCTTCTCCTGCACGGGCTGCACGAGACCCTTGAACTCCTGCGCCCGCATCGCCATCTCGCCGCTGGCGCGCTCCTGCTCGGCCGCGCGCTGGTCGGCCAGCCGCTGGGCCAGCGAGTCGCCCGTCTGCGCGAGCACGTCCGCGGAGATCGATCTCAGTTCGTCGCGCATCCGCTCTCGGTTGGGACGCACGAGAAGGAAGGCGCAGGCGGCGCCAACGGCGAGACCGAGGATCAAGAGCAGGATGCCCATACGACCTACAAAGGTGACACTCGCGCCGGACGAAAGCCGCGAACAAGGCTCGGCCGTCCGGCGGCGGCCGAGCTCCGGCGCGATAAACCCCACTTGACACGTGCGCCGCCTGTGGCTATGCTCGACACGCTCCGCGGCCGTGGCTTTAGCTGGGGGCATGGCAATAGAGGGACAATTCCATTGATGGGGCTGAGCCAGGGGCGGGAATCGCTAGCGGCTTGCTCCCTTCGTACAGGAGGATGTGAGATATGCAAGCCATGAATGGCTCTGCAGGATCGTTCCGTTCGCACGGACGACTTATCGGGTGTTGCGTGGCGCTCGCGCTGGCGCTTACGGCATTTGTGCTCGCGCCTGTCACTGCTGGTGCGGCTGCACCGCCGGAACCGAAAACGCTTCTCGCCGTGGGCGACTCGATCAGCTACGGCTACAGCCAGCAGAAATTCAACGAAAACTACCCGAGTGAGGCGCCGTCCTTCTTTGAAGAAGGCGTCATCAACCAGACCAACAAACTGCTCGCCAGAAGCACTGAGCTCGGCAAAGGGATCACCCCCGTCAACTACGCGTGTCCCGGCGAGACGTCAAACGGATTGATTGGTGAAAAAGAAGCTCTCGGCGGTAAAGCGTCGACGTCGAACGACAAACGCGAAACGGACTATCACCCGTGCTCGTACCACAACCAGAGTGGCCTGCCGCTGCACGCTTCGCTTGGCGGCCTGTCGCAGCTGGAAGAGGCGCTGGCGATCCTCAAAGAAGGCAAACCCGCTCACCCGGTCAAGCTGATCACGGTGAACATCGGCTCCAACGACGAGCTCGCGGCAATCGCCAAATGCAAGGAAGAAGTCCAGTCTGAATTCGAAGCAGAAGGCAAAAGCAAATACGGCGGCCCCGGCCCCGCAGAAGCTGTGTCGAACTGCATCGGTGCAACGGCCGTCAGCGTGACCTTCCCGCACATCATCGGGAACCTGGGCAAAATCCTGGGCGCGATTGACAGCCAGAACCCCGGCGGCGGTCACTACACCGGCGCGATCGTGCTTCAGGGCTACTACAACCCTGACTCGTTCGTGCTTCCCGGCAGCGATGCGCTGCAGATCGGGCTGAACAACGCAGTGCAGGAAAAACTCCTGCCGAACTTCCCCAACGTGACCTACGCGAACCCCTTCCCGGTGTTCAACAAAGGCGGGGAAGCAAAACCGGCCACAGAGAAAAAATCGATCGAAAAGTACACCGAAATGTGCAACCCGAACGTCCAGAAAGTCGAAACTGGGGCGGACCCGGGCTGCGAAGGCGACATCCACCCGTCGCTGGCAGGCTCGAAGGCACTTGGCAAGCTGGTCAACGAAGCGTACCTGGCCAACCCCGCCAAATGATCATCTGAAGTACCAGTGAGCAGCGCCATTCGGGGCGCCTGGCCTAACCGGCCAGGCGCCCCGTTTGCTTCATCGCGTCAGCCGCCTGGCCGAGCACCGCGAGCATCGCCGGCGCCGCCGGCACGAGCCGCGCGCCCGGCGGGGTGGCGGCGATCACCTGACGCACGGGCGGATTGGGGGAGAGGGTGCGAACGACGACGTCCTCGCGCACGACCGACAACGCCAGCTCGGGTATCAGCGCGACGCCCACGCCGGCGGCGACCAGCCCCTGCACGGTCTGGTAGTCGTCGCTCTCGAACGACACGCTCGGCTCGAAGCCGGCCGCGTGGCAGCAGCGCACGACGTGGCGCGCGCAGGGGCTGGAGCTCGACGTCTGCACCCACGCCTCGCCCTGCAGCTCGGACAGGCGCAGCTTCGCCTTCCCGGCCAGGCGGTGATCGCGCGGCAGCGCGAGGTACATCGGGTCCTGCAGCAGCGGCGCGCGCGTCATGTCGGCGAGCAGCGGCGTGTCCTCGTCGAACTCGAACAGCAGCGCGAGGTCGAGCTCGCCGGCGCGCAGGCGCGGCGCGATCTGCTCGGGCTCTCCCTCGGCGAGCGTCAGCTCGACGCCGGGATGGGCGGCGCGGAAGTTGGCGATCGCGACCGGCATCAGCGTCGAGCCGGCCGTCGGGAACGAGGCCATGCGCAGTCGTCCACCCCGCAGCCCGGCGATCGCCGACAACGCGGCCTCGGCGGTGTCGAGCCGGGCGAGGATGCCCTCGGCGTGACCGACGAGCGTCTGCCCGGCGGCCGTCAGGCTGACGCCGCGCGGATGGCGCTCGAGCAGCGTCATGCCCGCTTCGGCCTCCAGCGCGGCGATCTGCTGGGAGATCGCCGACTGCGTGTAGGACAGCGCGTCGGCCGCGCTGGACAGCGAGCCACGGTAGGCGACCTCCTTGAGGACCTTCAGACGTGCGACATTGAGCATAAGTACATCTTATAGTAGAAATAAAAAAGATCACTGGAGCTGATGGCAGGAGCGTGCCACTATGGCCTAGAAGCAAAGACCAAACGACTTCCGCTCAGCCACCGATGGCAGAGCCACACGAAGGGAGAGCCACCATGTCCACCAAGATCATCGTTTCCTACGACGGCACCGCCAACGAGGACGACGCGATCGCCCTGGGCCGCGTGTTCGTCCGTGCGGGCGCCGAGGCGGCGCTCGCGTACGTGCGCCACACCCAGGACCCCGACCTCGAGCGCGAGAAGCTCGCGCAGGGCGAGGCCGAGGAGCTGCTGGCGCGCGGCGCGAGGCTGTTCGGCGACCCCGACATCGCACGCCACGTCGTCACCGATCGCTCGACTCCCCGCGGCCTCAGCGCGCTCGCCGAGCGAGAGGGCGCGAGCGTCGTCGTGTTCTGCTCGGACTCGCACACCGCGCACGGCCACGTGTCCGTCGGCAACTCCGCGCAGCAGCTGCTCGAAGGCGGCCCGGTCGCCGTCGCGATCGCGCCCGTCGGACTCGCCGACGACCCGGCCACGGCCGTTCGCTCGATCGTCGCGATCGGCGACGCCGACGGCGGCGCGCGCGCGACCGCGCAGGCCCTCGCGGGCGCCCTCGGCGCGAACGTCGCGCCGGTGGCCAACGACGACGCCGACCTGCTCGTCGTCGACTCGCGTCCGGAGGCCGAGCCGGGCCGCGTGGCGATCAGCGCCTCGGCGGCGCATCTCGTGGAGATCGCGACCTGCTCGGTGCTCGTGCTCCCGCGCGGTGTCGTCGTGGCGTTCGACCAGCGGGTGACGGTCAACGCCTAGCAGCGCGCGGCGCTCGCCGGCAGTTCCGGCGGCGGGTGGGCGATGGTCTCAGCGAAAGCGCTGGCCGTCGTCCGCCCGGCGTTTTCGTCGGTAGGCGATCAGCGCCTGCAGCAGATCGAGCGCGCCGCCCAGCAGGTGCCCGAGCGGGCCCGTCCACAGCCATGTCTCGAGACGCCTGTGCGGGGCGACGCCGCGGCCGGGCTTCACGAGGCGGCACGGTATCGTGGCGTCGGTGACCGATGCGCTGCAGACCACCGTCGCCGAGCTCCCCGACTCGCGCGTGCGCGTGCAGGTGCAGGTGCCGCCCGCGGAGGTCAAGCGGCGCCTGGAGCGCAAGGCGCAGCAGCTCGGACGCGAGCTCAAGCTGCCGGGTTTTCGGCGCGGCAAGGTCCCGCCGGCGCTGGTGATTCAGCGCGTCGGGCGCGAGGCCGTGCTCGACCAGGCCGTGCGCGACTCGCTCGCCGGCTGGTATGCGCAGGCGATTCAGGCGTCGGGGATCGTGCCGGTCGGCGATCCGCAGCTAGACCTCTCAGACCTTCCAGGCGAGGGCGCAGAGCTCGAGTTCTCGATCGAGATCGGCGTGCTGCCCAAGGCGCAGCTCGGCGACTATCGGGGGCTGGAGGTGCCGCGCCGCGAGCCGGCCATCGAGGAGGAGCAGATCGAGCGAGAGATCGACGGCGTGCGCGAGCGCCTGGCCAAGCTGGAGACCGCCGAGCGCCCGGCCGCCGAGGGCGACTTCGTGGTGATCGACTACGTCGGCTCGCTGGCCGCCGAGCGGGGCGGCGACGAGCCCGAGGGCGAGGGCGAGCTCGTTCCGTTCGCAGGCGGGGAGGGTCGCGACCAGCTGATCGAGCTCGGCGGCGGCAACCTGATCCCCGGCTTCGAGGAGGCGCTCGTCGGGGCGCGCGCCGGCGAACAGCGCACGGTCGAGCTGACGTTTCCCGGCGACTACCCCAACGAGCAGCTCGCCGGGCGGCACGCGAGCTTCGCCGTGACCGTCAAGGAGGTCAAGCGCAAGCAGCTGCCCGACGTCGACGAGGATCTCGCGATCGATGTCGGCTTCGACAGCATCGACGAGCTGCGCGAGGACATCCGCACGCGTCTGACCGAGGCCGACAGCGAACGCGTCGACGCCGAGTACCGCGAGGCGGCGCTCGACGCCGCCGTCGCGCAGGCGACGGTGCCCGTGACTGCCGATCTCGTCAAGGCGCGCGCGAGAGAGATGTGGGAGCGGATGTTGCATTCGCTGTCCCATCGCGGGATCACGCGCGAGGCATACCTGCAGATCACCGGCCGCGAGGAGGCCGACGTGCTCGCGGAGATGGACGCCGACGCCGAGCAGGCGCTGCGGCGCGAGGCGGTACTGACCGCGATCGTCGCCGCCGAGCGGATCGAGCCTTCTGAGCAGCAGCTGCTCGAGGCGCTGCAACCGACGGCCGAGCGCGAGGAGGTCGAGCCGGCCAAGCTGCTGGACGACCTGCGCGCCAATGGCCGTCTGGACGAGCTGCGCGAGGACCTCGCGGCGCGCATGGCCGTGGAGCTGCTGGCCGAGCGCGCCAAGCCGATCACCGTCGCCCAGGCGCAGGCGCGCGAGCAGCTGTGGACGCCGGACAGGGACCCCGAGCCGGCGCAGGCCGCCGCGGGCGCCTCGGCCTCGGCGCCGGGCAAGCTGTGGACACCCACCGGAGAGGAATCGGCCAGCTAGCCTCTAGAGGAATCTGGGCGGGGAAGCGAAACCAAAGCGAGGACTATGAGCCCACTTGTTCCAATGGTCGTCGAGCAGACCTCGCGAGGCGAGCGAGCATTCGACATCTACAGCCGCCTGCTCAACGAGCGGATCATCTTCCTCGGCACGCCCGTGGACGACCAGATCGCCAATTTGATCGTCGCGCAGCTGCTGCACCTGGAGTCCGAGGACCCCGAGAAGGACATCTCCATCTACATCAACTCCCCCGGCGGGTCGGTGTACGCGGGGCTGGCGATCTACGACACGATGCAGTTCGTCAAGCCCGACGTGCAGACGATCTGCGTGGGCATCGCGATGTCGATGGGCGCGCTGCTGCTGGCCGGCGGCGCGGAGGGCAAGCGCATGGCGCTGCCCAACGCGAAGATCCTGATCCACCAGGTCTCCTCGAGCTTCGAAGGCCAGGCCACGGACATCGAGATCCACGCCAAAGAGATCATCGACGTGCGCAAACGCCTCGACGAAATCATCGCCAAGCACACGCACAAAGACCTCGCCGTGATCAGCAAAGACACCGATCGCGACTACTTCATGTCCTCCGAGGAGGCCAAGGAGTACGGGATCATCGACAGGGTCATCTCCGAGCACTGAGGATCAGCTGACCATGGCCAGACCCACCGACTCCAACGAGCAGCTGCTGTGCAGCTTCTGCGGCAAGTCCCAGCGGCAGGTCAAGAAGCTGATCGCCGGCCCGGGCGTGTACATCTGCGACGAGTGCATCGACCTGTGCAACGAGATCATCGACGAGGAGCTGTCGGCGCCGCCGGCGTTCGACCTGGAGAATCTGCCCAAGCCGCGTGAGATCTACGACGTGCTCGACGAGTACGTCGTCGGCCAGGACCCCTCCAAGCGCACGCTGTCAGTCGCCGTGTACAACCACTACAAGCGCGTGCAGATGATGATGTCCGGCGAGACCGACATCGAGCTGCAGAAGTCCAACATCCTGCTGCTCGGCCCGACCGGCTGCGGCAAGACGCTGCTGGCGCAGACGCTCGCGCGGATCCTCAACGTGCCCTTCGCGATCGCCGACGCGACCGCGCTGACGGAGGCCGGCTACGTCGGCGAGGACGTCGAGAACATCCTGCTGAAGCTGATCCAGGCGGCCGACTACGACGTCAAGAAGGCCGAGACGGGAATCATCTACATCGACGAGGTCGACAAGATCGCGCGCAAGGCCGACAACCCGTCGATCACGCGCGACGTCTCCGGCGAGGGCGTGCAGCAGGCGCTGTTGAAGATCCTCGAGGGCACGCAGGCGTCGGTGCCGCCGCAGGGCGGGCGCAAGCACCCCCACCAGGAGTTCCTGACGATCGACACGACCAACGTGCTGTTCATCTGCGGCGGCGCGTTCGCCAACCTCGACAAGGTGATCGAGCGGCGCATCGGGCACAAAGGCGTCGGCTTCGCGGCGGCGATCGAGGCGAAGGCCGAGCGCGACAAGGGCGAGGTGTTCGAGCACTGCCTGCCCGAGGACCTGATCGAGTACGGCCTGATCCCCGAGTTCATCGGACGCCTGCCGGTCGTCTCGGCCGTGCACCAGCTGACGCGCGAGGATCTCGTGTCGATCCTCGTCGAGCCGCGCAACGCGCTCGTCAAGCAGTTCCAGCGCTTCTTCTCCTTCGACGGGATCGAGCTGGTGTTCTCCGAGGACTCGCTCACGGCCGTCGCCGAGAAGGGTCTCGCGCGCGAGACGGGCGCGCGCGGGCTGCGCTCGATCATCGAGGAGATCCTCCTGGAGGTGCAGTTCGAGCTGCCCTCGCGGCGCGACGTGAAGAAGTGCGTCGTGACGAAGGAGACCGTCGAGAAGGGCCTCACGCCGACGCTCGTCACCGAAGCCGCGCCGGAAGAGGCTTCGGACTCGTCGCTGCGCGAGGAGTCCGCATAGTCGCACCCGGCGCACGCCTCGGCGGCTGACCCAGCCGATCGCCCGCGCCACTGCCGCGCTCGCTACTATCGCCCTGTGTCCAAGCATCCCGCATCCAAGTCGCGCCTGAAGAGCACCGCCGGGGCCGTGCCGTGGCTGGTCGTCGCGCGCACCGCGATGATCGTCAGCAAGCGCTGGAACGCGCTGTCGGGCAAGGAGCGCGCGCGCGTGGCCGAGCTCGTGCGCCAGTCGCGCGGACGCACGGGCAACCTCAGCGTCAAGCAGCGCATGGAGCTGCGCAAGCTCGCCGGAAAGCTCGACCTCAAAGGCCTCGTGCGCGACCTCTCCTCGCTGTGGCGCGGCGGACGCGGGCGCCGCGGGCGAAAGCGCCGCTAGGCGCCGGCGATGCCGGACTTCGCCGCGGGCCGGTGATCGCAGAGATGGCCGACGAGGACCTCGACAGCCTCTCCACGCACGAGCTGCACGACCGCGCCCTTCGCCGCGCCGAGCGCCACCTCGACGTGAGGTTCTTCTGGCGCCTGCTGCAGCTCATCCCCGCCGCCGAGACGGTCAGCGGCGACGAGGGCGAGGGCGACTACGACATCCAGTCCGCCAAAGGGCTGATCTCCGATGCGCTGCACAGCGGCGACGGCAAGCTCGGGGAGGCGCTGCGGCCGGTCTTCATCGACTACCTGCGCCAGCACCCCGACGCGTAGTGCCCGCCGCCTGGAGCGAGGCTCAGGCCGAAGCGCACCTACGCTCGCTGGAGCTGTTCGGCATGCGCTTCGGGCTGGACCGCATGCACCGGATGATGACCGTGCTCGGCTCGCCGCAGCAACGCTTTGACAGCGTCCACGTGGTCGGCACCAACGGCAAGACGTCGACGACGCGCATGGTCGCCGCCGTCCTGCAGCGCCACGGCCTGCGCACGGCCGCGTACACCTCGCCGCACCTGATCTCCTACCGCGAGCGCCTGCAGATCGACGGACGCGAGCTCGACGCCGATGCGTTCGCCGCGGCGATCGCCCGCGCGGCGTGGGCGGCCGAGCGCGTCAACCGCACGCTGGCCGGCGACGACCACGTCACGCAGTTCGAACTGCTGACCGCGGCGGCGTTGTGGCAGATGGCCGAGCAGGGCGTGCAGGTCGCCGCGATCGAGGCCGGCCTGGGCGGACGCTACGACGCCACTTCGGTGATCGAGTCGCGCGTGACGGCGCTGACGAACGTAGGCCTGGAGCACACGCGCTGGCTGGGCCCGACGCTGCGCGACATCGCCGAGGAGAAGCTCGCCGTCGTCGCGCCCGCGACGACACTCGCGCTTGGCGCCGACCTCGCGCCGCAGGCGCTCGCCGTCGCCAAGCGCGTCGCCGGCGAGCGCGGCGCGCGCATCGTCACCGCGCCGGCGAGCTGGCGCGGGGCGACGCTCGGGGCGAGCGGCGAGTTCCAGCGACGCAACTTCTCGCTCGCGCGCGTCGCCGCCGAGACGTACCTGCGCGAGGCTGCGATCGAGCCGCGCGAGGCGGCGGTGCGCGAGGCGGCTGCCGCGACGCGGGTGCGCGGGCGCCTGCAGGTCGTCGATCGCGATCCGCTGACCGTGCTCGACGGCGCGCACAATCCCGACGCGGTGCGCGCGCTCGTGCGGTCGTTGCCCGACGTCCTCGCCGAGCGACCGCTCGCGCTGGTGCTGGGCGTGCTCGAGGACAAGGACGCAGCCGGCATGCTCGCGCCGCTGCTCGCCGTGAGCGAGCGAGCGTGGTTCACCGCGCCGCCGAGCGCGCGCGCGCTGTCGCCCGCCGCGCTGCAGTCGCTCGCGCGCCAGCTCGGCTTTGATCGCGTCGCCTGCGAGCCGAGCCCTCAGCGCGCGCTGGCCGACGCCCAGCGCTGGGCCGGCGAGCGCGCAGGCGCGGTGCTCGCGACCGGCTCGGTGTACCTCGTCGGCGACCTGATCGCCGCGCTCGCGCGCGAGGACGCGACAGAGGAGTCGCGCGATCGCCGGCGAAGGGCTGCATCGTGAACGACGAGGGCCCATCGGTGCTGACGATGATCGGCGCCGTGGCGCTGATCGTGGCGCTGGTGATCCTGGTGTTCTTCGCGGCCGGTTACGGATTCGGTCGTCTATTTCTCTAAACTCGGCCGGCCGATGCCCACCCTCGCATACTTCGGAATCGAAAGCAGCGGCCTGAACCTGGTCGTCGACCTGCTGATCCTGTTCGTCGTCGTCCTGTACATCTCGCTGATCTACTGGACGTACGCCGATGCGCGCCGCAGGATCCACGATCCGATGCTCGTCGGCTGCGCGACCGCGGCGTCGCTGTTCCCGTTCGTCGGCACGATCGTCTACATGATCCTGCGCCCGCCGGAGTTCCTCGAGGACGTGCACGAGCGCGAACTGGAGGTGCAGGCGGCGGAGGCGCGCCTGCACGAATTCGACCATTCGCTGTGTCCGCACTGCGACTACCGCATCGAGCGCGACTTCGTGCGCTGCCCGAGCTGCCTGCGCAAGCTCAAGGAGCGCTGCGTCAGCTGCTCGCGCCCACTCGACCAGGCATGGACGATCTGTCCCTACTGCGAGACCGAGGTGGCCGCCGCCGCGCCGCCGCCGCCCCGCACGCGCAGGCGCCGCACGCAGGCTGCGATCGACGCCGAGCAGGCCGAGCCCGCCGCCAGCAGGCCCGAGACCGCGCGCGCCAAGGCGACGCGCGAACGCAAGGAACGCGACGCGGCGACCATCGTCGAGGCCGACCCCGTCGAGGAGACGGGCGACGAGCAGGACACGCGTGCGACCCCCGTGGCCGCCGCCGAGCCCGCCCCCAGGCCTCGCGGCGGGCGCTCTGGCACGAGCTCCAGTCGCCGCGCTCGCCCCAGCACCTAGTGGCCGCTGAGCCTCGCCCACCGGCCGCCTAGATCATCGACAAGCAAAGGAACCCATGGACCGAACGTTGATCCTCGTAAAGCCCGACGCGTTCGCGCGCGGGCTGTCCGGCGAGATCATCGCCCGCTTCGAGCGCAAGGGGCTGAAGATCGTCGCGATGCGCAGCATGACCGTCGGGCGCGATCTGGCCCAGCGCCACTACGCCGAGCACGCCGAGCGCCCGTTCTTCGGCGAGCTGGTCGACTTCATCACGTCGGGCCCGATCGTGGCGATGGTGCTGGAGGGCGTCGATGCGGTCAAGGCGGCGCGGCAGGTGATCGGCGCGACGAACCCGCTGGAGGCGACGACGGGCTCGATCCGCGGCGACTTCGCGATCGAGACGGGCCGCAACATGGTGCACGGCTCCGACGCCCCGGAGTCCGCGGCGCGCGAGGCCGCGCTGTTCTTCCCCGACCTGTAGGCCGCCGTCGCCGCGCCGCCGCAACTGGTCCTCGCCTCGCGCTCGCCGCAGCGGCGGGCTCTGCTGCAGCGGCTGGGGGTCCCGTTCACGGTCAGGGTGTCCGATGCCAGTGAGCTGCAGCAGGGCGAGGACTCGGCACAGGTCGCCGTCGAGAACGCGCTGCGCAAGGCGCGCGCGGCGCACCGCGCGGGCACGGTCGAGGCGGTGCTCGGCTGCGACACGATCGTCGTGCTCGACGGGGTGATCTACGGCAAGCCGCCCGACGCGGCGGCGGCTCGCAAGACCTTGACGGCGCTCGCCGGGCGCACGCACGAGGTGCTCAGCGGGCTGGTCGTGCTGCTGTGCGACGGCCGATCGGCGGTCGAGCAGCGAACGGCCGTGGCGCGCACGTCGGTCACGTTTCGCCCGGTCGACTCGCAGCTGCTGGACTGGTATGTCGCCACCGAGGAGTGGCGCGATCGCTCCGGCGGCTACGCGATCCAGGGCGCCACCGGCGCGAAGCTCGTGCTGGCGGTCGACGGCGAAGAGGAGAACGTCGTCGGTCTGCCGCTGAAGGCGCTGCTGGAGCTCTATCCGGAGGGCTTCGAGGATTGATGATGGGCGCCTGCCGGCGCCTGGATCGGCGTGCGCTGCGGCTGTGCCATGGCGTGCCGCGGGGGCACGCCGTTTTGCCTGCAAAAGCGCTGGCGGGGCTATCGGACGGCAAAGGTCGTTCGCTACACTGCCCCACCGGGCAAGCCTCAGATCGTCGATCGGCCGCAGCTGAGCCGAGGCCCGCTGGCCGATCTGCGATCGGTAGCGGCGCGGCGCGAGGCCGAGCGCATCATTCTTCTCTATAAATGGGCATCTTCAGCTATCTGACAGGATTTGGCGGCCGCGACATGGCCGTCGACCTGGGGACCGCGAACACGCTCGTGTACGTGCGCGGACGCGGCATCGTGCTGTCGGAGCCGAGCGTCGTGGCGATCGACTCGCGCACGGGCGAAGTGCACGCGGTCGGCATCGAGGCCAAGCGCATGCTCGGGCGCACGCCGGGCACGATCCAGGCGATCCGCCCGCTGAAGGACGGCGTGATCGCCGACTTCGACGTGACCGAGCAGATGCTCAGGCACTTCATCCAGAAGGTGCACCAGAACCGCTGGGCGCACCCGCGCGTGGTCGTGTGCGTGCCCTCGGGCGTGACCGGAGTGGAGAAGCGCGCGGTCGAGGAGGCGTGCCTGTCGGCGGGCGCGCGCACCGCCTACCTGATCGAGGAGCCGATGGCGGCGGCGATCGGCGCGGGATTGCCGGTCGGCGAGCCGACGGGATCGATGGTCGTGGACATCGGCGGCGGGACGTCGGAGGTCGCCGTGATCTCGCTCGGCGGGATCGTCGTCTCGCAGTCGATTCGCGTCGGCGGCGACGAGATGGACGAGGCGATCATCAACTACGCCAAGCGCGAGTACAAGCTGCTGATCGGCCAGCAGACGGCGGAGGAGCTGAAGTTGGAGATCGGCTCGGCGTGCCCGATGGAGGAGGAGCTGCAGGCGGAGATCCGCGGTCGCGACATGGTCGCGGGGCTGCCGAAGACGGTCGTGCTGACCAGCGAGGAGATCCGTCAGGCGCTCGAAGAACCGCTCAACCAGATCCTCGACGCGGTCAAGGAGACGCTCGACCGCACGCCGCCCGAGCTGGCGTCGGACATCATGGACCGTGGCATCATGCTCGCCGGCGGCGGCGCGCTGCTGCAGGGCCTGGACGAGCGCCTGCGCGAAGAGACGCAGATGCCCGCCCATCTCGCCGAGTCGCCGTTGACGTGCGTGGCCGTCGGTTCGGGCCGGTCGCTGGAGGAGTTCGAGGCGATCCACCGCTCCAACCGCAGTTCGCGCAACCGCCAGCGCCGCAGGTGAGCCACGCGCCTGTGACGGGCACGTGCACCCGGGGGTACTCTTCGTCAGTGAACGCTTCGGAAGGTCGCTATTCGTGTATGACAAGACGGTCCGGCGTCGACGTGCGGTGCTTGCGCTGCTCGTCGTGCTCTCCCTGATACTGCTGACCGCCTACTTCGGCGAGGCCTCCAGCGGCGGCCTGCACTCCGTGCAGCGCGGCTTTCTGACGGTCGTCTCGCCGATCCAGAACGGCGCCAACAAGGCGCTGAAGCCCGTGCGCGATCTCGTCGGCTGGTTCGGCGACACGCTGCACGCCAAAGGCCAGCGCAACGAACTGCGCAAGCAGGTCGAGGCGCTGCGACGCGAAGTGATCGCCAGCCAGTCTGAAAAACACTCCTATCGCGAACTGCTGACGCTGTATCGGCTGGACAACCAGCTGAGCGTCAAGGACTACCAGCCGGTGACGGCGACGGTCGTGGCCAAGTCGCCCAACGTTTGGTACTCGACGGTCACGATCGACAAGGGCGAATCCTCCGGCGTGCACGTCAACGACCCGGTGATCAACGGCGAAGGGCTCGTCGGCAAGGTCGCCCAGGCCGCCTCCGACGGCGCGCAGGTGACGCTGATCACCGACAGCTCCGTGGGCGTCTCGGCGCGCATCGGCTCGTCCAACGCGACTGGCATCGTGCAGCCGAAGGTGGGCGAACCCAACGATCTCCTGCTGCAGTACCTGCCGGCCAACACGCGCGCAAATCGCGGCGAATACGTCGTCACCTCCGGCACCGTGTCCAGCCACGACGACTCGTTGTACCCGCCGAACATCCCGATCGGCCAGGTCACGTCGGTCAACGAAGAAAGCGCCTACCGCTCGGTCAACGTGCACCCGCTGGCGGACCTGCACAACCTCGACGTCGTGCAGGTGCTGACGGCGGCGCGCGGCTCGCTGCCGGCGAACCTCAGCCGCCTGACCGCGAACCTGCCGCCGGGCCAGCAGGCGGGCGCCTCTCCCGGCGAAGCGCTGGCCTCGACGGGGACCGGCAAATGAACACGAGCACGGGCGTCTCAGCCGGCCTGCTCGGGCGCATCGCCGCGCTGGCGGTGGTCGCCGTGTTCTTTCAGATCGGCGTCGTCTCGGAGGTCCCCGTGTTCGGCGTGAGCGCCGACCTGTCGCCGCTGCTGGTCGCGTTCGTGGGGCTGTTGTGCGGCTCCACCGTCGGCGCGGCGACCGGCTTCGCCGTCGGCCTGCTCGTCGACCTCGCGCTCGTGCAGACGCTCGGCGTGACCTCCCTGACGCTGACCGTCGTCGGCTACTGGGCCGGGCGCCTGCGCGAGCTGCGCGACCCGCAGGCCGCGCTGACGCCGCTGCTCGTCGGCGGCGCCGCCGCGGCCGCCGCGGCGATCGGCTACTCGGTCGTGCAGTTCCTGCTCGGCGTCGACGCGCCGGTCAGCTTCGAGCTGCTGCGCCAGATCGTGCTCGGCGCCGTCGTCGACACGATCGTCGCGCTGCCCGTCTACGCGATCGTGCGCCGCAGCCTGATCGGCGGCCTGCCCGACGATCCGCGCCGGCGTCGTCGCCGCGCGTACACGACCGGTGGGCTGAGCCCGCTGTCGCGGTCTCGATGAAGCGAGCCGTCCGAGCATGAGCGCGATCGAGCCGGCCGGACGGCGCGACGGGCGCATCCCGGTCTCGCCGCAGCTGGCGCTGCGCGTGGCGATCCTCGGCGGTTTGGCGATGGCGATGTTCGCGATCATCTTCTTCCGCCTGTGGTTCCTGCAGGTGCTCTCCGGCGAACAGTACGTCCAGCAGGCCAACGCAAACCGCGCGCGCGACCTGCCGATCACGGCGCCGCGTGGAGAAATCCTCGACCGCGAAGGCAAGCCGCTGGTCGCCAGCCGCACGACCAACGCGGTGCAGATCGTGCCCTCGGCGCTGCCGCCGCCCGGACGCCAGCGCGTGCTGCTCTACCGCAGGCTCGGGGCGCTGCTGGGGATGAGCGGACCGCACATCCAGGCGCTCGTGATCAAGGGCCGCACGGCGCTGCCGTACGCGCCGGTGACGATCAAGACCGACGCCGGACGCGGCGCGCTGACCGTGCTGGCCGAGCGCCAGAGCGACTTTCCCGGTGTCACCCAGCAGCCCGTGTCGATCCGCGCCTATCCATACGGTGCGATGGCGGCCCAGGTGCTGGGCTATGTCGGGCAGGTCTCCGAAGGGGAGCTCAAGCTGCACGCCTTCAACGGCGTCAAACAGGGAACCGTCGTCGGTCAGGAAGGCCTCGAGTACTACTACGACCGCTACCTGCGCGGGCGCCCGGGAATCGAGCGCGTGGAGGTAAACGCCGCGGGCTATCCGGTCCCGAACAACCTCGCGCCGACGCCGCCGAAGGGCGGCTACAGCCTCAAGGTGACGCTCGACCGCGGACTGCAGAAAGAGGGTGAAAAAGCTCTGCTGCAGGGGATCGAAAACGCGCGTGCGGGCGGCAAACCGGCCGACGCCGGGGCGTTCGTGGCGATGGACCCGCGCAACGGGCAGCTGCTGGCGATGGGCTCCTCGCCGACGTTCGACCCGAACAAGTTCGCCAAACCGCTGACCAAGGGCGAATACGCGGCGCTCGAGGGCAAGGCGGGCGCATCGGGCGAAACTGCTCCGGCGCCGCTGACAGACCGCGCCGTCAACGGCACCTACCCGACGGGTTCGACGTTCAAGCCGATCACTGCGATGGGGGCGCTGGAAGCGGGCGTGATCAACCCCACTCAGGGCCTCGGCGCCGGTCAGTGCATACGCGTCTCCACGCAGCAGTTCTGCAACGCGGGCAAGGCCGACTACGGCGCCGTCGGGCTGGTGGAAGCGCTGAAGGTGTCCTCCGACACGTACTTCTTCGAAGCCGGCGAGCTGGCCAACAGCCATGGCAACGTGATCCAGCGCGAGGCGCACAAGCTGGGCGTGGGCCAGCAGACGGGGATCGACCTGCCGAGCGAGATAACCGGCCTGGTGCCCGATCGCGCGTGGCGCGCGCAGGTGGGACGCGAAGAGCTCAAGTGCGAGCGGCGCAAGCACGTCAGCAGCTGCGGGATCTCCGACGGGCGACCGTGGAGCGTGGGAGACAACATGCACCTGGCGGTCGGCCAGGGCGACCTGCTGACCTCGCCGCTGCAGATGGCCGTCGCCTATTCGACGCTCGCCAACGCGTTCACCAACGGCGGTGACGGCTGGGTCGTGCGTCCGCATCTCGGCATGGAGGTCGACGCCTCCCAGGGCCGGCTCGTGCAGTCGTTGAGCTTTCCGGCGCAGCGCCACGTTCACCTCAACTCCGAAGACGTCAATCTCGTGATGCAGGGCATCCACGAGGCGGCCAGCCAGTCCGGGGGCACGTCGGCGGCGGTGTGGACCGGATGGGACCAGGGCCAGCATCCGGTGTATGGAAAGACGGGCACCGCCCAGCACATCGGCAAAGAAGATCAGTCGTGGTACATGTGCTACATCGGCGATCCGTCGCGGCCGATCGTCATCGCAGTGACGATCGAGCAGGGCGGCTTCGGCGCGGAAACCGCGGCGCCCGTCGCCCGCCTGCTGGCTTCGCAGTGGTTCGGCAAGGCCAAGAAGTTCGTCGCCGGAAGCTCGCACACGTTTTGAGCCCGCTCAGCCCGATCACAGCGCCCGATCGTGCGCAGCCGACCGCCGCGCCGCGCACACTGCGCCTGCCGCTGGACCCGCTGCTGACGCTCGCGGTGATCGGTCTGGCGATCTGCTCGATCGTCACGCTGGGGGCGGCCACGAAAGACCTGATCCCGGGCCAGCCGCGCTACTACGTCGATCGCCAGCTGACCTACCTGATCGTCGGCAGCGTGCTGATGCTGGCGCTTTCGCGCCTTGACTACGCGCGTCTGCGCCCGCTGAAAACGGCGATCTACGGCGTGCTGATCTTCACAATCCTGGCGGTTCTCGCGCTGGGGCACACCGCGCGCGGCTCCCAGCGCGCGATCAACCTGCCGTTCTTCTCCTTTCAGGCCTCCGAGCTCGGCAAGGTGCTGCTGATGCTGGCGCTGGCCGCGCTCGTCGTCGACCGCGCCAGGCGTCTGCGCGACCGCGACACGACGGCGCTGGTGATGCTCGCGGCGCTCGTGCCGGCGATGTTCGTGATCGCCCAGCCGGACCTCGGCTCGGGGCTGGTCTACGTGGTCATCGCGCTGACGCTGCTGTTCGTCGCGGGCACGCCGTGGAAGCACCTCGCCGGGCTTGCCGCGCTGGGCGCGGTGGCGCTGACGTTCGTGCTCGTGGCCGCCCCGGCGGTCGGCGTGCACGTGCTCAAGCCCTACCAGGTGCAGCGCCTGACGGCCTTCCTGCACCCGACGACCAATGCGCAGAAGGAAGGCTACCAACAGGAGGAGTCCAAGATTGCGATCGGATCCGGTCAGAAGACCGGCCGCGGCGTCAACGCCTCGCAGAGCAAGCTCGGCTACGTGCCCGAGAACCACACCGATTTCATCTTCGCGGCGGTCGGCGAGCAGTACGGCTTCGTCGGCGCCGCGCTGGTGCTCGCGCTGTACGCGATGCTGATCTGGCGCGCGCTGCGCATCCTGACGATGTCCAAGGACCTGTTCGGCTCGCTCGTCGCCGCCGGCGTAGCGGCTATGCTGATGTTTCAGGTCTTCGTCAACGTGGGAATGGCAATTGGGATCATGCCCATCACCGGCGTCACGCTGCCGCTCATGAGCTATGGCGGCTCGTCGGTCATCACGACACTGTTGGCGATGGGCCTGTTGCAATCGATTTACATCCAGGCACGCGCCTCGCAAGCATTGAAGGGACGCGTCCTGCGTTAGCAGACACCAATGAACGCCCCGCATCTCCCGCCAGACCGTCAGCTCGCCGGGCACACAGCAGCAAGTGCTGGGTCGAGTCACGACGACGTCGCGGCGCTGCGGCCGGCCATTGGCGTCCTTGCCAGCCCGCGGGCCTCGAGCCCGTCGCGAGGGGGCCTGCATCGCCGGCTCCCGTACGCCTCGGGCTCGGCCCCATCCAACACCGAAAGACTGGTTCACATTGAAAAAGCAAGTGCTTGTCAGCGTCGATCGCGCCGAGACGCGCGTCGCGCTTCTGGAGGCCAGCGGAACTCCCGCTCCACGTGCCTCGGCCCGCAAGTCGGGCGCGCCGGCGACGGCGACCGCGGCCTCGAAGGCGCCCAGCCCGCGCAAGCGAGGCGCTAAAGGCCCGGACGCCGGATACCGCATCGCCGAGCTGTACATCGAGCGCCGCGGCGGGCGCTCGATAGTCGGCAACATCTACAAGGGCAAGGTCGACAACGTACTGCCCGGCCTGGAGGCCGCGTTCGTCGACATCGGCTTGGAGAAGAACGGCTTTTTGCACGTCGACGAGATCGTGCTGCCGGGCGTCGAGGCTCCCAAACGCGGGCGCGGCAGCGGCAGCGGGCGGAGGATCGCCGACCTGCTCAAGCCCGGGCAGGAGATCGTCGTGCAGGTCGTCAAGGACCCGCTGAAGACGAAGGGCGCGCGGCTGTCGATGGAGCTGACGATCGCCGGGCGCTACATGGTCTACGCGCCCAGTGGCGAGGGGATCGGCGTGTCGCGGCGCCTAGAGGACAAAGAGCGCGACAGGCTGCGCCGCCAGACCTCCAAACTGGAGATCGGCGGCGGTGGCGTGATCGTGCGCACGGCCGCGCACGGCGCCAAGCGCGAGGACTTCGAGCGCGAGCTGAAGTACCTGCACAAGCTGCACGAGGTGCTCGAGAAACGCGTCGAGGACACGGCTGCGCCGGACCTCGTCTTTCAGGAGGCCGACCTGTCTGTGCGCGTCGTGCGCGACATCTTCTCCGCGCACTTCGAGCGCGCGATCGTCGACGACGAGCAGCAGTACCACCGGCTCGTGTCGTTCTTCACGCGCACCGCGCCGGAGCTCGTCGAGCGCGTCGAGCTGTGGAAGCAGGAGGAGCCGCTGTACGAGGCCTACGGCGTCGACAAGGCGATCGAGGGACTGCTGTCGCGTCGCGTGGACCTGCCCAGCGGCGGCTATCTGATCATCGACTACGCCGAGGCGCTGACGGTGATCGACGTCAACTCCGGCTCGTTCATCGGCCGCGGCAAGGGCGCGGGCCTGGAGGACACGATCACCAAGACCAACCTCGAGGCGGCCGAGGAGGTCGTCAACCAGCTGCGCCTGCGCGACATCGGCGGGATCATCGTGATCGACTTCATCGACATGGCGCGCGCGCGCAACCGCGACGCGGTGATGAAGGTGCTGCGAAAGACGCTCGACGAGGACCGCACGAAGACCTTCACGGCGGAGATCTCAAAGCTCGGGCTCGTCGAGATGACGCGCCAGAACGTGACCGAGGGCGTGCGCGAGATCATGAGCCGGCCGTGCCCGACGTGCGAGGGCGAGGGCGTGATCCGCTCGGAGGAGACGATCGCGATCGAGTTCGAGCGCCGCCTGCGCGACGTCGCGGTGGAAAACCCCGACGTGGACGCCTTCCTCGTGCAGATCAACCCGCGCGTGACGGCCGAGTTCACCGGACACGGCTCGCGCGTGCTGCATGCGCTTGAGGCGCAGACGGGCAAGTCGTTCTTGTTCGAGGGCTCGGAAGGGCTCACGCTCGACCACTTCGCGATCACCTTCCAGGGCACGCGCGAGGAGGTCGAGGAGCGCGCGCTGCCCTTCCGCCAGGGCGACGAGGTGCTCGTGGAGATCGTCGAGCCGCACATGTACGACGTCGACGACGCCGTCGCGAAAATCGACGGCTACATCATCTCCATCGCCGGCGCCGCGCCGCACGTCGGCAGCAAGCGCATGGTGCGCATCGACCAGGTCGGACGCACGGCGGCCAGCGCGCTGCTGCTCGACGAGTCCGGCGAGGTGGTGCGTCCCCCGGCGCGTCCCGCGGCCACGCGCAACGGACGCTCGGGGCGCCGTTCCTCCTCCGGCGAGGGTGGCCGGGCCGGCGAACGCGCGCGCTCTCGCGCCCGCGGGCGTCGCGCGCCCGCCGACAGCGAGGACGCCGAAGTCCGCCGCGAAGCCGGGCTGCACGAGTCGGCCACGGCGATCGACTCCGAGCCCGAGCAGGACCCGGCCAACGGCGCCGACGCCAGCCCTCCCGCGCGCGACACGCCCGAGCACTCCGACGTGCAGTCGTCCGAGGACGGGGAGAAGTCGCAGGGCGAGGGCGCTGACGATGGCCTACAATCCAAGCCTCGGCGTCGTGGCCGCAGAGGCGGGCGGCGCCGTTCGGCTGTCAAGGCACCGGCGACCCCCGAGTAGAGCGGATCGCAGGCGCCGGTCGACGGCTGGCGCCCTACGAGATAGAGAAATCGAGAAGAGACAGACATGTACGCGATCGTGAAGACAGGTGGCAAGCAGTACCGCGTCGAGCGCGGCCAGCGGCTGCTCGTCGAGCGCCTGCCCGCCGCCGAGGGCGCGGATGTGGCGCTGCAGCCGATCCTCTACCGCTCCGACGAGGCCGTGTTCGACAAGGCCGGACTGGAGGCCGTGAAGGTCACGGCGAAGGTCGTCGCGCACGTGCGCGGCGAGAAGCTGCGCGTGTTCAAGTTCAAGCCCAAGCGCGGCTACAAGCGCCGCACCGGCCACCGCCAGGATCTCACGCAGATCGAGGTCACGGAGATCACGCAGGGCAAAGCCAAAGCGGCAGCGGCGAAAACGGCTTCTGAGAAGCCGGCCGCGGCGAAACCGGCCGGCGAGAAACAGCCTGCGGGCAAAGCGGCGGCGAAAGCGCCTGCACAGGGCAAAGCCAAGCCCGCGGCCGATGCGAAGGCCGACGGTGGCGCAAAAGCGGGTAAAGCTTCCAAAGTGAAAGAGGAGTCGGCAGATGGCTCATAAGAAGGGACTCGGTTCCAGCCGCAACGGGCGCGACTCCAACGCGCAGCGCCTAGGCGTGAAGACGTTCGCCGGCGAGGCCGTGACGGGCGGCGAGATCATCGTGCGCCAGCGCGGCACGCGCTTCAAGCCGGGTACCGGGGTGGGGATCGGCAAGGACGACACGCTGTTCGCACGCGCCGCCGGCACCGTGCAGTTCACGACCGGCCGCCGCGGGCGCACGGTCAGCGTGCTGCCCGACGCAGAGTCCTAGGAAGGAGAACGGGTGGGCCCGCGACGGGCTGCCAGCCTGCTCGCCGCCGGAAGGGCGGCGCTGGGGGTGGCCGTGCTCGTGGCGCCCGAGGCCGTGACGTCGCGCTGGCTGGGCGCCCACGCCTCTCATCCTGCCGTGCGCTACCTCGCACGCTCCCTCGGCGCACGCGACCTCGCGCTCGGCATCCTCGCGCTGCGCACGCTCGACGACCCGGACATCGCGCCGCAGGTGCTCGCCGCGTGCGCGCTGGCGGACTCGGTCGACGCACTGGCGACGGTCGCCGTGCGCTCGCAGCTGCCGCCGGCGGGGGCGATCGGCACCGTCGCGGTGGCCGGGGCGGCGGCCGCCGGTGGCCTGTACCTCGCGCGCGAGCTCGCCAACGCCTGAGCCTCACTCACGCGATCGCAGGCGAGCTACCCGCACCGCCAGCCCTGCTGCGCGATCGTCCTCGATCACCCCTGCTGGGCGGTCGGGCGCACGAGGATCTCGTTGACGTCGACGTGCGGCGGCTGGGCGATCGCGTAGATCACCGCGCGCGCGATGTCGTCGGGATGCAGCGCGTCAGAAGGGCGCTCGTCGAAGAACGGCGTGTCGACCATCCCCGGCTCGATCAACGTCACGCGGATCCCCGTGCCGTGCAGATCCTGGCGCGCCGCCTCGCCCATCGCGGTGACGGCGTGCTTGGTGCACGAGTACATCGAGCCCGGCAGCACGCGCCGGCCGGCCACGCTGGAGGTCAGCAGCAGGTGCCCGCGCGACTGCTTCAGCGCGGGAATCGTCGCCCGCAGCGTGAGCGCGGCGCCGTAGACGTTCGTCAGGACCATCTCGCGCCAGTGCTCGGGCGTGTCGTTGAGAAAGCCGCGCGGCCCGCCAAAGCCGGCGTTGGCGAATGCGGCGTCGATCTGTCCGAAGGCTCCAAGCGCGGCCGCCACGAGCTGCTGCTGGGCATCCCAGTCGGTCACGTCGCACGGCAGCGCAAGCGCGCGCTCGCGGCCGCCGAGCTCCTCTGCGAGCTCCTGCAGGCGATCGCGCGATCGCGCCGCTAGCACCACGCGCCATCCGGCGGCGGCTGCGTGGCGCGCGGTCGCCGCGCCGATGCCCGACGACGCGCCGGTGATCAACAGGACGTCGTCGGTCGTGGCTGCTGAATCTGGGCTCATCTGCTGTCAGCTCCTTGCTCGGGGTTCTCGCCACCCCATCTACCCACATCCGCGTGCCGGACGCGCGATCGCGTGCTGTCACGATGGGGGCGATGCTGCACGATCGCGCGAGGATCCACGTACAGGCAGGCGCCGGCGGCGACGGCTGCATGAGCTTCCGTCGCGAAGCGAAGGTGCCACGCGGCGGCCCCGACGGTGGCGACGGCGGCCGCGGTGGGGCGGTCGTGCTCGTGTGCGACGACTCGCTGCGCGACCTGCAGAGCTTCAAGCGAAAGACCCACCACCACGCCGGCCGCGGCGGCCACGGGGAAGGCGCGCAGCGCCACGGAGCCGACGGCGAGACTCTGACGATCGGCGTTCCCCCCGGCACGCAGATCGTCGCGGCCGGCGACGACGGCGGAGATCTTGCCGGGCGCCGCTGGGAACTGCTGGCCGCGGGCCAGCGCGCGACGGTCGCTCGCGGCGGCTCGGGCGGCAAGGGCAACAAGCGCTTCGCCACGCCCACGCGCCAGGCGCCGCGCTTTGCCGAGCGCGGCCTGGTGGGGGAGGAGGGCTGGTTGGAGCTGCGCCTGAAGCTGCTCGCCGACGTCGGGCTGGTGGGGCTGCCCAATGCCGGCAAGTCCTCGCTGCTGGCGCGGCTGACGCGCGCGGCGCCGAAGGTCGCCGACTATCCGTTCACGACGCTCTCGCCGGTGCTCGGCGTGCTCGAAGGCGAGGATCGCCAGCTGGTGATCGCCGACATCCCAGGGCTGATCGAGGGAGCAAGCGACGGCGCCGGGCTCGGCCACGACTTCCTTGCCCACGTGGAGCGCACGCGACTGCTCGTGCACGTGCTGGACATCGCTCCAGAGCTCTCCGCGGGCCAGGACGCGGCCGCCAATCACGCGACGATCGAGCGTGAGCTCGCCGCGCACGACAGGCGCCTGGCTGAGCTGCCACGGGTGCTCGCCCTGTCCAAGTGCGATCTCGTCGACGAGCAGCGCGTGCGCGAGACGGTCGCGCAGTGGCGCGAGCGGCTGGGCGAGGACGTTGCGGTGATCGCCACCTCCAGCGCGACCGGCGCCGGGTTGCGCGAGCTCGCCGGCGAGCTGCTGCGGCGGGTGCCGGCGCTTGAGGCGAGCGCTGCGCCCGATCGCACCGTCGAGGGGCAGGTCGCGGGCGACGCCTTCGCCGCGACCGGCGCCGCCGGCGAGGAGCTGGCCGAGCACATGGTCTTTCGCCCCGCGGGCGACAGCGGCTTCACGGTCGAGCGCGTCGGGCCACGCTCGTTTGCCGTGCGCGGTCGAGGAATCGAACGGCTGCTGGCTCGCTACGACGTCGACAACGACGACGCGATGGCCTACTTCGAGGGCAGGCTGCGCCGGATCGGCGTGCTCAAGGCGCTGCAAGCGCAGGGCTTTGCGCCGGGCGACGAGATCGAGATCGCCGGCGAGACGTTCGAGCTGGACCCGGGCGCGCCCGCCTAGTCCCCGCTCACGCGGGGGCACGCCCGCCTCGCGCGCCGCTTCGCGGGCGCGCCACGGACGCGCCGCGGGCGTGCCACGAGCGCGGGCGCGGGTGGCGCGGGCAAATAAGCTCCAGGCGATGAGACGCGTGGTCGTCAAGCTGGGCTCGAGCGTGGTCGCCGACGGCGAGGGCGAGCCGCGCACGGACGTATTGCGCAACGTGTGCGATGCGCTGGCGGGCGTTCACAGCGCGGGCGACGAGGCGATCGTCGTGACGAGCGGGGCGATCGCGCGCGGAATGCGCGTCATGGGGCTGTCGCAGAGGCCGAGCTCGATCCGCGAGCTGCAGGCGGCCAGCGCGGTGGGGCAGGGCAAGCTGTACCGGATCTATGACGAGCTGCTGCGCGAGCGCGGCGTGACGAGCGCGCAGGTGCTGCTGACGTTCTTCGACATGAGCGCACGCACGCACTACCTCAATGCGCGCCAGACGCTGACGACGCTGCTGGAGTGGCGCGTGCTGCCGGTGATCAACGAGAACGACACCACGGCGACCGACGAGATCTCCTTCGGCGACAACGACTTCCTCGCGGCGCAGGTGGCGGTGCTCGTCGGCGCCGACGAGCTGATCCTGTTGACGGACATCGACGGCCTGTACACGGCCGACCCGCGCCTGTACCCCGACGCGAAGATCGTCCGCGAGGTCGCGGACTTCGGCGAGCTGGCGCAGTTGGAGATCGGCCACACGACCTCGCCGCTGGGCTCGGGCGGGATGCGCTCGAAGGTCGTCGCCGCCGACATGGCTACGGCGGCGGGGATCTCCACGGTGATCTGCACCGGGGTGCGAGCGCAGGCGCTGCCGGCGGTGCTGGCGGGGGAGCGCGAGGGCACGCGCTTTGCCGCGCGCGAGGCGCGCTACAGCTCGTTCAAGCTGTGGCTGAAGTACGCCAAGCCCTCGCGCGGCACGCTGCTCGTCGACGCGGGCGCCGCGCGCGCGGTGCGCGAGGGCAGTGCGAGCCTGCTGCCCGTCGGCATCGTGGACGTGCTCGGCGAGTTCGACGCCGGCGACGCCGTGGACATCGCCCAGGCCGCTTCCGAGGACATCGCCGCGCACACGCTCGGCAAGGGCATCTGCAACTACTCCGCGCAGGAGCTGCGCCAGGTCCAGGGGATGAAGTCGGCTGCAGCGCGGGAGGTCCTGCCGCGCGCCAGCGAGGAGGCCGTGCACCGCGACTACCTCGTTGTGGACTGACCTCCTACCCTTAGGGGCTATGGCCACAGCCGTCTCATCGGTCGCCGACATCTGCCGTTCGGCCAAGGCCGCCTCGCGCACGCTCGCGGGCCTCGACAGTCGCGTCAAGGACGCCGCGCTGGAGGCGATCGCCGTGGCGCTGCAGGAGCGTGTGCAGGAGATCCTGCAGGCCAACGAACGTGACATGCAGGCCGGCGGGGAGAACGAGATCGGCGAAGCGCTGCTCGACCGCCTCCGCCTGGACGAGCCGCGCGTCCTCTCGATCGCCGGCGCGGTCAGGCAGATCGCGGCGCTGGCGGATCCGGTCGGCGAGCTGATCGAGGGCCGGCGGCTGGCCAACGGGCTGGACGTGCGCAAGGTGCGCGTCCCGCTGGGCGTCGTCGCGGTCGTCTACGAGGCGCGACCGAACGTGACGATCGATGCGGCCGCTCTGTGCCTGAAGTCCGGCAACGCGATCGTGTTGCGCGGGTCCTCCACCGCCGCGCACTCCAACGCCGTGCTCGCGCAGATCGCCTCCGAGGCGGCGGTCGCCGCGGGATTGCCGCGCGACTGCGTGAGCCTGGTCGCCGGCGGTGGGCGCGACGAGCTGGCCGAGCTGGCCAGGCAGAACGACAGCGTCGACCTGATCATCCCGCGCGGCGGTGAGGGGCTGAAGGATGCGCTGCAGGCGGTGGCCACGGTGCCGGTCATCTACGCGGCATCGGGCAACTGCCACGTCTACGTCGACGCGACCGCCGCGCTGGAGCAAGCCGAAGCGATCGTGCTCAACGCAAAGACCCAGCGCCCGGGCGTGTGCAACGCGGCCGAGACGCTGCTCGTCCACGAGGGCGTCGCGGCGCGGTTCCTCCCGCGCATCGTCGATGCACTGCAAGCGGCGGGCGTGCTCGTGCGCGCCGACGAGCGCACGCTCGCGCTCGTGGCCGGCGCCGGCCAGCCGCATCCGGACGACGCGGACGCGCTGCAGCGCGCCGACGAGGAGGACTGGGCGAGCGAGTATCTGGCGATGACGCTGGCGGTGCGGGTGGTCGACTCGGTGCAGGAGGCGATCGAGCACATCAGCCGCTATGGCAGCGGGCACTCCGAGGCGATCGTCACACGCGACACGGCCTCCGCGCGCGCGTTTCAGCTGGGCGTGGACGCGGCGTGCGTGTACGTCAACGCCTCCACGCGCTTCACTGACGGAGGCGAGTTCGGGATGGGCGCCGAGATCGGCAACTCGACGCAGAAGCTGCACGTGCGCGGGCCGATCGGCCTGCGAGAGCTGTGCACGTTCAAGTACCTCGTGGAGGGTGACGGACACGTCCGCGGCTGACCGCCCGCCGGCGCCGCGGGAGCTGCGATCGCTGGGCATCCTCGGCGGGACCTTCAATCCGCCGCACCTCGGCCACCTGGCGATCGCCCGGCGAGCGCGCGGCCAGCTCGCGCTGGAGGCGGTGGCGTTGGTTCCGGCGCGCCTGCCGCCGCACAAGGCGATCGAGCGGGATCCCGGTGCCGAGCAGCGCCTGGCGATGTGCCGGTTGCTGGTCGCCGGCTGCGAGGGACTTTCGGTGTGCGCGCTGGAGGCCGAACGCGACGGACCGTCCTATACCGTGGATACCTTGACCTCCATCCACGCCAGACACCCGCACGCCGAGCTGACGCTGATCGTGGGAGCGGACATCGCGAGCACGCTTCCGAAATGGCGTGAGCCCGAGCGGCTGCTGGAGCTGGCCGGGCTGGCCGTGGCCGCGCGTTCGGGCAGCGACCACCGTTCGCTGTCCGAGTCCCTCGCGGCCCTCGGCGGAGCAGGGCGCGTCCAGTTCCTCGACTCACCGGTCATCGACGTGTCCTCGTCGCTGGCGCGCGAGCGCGCTACGGCGGGAGAGCCGCTGGCCGATCTCGTGGGCGACGCCGTCGCGGGCTACATCGCCGAGCATGGTGTGTATGGCGCCGGCACGCGGGCCGCCAGCCGATGACCCCGCCGGAGCTGCTTCAGGGTTCAGAGCTGCTCGGCGAGATCGCCCGCCTGGCGGCCGACAAGAAGGCGATCGACGCCGTCGAGCTGGACCTGCGCGGCGTGCTCGGCTATACCGACTACTTCCTTATCTGCTCGGGCAACACGACGCGCCAGACCAAGGCGATCCACGACGGCATCCTCGAGGGACTCAAGCGCGAGCACTCCACCGTCCCGCGTCGCGTCGAGGGGGCGGGACGGGCCGATTGGATCCTGATGGACTACCTCGACGTCGTCGTGCACATCTTCACGCCGGAGGCGCGCGACTACTATCGCCTAGAGCAGCTGTGGGGCGAGGCGCCCTCGCGCGTGGCCGACAGCGCGTAGCTGGTGGGCGGGCGGCCCCGCCGGTCAGAGACGTCGCGATCGAGCGCGCTGCCGGCAATTGCGGCGAAAAGCATCGTCTGTCGAGTGGGGTTGATCTCGATTGGCGGTCGGGGGTAGGGTCGAGCCGACAGCGTCTGCGGGTGGCGCGAGGCGCGCAGAAGGGGGAGAGAACCATGCATCCAGCATCGGCTGCTCGCAGCCGTCGTACGTCGTTCGTCGCGGTCGCCCTGCTCGCACTGGCGGGCTTGGTCTGGAGCCTCGGCTCGCTGACCGCGCAGGCGCACGCCGACGGCCCGGGCTCGGGCGCGCCGTGGACGGCGAGCGTCGGCGACTCCTACATCTCCGGCGAGGCCGGGCGCTGGGCGGGCAACACGAACATGAGCTCCTCGACGATCGACGCGCTGGGAGCCAAAGCGTACGACGACAACGCCGGAGAAACCGCCGAAGCGATCCCGGGCTGTCATCGCTCGAAAGCCGCCGAGGTGAAGATCGGCGGCGGCGTCAGCGGCGCGAACCTCGCCTGCTCGGGCGCCAAGACCTACACGGTCAGCGAAGGCAGCACGTTCAAGCCGGGTCTCGACTTCTACAACTCCGGCGGCAAAGAAGGCCAGGCGCTGATGCTCCAGCACTTCGCCGCCACGCACGACGTCAAGCTCGTCGCCATCTCGATCGGCGGCAACAACTTCAACTTCGCGAGCATCGTGCAGACGTGCGTGCAGGATTGGCTGCTCTCGCCGTCGTGGTGGCCGAACTACTGCAACGACGACAGCTCGGTGACGAGCAACTTCACCGCGAGCAACGTGGCCAAAGTCAAGGGCGAAATCACGACGGCGATCAAAAACGTCGGCCAAGCGATGGCCAACGCCGGCTACTCCAGCTCGCAGTACACGATTCTCGTTCAGGACTATCCGTCGCCGATCCCGCTCGGCTCGGGCTTCCGCTATCCGCAGAGTGGCTTCACCAGGCAGGAAGTCGGCGGCTGCGGATTCTGGAACAACGACGCCAACTACGCCAACGAAACGATGCTGCCGACGATCGCGGGCACCGTCTTCGGCGCGGCCAGCGCGAGCGGCCTGGCGAACGTCAAGACGATGGAGCTGGGCTCCGCGTTCAACGGGCGGCGGCTGTGCGAGAAAGGCGTAGGGCTGCTCGAGGAGACCGGGCTGTCCACGTGGAAAGGCGCAGGCGCGGTCGACAAATCTGAGTGGATCAACCAGATTCGCACGGTCACGGCGATCTTCCCGCCGTATGAAATCCAGGAAGACATACACCCCAACTACTGGGGCGAGCTGGCGCTGCGCAACTGCCTGACACAGGCCTACAACGCGGGAGCGCCGAAGGGCGGGACGTGCACGATCTCCGCGAGCGGCGTCAACGCCGCCGGCGAGCCGAACATGTCGCTGCACTGACGCGCTGAACGTTGAGCGAGGACGCCGGCCGCCGCGCGGCCGGCGTCCCGTGCCGACGCGATGTCGAGCGCTGCCCTGTCGGATGCGAAGATGCGGCGGTGAGCGCACCTCGCTCCAGCGAAGCGCCTCGCGTCACGGCTGTGATGCGCGACGACGAGCGCGTGACGCCACTGGAGCTGTTCTTCGACCTCGTGTTCGTGCTCGCGCTGACGCAGTGCACGACGCTGATCGCGCACGACGCGACCTGGGAAGGCATGCTCAAGGGCCTGCTCGTGCTCGGCATGCTGTGGTGGTCGTGGGTGGGCTACGCGTGGCTGACGAGCGTCGTCGATCCCGAGGAGGGTGCGGTGCGCCTGGCGATCTTCGTCGCGATGGGCGCGTTCCTCGTCGCCGCGCTGTGCGTTCCGGGCGCTTTCGGCTCCGATGCGCTGCTGTTCGCCTGCGCGTACGCGGTCGTGCGCACTGCGCACATCGTGCTGTTCATGCTCGCCAGCCACGAGGACCCTGCGCTGCGCCAGTCGGTGATCGGGCTCGCCGGCAGCACGGCGGTCGGTTCCGGCCTGCTGTTCGCCGCGGCGTTCACCTCCGGGGCGCTGCAGCTGGCGATCTGGGGCCTTGCGCTGCTGCTGGACGCCGGCGGTCCGCTGCTGTTCGGTCAGGACGGCTGGAAGCTCGTGCCGGAGCACTTCGCCGAGCGCCACGGGCTGATCGTGATCATCGCGCTGGGCGAGTCGATCGTCGCGATCGGCGTCGGCGCGAAGGCGAGCATCGACGCCGGGGTCGTCCTCGCGGGCCTGCTCGGCGTCGCCGTCGGCGCGGCTCTCTGGTGGGTCTACTTCGACGTCACCGCGATCGTCGCCCGCCGGCGGCTGGCGAAAGCCGCCGAGGGTCGCGAGCGCAACGGCGTCGCACGCGACTCCTACTCCTACCTGCACTTTCCGATGGTCGCCGGCATCGCGCTGATCGCCGTCGGGCTCAAGCGCACGATCGTGCATGTCGACGAACCGCTGAACATCGTCTCGGCGGCGGCGCTGCTCGGCGGCGCGGCGCAGTACCTGCTGGCGCACGTGGCGTTTCGCTGGCGCAACATGCACACGCTGAGCGTGCGACGGCTGCTGTGCGCGCTCGTGCTGCTGGCTCTGCTGCCGGCCGCCACGGCGCTGTCGGCGCTGCTTACGCTGGCGATCCTCGCCGCGCTGCTGCTGGCGCTGATCGTCTACGAGGCCGTGCGCTACGCGGACTCGCGTGACCGGATCAGGCACCAGCTCGCGCGCGAACCCGTCGCCGAGTAGCGAGCGCCGACGCACCGCGGCGCGCTTCTCGTGCGGCTGAGGTGTTCTGAGCAGCAGAAGAACGTGACGCCCGGAGCCAACCGGCCCGCGCTACCGAAGGATCGCTGGAACCGCCGGTCACGTCTGACAACCAGCGAAGGAGCGTTCACATGTTGCGCAGATCGATCGTGCCCGCAGCCGTGCTTGTCCTCGTCGTCGCAAGCCTGCCGGCGGTCGCCTCGGCGGCTCCGACGGTCTCGTTCAAAGCCAGAGCCGTCCCGATCCCGGGGTTCCGCGGCACCGGCAACATCCTCGGCGCGGGAGCCGCGCTGCAGGTCCAGTACACGATCAAAGGCAGCGAATACGGCGGCTTTCCAGCGCCGTTGATCGGCGTCAACTTCTTCACCCCCGCGGGCACCAAGCTGCACACCGGCGGCTTTGCGACGTGCTCGCCGGCGGTGCTGCAGAACCGAGGCCCGGGCGCCTGCCCGCGGCGTTCGCGCGTGACGCTCTCCGGGACCGCGCTCGGCGTGGTCAGCTTCGGCTCAGAACGCGTGCAGGAGCGCGCCTCGATCCAGGCCTTCTTCGCGCCCGGCGGCGGGCTGCAGTTCTACACGCAGGGCAGCTCGCCCGTGTCACTGGAATTCCTCTCGCCCAGCCACGTCACAGGAGCCGGAAGCCCCTATGCGCAGAGGTTCGTCACGTCGGTGCCGCTGATCGAAACCGTGCCCGGCGCGCCGGATGCGTCGGCGCTGTCGATCAGCCTGAAGATCGGCGCCGCGTTTCGCAGGGGCAAGAGGGTCGTCTACTACGGGACGGTGCCCAGGCGCTGCCCGAGGGGCGGCTTCCCGATGAAGTCCGAACTGCTGTTCGCCGGCCTCGGCGGTCTGCCTGCGCAGACGGTGTCGGTCACATACCGGGCGCCGTGCCCGGCGCGCCATCGGCGCCACCGCTAGCACTCTCGGGTGCCATCGCGCGCGTCGCCTGGGGTGCGGGAAAGGCCAGCGCCGTGCCCTCGACGACGAGCGAGACCTCGTCGCCGACCTGCGGCAGCCGGTGGCCGGCGGCGCGCGCGGTTATCTGCGGGCTCGCCGGGTCGGCCAGCGAGATGCGCGCGGTGGCGTCGTGGCCGTAGAACTGCGTCGCGAGCACGCGCCCGCGCGGAGCGCCCGCCAGCGGCTCGCTGCAGAGGATCTGCTCGGGTCGCAGCATCACGCTTCCATGCGTCGCGCCAAGGCCGTTGGCGCCGCGGGTCGGCAGGCGCCCAAGCGCCGTGTCGGCGTGGCCGGCGTGCAGCTCGCCGGTCAGCAGCACGGCCTCGCCGAGAAAGCCGGCTAGCTCGGGATCGAGGGGGTCGCGATAGAGCGTCTGCGGGTCCGCCGCCTGGACGATCGTGCCGGCGCGCATGACGGCGACGACGTCGGCCAGCGACAGCGCCTCCTGCTGGTCGTGGGTCACCAGCAGCGCCGTCGCGCCGCTCTGGCGCAGCACCGCGCGGACCTCGGCGCGCACCTGCGTGCGTAGGCCGGCGTCGAGCGCGTCGAAGGGCTCGTCGAGCAGCACCAGCTGCGGGGAGGGGGCCAGCGCGCGGGCGAGCGCGACCCGCTGCTGCTGGCCGCCGGACAGCTCGTGCGGGCGTCGCTTGGCCAGGCCTGCCAGTCCGACCAGCTCCAGCAGCTCCTGCACGCGCCCGGATTGGCGCTGGGAGCGCGCCAGCCCGAAGGCGATGTTGGCGGCGACGTCCAGGTGCGGGAAGAGCGCCCCCTCCTGCGCCACGAAGCCGACGCCGCGCTGCTCTGGAGCGAGATGCGTGCGCTCGTCGCTGACGATCCGCTCGCCGACGCGGATCGTGCCGCCGTCGGCGCGCTCGAAGCCGGCGATCAGCCGCAGCAACGTCGTCTTGCCGCAGCCCGACGGACCGAGCACGGCGGTGAGGCTGCCGTGGGCAACCTCCAGGTCGAGCCCGCCGAGCACGGGAGTTGCGCCGAAGGACTTGCGCAGCGACGCGATCGACAGGGCCGAAGCGCTCATGCGCCTCGTCGCGGAGCACCCACGGCGCCGAGCCTGCGCGTGAGCAGGTACGTGGGGAGCGCTGAGATGGCGACCATCAGCCCAGCGTAGGGCGCCGCAGCGCCGAACGAGCGCGTGGACGCGTCCGCCCAGAACTGCGTCGCCAGCGTCTGCGTGCCGATCGGCGCGAGCAGCAGCGTCGCGGTGAGCTCGGTTACGGTCGCCAGGAACACGAGCGCCGCCGCCGCGCCGAGTCCCGGCAGGATGCGAGGGAGCGTCACGCGCACGAGCGCCTGCACGGGGCCGCAGCCGAGCGATCGCGCGATCTCCTCGTGCACGGGCGGAGCCTGTGCGAGCGCCGCGCGCGTGGCGACGAGCGCCAGTGGCAGCGAGAGGATGGCGTAGGCGACGAGCAGCAGCGGGGTGGTTCCGTAGAGCGCCGGCAGCTGGTGCACCGAGACGACGATCAGCGACAGCGCGACGACGATTCCCGGCAGCGCATAGGGGAGGTACGCCGTGCGTTCCAGCGCTCCGGCGATGCGGCTGGGGTGGCGGATCGTGAGGATCGAGACCGGCAGCGCGAGCAGCGTCGTCAGCAGCGCCGCGCCGAGGCCGAGCTCCAGCGAGTTGCCCGCCGCCGACAGCAGCGAGACGACAGGAAAGCTTGTCGAGCCGCCATGCAGCACCCAGTACACGAGCGTGACGAGCGGCAGGCCGAGGGCCAGCCCGACGAGCGTCGCCAGCGCCGCGAGGACGGCCCACCTGGCGCGTCCCAGCGTCGCGCGCCCGGGCGGTCGCGGCGAGCCGGTGTCGACGCGCGCGTAGCGCGCCTTGCCGCGCAGCCCCAGCTCGCCCAGCAGCAGCGCCAGGCACAGCAGCACGAGCACGGTCGCGAGCATCGATGCGGCGGGACCGTCGAAGCTCAGGCGGTACTCGTCGTAGATCGCCGTGGTGAACGTCTGAAAGCGCAACATCGCAAACGCGCCGAACTCCGACAGCAGGTGGACGGCGACGAGCAGTCCGCCGCCCAGCAGCGCCAGGCGCGTCTGGGGCAAGGTCACACGCAGGAAAGTCCGCCACGGTCCCATGCCGAGCGAGCGCGCGCTCTCCTCCAGCGCCGGGTCCAGGCCCCGCAGCACGGCGGCGACGGGCAGGTATACGAGCGGGTAGTACGCCAGCGTGACGATCATCGCCGCGCCGCCGAAATGCTGGACGGCGGGCGTGATCGAAACCCAGCTGTAGCTCGTCACGAAAGCGGGAACGGTGATCGGCAGCGCCGCGAGCACCGCCCACGCGCGCCTTCCCGGCAGATCGGTTCGCTCCACGCACCAGGCGACCGCGACGCCGAGCACGACGCAGGCGGTCGTCGCGACGGCGACGAGCAGCACGGTGTTGACGAGCAGCGTGCCGACGAACGCCCGGAACAGCAGACGGTCGATCTGCGCCCAGCCGATCGACAACGCCTGGTCGAGCAGAAAGCCGAGCGGCAGCAGGACGAGCAGCGCGACGACGGCGGCGATCGCCAGCAGCACCAGCGGTGTCGGCCTACCGCGCAGTCGAGCGCGCGCGTAGGCGCCCCGCCACGACCTTCCGCCCGGGCTGAGGCCGGCCACCTCCATCGCCTACAACAGCCCGACCTGCTGCATCAGCGCCAGTGCCTGGCTGCCGTCGCCGAGATCGGCCGGGCGGACTTCGGGCGGCTGCAGAGTGGCGAACGGCCGCAGGCCGGGGGGCGGCGCCACGCCGGCCGCCAGCGGGTACTCCCAGTCGCCGCTGTGCGTCATCGCGCTCTGGCCTTGCTTGCTGACGAGAAAGGCGAGGAACCTCTGCGCCAGCGCGGGGTTCCCGCTCGTCTTCAGCATGCCGGCGCCGGACACGTCGACCAGTGCGCCGGCGTCCTCGTGGGCGAAGTAGTGAAGCTTGGAGTGCACGTTCGCGGCTCCGAGCTCGGCGACCTGCGTGTACCAGTAGTAGTGGTTGATCACGCCCGCCGCGATCTGTCCGCTTTCGACGGCTGCGACGATGCCCTCGTTGTCGTCGTAGCGCTTGGCGTTGGAGGCGAACCCGGCCAGCCAGCGCTCGGTCGCCGCGCGCCCGTCTAGCTTGTCGATCGCTCCGACGATCGGCACGAAGTCCGGCTCGGACGGCGCGATCGCCAGCTTGCCCTTCCACTGCGGCTGGGCCAGGTCGAGGATCGACTGCGGCAGCTGGCTGGCGGAGATCAGCTTCGGGTTGTAGATCAGCACCGTCTCGCGCGCCGCCACGCCAACCCAACGCCCGCTCGGCGAGTCATAGCGCGCGGGAACCTGCGCGAGCGTCGATCCATTCACCTGCGCCAGCAGCCCCTTTTTGGCGAGCAGTTCCAACGGCGGCGTGTTCTCGCTGAGCAGCACGTCGGCCGGCGAGGCCGCGCCCTCCTGCACGATCTGGTTGGCCAGCCCCTCGTCGTCGCCGAAGCGGATGCGCACGGTCGCACCGGTCTTGCGTTCGAACGCCTTCGCCAGCGCGCTGGTCATCTGCTGGTGCTGCGCGCTGTACAGCGTCAGCGTGTTGGCGGACGTCGAGCCGCAGCTCGCCAAGATCGTGGCGAGCAGGACAAGCGCGGCGCTTGTCGCAAGCACGGGCGCGATATGTCGGATGAGAGGGCGCATGGCGATCGCGGTCGGGTCGTCGACGAGCGTTAGGTTACCCAAAGTTAGGGGTGCCTAACTCGATGGCTGGCGGCCGCGCAGGAGGCTGCGGGGAGTCGGTGCGGGTTTGGGCGCGCCCGCGCGACGGGAAGTTGACTCGACGGTGATCGGATGAGCGCGTCCAGTAGGAGAGAACGGCTCAGCAGCGACGTCTTTCGCCTGCCGGTGCGGCGCATGCGCGCCGGCTACTACTCCGACGCCTACTTCAACCACGCCAAGGAGCTGCTGGAAGCCGAAGACCGCCACCCGCGAGCGTTGATGCAGGTGTTTCAGAAGCACGACCGGGCGGTGCTCGGCGGGATCGACGAGGCGCTCGCGGTGCTGCGCGAGTGCGCTGGACGCCGCCGGGCCGACGGCTCGTGGGAGCCGGGCTGGGACCGCCTCGACGTCCAGGCGCTGTGGGAGGGGGACGCGATAGGGCGCCGCGAGGTGGTGCTGACGATCGAGGGCGACTACAGCCTGTTCGCGCATCTGGAGACGGTGTACCTCGGCTGCCTGAGCCGACGGACGAAGGTGATGAGCAACGTCGCACGCGTCGTCGAGGCGGCGCGCGGCAAGCCGATCATCTTCTTCCCCGCGCGCCACGACCACTGGCTCGTGCAGACCGGGGACGGCTGGGCGGCTCACGTGGCGGGCGCGATCGGCGTCTCCACCGACGCGCAGGCGTCGTGGTGGGGCGGGCGCGGGATCGGCACCGTGCCGCACTCGCTGATCGCCTCGTTCGGGGGCGACACGGTGGCCGCGGCGGTGAACTTCGCCGAGCGCTTTCACACGGAGATGAACGTCACGGTGCTCGTCGACTTCGACAACGACTCCGCGCACACGGCGATCGAGGTCGCGCGTGCGCTCGGCTCGCGCTTGTGGGGAGTGCGCCTGGACACGAGCGAGGACCTCGTCGACCGCTCGCTCGCGGGCGCGCCCGCGAGCGCCGAGGAGCTGCAGGGCGTCAGCCCGGCGCTCGTACGGCGGGTTCGCGAGCAGCTCGACGCGGCGGGCTTCGGCGACGTGAAGATCGTCGTCTCCGGCGGCTTCGACGCCGAGCGCATCGCTTCATTCGAGCGCGAGGGGGTGCCCGTCGACGCCTACGGAATCGGCTCTTCGCTGCTCGCGGGGACGCACGACTTCACCGCCGACATCGTCGAGATCGACGGGCGGCCGTGCGCGAAGGTGGGGCGGGAGCGCTGGCCTAACGAGCGGCTGTCGCGTGTCGCGTAGATGCCCTGAGGTCAGGGGGCATGCGTCAGTTGCGCCAACGAGCGCTTCTGCCGGTCTTCGCCGTCGAAGTTCTCCGGTGCCAGCCACGCTTCGTAGCCGCTGCGGATCGCCGGCCACTCGTCGTCGGTGATCGCGTACCAGGCCGTGTCGCGGTTGCGCCCCTTGACGACCTGGTGCTTGCGAGAGACGCCCTCGAACGTGAACCCGAAGCGCTCGGCGGCCCGTCGCGACGCGGCGTTGAGCGAGTTGCACTTCCACTCCAGCCGGCGGTAGCCGAGATCGTCGAAAGCGTGTCGCGCGAGCAGGAAGATCGCCTCGGTTGCAGCGGTCGTGCGCTGCAGACGGGGACCGAACCAGATGTGCCCGATCTCAACGACGCCGAACTGCGGTGTTATGCGCAGATAGGCGGCGACTCCGAGCGGCCGCTCGTCGGGGAGGGGTGCGAGCGTGAAGTAGAGGGGGTCATCAGACGTCGCAGCCCAGTCGAGCATCTCGCGCAGGTGCTCGGCGCTCTCATACGGCCCGTCGGGGAGGTATGTCCATATTGCCCGATCGCCGTCCGCAGGATGGGACTCCGCGAACAGCGCCTGGGCGTCGGCGTCGGGGGCAACCGGACGTACCAGTACGTACGAGCCTCGCAGTGGCAGCCGAGACGGTGATCGTGCCGGCGTCCAAGCCACCTGCTCGCCCAGCGGGAGCACCTGCTGCATGGGCCGTAGTCAAGCAGAACCATTCGTCGGTGCGGCGATCGGCTCACGTCGTCAGCGCGTCCCGGCCACAGCGGCCTTGACTGCACCCGGGCGCACCCTAAGTTAGGTGCCATGTGGAGCAGCGACCTCTATCGGAGGGAGAGCCAGCATGGCGGGAACGACAGTGCGACGGTTTCGCGATCGGGCTGAGGCCGGCCGCCTGCTGGCGGAGCGCCTGCGCGAGTACGCCGGCCGCGACGACGTGGTGGTGCTCGGCCTTCCGCGCGGCGGCGTGCCGGTGGCGTTTCAGATCGCACGGGCCCTGTCTGCCCCGCTGGATGTCTTCTTGGTGCGCAAGCTGGGCGTACCCGGCCGCGAGGAGATGGCGCTGGGGGCGATCGCGTCGGGCGGCGTGCGCGTGCTGAACGAGCAACTGGTCGAGTCCCTGGATATCCCGCCTGAATGGATCGAGGCAGTCGATGCCAGGGAGCGTCGCGAGCTCGAGCGCCGCGACCGCGTCTACCGCGGCGATCGGCCACCCCCGGACCTCGTCGGCAAGGAGGTCGTCCTCGTCGACGACGGCCTGGCGACGGGTTCGACGATGCTGGCGGCCGTGCATGCGGTGCGCCAGGACGATCCCGCGCGGATCGTCGTCGCCGTCCCCGTTGCCGACCGCGATGTATGCGCCGCGGTCGGCCGCGAGGCCGATGAAGCCGTGTGCTTGAGCACGCCACAGCCGCTCCGGGCCGTTGGCATCTGGTACGAGGACTTCTCGCAGACCACCGACGAGGACGTTCGCGAGTTGCTCGCGCTGGCGCCACGGCCGACTCCCGCGCGTGCGCCTGGGAAAGTGCGTTCGCTGACGGGCGCAGGCGGAGACTACGACCCGCTTGTCGAGCGCGCCGGGGCGATGCGCTTCGTGCTGCTCGGCGAGCTGCCTGAGACATACCCGTGGGGTTTGTAGTGACCGCGCGACCGTGGTGGAACAGCAGGAGCCGCGGCCTATAGGGGCGTTCACGAACACGCTCTCGAAAGGGGACGGCCAATGTCCTTCGAAGTCACCGACGTACAAAAGTCGCTCAAAGGTGTCGACTATCCGGCAGATGGCGAAGAGCTCGCAGCGCACGCCCGTGACAATGGGGCTGGCGAGGAGCTTGTGGAGGCGCTGCGGCGGCTCCCACTGGTCGACGGGCCCGACCAGGTCATGCAACAGCTCAAGGCAGAGGTCGGCGACGAGCTTGGGCATCGCTGAGGCGATGCTCAGGCGACCGGCGCGCTCGTCCGATGACAGGCCACCATCTCGAAATACAGCCTCTTTCCCGCCACCGCTGGATCGTCCGCTACGAGGGCGACCCGACGCCGCTGTCGCAGCACGCGACGCTGACGCAGGCACGCGCGGAAGCTCGTAACCACGCGCGTCAGTTCGGCGAGCCGACGATCCACGTCCATGAGCTCGACGGCGAGTGCCACACCGAGCACGTCGACCCGGATTTTCGTGCACCGACTTCAGCAGATGTCAAGGGACCGCACGTCGAGCCATAGTCGCGGCCCTTCGTCTCTGTCGCACCCGTCTGAGGCTGTCACGGTTTAGAAACCGCGGTACATGTTCGCGGTTTAGAACGCGCGTACCTGGGTACATACGCCGTGCATTCCAGCGCCGGACCAAGGGGCCGGAGCGGGGACAGAGCTTCTGCGCGTGCGCGCGGGGACTGGGGAGAGATGCTGCATGCCAATCGAGCGAGCGAAGATCGTCGGGTCGTGAGCTGCGCGGGAAAGGGTCGACGATCGATGGCACGGTCCGTGCTTCGGCGCGGTGCGCGTGTGGGCGTCGTCTCTACGCTCGTGGCCTGCGCGGTCTGGCTGGTGACGGCCGCGAGCGCGTTCGCGTTCACCGCGCGGGGGAGCGCGGAACAGGTGGATGTCACCGGAGTGGCCCCGGAAGCTCAGATGTCGCTGTTGAACTCGACGGGCGCGATTGTGTCCACGCAGAGCGCGGACTCGCTTGGAGGGCTGCTGTTCCGGGAAGTGAAACCGGGTAGCCGTTACCGGGTCAGCCTGACCTCGACCGGCGAGACGTCTGGTCCGATCACCGTCCACTCGGGCGCCGCGGCACCGTGGGATCCCAGCATCTACAACCAGTCGATCCCGGATAACGGATACACGTATCTGACGACGCGCGATGGCACCCAGCTGGCGATCACCGTGCATCCGCCGACCAGTCCGGCGGGCGAGCCCGGCGTGCCGTCGAGCTTTCACTTTCCGACCTTCCCGCAGCCGGGTGTGCCAACGCCGAGCTACACGCCGCCATATCCGACGATCATCGAGTACTCGGGCTACGGGTATGCGAACCCGGCCGGCCCGGAAAACGGCATCGCCGTGTTGGCCAACCTGATGGGCTTCGCCGTGGTCGACGTGAACATGCGCGGGACCGGCTGCTCGGGCGGCGCCTACGACTTCTTCGAGCAAATGCAGAATCTCGACGGCTACGACGTGATCGAGACGATCGCTCACCAGCCGTGGGTGCTCGGCCACAAGGTGGGCATGCTCGGGATCTCCTACGGCGGAATCAGCCAGCTGTTCACGGCGCAGCTCCGGCCGCCCGACCTCGCAGCGATCGCGCCGCTGTCGACGATCGACTCGACCGCGACGACGCTCTACCCCGGCGGAATCCTGAACACCGGTTTCGCGGTGGCCTGGGCCAAAGAGCGACAGCAGAACGCCGAACCTGCCGGTCCCGGCAACGGTCAGCCGTGGGCCTACCAACGGGTGCAGGAAGGCGATCAGACCTGCGCGGCCAACCAGGTCCTCCACGGCGAGGCGGCTGACCTGATGGCGAAGATCCAGGCGAACTCGACGTACAACCCGTCCGTGGCCGACGCGCTCGACCCGGTCACGTTCGTTCACAAGATCAACGTGCCGACCTTCATGGCCTGCCAATGGGAGGACGAGCAGACCGGCGGGCATTGCGCCGATCTGGCTCAGCACTTCAGCGGTACGGCTCGCAAGTGGTTCACGTTCACCAATGGTGCCCACATCGACTCGCTCGATCCGTACACCTACAACCGGCTGTACGACTTCTTGGAGCTGTACGTGGCGCACCAGGCACCGATCGTCAACCAAGCGGTCGTCCGCGCCGCAGCGCCGCTTATCTACCAGGAAGCGATGGGGCTGCCGAAGACCGATGTCGTGACGCTTCCGCTGGACCCGATCCAGTTGCAGCCGACATACGAATCGGCGCTATCCGCCTTCGAAGCGCTTCCGCAGGTCCGGGTGCTGTTCGACAACGGAGCGGGAACCTCGCCGACGGCCAGCACGACGGCCGGCGACCCGTATCCTGGGTTCGAACAGTCGTTCTCCAAGCTCCCGATCCCCGGCACGAAGGCTCAGACTTGGTACTTCGGACCGGGCGGCACCCTCGGTCAGCAGCAGCCAACCGCAGAAGGCGTCGACTCCTACACCTCGGATGCGAACGCCGTGCCCTTGACTGACTACGGGGCCAACACCGGCGGCGGCGGTCTCTGGGGCAACGCGTCGCAGTGGCAATGGAACTGGGCGCAACCCCCGGCAGGCTCGGCGGTGTCCTCTTTGTCGGCGCCGCTCACGGGAAACACGACCGCCGTCGGCGGGGGCGCGGTCCACCTCTGGGTCAAGTCATCCACTCCGGACGTCGATCTCCAGACGACCGTCAGCGAGGTGCGACCCGACGGCAACGAGACATTCGTGCAGAACGGCTGGATCCGGGCGAGCGAGCGCACGCTCGCCACCGATTCGAACAACATGTTCAAGCAGACGCCCACGCTGCTCCAGCCGATCCCCACATTTCTCGCGTCCGATGTGCAGCCCATGCCCGCGAATGAATTCGTCCCGGTCGTGATCCCGCTCTACTTCCAGGGGCATGCTTACCGCGCGGGCTCGCGCATCAGGATCACGATTTCCGCGCCCAACGGCACACAGCCGGTGTGGTCGTTCGCTCAGACGCAACCGACAGGCAGCACTGCGACAGAGTCGATCGCCTTCTCGCCCAGCATGCCGTCGAGCCTGACCCTCCCGATCGTGCCGGGCGTCAGCGTTCCCACGGGGCTGCCCGCGTGCCCGAGCCTGCGCAACGAGCCCTGCCGCTCCTACCAGGCATTCGTGAACAACGGTTCCTGACAGTCGACGTCCAGAGACGCCCCGAGGCGATCAGGACAGAGCGGCATCTTCAGGCCCTTGGGCTTTGCGCCGATACTTGCCGCATGAGGTGGACGCTGCTCGCCATTCTTGGGGCTGTACTAGCGGCGGTCGGCATCGTGGGTCTCGGGCTCGAAATAGCCCACGGCAGCGATATCTGGCGAAGGGGGAACAGTGGGATTGCTCTGCTCGTCGTTGGTGGGTACGGCGTCTGGTATGGACTGGCCGAACGTGAGAGTGGAGCGAGAAGCAAACCACTCTGGCCGACGCTGATCTGGCTGGCGATCCTCTTTGCGATTGGTGTGGTCCTGTACGTACTGGCGCCGCCGCTCGCCTTCCTATACGCACTCCTCGTCGGGATCATTGTCAGGTTTTCGCTGGTGGCGAGCTGGCTCGAACGTGAATGACACGCGCCGCCCCTCGAGGATCCGTGCAGCGGCCCGCCTCGGATAGACGCATCGCGCACTTGCGAGCGGTTCGCATGGATAATTGAGCCATGTCCCCGTTAGGCCGGCACAAGCGGCGAGAGCTCCGCAAGGCAGCGGGCCGGCGGGCCCGAGTAGGGCGGCCACGCAGAGATCGCGAAGCGCATGAGGTCACGATCGACTTCACCGACCCCGTCGTCGCGCGACGGTGGCGACGGCGAAGCGTCGCCGCAATTTCGATCAGCGCTGCCGCGGGCATCACGTGGTACACGCTGGCGCCAGGCGTCGCCTCGTATCAGATTGGCTACACCCTGGCCCTGCCAGCCATCGTCACGGCGATCGTCTGGATCGGCAAACGACTACCTAGATGGCTCGATTGGGTGCTCGCCGTGGCCCTGGGCGCTGGCGGTTCAGTCGCCTACGTGCTGTTCGATGGATCGCAATGGTGGCTTTGGGCCCAGGTGGGGCTGCTCCCGTTCGTGCTGCTCGTCCTGGCCAGCAGCACGCAGCCCTCCAAAGCCGACCAGCCACCGCGAGAGCCGTGGTACGGCGGCATGCAGGACGGACCGTGGGGCCCCCCTTAGTCGTCTGCTCAGCGCGATCGAACGCAGGTCTCCGTCCGCTCAAAGCGGTCCGGCACGATTCTCAGTCGCGTCTGCATGTGCGGCATGCCGTCGCAGACAGTTGTCTATGGAGCTAGTCGGGCTCGAACCGACGACCTCCCGGCTGCCAGCCGGACGCTCTCCCAACTGAGCTATAGCCCCGAGATCCTTATCGCAGGCTAGTTTATCGGGAGCGAATGGACGTCGGAAGAGAGTCGCCGCGCTTCCGAGGGAGAGCCGCGCTGAGCTGATAGTCCTCGGCCCATCTGATGCCATCGGCCTGATTGTTCTTGGTCGGTGCGAGGCGGAGATGCACAGCGCGTCTGCCGGCCACCTCGCTGATTGGCACCAGGAAGCATCGTTTCAACACCGGCGTGAAGACCGCGACGGCGTCGATCTCCTGCGCCGTATAGCTCGTTGATACATATCCGGCTGGGGTGCAGCGGTTGGTATACAGATGCACCGATATGACCCCATCGATGAGGCGCGCCAGCTTGCACTGGACGCGCAGCAGCTCAGGCTTCAGATCGATCACGAGGTCATAGCGTTGTCCCTCGCATAGCGGACGAAGCACCGTGAAGCCGAGCTCGATGATCGCCGCCGTAATCGCCGCCTCGGCGGCGGCTCCCTTCTGACTGGGCGTGAGCTCGACTATTCTCCGAGCGTACGCGTCGCTTGAGACACAACCCAGCAGCGCATCGTCTGCGCGACAGCAACCCCGCCGTCGACGACGCCACGCGTGCGCCGACCGGTGCCAACTTCACTCCGGCGGAATGAACTCGGGCACGTCGAGGTCGTCGTCGGGATCGTCGCCGCCGCGCGCGCGAGGCACGCCGGTTTCAAGGCCGCGCGACGTGCCGCCGGGACTCGCCTGATCCAGCCGTGCGGTCAGCCCGCCGTGCGCGAGACGCACGTCGCGCAGCAGGCGCTCGGCGTTGCTGCGCAGCGAGACGGACAGCTCGCGCAGGTTCCGCGACAGCTCGGTGCCCTCGCGCAAGACCTCGCGCGCGACGACGTGGGACTCGCCAACGATCTCGCGCGCGTCCTCGCGCGCCTTGGAGCGCACGCGCTGGGCCTGCTCGGCGGCGTCGGCGCGCAGCTTCTCCAGGTCCTCGCCGCCGGAGGCGACGGTGCGCTCGGCCTGGGCGCGCCCGTCGGTGAGCAGCCGGCCGGCCTCCGCGCGCACCTCGTCGAGGATGCGCTCCGCATCGCGCTGGGCGCCGGCGCGCAGCTGCTCGGCCTCCGCGTGCGCGTCGGCGCGGACGCGCTCGGCCTCAGCGTGGATCGCGCCGACAGCGGACACCGCGTCGTTGCGAGCGGCCTCGGCCTGCGCGCGCGCCTCGCGCAACAGCTCCTGCGCCTCCTCCTCGGCCGCATGCACGCGGTGCGCGCCGGCGCGATCGGCCTCGGCGATGCGTTCGCGCGCGCGTGCCTCGGCGCGCTCGCGCAGCTCCTCGGCGGCGCGTTCGGCCGCATGGACGATGCCGGCGACGCGCGCGGGCGCCGAGCCGAGCGCGTCGGGCCAGTCGGAATCGCCGTGCTCGTCGGAGGCTGGCGATAGAGGCTGCATGCCGCCATGGTAGACCTCGCTGCGTGTCCGCGTGAACGCCGCTTGAGGAGACGACGATGGCAGAAAACGTTGGATATTCGTCCTTGCGGACGAGATCGGCGTGCGCGAGGATTGGGGACATGGCACAGCGTCCGTCGCCCCGGCAGGTCGTCATGGCGCTCTTCGCTGGAGCGCAGAGCCTGGACGTGACAGGTCCGTTGGAGGTGTTCGCGGGCGCCGAGCGGCTGTTGCAGACCGTCGGCGAAAGGCGTCGCGGCTATCAGCTGCGCGTGCTGAGCGCCGACGGCGAGCCGCTGCGGACGTCGAGCGGGCTGACGATCGTGCCGGACGGCCGCCTGGACGAAGCGCCGGCCAAGCTCGACACGCTGATCGTGCCGGGAGGCGCCGGCACAAGAGCGGCGTGCGCAGACGAGCGGCTGCTGGCGTGGGTAGCCGCGACATCGGCGAGGTCGCGGCGCACGGCGTCGGTCTGCACGGGGGCGTTCGTGCTGGCGGGTGCTGGCCTGCTGGACGGCAGGCGCGCGACGACGCACTGGGCCTCGGCGGCGGCGCTCGCGCGGTTGCATCCGAAGGTGCACGTCGACGCCGACCCGATCTACGTGCGCGACGGAACCGTGTGGACATCTGCCGGGGTGACCGCCGGGATGGACCTCGCGCTGGCGCTCGTGGAGGACGATCTCGATCGCGAGGCGGCGCTGACGATCGCGCGCCATCTGGTGCTGTTCCTGCGCCGGCCGGGCAGCCAGTCGCAGTTCAGCGCGACGCTCGCCGCGCAAGAGCCACAACGTGAGCCCCTGCGCGAGGTGCAGCGCGAAGTCGTCGAGGATGTCGCTGGCGAGCACTCGGTGGAGGCGATGGCGGCGCGCGCGCAGATGAGCGCACGGCACTTCGCGCGCGCGTTCGCGGCGGAGACGGGCGTGACGCCGGCGCGATACGTCGAGCGCGTGCGCCTGGAGGCCGCGCGACGACGCCTGGAGGACGGCGGGGAGCCAATCGCGTCGATCGCCGCCGCGTGTGGCTTCGGCACGGCGGAGACGATGCGGCGCGTGTTCGTGCGCGCGCTCGACGTGGGCCCGGCGGAGTACCGCCGGCGCTTTCAAGCGACGACAAGGAGGCAAGCACATGAACACGGCGATCCTGCTGTACGACGGCTTCACGGCGCTCGACGCGATCGGGCCGTATGAGGTGCTCAGCCGCATCCCGGGCGCGCGCGTGACGTTCGTCGCCGGCGAGGCCGGGCCGGTGCGCACGGACAACGGCATGCTGACGCTGATCGCGGAGCGCTCGCTGCAGGAGGTCCCGGCGCCGGAGATCGTGCTCGTCCCGGGCGGACCCGGCGAGGTCGCCGCGCGCGCGGGGGGACCGGTTCTCGAGTGGCTGCGCGCGACGCACGAGACGAGCACGTGGACGACATCGGTGTGCACCGGCTCGCTGATCCTCGCCGCGGCGGGCCTGCTCGACGGCAAGCGCGCGACGAGCCACTGGCTTGCGCTGGACGCACTGGCCGACCTCGGCGCCGAGGCGGTCGCAGAGCGCGTGGTGTTCGACGGGAAGATCGTCACCGCGGCGGGCGTGTCGGCGGGAATCGACATGGCGCTGGCGCTCGCGGCGAAGCTCGCCGGAGAGCAGGTCGCGCAGGCGATCCAACTGGGCATCGAGTACGACCCGCAGCCGCCGTTCGACGCGGGCTCGCCGGAGAAGGCGCCGGCGGAGATCGTGCAGCTGCTGCGCGACAGAAGCCGCCTGGTCAGCGGCGAGGACGCGCTCGCGCCGTCGCCGTGAATGCGTGTCGCGGGCGCGGGCGCGGCTAGGCCGCCCGCTAATCTGCGATCTCCGATGGCAGAGCACACATACGACCCGCACGAGATCGAGTCGCGCTGGCAGGACGTGTGGGCGTCAGAGCACACGTGGGAGGTGACCAACGAGCACGACGCCGGCGGGCGCTCGAGCAACTCCTACGTGCTGGAGATGCTGCCGTACCCGAGCGGCGAGCCGCACATCGGCCACCTCAAGTGCTACGCCGTCGGCGATGCGATCGCGCACTTCCATCGGCGCCTGGGGCGCCGCGTGCTGCACCCGATGGGCTATGACGCGTTCGGGCTGCCGGCGGAGAACCACGCGATCAAGACGGGCGTGCACCCGCGCGTGTCGACGGCGGAATCGATCGCCTCCTTCCAGCGCCAGTTTCGCTCGTGGGGCATCTCGATCGACTGGTCGCGCGAGCTGGCGACGCACGAACCGAGCTACTACCACTGGACGCAGTGGATCTTCCTCGAGCTGTTCGGATCCGGGCTGGCGTATCGCAAGGAGGCGGCCGTCAAGTGGTGCCCGCACGACCAGACGGTGCTCGCCAACGAGCAGGTCGACGCCGACGGGCGCTGCGAGCGCTGCGGCACGCTCGTGGAGGTGCGCCAGCTGGAGCAGTGGTTCCTGCGCATCACCGACTACGCCGAGCGGCTGCTGAACGATCTGCAGGAGATCGACTGGCCGCAGAACGTAAAGACGATGCAGCGCAACTGGATCGGGCGCTCGGAGGGTGCGGAGGTCACGTTCCGCTGCGAGGAGCTGAGCATCGACTACCCGGTGTTCACCACGCGGCCGGACACGCTGTTCGGCGCGACGTTCTTCGTGATGGCGCCCGAGCACCCGGACATCGCGCGCCTGGTCGCGGGAACCGAGCGCGAGCACGAAGTGCACGAGTACGTCAACGTCGCGCTGAACGAGACAAACGAGGAGCGCGGGAACGTCGAGAAGCCGAAGACGGGCGTTGCGCTGGGGCGCACGGTGACCAACCCGGTCAACGGCGAGCAGATTCCGATGTATGTGGCCGACTACGTGCTGATGGAGTACGGCACGGGCGCGATCATGGCCGTGCCGGCGCACGACGAGCGCGACCACGCCTTCGCGCGAGCGTTCGACCTGCCGATCCGCCGCGTGATCGAGCCGGCCGGCGGGACCGACGAGGCCGATTTCGCCGAGCTGCCGTACACGGGCGACGGCGTGCTGGTCAACTCGCGCGAGGACTTCGACGGCTTGCCCAACCGCGAGGCGCTCGGCGCGATCGTGCGCTGGCTGGACGTGGAAGGCAAGGGGCACGCGTCGGTCAACTACAAGCTGCGCGACTGGCTGGTCTCGCGCCAGCGCTACTGGGGGACGCCGATCCCGATCCTCTACTGCGAGCGCTGCGGCGTCGTGCCGGTCCCGTCCGACCAGCTGCCGGTGCAGCTGCCGGAGATCGAGGACTACACGCCCAAGGGCCGCTCGCCGCTGGCGGCGGCGGAGGACTGGGTGAACACGACCTGCCCGGCGTGCGGCGGCAGCGCGCGCCGCGAGACGGACACGATGGACACGTTCGTGGACTCCTCGTGGTACTACCTGCGCTACTGCGATCCGCGCAACGAGACCGCGGCGTGGGACCCGGAGGCGCTGCGCGAGTGGATGCCCGTCGACCAGTACATCGGCGGCGTCGAGCACGCGATCCTGCACCTGATGTACGCGCGCTTCTTCTGCAAGGCGCTCGCTGACCTCGGCCACGTCGACTTCCAGGAGCCCTTCCAGGCGCTGTTCACACAGGGGATGGTCACGAAGGACGGCGCGAAGATGAGCAAGTCGCGCGGCAACGTCGTGTCGCCGAGATCGATCGTCGAGCGCGTCGGCGCGGACGCGGCGCGCTGCTACATCCTGTTCGTCGGTCCTCCAGACCAGGACGCGGACTGGTCGGACGCGGGCGTCGAGGGCGTGCACCGCTTTCTCAGCCGGCTGTGGCGCCTGGCGGCGGAGACGGCCGAGCGTGCCGGCGCGCGACGCGGCCCCGTCGAGAGCCCGCTCGGCGTGCAGGGCGACGATCTGGTGCTCGTGCGCAAGGCGCACTGGGCGATCGAGAAGGTCAGCGGCGACATGCGCCGCTTCGCGTTCAACACGGCGATCGCCGCGGTGATGGAGTTGCTCAACGACTGCTCGCGCCTGCGCGACTCGGCGGACGCGGAGGTCCTGCGCTTCTCGCTGGCGACTGCCGCCTCGCTGCTGTTCCCGTTCGCCCCGCACGTGTGCGCGGACATCTATGACCGGCTGACCGGCGAGCGCGTGTGGGAGGCCGTCTGGCCGAACGCGGACGAGGAGCTTTTGGAGCGCGACGAGTACGAGCTCGTGTGCCAGGTCAACGGCAAGCTGCGCGACCGCGTGCAGGCTGCGTCGGGCGCGAGCGCGGACGAGCTGAAGGAGCTGTGCAAGGCCGCGCCGAACGTGCGGGCGCACCTCGACGGCAAGCAGGTCGTCAAGGAGATCGTCGTCCCGGGCAAGCTCGTCAACCTCGTCGTCCGCTAGACGCCTAGACTCGGGCGATGGCCGAGCTCAAGCCCGCTTATCTGATCCACGGCGACGATCACGGCGCGGTGGCCGAGCGGCGGGCGGGGCTGCGCGCGCTGGCGGAAGGGCCGGGGGCGGATGCGACGAGCGTGGAGGTGCTCGAAGGCGACGGCGCGACGCCGGCGGGCGTCGCGGAGGCGCTGGCTGCGATGACGCTGGCGATCGGCCGCCGCGTGATCGTCGTGGAAGGCGTCGAGCGCTGGCGCCAGGCGGACGTCGAGGGAACGCTCGTCCCGGCGATGGCCGAGATGCCGCCGGAGACGACGCTCGCGCTGTTCGCGCGCGAGGAGGCGCGCGCGAAGGCGCCGGAAGCTCTGCACCAGGCCGTGATGGCGGCCGGCGGGCAGGTCGTCGCGCAGATGACGGTCAAGCCGTGGGAGCTGCCCAAGTGGGCGCGCGAGCAGGCGGCGCGCATGGGGCTGTCGCTCGACGCGGGCGCCGCCAAGGCGCTCGTCGCACAGGTGGGCGACCGCCAGCAGCGGCTGCTGCGCGAGCTGGAGAAGCTGGCGCTGGAAGGCGACGCAGACGAGCCCGCCGCAACCATCGACGCCCAGCGCATCGAGGATCGCGCGGCGCACTCGGCGGAGTGGCGCGCGTACGCGCTCGCCGACGCGCTCGTGGGCGCCAACGCGCGTGAGGCGACCGCCTCCTACGTGCGCCTGCGCGAGCAGGGCGAGCGCCTGTCGGGCCTGATCTACCTGATGTCCCAGCGCCTGCGCGACGCGCTGGCGGTGGCACTGCGACTGCAGGTGGGCGAGTCCGAAGCGGCGGTCAAGCGCGGCCTGCGCATGCCCTCGCGCGCGGCCGAGCGCTTCGTCGCCGATGTCGCACGCAGCGATCCGGCGCGGCTGCAGGCAGCGCTGGCAGCGCTTGCCGACCTGGAGCTGGACTCGCGCGGCGGCGCGGTCATCGCCTCGCAGCGCACTGCGTTCGCGGCTCTGGGCGAGGACACGCTCGCGTTGCGAGCGATCGCTCGTATCGCCGGCTGACGAACGTCTCGGCGGCTAGGAGGAGGAACCGGCGCGCAGGCGCGCTGCGCGAGACTTCTTGTGCGCGCCGTTGTTGCGGTGCAGCGCACCGCGCTTGACGGCCTTGTCGATCGTGCTGACGAGCTCGCGGTGCGTGCTGTCGGCGGCCGCGTCGTCGTCGCCCTGCACGAGCGACTCGAGGCGACGGAAGTGCGTCTTGATCGCGGAGGTGTAGCGGCGGTTCTCCAAGCGCTCGCGCTCGGTGCGCAGGATGCGCTTCTTCTGGGAGTGGATGTTGGCCATGAAAAGAGCCGCTAGACGCCGGATCGAACTGCCCGAGCGCGCCGCTGGTCGATCTGTGATCGGTCGCCGTACTATAGCGGCCTTGTCCTTGTCCGGAGAAGCCGCGGCGGAGGAACCGCCTGCCCCGGTGCCGCCGGGAGGCGGGCGCGTAGCGCGCAACACGGCGATCTTCTCGATCGCGACGGGGATCTCGCGGATCGCGGGGCTGGTGCGCGAAATCGCGACGGCGAGCTTCTTTGGCACACGCGGCCCTTTCTCGGCGTTCACGATCGCCTTCCAGGTGCCGAACCTGTTCGCCAACCTGTTCGCCAACGCCGCCCTCTCGGCGGCGTTCGTGCCCGTGTTCACGGAACTGCTGCAGAAGGGGCGTCGCAGGGAGGCGTTCAGGCTCGCCTCGACGCTGTTCTGGATCATGCTGATCGCGCTGGGCGCGCTGACGGCGTTCTTCATCCTCGCGGCTGGGGTGATCATGCCGTTGTTCACGGGCGGCAAGTTCAACGGCGCGCTCGACGGGATGACCGCGGGCTTCGCGCAGGTGCTGTTCCCGGTGATCCTGCTGCTCGGCCTGTCGGGGCTGCTGGTGGGGATATTGCAGTCGTATGACCACTTCTCGATCCCGGCGATCTCGCCGGCGGTGTGGAACGTGGTGATCTTGCTGCTCCTGCTGATCCTGCGCCCACATTTCCATGGCGAAGAAGCCCAGCTCTACCTGTATGCGGCGGCGATCCTGGTGGCGACGTTCGTGCAGTTCCTGATGGCCGCGGGCGCGCTCGGCAGGATCGACTTCCGCCTGCAGATGCACATCGACTGGCACGACCCGCGGATCAAGCAGGTCTTCACGCTGATGCTGCCGGTCACGATCGGCCTCGGAATCGTCAACCTCGACCAGCTGATCAACTCCGTGTTCGGCACGCTCGTCTCGGCCGAAGCCCCCCGCGCGATCGACAACGCGTTTCGCGTGTACATGCTTCCGCAGGGGTTGTTCAGCGTGGCCGTGGCGACAGTGCTGTTTCCGACGCTCAGCCGCATGGCGGCCAACCGCGACGTCTCGGCGATGCGCCGCGTGGTGGGGATCGGCATGCGCCAGATCAACCTGCTGCTAATTCCGGCCGCGACCTTCATGATCGTGCTGTCGACCCCGATCGTGCGCCTGCTGTTCCAGCGCGGCGCGTTCTCCCCGCACTCCACGCACATCGTCTCGCTGGCGCTGTTCTGGTTCGCCTTCAGCCTGCCGTTCGGCGGGCTGAACCTGCTGCTGACGCGCACGTTCTTCGCAGTGCAGCGGCCGTGGATCCCGACGCGCCTGGCGGCGATGAACATCGTCGTCGACATCGTCGTCAGCGTGGCCCTCTACAAGCCGTTGGGCATCGCCGGGCTGATCATCGGCACGGTGGCGGCGAACGCGGTGATGACGTTCCTGCAGATGCAGCGGCTGCGCGTGGGCTTCAACGGGCGTCTGGAGGGCGCGCAGACGACGATGATCACGGCGCGCATCGTCGTCGCGTCGGCGCTGCTGGCGGGCGTCTCGTGGGCGGTCTGGCGGCTGCTCGACGACTTGCTAGGCACCTCGCTGATCGCGCAGGTCATCAGCGTCGGCGGCGCGGGCGCAGCGGGGCTGTTCGTGTACGTGCGCGCGGTGCTGGCGATGCGCGTGCCGGAGGCCCATCAGGTCAGCCGCCTGATTCGCGCTCAGCTGGGAAGGGCGTAGCGAAACGACTGCCGTGCGAATGCTGCCGGGCGGGCCATTGGCCCGCCCGGTGCATCCGACAGAGATCGCCGCTTACTACATACGTCCCAGGACTGTGTGTTTCGCCTGGGCGGCTTAACACTCCCGACACCTGGACAGGCCGCCGGCCCGAAGGCCGGCGCGTAGCCGCGGTTGGACCTCGAGGGCCCGTAGTCGAGTTGGCGATCCGCCGGTGGGAGAAGGCTAGCGCGCCTGGAGCCCGGCCACCGGGCGCGCGGCGCGGCCAACGCGGGGCGCGCGCCTTCTACGCTGTAGCCGCCCATGGATCAAGCTCACATCCGCAACTTCTCGATCATCGCGCACATCGATCACGGCAAGTCGACGCTGGCCGATCGCATCCTCGAGCTGACGCACACGGTGGCGGCGCGCGAGATGCGCGCGCAGCTGCTGGACTCGATGGACCTGGAGCGCGAGCGCGGGATCACGATCAAGGCGCAGGCGGTGCGCGTGTTCTACACGGCGCGAGACGGCGAGACCTATCAGCTGCACCTGATCGACACGCCCGGGCACGTGGACTTCACGTACGAGGTGTCGCGCTCGCTGGCGGCGTGCGAGGGCGCGCTGCTGGTGGTCGACGCGGCGCAGGGCGTGGAGGCGCAGACGGTGGCGAACACGTACCTGGCGATCGAGTCGGGCCTGGAGCTGATCCCGTGCTTGAACAAGATCGACCTTCCGGGCGCGGAGCCCGAGCGCGTGGCGGGCGAGGTGAGCGAGCTGATCGGCGAGGAACCGGAGTCGATCTTGAAGATCAGCGGCAAGACGGGGGAGGGGGTGGCGGAGGTGCTGGAGGAGCTGATCGCGCGCGTGCCGCCGCCGTCGGGAGACCCGCAGGCGCCGCCGCGCGCGCTGATCTTCGATTCGGAGTTCGACCAGTACCGCGGCGTAATCGCGTACATCCGCGTGGTCGACGGCGTGTTCAGGAAGGGCGAGGCGATTCGCGCGATGGCGACGGACACGCAGGCGGACATCGACGACATCGGCGTGTTCTCGCCGCAGATGATGCCGACCGATCAGCTGGTGGCGGGCGAGGTGGGCTATCTGATCACGGGGTTGAAGGACGTGACGCTGCTGCGCGTCGGCGACACGCTGACGACGCGTGCGCGCGCGGGCGCGCCGGCTCAAGAGGCGGCCACGCAGGCGCTGCCGGGCTATCGCGAGGTCAAGCCGATGGTCTTCTGCGGGCTGTTCCCAATCGACTCCGACAGCTATCCGGACCTGCGCGACGCGCTGGAGAAGCTGGTGCTGAACGACGCGGCGCTGTCGTGGGAGCCGGAGACGTCGGACGCGCTCGGCTTCGGCTTTCGCTGCGGCTTTCTCGGCCTGCTGCACATGGACATCGTGCGCGAGCGCCTGGAGCGGGAGTACGACCTGGAGCTGCTGGCGACGATGCCGTCGGTGGAGTTCGACGTGACGCTGACCAACGGGCAGGAGCTGGAGGTGCACAACCCGTCGGACATGCCCGACCCGGGAACGATCGAGGAGATCCGCGAGCCGTTCATCCAGGCTTCGATCATCGCGCCGAAAGAGTTCGTGGGCGCGGTGATGGAGCTGTGCCAGGAACGTCGCGGCGTGCACTCGGGCATGCACTACCTGTCGCCGGAGCGCGTGCAGATGAACTACGAGCTGCCGCTGGCGGAAATCGTGCTGGACTTCTTCGACCAGCTGAAGTCGCGCACGAAAGGCTATGCGTCGCTGGACTACGAGCTGAGCGGCTCCAAGCCCTCGGACCTGGTCAAGCTCGACGTGCTGCTGGCCGGCGACACGGTGGACGCGCTGTCGATGGTCGTGCACCGCGACAAGGCGTATGAGATGGGGCGCACGCTGACGGAGAAGCTGCGCAAGCGCATCCCGCGCCAGCAGTACGACGTGCCGATCCAGGCGGCGATCGGCGCGCACGTGATCGCGCGCGAGACGGTCAAGGCGTTTCGTAAGGACGTGATCGCGGGCTGCTACGGCGGCGACATCACGCGCAAGAAAAAGCTGCTGGCCAAGCAGAAGGAGGGCAAGAAGCGGATGAAGCAGGTCGGCCGCGTGGAGGTTCCGCAGGAGGCGTTTCTGGCAGTGCTGGAGCTCGGCGAGGACTAAGCCGGGGTGGAGGCTGGAAGCGAACCGGTGCGCCTGCTGTTCGTGTGCCTGGGCAACATCTGCCGCTCGCCGACGGCCGAGGGCACGATGCGTGCGCTCGTGCGCGAGGCGGGGCTGGACGAGCAGATCGAGCTGGACTCGGCGGGGACGGGTAGCTGGCACGTGGGCAGCGCGCCGGACGAGCGGGCGACGGCCGCGGCGGCGCGACGAGGGATCGCGCTGGAGGGCTCGGCGCGCCGTGTGCGGGCCGAGGACTACGACGATTTCGATTTGATTCTTGCGATGGATCTGTCGAACGTCGACGAGCTCCGTCGCATGGCGCCGAGCGAGCACGGGCGGGCGAAGGTGAGGCTGCTGCGTGAGTTCGATGCGGCGAGCGCCGAGACGGGCGACCTCGACGTGCCCGATCCGTACTACGGCGAGGGCGACGGTTTCGAGCGCGTGCTCGACCACGTGCAGGCGGCGTGCGCGGGACTGCTCGCGCGGATACGCGCGGGCGAGCTGCGGTGAGCCTGCCACCGGGCGCGCGCGACGTGCGGCCGGTCGGCGGCGGCGACATCAACGAAGCATTCCGCGCGGTCCTGCACGACGGCACGGACGCGTTCGTGAAGACGCGCGCGGACGCGGCGCCGGGCGAGTACGCGGCGGAGGCAGCAGGCCTGCGCTGGCTGGCCGAGCCGGGCGCGCTGCGCACGCCGCGCGTGCTCGACGCCGACGACGGCTACCTCGCGCTGCAGTGGATCGAGCACGGCCGCTTGGACGCCGACGGCGAGCAGGAGCTCGGACGCGGATTGGCGGCGACGCACACAGCGCACGCGCCACGCTTCGGGCGCTTCACGGAAGGTTCCGGCGGCGAGCGCGACGGCGATGGCGGCGGCACTGGCGGCGGTGGCGGGGACGTCGGCGGGAACGGCGATGGCGACGACGACGAGGGCGCCGCTGGATTCGGTTCGTTGCGTCTGTCCAACGCGCCGACGACGGAGTGGCCGACGTTCTACGCCGAGCGGCGGCTGCGCCCGCTGGCGCGGCTGGCACGCGACGGCGACGTGCTGTCTCCGGCTGGGGTGCGGACGATCGAGCGGGTGTGCGAGCGCATGGCGCAGCTGACCGGCGCACCGGAGGCGCCCGCGCGGCTGCACGGCGATCTGTGGCAGGGCAACTTGCTCGCCGACAGCCACGGGCGCCCGTGGCTGATCGACCCGTCGGCGTACGGCGGGCACCGCGAGGTCGACCTGGCGATGCTCGCGCTGTTCGGATCGCCGTCGCCGATCGTGCTGGCCAGCTATCGCGAGGTGGCGCCGCTGGCCGACGGCTGGCAGGAGCGCGTGGGCCTTTACCAGCTGCTGCCGCTGCTCGTGCACGCACTGCTGTTCGGCGGGTCCTATCGCGTGGCCGCCGAAGACATGGCGCGGCGCTACGCCTGACGGGGCCGAACGGCGCGGCTACGCCCGACACGGCCGAATGGCGCAGCGCTGTGCCTCACCGCGCGGAACGGCGTTAGGCCTTGACGGGGCGGGGAGTGTCCCGCGCATGCTCGCGCGGTCGGAGTGGGGGATGTGCACGCGCAGACGATCGAGAGCCGGCGACGGCTGTATCTGCTCGCGCGCGTGGTCGTCGCGCGCCACTACCGGCGCCCGCTGACGCTCGCTGTGGTCGCCGGCGCCGTCTGCAGCTCGCCGCGCCAGGTGCAGCGGGCGTACGCGCAGTTCGGCGACTTCAGCTTCGCCGAGGATCTGCTCGCCAGGCGCATGACGGCAGCGGCGCAACTGCTGGCCGAGCAGCCGGCGATCCCCGTGCGCGACGTCGCGCGGCTGGTCGGCTATCGCCAGGCGGCGCACTTCGCTGCGGCCTTTCGCCGCCGCTACGGGCTCGCGCCGGCGCGCTTTCGCGAGCAGGCGCGCGCTTACAGGCGCGCGGTCTCGGCGGCGGGGGGTAGCGGCTGCGAGGCCACCTCCGATGCGTCGCGCTCGACCGTCTCTGCGCCGGGCAGCCGCAGGCGCATGAGCGTGCCGCCTCCAGGCGCGGGAACGGCCGCGATGCTTCCGCCGTGCTGGTCGGCCACCTGACGCACGATCGCCAGCCCGAGGCCCGAGCCGGGCCGCCCGCGCGCCTCGGCGCCGCGGTAGAAGCGGTCGAACACGTGCGGCAGGTCGTCCGCCGATATGCCGGGCCCGTGGTCGCGCACCGTCAGCTGTTCGCCGCGCAGCACGATCTCGATCGGTTCGTCCGGCGGGCTGTACTTGGCGGCGTTGTCGACGAGGTTCGTCACCGCGCGCTGCAGCCGCGCGGGGACGCCCACGACGATCGTCGGCTGCAGGTCGAGCGCGAACGTGTTCGCCGGCGTGTGGCGTCGCGCGCGCTCGACGATGTCGGCGACGACCACGTCCAAGCGCGTGTCCTCGGCGGAAGCGGCCTGCTCTTCGCCGCGAGCGAGTTCGATCAGGTCGTTCATCAGCAGCGTCAGCTCTTCGATCTGCTCGACCACGTCGCCGAGCAGGCGCTGGCGGTCCTGCGCATCCATCGCCTCGGCCTGCTGCAGGATCTCGATGTTCGTGCGCAGGCTCGTGACGGGCGTGCGCAGCTCGTGCGAGGCGTCGGCGACGAGCTGGCGCTGGGCGTGCACGGAGGCGTCCAGGGCGCTCATCGATCGCTCTAGCGCGTCGAGCATCGCGTTGAAGCTGCTGGCCAGGCGGCCGATCTCGTCCTCGCCGACCGATCTGATGCGCCCGCTCAGATCCTGCGTGCGCGCGACGTGCTCGGTGGCCTGGCTCAAGCGCTTTAGCGGCAGCACCGCGGCGCCGGCGACGATGCGCCCGAGCAGCGCCGCCAGCGCGATGCCGCCGAGGTCGAGCAGGGCGAGGATCAGGCGCAGGCGGCTGAGCAGGCTGTCGACTTCCGTCAGCGGCTGCGCGAGCTGCACGGCGCGGCCTTTGCCGAACGGCTCGCCGAGCACGCGCAGGTGGATGCCGTTCACGCGCGCGTCGCGGAAGAACGCCGGCCCGCCGTGCTCGGCCAGGCTGCGCGTGGCGGCGTCTACGGGCAGCGAGACGTTGCGAGCGGAGCGCACGACGATCGTGCCCGCGGCGTTGACGACCTGCTGGTAGCCGCGCACCTGGTCGGGGCCCGGCGGCAGCCTGCCGAACAGATTTCTCGCGAGCGGCCCGTAGCGGGGCGCGGAGGCTTCGCTGCTGGGCGGTTCGGAGGTGGCGTCTTCGGAATCCTTGGCCGCGCCGTCGAGCCCGTTCAGGTCCAGGCCGAGCCGTTCGCTGTCCCTCTTCACGATCGCCCCCGGTTTGCGTCCGGGTATGAGGTAGCGCTGCAGGCGGCCGGCCGTGCGCGCGCGGTTGTGCAGCTGCGCGTCGACCTGGCTGTGCAGCTGGTTGGACGTCAGCAGGTACGTCAGCAGCGAGGCGAGCACGACGGCGATCGCGACGGCGGCGGCCGAGGCGAGGGCGATGCGCCGGCGAAAGCTCACGTCGAGCCTCGCAGCACGTACCCGACCCCGCGCACCGTCTGCAGCAGGCGCGGCTCCTCGCCTACCTCCGTCTTGCGTCGCAGGTAGCCCATGTACACGCCCAGCGAGTTCGACGTCGCGCCGAAGTCATAGCCCCACACGTGCTCGAAGATCGCCGAGCGCGTGAGCACCTGGCGCGGGTGGCGCATGAACATCTCCAGCAGCAGGAACTCCGTTCGCGTCAGCGCCAGCAGCCGCTCGCCGCGCCACGCCTCGTGCGCGAGGCGGTCGAGGCGCAGGTCCTCGAAGGCCAGCGCGCGCTCCTGCTCGTCCTCGTCGCCGGTGCGCCGCAGCAGCGCGCGCACGCGCGCGAGCAGCTCGCGCAGCGCGAAGGGCTTGACCAGGTAGTCGTCTGCGCCGGCGTCCAGGCCGGCGACGCGGTCGTCGATCTGCTCGCGCGCGGTGAGCATCAGCACGGGTGTGCGGTCGCCGCCGTCGCGCAGGCGCCGGCACACCTCCAGGCCGTCCACGTACGGCATTGAGATGTCGAGGATCACCACCTCGTAAGCCGCGCCCGCCAGACGCTCCAGCGCTTCGCGTCCGTCGATCGCCTGTGCGACCTCGTAGCGCTCCAGCTTCAGCGCTCGCGACAGCGCCTTCTGCACGGCGGGCTCGTCGTCGACGACCAGTATGCGGGCTTGCTCGGCCATTGGCTTGTAGAGACCCTCGCCGCTTCGGTCGCTTGTCTGCGGCAGATGGCGGTTGGGGTCAACTGAGGCTACCGTGGCGTACCGATCGTCGATCAACGGATCGCCGATCGGCCAGCGCGCGAGCGGCTAACGTCAAGCGAAGGGATGCGAACGATCGCCATGGGAGCCGACCATCGCCAGTGAGTCGGGCGCGCCCGACTCGCGCGGCGCGCTCGCAGGTGAGGACGCGTCCGGGCACGGGCAGGCGCTGGCCGAGCCGGCAGACGTGATGGCCGCGCAGTCGCGCACGCTGCGCAACAGCGTCGCCAGCCTCGTCGTGTTCTTCGCGCTGCAGGCGGCGCTGCTGCTGTCCGTGCCCGACCTGCGCTCTGCGTTCGACCACATCGCCGACGCCGATCCGGCGTGGCTCGGCGCGGCCGTCTGCTTCGAGCTGCTGTCGTGCGCCGGCTACGCGGTGCTGTTCGGGCTCGTCTTCGGCATGCTCGCGCGGCGGCTGACCTCGCGCCTGTCGCTGGCCGAGCTGGCCGTCAACTCCGTCGTCTCCGTGAGCGGCCTCGCCGGCATCGCGCTCGGGGCGTGGGTGCTGCGCAGCAAGGGCGTCTCCGCCGACCGCATCGCGCGGCGCTCGGTGCTGATCTTCTCGCTCACGAGCGTCGTCAACGTCGGTGCGGTCGTGTTGATCGGCCTGCCGATGTGGCTCGGGCTGCTGCCCGGCTCGCGCAAAGCTCTGCTCACCTTGCTGCCTGCGGCGGCGGCGCTGGCGACGATCGTCGGCACGCTCGTGCTGGCGGCGTGGGCGCGCCGCGCGGCGGCTCGGCGCGAGCCGCAGGGCGGGCGCGCGGCCGTTGCGCTGAAGGCGCTGGCCGATGGTGTCGCCGACGCGCTGCTGCTGATCCGCGAGCACGACTGGCGCCTGCTCGGCGCCGTCGCCTACTGGCTGTTCGACAACCTCACGCTGTATGCGTGCCTTGCCGCGTTTGGCAGCGGGCCGACCGTGTGGGTGGTGGCGATGGCGTATCTCGTCGGCATGCTCGCCAACTCCATCCCCATCCCCGGCGGCCTGCTCGCCGTCGAAGGCGGCCTCGTCGGCATGCTGCTGCTGTTCGGCGTTCGCCCGGCCTCGCACGTCGTCGTCGCCGTCGTCATCTACCGCGCGATATCGCTGTGGATTCCCGCGGTGATCGGCTCGCTGGCCTTCCTCAGCCTGCGCCGCGAGATTGGCAAGCCGCTCGCACCGGGCGTCGCCGGGTAGCGCAGCCGCGCAGCCCTCGAGGAGGCGCGATCGTCCGTGTCCACTCGACAACGTCGCGACGCATCAGCTCGGGTAGACGCTCGCGGCGAAGGCCAGCGCGGCGCTCGCCCGCTGACAGGCGCGGGCCGGCAGTCGCGCCATCACGCGCTTCAGCGCAGCGCTCTGCGCGCCGGACAGGCCGGGGCAGTAGATCGGCGGCGGGAGGTCGCCGGTGGCCGAGCCGGGCGCGTTCAGCGGCAGCAGCGCGAGCGCGGCGGCGTAGGCGTGCGCGAAGGTGTTGGAGAAAAGGTCGATCGCCACGCGCCCGCTGTAGAGCTCGATCGAGCGCCCTTCGTCGTACACCGTCGCCGGCACGCCGCGCACGACGATGTTGCGCTGGCGCCCGAGCGTCGCGTTGGAGTGCAGGCGATACACGACCGTCGTGACCTGCAGCGGCAGGATGCAGCTGCCGCCGCCGAAGATCCCTTTGCCCTTCACGCAGTCGCCGTAGTAGACGCTGTCGCCGACCGAGGCGATGTAGCCCTTCTGTCCGTCGGCGGCGGCCAGCGGGTGGCCGAGAAAGCGCGGGCCGACCCAGTAGACGCGAAAGTACGGAAACGTCTGCGCTTCGGCGAGCGTGCCGGCGGCGATCGCCTGCGGGTGCCCGGTGCCGCAGCCGGCGCCCAGCGCCGCGGCCGCGAGGGCCAGGCACGAGGCCGCGACGAGCGCCGCGCGACGAGGCGCTCTCGAGCGCGCGCGGAGCTCTCGGCGCAGGCCGGCGATGGGGTTGGCGGTGGGCATGGCCGTCATTATCTTGGCGTGCGCTTGAGATACACAGCTACTTCCGCGCGTCTCACCGGTTCAGAGGAGTACAGATCCGCCGTTGCACAGGCGGGTATGCCGGGGTCCGGTGGGGTAGCACACCGGACCCCGGTCGATCTTCCCACCAAGCGCGTGCGCGCGGCGCCGCTCGGGGTGGCGCTCGCGCTGCTCGCGGTATGGCTGATCGTCGCGCCGCGCACGCCCGACCTCGCCGCAGCGGCGTACCGCCTGGACCTGTTCGAGCACTTCGGGCTGGCCGTATATGACACGCACTGGTACGCCGGCCACGACCTGCCCGGCTACAGCGTGCTCTTCCCGCCGCTGGCGTGGGTGTTCGGGCTGCGCCTCGTCGGCGCGCTGTCGGTGCTCGCGTCCGTCGCCTGCTTTCAAGCGCTCGCGGTCGCGCACTACGGTCGCTCGGCGCGCTGGGCGGCCGTGCTGTTCGCGGCGGCGGCCGTCGCCGACGTGTGGATCGGGCGCCTGGCGTTCGCGCTGGGAGCCTCCTTCGCGCTCGCAGCCGTGCTCGCGCACGCGCGCGGGCGCCCGCGCCTGGCGACGCTGCTCTCGCTCGCCAGCGCCGCGGCGAGTCCCGTCGCCGGCTTGCTGCTGGGCCTGGCGGCTTTGACCGACGCACTGTGGCGGCGCTCGCCGCGCGCGCTGCTCGTGCTCGGCGCGCCCGCGGCGGTCGTCGTGCTGGCGCTGGCGCTGCTGTTTCCCGAGGGCGGCTACCAGCCGTTCCCGACGCTGTCATTCGCCGCGACCGTCGCCGTCGTCGCCGCGTTCGCCTGCGCTCTGCCGCGCGGACATCGGCGCCTGCTTCTCGGCGCCGCGCTGTATCTGCTGGCGTGCGGGGCCTTCCTGCTCGTGCGCACGCCGATGGGCAGCAACGTCGAGCGCTACGCCGTGCTTCTCGCCGGCCCGCTGCTGGCTTGCGCCTTGTTGTCGCAGCGCGACTCCCACGGGCGGCTGGCGCCGGGGACCTTGGCAGCGGCTGTGCTCGCGCTGTGCCTGTGGGGCGCGTGGGCGGGGTGGGGCCCGCTGCGCGAGACGCTCGCCGTCGCCGGCAGCCAATCCACGCAAGCGGCCTACTACGCGCCCGTGCAGCGCTTCCTCGACATGCACGCGCGCGAACCGGTGCGCCTGGAGGTGCCGCTGACGCGCACGCACTGGGAGACGGCGCAGCTCGCACCGCGCGTGTCGCTCGCGCGCGGGTGGGAGAAGCAGCTGGACGCGCGTTTCAACGGCGTGCTGCTCGCGCCGCGGCTGACCGCGCAGGGCTACGAGCGCTGGCTGCGCGAACAGGCGGTCACGTACGTCGCGCTGCCCGACGCCAAGCTCGACCCGCCGAGCGCGCGCGAGGGGGCGCTGATCCGCGGCGGTCTGCCGTACCTGCAAGAGGTCTTCTCCAGCCGCCACTGGCGCATCTACGCCGTGCGCGCGCCGGCGCCGCTGGCGAGCGGGCCCGGACGCCTGACATCGCTCGGCCACGAGTCCTTCGCTCTGCAGGCCACGTCGCCGGGCAGCTTTCTCGTGCGCGTGCACTTCACGCGCTACTGGACGATCGCCCGCGGCGACGGCTGCGTCAGCCGCGCCGCCGGCGGCTGGACGCGGGTGCGCGCACGCGCTCCCGGCCCGCTGCTCGTGCAGGCGCGCTTCTCGCTCGGCCGTGCACTCGGCTTGTCGGGCTCCTGCGGCGCGAGCTCGTAGGCAGGCGTAGCGCTGGCGGCGCGTACCCCGTCAACGCGGCGCGAACGCATACAGGCCTGTAAGGCCTGTCAGATAAATATTCTTGCCGTCGCTGATCACCGGATCGAATGAGCCGGTGTTGCGTTCGAACGTCGGGCGCCCGGTGGAGATGCCCAGGCCGTACGTGCGATGCGTGCCGAGATCGGCGAAGTACACGGTGCGACCGACGATCGTCGCCGAGCCGGAGATCTTGCCGTGCGCGTCGAACTTCCAGTCGATGCGCCCCGAGCGCGCGTCCAGCGCGTAGAAGGTCCCGTCGTAGGAGCCCAGGTAGATCGTCGGGCCGAGTCCCGGCGCGTTCGTCACCGCGGGCGACGCGTACACGTACGCGCCCGTCTGCACCGCCCAGTCGAGCTTGCCCGTGGAGGCGTCGTAGGCGTACACGCGACCGTCGGTGTTGCCGAGGTAGACGCGCCCGTAGAACACCGCCGGGGTCGAGTAGAACGTGCCGCTGCCGAGCAGCGCGCCTTCGGAGCCGCTGATCCACACGCGCCGTCCCGTGCGCTCGCTGACCGCCTGCACGTGCCCGGAGTAGTCGCCGAAGTACAGCATGCCGTTGGAAAGCGTCGGGCTGGCCTTGACCGAGCCGCCGGCGTGGTAGGTCCAGATCACATTGCCGTTGCGCGCGTTCAGCGCGTACACCGTGCCGTTCTGCGAGCCGAAGAACAGCTTTCCCTGGTCGACCATCGGCGAGGACTCGCTCGCGCTCGGCAGATCGCGCGACCAGCGCGTGGCGCCGTTTGCGTAGTTCAGCGCGTACACGCGCCCGCCTTCGCCGCCGCCGCTGCGCGAGAGCACGCTCGCGAAGACCGTCTTACCGACGACCGCCGGCGAGGACGCCGCCAGCTGCCCGAGGCTGCGCGCCCAGAAGACGTGGCCTGTCTTCTTGTTGAACGTGCGCAGCACCCCGTCGTCGCCCAGCTGGAAGATGTGGTCGCCGCCGATCACCGGCGGGAACTCCAGCAGCGTGTGCGCGTTGTTGACCCACAGGCGCCTGAACGGCGAGTGCAGGCTCGCCGGAGCCGGGAAGAAGCGCGTGTGGTTCTTCGTGTACCCGTAGAACGGCCACGAGAAGTTGTCCACTGCGTGCGGCGCGAGCTTCGGCAGCTTCGGCGTCGGTTCCGGCACGAAGCGCGCGTGCGGGTGGTAGACGTTGCCCGTGCGATGGCGCTCGTAGAAGTAGCCGCCGAGCGCAACCGCCGCGATCAGCACGACCAGCCCAGCCAGCAGCGCGCGAACTCGCTTGGAGCGTGGGAACAGACGCTTGATGCGATCGCTCACGACGACGGAGGCCGCCTCAGGCGGCGATCTTGTGCGAGGAGCTCGCCTGCGCGGGGGAGGGCGGCGTCGCCGCCGGCCTGGCGGTCGCGGCGCCCGGCGAGCGCTCGGCGGCGCTCGCACCGGCCCGGCCGCGCGAGCTACGCGAGCCGCGCGCGAGCAGGCGCGCAATCGTCAGCGCGACCAGCCAGAGGAAGGCGATCGTCAGCGGCGGCAGCGTCAGCCCGGAGACGAGCGCGAGCACGTCGTGATTTGCGTTCAGCGACCAATTCCACAGCAGATAGTCGCCGATCGTGAGCCCGGTGACGGTGGCCAGAGGCCTGTGGGACACGCGCAACACTGTAAACGGCAGGGGAGACGGAGGGGGGCCGGCCTGCTCGCTCGCGCCCCTGGCCGCCCGCCCGGCCGGTTGCTGGGTGCTCGTCGACGAGCGCGTGCTGCGACTTCAGCGTGCGGGGTGCGCGGCGCCCGAATCGTGCGTCCAGCCGCTGCGCGCAGCCGCCTCTCGCGCCTCCAGCTCGGGCGCCTCCAGCTCGGCAGGCACCGGCCACATGTGCCCCAGCGCTCCCGCCACGAGCATCAGGCCGCCGGCGAGCTCCACGAACGGGCCGCCTTCCAGCTGCGTGATCGTGCGAAGCGCGATCGCGCCGCCCGCCGAGACTGCCGTCACGCCGAGGTGCGGCAGGTCGAAGCAGCGGACGACGCCGTACGCCAAGATCCCCAGCCCGACCAGCCCGATCAGCGCGCCCGCCAGGCGGCCGTCCGTGGCGATCAGCAGGACCAGCGCGAACACGGCGCCGGCGACGATCAACGTCGGCGCCAGCGTCGTAAAGCCCCAAAGCGTCGTCGTCACCGCGAACACCTGCACGAACCTGCCGGCCGGCGCGACCACGCCGAAGGAGTACCACGGCAGGAGCGTGCCGAACAGGGCGATCGTGGCGCCGACGGCACCGCACACGCGTGAGGCGATTCTCATGTCGGTGAACATGAGCTCTTGGATAGATCAGCGGTGGGGAGAGTCAACCCGATTGCTGGCGCGAAGGCCGTTCCTTTGGCGCGCCGGACCCGGCGTCCCGAGGTTCAAAATCGGCGCCGTGGCCACGCCGATCCTGAGCGGCGGCTTCGCTAGCGGGAGCCGCGCCTATCGCGCGCTCAGAACGTGGTCCCACCCACTCCTCTACCTCCAATTTATACCGCGAAGGGGGGCTTGTTACAAGCCCCGGTCGTACCGCATAATCGCCCGCCGCAGGCCAGAACCTACGGAATGGGAGAGCTAAATGCACGTGTTGTTGACGACGCATGGGTCGCACGGGGACTTCGAAGCGATGACGGGCCCCGCGGTGCAGTTTCAGACGCTCGGCGCGGAGGCACGGATATGAGCGAGCATGCGGTGGTGATCGCCGGAGGAGGTCCGGCGGGGATGATGCTGGCGGCTGAGCTGGCATTGGCGAAGGTCGACGTCGCGGTCGTCGAGCGGCGCCGCGATCACGTGCTCGTCGGCTCACGCGCCGGCGGTTTTCACTCGCGCACGATCGAGGTGCTGGATCAGCGTGGGGTCGCCGATCGCTTCCTCGCGGAGGGTCACGTGGCTCAGGTCGCGACGTTCGCCACGACCGTGTTGGACATGAGCGACTTCCCTACGCGTCATCCGTATTCGCTGGGGATCTGGCAGAACCAGATCGAGCGGATCATGGCTGCGTGGATCGCCGAGCTGCCGGTACGGATCTACTACGGATGCGAGGTGACGGGTCTCGCGCAGGACGACGCCGGCGCTGACGTCGAGCTGTCCGACGGGCCGTCGCTGCGGGCGCAGTATCTCGTCGGGTGCGACGGAGGACGCAGCGTCGTCCGTAAAGCAGCCGGCATCGAGTTCCCCGGGTGGGATGCGACGCGGAGCAACCTGATCGCCGAGGTCGAGATGACAGAGGAGCCGGAGTTGGGCACCCGGCACGACGCCGTCGGCGTCCACGGCCTCGGCAGGGTGGAGTACGAGATCGTCGACGGCGAGGTCGTCTACGCCGATGGGGGGCCGGTGCGAGTCTTGTTGACAGAGCGGCAAGTTGGGGCTGGCTGCGAGCCCACGTTGAGCGATCTGAGCGAGGCGCTCGTCACGGTCTACGGCACCGACTTCGGCGCCCACAGTCCCACGTGGATCTCCAGGTTCACCGACATGAGACGCCAGGCAGCCGCCTACCGCGCGGGACGAGTCCTACTGGCCGGCGACTCCGCGCACGTGCACTATCCGGCGGGTGGACAGGGCCTCGGCCTCGGTGTGCAAGATGCGGTCAATCTGGGATGGAAGCTGGCCCAGGTGGTCAGCGGAATCTCCCCGGAGAGCCTTCTGGATACCTATCAGGACGAGCGCCACCCGGTGGCTGCCCGCACCCTGCAGTACACGATGGCTCTGGGCACGCTCCAGCGCCGGGACGAGCGCATGAAAGCCCTCGTCGATGTGGTCTCCGAGCTGGCGAGCATGGACGAGCCTCGCAAGCTGCTCGTGGGGATCAGCTCCGGGCTGGACATTCACTACGACCTCGGTGACGGACACCCGCTGCTCGGGCGCCGCATGCCCGATCTGGACCTCACGACCGCCTGCGGCTCCCTGCGCGTCTTCGAGCTGCTGCACGACGCCAGGCCGGTGCTGCTCAACCTCGGTGAGCCCGGCGGCTTTGACATCACTCCATGGGCCCACCGGCTCCAGCGGATCGACGCGAGCTACAAGGGGGAGTGGGAGCTTCCGGTGCTCGGCGAGGTCACCGCTCCAACTGCCGTGTTCATTCGGCCCGACGGCTATGTCGCCTGGGCGGGAGACTCGGCCGACTCCGGGCTCCACGACGCGCTGACCACCTGGCTCGGAGCGCCTGTTGCGACGTAGCCGAGGGGCGCCGCGAGAGACGCTGTAGCTCGGCCCGTCGTGTCGGTACAGTCGAGCGCATGACGATCGAACGCATGGACCATGTGGGCATCGTGGTGGACGACCTCGCGGCGGCGACGGCGTTCTTCGTCGAGCTCGGACTCAAGCTGCAGGGCGAAGCGCAGGTCGAGGGCGGTTGGGTGGACCGCGTGGTCGGGCTCGAGGGCGTCCGGGCGGAGATCGCGATGGTGGAGACCCCGGATGGCCACGGACGGCTCGAGCTGACGAAGTTTCACGCCCCGTCGGGCCGGGGCGGCGACCGGCACGCGCCGGCGAACATCCCGGGCATTCGCCATCTCACATTCGCAGTCGACGACATCGACGCCGTCGTCGCCAGCTTGCGAGCCCACGGCGCGGAGCTCGTTGGCGAGATCGAGCGCTACGAGGACAGCTATCGGCTCTGCTACGTGCGCGGTCCCGAGGGGATCATCGTCGAGCTGGCGGAGCGGATTGGCTGAGGGATCCGGTCGCTTCTGCCCTCGACCTGCGCCCGTTTCGGGGGGCGCTCGCCCGGTGGTCTTGTTCTCGGCACTTGAACCTCCCTGCGAGGGTCTTCGACCAAAGCGCTCAAGTGTCCTCGAAAGCGGGGAAAGTCGCCGACCGTAGTTCTCTGACAGGAACCGCTCGAACGCGGCCTGCGCCTTGCGATGGGACGAGGGGATCAGAGGCGCTTGAGCTTCATTGCGACCATTCGTCTTTGGGTATCCCGCGGCGCCAGCTCGATTGCGCCGCCAACGTACAGCGTGCCGGCAGGCAGACCGCCGCTGGGGTGTACGTATAGGTAGGCGCGCGCGTGCTTGTGGTGGCTGAGTAGCTTCATGGCGGTCTCCCCCAAGGACATGGCCACGGTCACTGTCTCGCCCCCGGCTATCGTGTAGCGCGTCTGTGCATATACCACGCCCCCGCCGGTGTTATGCGCGCGCGACTGCAGAGCAACCATGCCGGTACAAGAGGCGGCTGACTGGCACGTTATCGCCACGAGAGCGGTCTTCCCGCGCACGGCGACGGTATGGCCGGCGCCGATTATTGCTACGTCGGCCGGTACGAGAGAGCTCGCGACGTTCGAGGCCGGCGGCGGGGTCGTCGCGACACCTGGGCCGAGGACCGGATTCGGTGGCTGGGGCCCCGCACCAGCCGTCACGGATGTGTTGTAGGTGATGGTTAGAAAGGGTTCGGCGCCGACTGCAGCCACCGCGCTCGTGCCACCAGCCGGCAGGAGGTTTGAGCCACCGCCGCCGCCAGCGGCCCCTGCTTTAAACAAGGCCGTTCCGCCGCCGCCCCCGCCGCCATAGAGGCCCCCGCCACCGCCACCGCCATTACCTTCGTATGTTTCGGCGGCATGCGCGTCGGTGCCGCCTACCCCCAGTGTGCCCGCCGTGCCTTGTATGTGGAAGACAAAACCGCTTGGCGCTTCGGCGCCCCCAGCGCCACCTTCAGTGGCTTTGCCAGCGTCACCGCCGAAGGCACCAACCCGTCCGCAGTTCCCTCCGTTGCTGCCTGGTTGTTCCTCATCGCCGCCTGGACCACCGGGACAAGCAGGGTTTGATTGCTCCTGAAAGATGCCACCGCCGCCACCCCCGGCTGCGACCAAGAGGCGCGACTGGAGTGAGTTCGCGTCGCCGTTCGAGACTTCGCGAACATCGGACGCGCCGCCGCCACCACCACTGAGAAACTGTCCGAAGCCACCTGTGCCGCCACTACCTCCCCCGTTGAAGCCTCCCGCGCCGCCGCCGGGCCCCCCGACCTCGATGTACAGCGGGCCGGCTTTGACTGACAGGTCGCCGCTCACCTCTGCGCCCCGACCGCCGGGGGTACCGCCGTCGGAAGCCGTGCCTCCCACGGCTCCCGTAGCTACGACGTGAATGCTGGTAACACCGGCGGGCACCGTAAAGGTCTGCTCGGCGCCGGTGTATTTGAAGGTTCCTTTGACGACTACAGCACTCGCTGCCGACGCGCCGACAAGGCCCACCAACACTCCGAGCGTCAGCGTCGCACACGCCGCTGAACCTGCGCCCCGTGCGGTCTTGAAGGTTCTCATCGTGCTTCCAAGAAGACGTCTGAGACGCGATCGTTGTGCAGCCCAGCTGAAACGTAGAGGGACATCCGACTCCTTGGCTCTGCCAGCGTGCGCAGGGGTTGATTACGGGCGAGCAAACTCGTGGGAAGGTAGTAGCGTCAACGCCAGAAACGTCGGCTCGACCACGCCCGATCCAATCCCATCGGCAAATGCACCGTTGAACATGAGGCCTAGCGCACGGGTACAACACCGGCCGCGATGCGCTTCTCGTTCTGGTGGATCTCCACGCCGTTTCTTGCCTTCAACAGCGTCGGCGTCGAAAAAGGAGCTACTTGTACGCTCCGCTTACCTGTCCGCTGCTGTTTGGCTCCCTTCGCAGACAAAAAGGTATCGGGGAGAAGGGTTCAAAAAAGGTATCGGGGAGAAGGGTTCAGATTGGCTTTCCTGAGCCGTTTTTCGGCTTCCTGCGGTCCGTTTGCGGTCCTGATCCATCATCTCTTCCTCCTACGATTCAGGCGTGGAAGCCGTGGAACGACCAGCGAGCAAGGCTCAGCGGCTCGGCGCCCTCGTCTGGATGGCAGTGGAGCCGCTCGTGGCGATCGCCTTGCTGCTTGTCGTGACAGGAGTGATGCTGCATGTGACGCACGGCTTCGCGAATGGCCGTGTGGTCGCAGCCATCGTGGTACCGCTCGCGCTCGCGGGGACCTGCGTGCTGCTGAATGTGTGCTTCGAGCGACGAGCGCGGGCGCAGGAGTATGTGCTCACCGAACTGGTTCTGCGCTTTAACGGCGACCTGGTTCACGCCTTGCCCTTGCGGCCAAAGAGCGCAAGAGAACGGATAGAGGCCAGGACGCCGCTACTCACAGAGTTCGCGCAGGATCTGCTGCGGATCGGGCGCGAAGCGCCCTGCGCAGCATCGCGCGTGATGAGCGCCTGGGTCGCAGTCGTGCTCGCGATCGAGCCGTGCGGACGGTGGATGTGGCACGCGATCCTCCAGGAAGGGCCGGGCGCACTCCTCGCCGGCGCCGCGATCGCGCCGGGATTGGGAGTGTTCGCCATCGCCTTCAATGATCTGCGCCTAGGCCACATCCGCGGGCTGCGGCACCGACAGCAACCGCGGGCCTGGGCGCACGGCTACGAGCCGGCACGCGAACCCACGATTCTGCCAACCGTGCCCGTGATGGTGCTGTGCGTGATACCGGCCGCGATCGTCGGAGCAATGTGGAGCGACAGCGGCTCGCTGGAGACACACCTGAGCGTCACGCAAGCTGTGCTCGCACTGTGGCTGTTCCTATGGAACGGACGGAAGGCGGCGAGCAGCAAGACGTTCGTACGCGTCGAGCACGCGTTCGCGCCCGTCGACCGGCTGATCCGCGGAAACGTAGTCCGCACCTGGGATCTGCTCTCACGGGCGTCCCGGATCTGCGGCTGGAGCGCCGCGGGAATGCTCGCGCTGTCGTTCAGCTGCCCAACGTCCGCGGGTAGGGGCGTGCGCGGCATGCTGATCGGCATCAGCAGCACGCTGCTCACGGCCAGCCTGCTGCTAGGGCTGCTGGTGCTGAACCCATGGCAGCGACCTGTTTCCCCTGTTACGTACTCAGCTCGGCACGTGCTCAGTAGACAGAGCCACGCACAGGAACAGCGTATTTCGACGTTCCTGAACGTCGCGTTCGGGTGCTCGCTGCTCGTGTTCGTCGTGATCGTCGGCGCAGGCTAGACGTAGTTGGAGCGCCGACGTTGAACGGCAATCGTGCGGTCGACAGTCGTCTGTTCCTTCTAGTGCCGATATTTTGTCGGCTTAGCGTCGGTTTGCTATCTTCGGATCATGACACTCGCATACGCCGAAGAGGCGATCCACGTACACGACACCGGTCATCTCTCCGACCGCGAGATCGCGCGGGCGACCGGCGCGGCCCCAAGCACTGTGCGCGAATGGCTCGCGCGCAGGAGCGCGCCAAGCGGAGTGCGCGCCGAGCGACTGGCCGAGCTCTCATCGTTGGTCGAACGTCTCGCGCAAGTCATCCGCCCCACCTATATCCCGGTTTGGCTCAGCAAGCCGGTTCCCGCGCTCGACGACGACAAGCCGATCGACCGCATCGCTCAAGGTGACTATCGCTCCGTCGCGCACCTGATCTCAGGCATCGAGGACCCAGGCGCAAGCTGACGTGGCGCTCAACCTCACAGCGGTCGCCGTGCGCGGACGCTGGGTCAAGCACACATACCCAGGATCCCCGCCGCTGCCCGAGCGCGACCCAGCGCCGGACAACCGCTGGCAACGCGGTGCCGTGGTCGATGCTCTCTATCTAGCCGATAGCGAGGAGACCGCTTGGGCCGAGTGGTATCGACACCTTGCCGAGCGCGCCATCCCGCCCCTCGCACAGATGCCGCGTGAGCTGTGGTCGTGGCAGGTCGATGTTGAGGTCGCCGACCTCTCCAAGGGCGAGAAGCTCGCGGCTGTCGGGCTCGGGCCACCCACTCCCGGACGCCACGGGTGGCAGGCCTACCAACTCGTCGGTGAGCGGCTCTCGGCGGAGGGCTGGCTTGGGCTGCTCGCGCCGAGTGCAGCGCGCCCGGCGGGCCAGATCCTCTGTCCGTTCCGAGACGAGCACGGCGTGACCGGCGCCAGACCGAGTCCTCCCCCACGGGAGGTCCGCGAACCGCCCCCGCCTCCAACGGGGCTGGTGACCTGATCCGCGTCGCCGATTCGGACGCGTATCCTCCGCGGTGGTGACGTGCACCATCTCGTCCCGCTGAACGTCGGGACCGGTTCTAGCCGGCTTTCCTGAGCGGTCTTTCGGCGTTCTGCGGTCCGTTGCGGTCCTAATCCTCGGCGCGTCCCGGGCATGTTTGGTCAGGGTGTTCAATGCCGTTCACGTAAGAGCGCTTATCGAGCGTTGCGGTCAGCTGGCCCGCGAGCCGCCCATGGCGTGGTTGGCTCCCTAGGTCTGCTCCGACGATCGGGCTCCGTCCAGCTCTAGCGTGTAGTGCCAGATCCGGCTGATGCCCTTGGAAGTCTCCTGTGTGTATCTCTCCGCGTACGGAAACAACAACGAGGTGGAGCTCTCGAGGCACTCCGTGACGAAGTAGAGAGCGAAGCCCAACACCTGCGGCTTGGTCCCAAGCGCAGACAGATAGAGGTTTGTGACTCTCCTCCGGCCACGCTCGCGCTCAACGCGCTCGTGCAGGACCTGCGCAGTTACGAAGGGGTCGCTGGCCGGTGCGAACAAGACGTCGTCTTGGGCGCTTGAGCCGAGAGACTCTGCTGCGCGGCTGGCGCTAATGACACTCTCTTGGTACATGCTCGGCTGCAGCGATGGAAGGCCAAACAGCTGAAGCTTTCGGGAGTACTCCTTGAATTCGGCAATCCTCCGTATCAACTGGTGGTCGTAGCCCGCGCCGATGATGAGGAGATCATTGCTGGTGTCCGTGCTGTGGATCCCCTCGAACCCGGCGATCTGGCGCACTTCAGTTACGGGACCCTTCGTGAACTGGGTGTTCTCAGCCTTGACGTACCGCTCAGGGTCCGTATAGAGAAAGTGGACCCTACCGACGCCTGCCTGCTTCAACAGCACGAGCAAAAAAGCTAGGTGGGGACGCATAAAGCCAGTTGCATCGATGCACAATTCCTGGCTGGCGAGGTCGACTCCCGCAAGGTCGACGTAGCTGCGCCAGAAGTCGGCCTCGTTCCCCTCCGCGGGCGTGTAGGCATCGCACGTGGGCACTTCGTGAGCGCTGAACTGGTACTCGCGGTGTATCAGCCAGTGCTTAGTCGCCGATTGAACAGCCTCGAATGGGCGCTGTACCCGTTCGCTGTCGTTGTACGCCGAGATAAACAGCCCCCAGTCGCGGGACGTCTCGCGCAGAGCGTCCAAATCGAGTCGTCGACGGTAGTAAACGGTGTAGTCGAGCATCGGGCTAGCCGACGTCGGACAGCAGGTCTATCTGCTCTCCAGCGCGATGCGCCCTGAAAGGGACGTTGGCGCGCCTAACACGAGCACGTCGTATGCGGTCGAACTCTTCTGGGGCCTTCTCACCAAACACCGCGTTTGCCTCGCCGGTACTGAGCTTGAGCGTGCCTCCGACCGTCAGGGGTAGATCGAAATAGGGACACAGCATCGGGTTCAGACGGTATTTGACGGTCACGGAAGCGTCGTTCTTGTCACGGTGCCCGCGATCCTCAGTTAGCAACATTGACGCACGCTCCGCGTCCCGCAGGCTCTCTCGTGCTGCTAGCGACAAGCGTGACGGATCGACCGAGAAGGTCGTCATCCTGATCTCAGGAGGGCGATCGGCGAAATGCAATGCCCTGAGCAGTGCTCCGAGACGGCTGACCGCACGCTCAACGTTTTCGCCCTCGACGCCCAACGGTAGGTTGTCCTTAAGAAACCAGCTGGAGGCCTCTTGGACCCCGTCTCGCTGCGCCGCGATGGATATCGGCACCCCGTGAAACGGCTGCTCGCCGTTGAACTCTGCCCATCGGTAGACATTCTTGAGAATGATCAAGAGGTTCCTAGGTAGACCCCCGGCCATCGTAATGAACGTCTCGAGGCCCAAATATCGTCGCTGGCGCGAGTACTGGCGAAGCAGTTGCGCGTACATGTCCGGCTCGTGGTGTTTCACCTTCTGCCCATAGTGGCCGGTCGCCTTGCCGTCGCGCCACGCGGCACACAGCTTGCTGATACGACCTGCCTCTGAATGCATTGACGTGCGCGTATTCCACCGCTGATAGAGCAGCAGAGTGTTGAGCTTCTCGAGCAACGGCTTGGATGGGACTTCGAGCAAGGCAATGACCTTCGCGGCTTCCGACTCCGACAGACCTTGGTGGGTCTCGAGCTGTCGCGCCAGCACTGCGAAGTACTTGCGCTCGGCGCCTTCTTCGGTGACGAAGCTTGTGTCCCGCTCTCCGTCTGTCACAAAAAAGCCGTCGAGCTGCTCCGCGACGGCATCGCGCTGACCGGGAACAGCGCCCTCCTCGATGAGGCGCTGGGCGATTACCCGACGGCAGAACTCAGCGAACTCCGACTCGTGAGTGAGGTAAAACCGATCGAGGCGTAGCGGCTCGAACTCTGAGCCTTCCTTGTTCTCCTCGTCGGCGCTTAGCGTACGAGTGGTTCGGAAGCCATATAGCCGCGAGCCGACCATAAAGGATGCGGGCGGTTCCTTCTCGCGGATGAGTGTTTGAACGTAGCGCTGCTGCTCGTCGGTCAGGTTCTCAAGCTCGTCGAGCAGGTAAAGCCAGATAATCTCTGAAAGATCTGGCACGCAGGCCGCGAAGGCTTTAGGGACGGCCAAGGGCAGCCGTCCACGGGCTGCGCGGATCTGAATGGCATCGAGCCGGCGGGTGATTGCAGCGTTATTGATCACGAGGTCGAGTTCGCGTTGCCAGCCGTGGAGTCTCGTCTCGAGCCCTAGGAGAGTCGAGGGCAGCTCGCCACCGAAGTCGTCGAACGCATGAGCTACGAGCCTTGCGATCGCATCTTCCTGCGCGATCAGTTCGGGCATCTCCCCGAACGTCTCGACGACCGTACTGATTGCGAGCTGTGCGAGCCATAGGTCCATGTAGTAGACAAAAAGTGCCTGCCACGCCTCAGGCTCGATTCCCTTGCCGCCGAAACGACCGGCGTTAAGTCCGGAGCAACGGAGGTAGATGCCGATGTATCCTTCGGTCTTCGGCGAGCTCGTCGCTCCGCGGAGTCGCTGTAGCCTTGCCGAGTAGTAGCGCATCAAATGTGTGCGCCCGCTGCCCTTGCCTCCGAGTAGGATCCGTGGCATCGGCGATGTTGGGTCCGCGATCGCGAAAAACCCTCCGTTGTCGCTGGCGAAGTCAACCCATGTTCGCGCGATCTGCTCGTCGGAGAAATCGACGGCCTTAGTCACGTTGAAGGGATTATTGCGCATCTCAGGCTTCGATCTTTGGGTACCGGGGGAAGATTGGAATCCATGCTGGCGGCGGCTGGTCCCACCAGAGGATCGGCAGGGTGTTGTCGGGGATGTTGTGGGAAAAGCCGAGCAGGAGTTGGCTGTCACGCCAGCCAACGGGATGCTCCGGCCAGAGCTTGGAGCCGTACTCGCTTGCGACCCGTAGCGCGGTCTCCAGGTTGACGTGATCCTGCTCAGCTTGGTCGGCGTCGTGGAAGTGTCTAGACGAGGGCGAGAGGCATCTGTGCGTCTCGTCAAGCTCAAGCACGGTACCAACTCGATCGAAGTCCGTATTGCTGGCAACGTTAGCCAGGGCGTCACGCTGCGCCACGAGAACCAAGTAATCGATTTGCAACGAGAACTCATCGCGCTCGGCGACCTTGCGCAATGTCGGAAGTACACGTTCGGAGTACCTCGTCGCCTGGGTCCCAGATCCGCACAGGTCGTCGAGGAATACGATCCGGCGTACCTTCGGGTCTACAAACGCGACTGTTGGGTCGTCTATGCGCCGGTCGTACAAGCCGGCGAGGCTCACGAACACGCTCTTGGGAAGACCGTTCTCCTGACGGAAGTAGTAGAGCAGGTGGGTGCCGCTCTCAGCTGGACTTCCGACTCCGAGAAATCGTGTCTGGCGAAGCTCTTCTTCGTACAGGTTGTGGAGGCGAGCGACGTCGAACGTGTCCTCGTTTGCTTCGCGGAGGGCCTCGATCACGGGATAGCGGAACTGGTCGCGGTAGAGCGCACGAAGCAGCTCACGAACCTCCCGGGTTCCAAAGAAGATGAACTGCGAGAGTAGGTAGAGCGCTTGGATCTGGGCTCCTTCATAGGGTTCCTCCTCGGCCTTGAAGTTTTCGAGCCAGGCCTTGATCGCAGGGAGATCTGCGCGACCCTCCCACAGTCGCTCGTTGAGCGTCTTGATCTTCCCGAGTAGCGTCATGGCATATGCCTCCGCGTTCATCACGAACTTAGTCGTGCTGCCCGGGCTTAGAGAGCACCGTCACAGTCTCGTGGCTGATCACCGAAGCGGATCGGTTGCGCCGCGTCATCAATCCGCGGGAGCGGATCGTGTCCAGTACGACGAGCTTGACGACAAGCCCCTGCTCAACTGCGATCGTCGTCAGATAGTTCGGCGTCGCGAAGGCCTCGCCAACGAGCTGATTTGGCCCCGCGACAAGAACGAGATGCCCACCGGGTCGCAACGCGACGGCGATCCCAACGAGCGCTTCTCGCATCTCTCTCAGGTATACCGCGGCCAGATGTGCCCGCAACGGATTGGTCTCGCGGCAACGCTCGACGATCTCGTCAGCGGCTGGCACGCCGCTCGACAGTCCTTGCGCAACTTCGCTCTTTCGGAAATGCTCGCGGCCGACGCTGCGGGCGATCAAAGGCCGCAGGTCACCGTCTTCCCCAAGCCCTAGCGCCAGCAAGCTGAGGCTGCACGCCCGAATGTACTTTTGCGCGCCCAAGTAGGGCGGCGACGTGATAACGCAATCAACACTCTCGGCCGTTAGGCTGGCGGCCAAGTCCCGAGCGTCGCCGTCGAGGACCCGTGCCGGGGGCAGCTCGGTCGACAACGATGCGACGCGACGAATGTTGTCTCGTGCGATCGTTGCGAAGACGGCCCTCGCCTCGGTGTGTCGGAGCATGCTGAGACGACGGACGGTGGAGTCTCGCAGTCTGTGACCTGCCTCGTACTGGTCGCTTCGCAGGCGCACAGGAACAGCGATTCTCGGGTCAGCTAGCGACACGGCCCGCGCTGTTGCTGACAGGGAGAGTTCAAGAAACGAGCGCACCGCCGTCTCGTTGATATGTTCGATCGCTGAGCGGAGCATCTCTATTTCGCGCAGTGCGTGGGGGTGGAACCAGTACTTGAGCCGTCGTGCGGCGGCTTGCCCTAGTGGACGCGAGGGGCCGGCGCTGCTCAGCACACCATCCAATGACCGCAGCAGGCCGCCGCTCTCTAGCGGCGTCGTCTTTACTGAGGCAGCCAACCGTGCAAGCGGGTTGGTGTCGAGGCCCGTCGCCATGCGCCCAGCTAGCTGAGCCTCGACTAGTACAGTGCCGCTCCCGCAGAACGGGTCGAGCAATTGCCCGCCAGCCCCCGATAGCTGGGGCGCAGCGGCGAACAATGCCGGGATATGTCTGAGCACTTTCGCCGGATATGGATGCATCGCGTGGGTTGCGCGCTCGGCTCGCGCAACGTTCGGGACCAGGGCGCGGAAGTCGACCTCGACCGGGCCAGTCGTCCGGTATGCCTCCAAGAGGGCGCCATATATGTCCTCCGCCTCGGACTCCGGCAGCGGTGGCGCGGTGGTTGCAGGGGGGGAGGCCAGCATCTCGTCGCCCGGAGTCTGCCAGTATCGGCCAATGACGACGAGGCTCGAGGTCCAGCTCCTAGACGACGAGCTAGGGGCGCCGACGCGTGCACACCCAGGAGACGCCGGACTAGACCTTGCGGCACGAACGAGCGCGACTCTGACTGCCGCGATGGAACCGGTGGCGATCCCAACTGGGATCGCTGTCGCGATCCCGACAGGCTACGTTGGCCTAGTCTGCCCGCGCAGCGGTCTTGCCCTAGCGCAAGGCATCACGGTTCTGAACGCGCCTGGGATCGTCGACACCGAATACCGCGGCGAGATTGTTGTCGTCCTCTACCGAACGTTGCCGGCGCCATATACCGTCCAACGTGGCGACCGTATCGCGCAGCTCCTTGTCGTGCCCGTCGTCGCCGACCTTGATCTCGTCATCTCGGCGAGCTTGCCTACCTCAAGGCGAGGCCAGAGCGGCTTCGGTAGCACCGGTCGCTGATTGGCGACGTCCTCATGAGTGGCAAGCCACAGCAGACCGACATTCTCACGTGCTTCTATCCCTACGACTATCCCCGGGCAGGGCCAACCCCCAGGCCCATACACACCAAGTACGGCGGTCTTCAACCGCAACGCGAGCTCGATCCATCGGTACGGGCCGCTTTGAGATGCGCCGTGCGCCATGACGGTGCGGCGTTGGCGACGCCCGCGCCCAGCCTCGCGCGTCGGGTGTGAGAGGGGCATCGGTAAAGGCTCACACAAGGACCGGGAGAACGGACCGCAGCGCCTTCTACGGGCACGAGGCGCTAGCGGTTCGAGCGAGCAGCACGGGGCCTGAGACCCTCCCGAGAAGTCGAGCGGCTCGCCCCGAGCGCTGCGCAGTCCTAGCCGTCTGCCCGTCCGAGCGTGAGTGTGATCGACGCCTCCGCGGATCCCTTGGCGACGAAGGCTACGCCGCCCTCCGCGCCCACGGTGAGCGTGATCGCGACGCTCTGCAGGCCGAACCCCTGCCGGCCCGCATCGGATGCGACAACGGGTGCGACGGCGTCGGTGATGTCCTTGAGCTCGCGGGCGATCGCAGCAGGGTCCACCTTGACCTTGGACTCGTATACAACTCCGGCGTTCACGTTTGCGGTGCTGAGGTCAACCAGCGGATATGTATCGGCCATCGGAATCTCCAATCATTCGTATTGTCAGGGAAGTATTGTCCAGCCGATGCGCAAGCTGACCGGGGAGGATCGGCGACAGCTCATCGCTGCCCTGCTGGAGGCTTTCCCCTCGCCTCAGGAGCTCGAGATGCTGCTGGACCTGCGGCTCGACCGTTCATTGGCGGCGATCGCACCGACAAGCCAGCCCTACGAGTACGTAACTTTCAAGGTGATCGAGCGCAGCGAGGCCGAAGGCTGGACGGGCGAGCTGATTCTCGCGGCCTCGTCCGCCCGCCCCGGGAACCAGACGCTTGCGAAGGTCGCGCAGCCGCTCGGGCTCGTGCCGTCCGTCGGCGCGCGGCTCGAGCAGATGATCAGCCCACGCAACGGGGTCCACGACGTCGAGCGGTGGCTAGGCGACGCGTGGCGAAGCGCTCGGCGAGTGTGCCGACTGGAAATGCGGACGCGGACGGCGGTCTATGGGGGCACCGGGTTCCTCGTCGGCCCGGATGAAATCCTCACGAACTTCCATGTCGTGCAGGAGCTGATGCTGAGCGGCGATTCGCCCGAAGAGTCGACCGTCCGCTTCGACGTGCGGAGCGCCCCGGACGGTGGCACGGTCCTGGCCGGACGCCCCTGCAGGCTTGCAGAGGAGTGGCTGCTCGCCTGGAGCCCTCAGGACGACGCGAAGGAGCAGAGCATCGTCGCGGCCGGGGACGACGCACGCCTGGACTATGCGCTGTTGCGGCTCGCCGAGCCGGTCGGCGAGGAAGAGATCGGGCTCGGGGCGCCCGCCGCGGCGCGGCGCGGGTGGGTCGCCCTGAGCCCGCGAGCGCGAACACCCGTCGCCGGCGACCAGACCGTGATCCTTCAGCATCCTGGGGGCGGCGCCTTGAAACTCGCAGCGGACAGTGTCGTGGAGTACATCGAGAAGCAGGCTGCGGTGAGGTACCTGACGAACACGGACGAGGGATCTTCTGGCTCGCCGTGCTTCGGCTTCGGCTGGGAACTCGTAGCGCTCCACCAGGGCGGATCGGCAGACGGCGCCTCGAACCAGGGGCATGCGACATGCGCGATAGCCCAGCACATTCTGGGCCGGCTCGGCGTCGGGGTGCTGCCTGATCCGGAGGGCGCGTGAGCGGCTTCGGACCGAACCGGGCGGCCCTCGTGGATGTGCTGAGCGACGCATTCCCGAACCCGGAGATGCTCCATGCGTTCGCGTTCATGCATCTCAACCTCAATATCCGCAAGTTCACGGACGGCCCGCTACTGAACGCCATAATCGCGCTCGTGGAATGGGCTGAAAGCGGCGGACACGAGAGCAGGCTGCTGGCGGCTCTCCGAGAAGCAAGGGACGGCCATGAGATGCTGATGATCCAGGTCGCGATCTGCGAAGCGCACCTAGAGCGCACCGGCGCGGCCGTCTGGTACTGGACAGCCGACCCATTCGACGCCTGCATCCTGAAGGGGCATGTGGCGCTGTTCAACCGCAACGAGCTGCGCAGGGCGCTTAAGCAGCTGGAGGCGCAGGAAGGGCGTAATGTGCTCGTGGTCCGTGGCGAGCGCGGCTTGGGCTGCTCGCATTCGCTTGAGCTTGTCGTCCATCTGCGAGCGCAGCTCCGAAACTTCAGGCTCGCCAGTGTCGATCTGGAGACAGTTCCAGCCGACGTCGAGCCGCGTTCGATCGTGATCGATATTGCCCAGCAACTGAACATCGCAGCGCCGCCTCCGCCGCGCGACGGCCAGGCGCCCCGCTGGAATCACGACCTCGTCTCGTGGCTCGTCGGGGACATTGAGGCGGCAGACGAACCGGCGTGGATCGTGATCGACGGCTTCGACCACATCAGCCCGCGGCAGGAGATCGTCGAGCTCGTCACTTCGTTGGCCGAGCGCGCCGCGCGCAAGTGCGTAAAACTGCGGGTGATCCTGCTTGGATGGAGTGCAATGTTGCCGCCGCCGCTTGAGGCTAGAGTTCTACATGAGAGAATCATGCCGATGCGACGGGAGGTCATGGATGATTTTTTCACGCAGTTCCTCGAGCACAAGAAACAGCCGCCGAGCCCTGAGACCGTGAGACGGGCGGTGGAAACGCTCGAGCAGGAGGTGAGCGGCGACTACGTCGGCGACCTGCGCCGGATCTCAGCAGGCGCCGTCGCGATTGCCCGAACGATGGCATCACCGGAGCGTGAGCCGTGAGCAACGGCCGCATCGTGCCGCTGACGCCCGAGGTACTTGACCAGCGTCTGAGCGAAGCCGGGCCTTTGCTCGTCGAGGAGCCGCCACCGCCGGATTCGGCGTGGTCGTATGCACAGGCCGCAGCGGTGCTCGGGACATTCGACCGCGAGGGGCTGAAGCCGATGGATGAGGACGCCGGTGGCGAGTCGCTTGCGTTCCTGATCGAGAACAGCGTCCCAGTCGCCGAAGGGACGTCAAGCAGGAAATGGCGTCTTCGTTCCGGCGTCCGTCGCGAAGCGCTCCGACAACTCGGGAGCCGTGAAGCGATCCGTAGCGCTTGTGAGCTGAACCCACAGGCCAACGGTGACGGGCTGCGCGGCGCGTTGATGTCAATCGCGGGGGGCCCCGGCCAGCCGGATCTGCGTCCACTCGCCTACAGAGAGCTGGTGGCGCTGCGAGAGGCGACGATGCTGCTGGAGGGAATTATTGCTGATCTCCCCTCGCTCGATGCGATCTCCGGCCTGATCGAACAACAAGGGGTGATCGAGCCCCTGCGCCTGCTCGCCGGCTCGAACTTCAGAGGCCGGCAACATGAGCTGGAGCAGCTCGCCGAGTACGTCGGCGTGATGCCCTCCGGGACGCTAAGGACGCTACGTCGCTCGGCACGCACATTCCTCCGCGGCTCTGAACGTCCGCCTCTTCTGATCACGGGACCGGGTGGGATCGGAAAGTCGACGCTGCTGGCGAAGTTCATCCTCGACCACGTGCAGCAGAGAAACGTCCTTTTCGCTTACTTGGACTTCGACCGACCTGTCTTGAGCGCCACCGAACCGGAGACCATCCTGCTCGAGGCGGCCAGACAAATCGCCACCCAGGCCGATGCGGAGGATGCAAGCCGCTGGCGCGAGCTTCAGGCCGTCTGGACCGGCGAGTTCACACGCGCCGCCCAGGAGTCCACGGGCTCTGGGCTCCAGGCGCGCCTGTCCGCACGCGACAAGCTCATCGACCGTTTCGCCGAACAGGTCGAGTCGAGCTTCGGCCTGCAAACGCCGTTCCTGCTCGCGCTCGACACGTTCGAGGAGATCCAGTACTCAAGCCCCGAGTTCGCCGACTCGCTGTGGCAGTTCCTGGACTTGCTCTCCGACCGTCTGCCGATGCTACGCACGGTTCTCGCCGGACGCGCGCCGATCGAGAATCGCCGGTGCGAGATCGTGGAGCTCGACGCGCTCGACGACGAGGCCGCCATCGGCTTCCTTCAATCCCACGGCGTCAGCGATCCCGAGGCGGCGAGGCTGCTTGTCAAGCACCTGGGGTGCAGTCCGCTGACGCTAAGCCTAGCCGTCGAGATCATGCGCCGCGACGGCTGCGAACTGTCGAGCCTCGCGGACGTGACCCGTCAGCAGCGTCTTTTCGTGCTGAACATGGATCACAAGACGATGCAGGTCGAGTTGTATCGGCGAATCCTCAGCCACATCCACGACCCTGCGGTTCAGCAGATCGCTCACCCGGGGCTCGTCCTGCCTCGTGTGACGCCCGATCTGATCCGTCATGTTCTCGCAGTTCCGTGTGGCCTGATGATCGAGGACGACGACCGCGCCCAGGAGCTATTCGCGAAGCTGGCGGCGGAGGTTTCACTCGTACGCCGTTCTGATGACGGCGCGCTGGAACACCGCTCCGATCTGCGCCGCGCAATGTTGCCGATGATGCGCGAAGATGCGCCCGAACGTGTGGCGGCGATCCACCGTTACGCGATCGCCTATCACGCAGGGCGCGAGAGCGATCGTGACCGCGCCGAAGAGATCTATCACCGGCTCGCCTCCGGCGAGGACCCTGAGGCTGTTGAAGAAAGCTGGCGGCCGGCGTTGGCTCCGTTGCTGCGAAATCTCGTGGCTGAGCTGCCGCCGCGGGCACAGGCGTACTTGGCGGGACAGATCGGGATTCAGGTCGACCCTCAGGCTTGGCGCGAGGCTTCCAGGCTCGACATCGAACGGCGGGTCGAGCAGAGCGCTCGCGAACTGTTGGACGCGGGACGACCCAAGGACGCGTTGAGCGCGCTGCGCAAAGCAAAGGACCGTCAGGCGGGAGGGCCGCTTTACCTGTGTGAAGCCCTCGCCTACGAGATGCTCGACGAGCCGGCACGGGCGCTGGGAGTCGTCGACAAAGCGCTCGAGCCCGCGCCCGCCCGGGCGTCCAGCGGGACGGTCCTAAAGCTACTGGCGCTCGGCGCCCGGGTCGAGGCTGCACATGGTGCCTTCGAGGCGGCGGCCGACCGTGCGGACGAAGGCTATTATCTAGCGGCAGCGCGCGAGGAAGCACCCGCGATGTTGGTGCTCGGTGCGCTGCGGCTGCGGCTGCTGCGTTCGCTCGCGGGCCGCGACCGGCGGCGCCTTTCCAGGTTGCAATCGCGGGCCAGGGAAACGGCCCAGGATCTCGTGGAGCTGCCGCCTTCGGCGCTCACCTACGATCCCGACTCGGCACGGATCGTGATGAGCGAGATCGGGGAGTTGAGCCCCATCCTGTTCGCAAGGTTCGCAGAGACGGCCGGATTGCCCCAGCTGCGGCCGGATCGTGTGCGCCGAGCGATCATCCAGTGGAACCATGAATCGCGGCAGGGCCTCGAGTCCGACGCCGCAGCGCTAGCCGTCATGGAGAATCAGGAGGCGCCAACACCGGGCGGAGCGATGGGTGTGCTGAGCGGGCTGCTCGCGAGGCACCCGCTGACCGCGGGGGCGGCCCGCGCGCTGGGCTCTGAGGTTCGCCACGCCCTGCGGGACGAGTCCCCAAGCGGGCAGGCTGACGAGATCGACTGAGCCGGTGCTTTCGCGGACGGACGCGACCGCGGATTGGGATGGCCCTTTTGTGCCCGGCGACCGTCGGCGCGCTGCCTGGAGCTAGCGCTCCTGCCTTCCAGGCGCCATTTGCGTTGCACCCGTGAGCGGCTTACGCGATTAACGCCGCCGAGCTCCGGCGTGCCGTCGACGCGACGCGCCTCGGGGAAGTCGCGCTCGAGCAGGGCCAGCATCGCAAGATCGTCGCGGTCGCCGCTGGCTCGGCCGAACGTCTGGCGCATCGCCGTGCTCAACGAAGCCGACATCTCAAGCCGGGGACCGCAGCGCCTTTCCTGCGGTCCTTTTGCGGTCCCTCGTACCAGGAACAGCCGGGAACAGGCGAGAACAGCGTCCCACGAGCCCCAGCGTTTTCGCGGCTCTCCCGCGGGTTCCCGGCTGTTCGCGGAAAATGAACCTATCGGCGAGACAGGTGTTGGAGGCACGTCTGCGGGAGCGGTCGCGGCCACGTGGGCGGTTTCGTGGGCGGCGTCTTGTGGGCTGGTCGAGCCCGGTCTGTGCACGCCACATTTCGCGTGTATTGGTTATGCGATTTCCGCGTTTTTTCTAAGGCGTTGCGAGCAGCCTCGCGCTGCGCCACCATGGGCCCATGGAGCAGCCACAGCACGCCCGGATGTCACCGGAGGAGCACCGACTGAGGGCTTGGGCACAGGTGCTAGCGGAACTGTCGGAAGGTGATCGTGATTGGGCGATCTCGGTCGGGCTCGGGAGGGTGGGATCCCCGGCGGACCTCCTGCTTCGTAACAGGGTATTGGGCGAAGTTGCGGCAACTAGCCGGGGCGGCGATCCGCCTCAAGCCGCCGACGGCTCGAGGCGGGCTGTGTGCGTATGTCCGCCACCGACCAGTCGGCGGACTCGCATGGAGAGCATGCCGGCCAACGCTGCCCGTTAACCGCAGGCCAAGGGCACCGTCAAGCTTCGGCCTCAACTGTAGCCACCGAGATGGTCCGCTGGGCAGCCGGTTCACGAACCAGATGTCGCGGACCGTGACGATATGGTCCGCATGTGCTCTTGAGCTTCGAGTTCGGCGATGACGCGAGTGCGCTCCGCAGTGACGAGCGCGACATCCGCGAGATGCTGGACAGCACGCATGCCTGCATGGATCCAAGGCTTTGCGACCGAGAGCATTCCCCATCCTCCCTGTTGGACAGCACGGTCGGTACACGCCTTGGTTAGCGAACTCCCATTAATAGCGATCAGTGCAGCGGCGTCCGCAAGCGCCAGTTGGTCACCGAAGATTCGCCAGCAGCTTCTTTCGATTCCGGCATCGCCGGCGACATTGCGGATCAGTAGCCGCTGGTCCTCGTGGAACGTGAACCAGGTGCCTTCTGGTGCCGGCTCTATGCCGTGGGCCACGGCCAGGCGACCTCGATCGATCTCCGTAAGCCGTTGCCAGCCAGCCAGCTCGGCTGTTGCCGCGCGTGTCTGCGGGGAGCAGAGCGCAATGCCTGACGTGCCTCGGCCGGCGAGTTTTTCAAGGGCGTACTGATCATCGTCCGGATAGCCGATCTCCCGGTAGCGGACCCCGCGTTTTCCGGGAGTCCCGTAGGGCTGTGCCGGCAGCACAAGTTTGTTTGAGAACCCTCTTTTGAGGACCTGTTGCTGGCCGGCACTGATCCTGCCGATCCGAGCATCTTCCCGTATACGCGAGAGGATTGCATCCGTTTTCGCCCCCGCATCTTGAAGATGCTCGGTGAACGTCGCGGCGATCGGTCGACCGTCGGCTTCTTCTTCGAGCCGCGCGATGCGGTCCATCTCGACGCGAGGTGAGTGTCTGTCGTGGCGTGTGCCAGCCGTGTAGACCGTCGAGGCGACGGTGACCAAACAGCCGGGAGTACCGACGGATACGGTCATGATCCGGGCCGATGCCGCGCAGCCAGCGAGTTTGTCGGCAAGCAGACTCATCTCGATGCGCTCGCCGGTGCCCACCGGAACACTCAGAAGCCGTTCCCACGTAGCCTCGGGGTCGCCGGACCACAACAGGAGTCTGCTGGCGAGCTCGGCGGCGAGCAGGAAAGGCGCTCCAAAGGCCCGTGTGACCTCGCCGACGTCGAGCTGGGCCTCGCGGCAGAGGTGCTGGAGATGCAGTCCGGTGGCAGCGTCTCCGTTGACAATCATCTCGGCGGCCGTCATTGCGAGCCGCACGATCACCCCACGGGGGGTCTCTGGGTAGATATTCTCGACGAGCCGGACACGCTTGAGCGCCTGCTTGGCTGCAGCGACGTCTGCGTCGGTGAACACCGCGGCGCGCTGGTGAGGTCGGACGATCGGCAGATGTTTGTTTGTGGCCATCGAGCGTCGGGAGCATAATCACGCCGGCGTGAGACTGCACGGCTATTTGGAATTCCGGGTGTAGTTTGGCGCGTAATCCCGCGTTATTCGCTGATTGCTAAAGATCCGCGCCTAGCAAGGAGGATTCGTGTTTCGATCAGCCAATGGACTGCCCGCCGTCAACACCTCCCCTGGTCGGTGAAACCCTCTCTGCACCGCGAAATGCTTGCGGGTCCCGGCGTGCGAAATGGGATTCGCATTGTCAATCAACGAAGTCGGCGGCTACAGAGTGAGAAACACCGCGAACTGGTCAATTTGCCTTTCGAGCGACGGAAGCCGCGAGTTCCTGCTCGGCGGGGGGAAACACCGTGTCTGGACGGTGCACTTTATCGGCGCTCGGCAGACGTTGAAGGACGGCCTAGAGAGCCATGACGGCTGGGAGGGTCCGTGGCGGCTGTCGACATGGGAGCACGCAGATGAGGCCGACACGTTGTGTGTCGATACAACTCCGCCGAGCAGTCGAATGACGATGGGATCACATCAAGCGCGGGAGATAGTCGACCCGGTCCTGGAAACGTGGCTCATCGCTGTGATCCTCGACTCTCTGGGCGGCCTTCGAGACGCACAACGCACGAGCTGCCGTCATCTCGCGGATGTGCTCATCGCTAGGCGTGCCACTCGTGCGGAACGTCGGCTGTTGACGGATGCGCGGCAGGCTTGGCCAGATGACTCACGCTTCGCCCCTCCCGATCGCAGTGAGCAAGAGCTGGACGATCTACTCGTGACTGTGTTTCGCGAGGAGATGGAGGACAACTGCGCAGCACCCTCGATCGCGGGAGGTAGCCCATCGACTCGCTTTTCGGCGCCGTCCGCGAGCCAGACGACCGGGGTGAGTCAGCCGGCTGATCGAGTCGCCGCCGTCGCGCTCGCGCTCACGCCTGCTGTCGAACCAGCACCTGGCATCGGTTCCTTCGGGGGCGCGTCCGCGCTGCCCGTGCGAGTTGCGGAGTCGCGAGGCCGAAGGGGAGGTCTGGCCTTGCGCCTGACGTGGCGTGTGGTCTTGCTCTCCGGGTTGCTTTGGGGGGCCGTTGCATTCGGGGCAGCGGTTCGGGACCTTCCGTGGACGCACTCGTCACCCAAGCCCCAGACGCAGGCGCCACGAGCCTCGGCCCTACTGAGTACCGCAAAGTCACACGCACAGCGGGCCGCATCAAGCCGAACGAGGGCAGATGGGGATCACAAGTCCCGCCATCCACCACAGCCGCGGGCGTCCCGGGAAGTCCCAGCCGGACCTGCCCGGCCAGAGCTTGCGGCGGAACCGACGATCCAGAGGTCGAGGTTTCCGTCTGGCACGGACGAGCCGGTCACATCTCAGGGCGGTGTCACCGCCTACCCGTCACGTGAAAGACACGCTGAGACCGCTCCGTCGACTAAACATGCGGCCCCCGGCAATCCCAGCCCAACCGAGGCCGAATCACACTCATCGAATGCAGCCAGCGGCTCTTCGACCGTAAACGTCGAAACAGCCGTCGGCAACACGGGCGGGTCGAGCGCTGGCACTGGCGGCACAGAACAGGCACCTGGCGGCCAGTCGAAGTGACCGGTCCGAGTGTGATGGACAGCGATCCACTGCGACCTCAATAGGCACTCGCCGCGGCCTAAGAGACGCATACGAACTGGATGGCACGCACGCTCACGCGGCAGCTAGCGCGGGCGCCAAATCCTCAGCTGTCGTCTCGATCGTCTCGGGGACCGTTATCGAGAGGCGCCCATCACGTTCCAGCGTCTGCCGCGCACCGACGACCGTCAGCCCGATCACCTGGCTGGTTCCGGGCAGGTAGCGCAGAACGTGGCCCTCGGGCGTCTCCTCACCCTCCGCGGTCTGCGGATCGCCAACGTGGAGGTAGAGCACGTCGTTCTCGGCGTCGTAGCTGGCCCGATCAAACGTCAATGGTCCAATCGTGATGTTCACGCGCTCCATGCCCTGGGGTCCTTCCGGTTGGCGAACACGGAGATGATCCGTGCCGGCTTCTGCTCATAGCTTACGACCACAAGCAGCCAGCGGCTCGGCCCGACGCCGCTCAGGTAGAAGCGCTTCCGATCTGCCGAACCCGGATCTGGTGCGACGTGATCTGGCGCCGAGACGGCCCGCAGGGCGTCGTCTTTATACAAGGCGACCTCCGGGTGGTCATTGACGATCTTTTCGTCCCACACTCGTCCGTCGAGCACAACGCGAGCACCCGCCGGGTCGATTGTCTCAACTGCTCGCGGACGATCTGCCATTGCGCATCAACGTATCTGGGCCTTGCGACGGCATTCCCGGATCCACGCCTCGCCGACGTCTCGTACACGCAGCGGCATCGCCGTGTTGCGCCTTCGTAGCTCCTGGTCTCTGCACAGACTAGATGCAGACCGCGAGCCCCAGTGTTTCGCGGGTGTTCCCGCGTGTTCCCGCCTGTGCTCGGACAACGAACGAATCGGGGAGTAAGGTTCGACTTGGCTTTCCTAAGCCGTTTTCACGCTCTCTGCGGTCTTTTTGCGGTCCCTTTTCAGCGCGTATGCCATCGAGTACGTGTGTATGTCATGCCGGTTGTGCCGAGTCCGCCGTCATCTACTAGAGGAAGGTCGACCGAGGGCGCTGAGGGTACGGGCACTGCACCGCGACGCGTCCGTCCTCAACGCGCTCGGCGAGAGGCTCGGTCCGTATGCGAGGAACACGGGTTCGCCGGTTCGCTGGGAGGCGCAGAAGATGGCGCGCGAGTTTGGATGGGGACCGGCTTTCCGATCGGCCAGATCCATAAAGCGGCCTTCCACAAGCCACGCGACGCCGCCTGACGCCGTGACGGCAAGATTCCTGACCCCGGCCGATCCGGCTTCTAGGTCGTCTGCAGCGGATCCAGCCGCCACCCTTATTCCCGTGTCCCGGCTGGAGATCTCGACGTACACGAGGACGGCAGTCTCCGAGGCGTAACGGACCGCGTGAGCGACAACCGTGCCAGCCAGCGCGGCCGCCGTGAGTGGTTCGCTGCGCGTGAAGTCAATCTCTCGAACCTGGTGCGTCGGGAGCCATTCAGCGAAGACGATGTCGTAACCCAGGCGGTCCGTCGCGCGAAACATGCGTACCTTTGCAGTCGGTTACCCCCTTCGGCTCCTACCTTGTCGTCGCGCATCCGAAAGCAGGTCGACCAGACTGGGCGGGTCGTGGATTTCAGGTGGCTCACCCGCAGCGCGCCCGCCGTACTCCAGCAGCGCCTGGCGCTCAGCGAGCACGTAGCTGAGAATGGAAGCATCCGGCACTTCTCCGGTCAGCTTCGCGACAGCCTCGGCGACAGCGACAATGGACTCGGCGGCGTCTATTGGATTGTGATTTGTCGGGTCCCACGTCAAATCTCTGTCGCCGAGACGAGGCTTGGGATGAACCAGCTCGTTGCGTCGGTCGAAAAGCCATTTGACCCTCTGCAACGGTTCTCCTCCACGGTCCAACACTGTCGTTTCAGCGAGGGCGGGCAGAAGCGCGTACTTGTCCACCGCTGACAACCGCTCCAGCGCGTCGCGATCTTGGCCGGCCCACTTTTCGTAGAGGAAGTCGTTGGCATACGCCTCGGCGGCAAACGCTGCGAACAGCAATGCCCGACGGCAATAAGTGACCCGCCCAGCCCTCCGGACGCTTTGGTGACACCGTCGCGCATAAGCCAGATCGCCGGTGCCGAGCAGGTGGGCCACCTAGACGCACGTGCGCTCGACGGGCTGCTCTACACGCTGAGCCCTCCTCGCCAGATCGACATGACACCACGCGAATTGTCATTTGTATTCGCCAAACACAAGGTCGACGGGTTGTCCGCCCGAGAACTCATTTCGCTTCAGAAGGACTGCTAACGCTCTTGCGCCGAACATCGGAAGACCTCGGGGTCTGGATACGACGCGAGTCACGCATCGACGTAGCGGTGTCTAAGGCCATCATCGAGGCGCGAAAACGAAAAGTCTCAGTCGCGGAGATTGCGCGCGAGCTCAGGATGACCACCAAGACCGTCCGTCTGGTGAAGCAAAGACATGGCCGAAACCAAGAGCCGCCCGGGCGGAAGACCGCCTCGGCCGTTGACACAGCTTTGGCAGACCTTGGTCGACTCGATCTCCTGCCCGAGGAGGGCCGCCGTGCTCACGCGGCGACGGCTCGTCGAGCGGACATGCGCGCTAAATGATCCCGAGAGCAAAGTCTCCCGCCGCTCCTCCGGAGTGAATCGTCAACTCCGCCGAGATGGGCAGGCGGTTTCGCCGGCCTTGCCCGTCGCCGTCTCGGGGGATCGAGGTGAGACTGACACAAGTCCGGATATTTAGACCGAGCAGGAGCGGGGTCGATTTTGGAGCGGCCTTGACACTCCGGCGCCGCCTCTTGTGTGGGCCTGGAACCAGGGCGCCCTGAAGGTCTCTGACGCCGAACTGCACAGGGATTCCGGCGCTATCGAAAAATGGTCCTCAACCCCCCTCCAAAGAACGCACCTACCTCGCCGAGCGCTAGTGGGGTCCTCTCAGACATGCTCTACCGTTCAATCGGCGTCTCTCACTTTCTGTGTAGCAACGCTTCGCGCTGCGCCTGTAGCGCTCGTTTGTCGGTTTGTCGAACCAGTGCTGAGAACGGCGCGGAGTTGACCGCATCGCAGGGGCACGGGAGCATCAGAGCTGGGTGCGTCCCAACCGACGCGCTCGCTCGACCGCCGGCAGACCCAAGTCGCCGCGATTCGGCAGCGTTACAGGGGTGGGCCGGCGATCGATACTCGCGAAGCAACAAAAGGAGCGGTGCCACATGCGTATCTACAAGCTCGTCTCCACCCTCGTCCTGGCGCTGGCCTTCGGCGCCATCGCCGTCGCCACGGCCTCGGCCGCGGAAACCTTATGGCGGTGGTTACCCGGGTCGGCCAAAGAAACGTTCACAGGGACAATCGAAACGATTGTAATTACGGAAGCGAAAGAAGGGACAAAAGGCGGTAGCTCCGTCAAATGCGCGAAAGCGGAAATCTTATTAACCGATGCCACTCTAAAAGTCAGCAGCGAACTGCTGGAAAACGAAGCCAAGTTAGCGTTAGCCGTGCTGCACCTCACCAACTGCAAATCATTCGGGCTTGCCTCTAACTCCTTAGGCGACGCCAAAGAAATTGTCTTAATGCATCTGGAGATCCACAACTGTTTGATCAAAAGTGGCGATCCAGGTCTATTAATAAAAATATTACCAGTGCACATTGAAGCGCCTGCTACGAAATTATTAGTTACCTTGGAAGGGTCGTTTATAGGCTTAATCAAAGAAGTCGCTTTCAATAAATACGAACTGAACATCAAACAAAAAGAAGGCTCACAAGAAATACAGAAATGCGAAGGCGGCTCAGCAGATTCGCTCACATCCAAAATCGATGCCGAACCCACGAGAAACGCGGGCATTGAAGCGTTCGACTTCTTACTCGAATTCGACAAAACGATCGACAAAAACGGCGAGCAACTGATGGAAAACTGACGGGCTAGCCCCATCGCCTGCCATCGCATGGGGCGGCGCTGGAGGCTTGACCTTCAGCGCCGTCTCCGCCGGGTGAGGTCCGCGACGTCCGTCTGACTTCGCCCCGGCGACCGACGCAGGTCCATCACGCCACCCCTGCTCGGTCTCACCGACTCCCCCCGCGGGCCGGCCCTACCTCGTCCTCGCGCTCTTCCCAGCCCCAAAGCGCCTGCGCGCCGCACGTTCGCAGGCCGTGCGCCTAGGCTTGCTCTTCTTCCTGTGGCACGCCTTCATCGCCCTGGCCAGCAGCAATCGACACCCCGGCAAGATGCTGCCGGCGCTTGCGCGACGTGCGGTCGAGGCATACAGCGAGCCCGGCGACCTCGTGGTCGATCCCATGTGTGGAATCGGCACAACGCTCGTCGAGGCCAGCGATCTCGGCCGGCGGGCAGTCGGCGTAGAGCTTGAGGCGCGCTGGGCGAAGCTGGCGCGCACAAACCTAGATCACGTCCACGGGGGGCGGCCTACGCGCTCGCTCGCGCTTGTTGCCGAAGGCGACGCCCGAGAGCTGCCGCGCCTGCTGACCGTGCGGGCGGACAGACTGCTCGACAGCGAGCACAACGGCGCTCGACCGATCGGCTCGGGTGCCGTCGATCTCGTGCTCACTTCCCCACCGTATGCGTGCGAGGTCGCCGACGTAAACGAAATCGGCGGACCCGATCCGCTGCGCCGCGACGACACGACGAACTACAGCCCCGACCGCCGCAACCTCGGCCACGCTCGCGGCGCCGACTACCTCGCGGCGATGGCCGACATATACCGCTCGTGCGCGGCGGTCCTGAGGCCGGGCGGGTTCATGGTCTGCGTCACCAAGGACATGCGCTCGGGCGGGGGAGGGGCACTTCGCAATCTCTCGTGCGAGACGATCGCGCTCTGCGAGGACGCGGGCCTTCTCTACTGGCAGCGCGTGATCGGCCTCCTAGCGACGGTGGGCGACGGCGAGTTGGTCATGCGGCCGTCGTTCTGGCAGACGCTCCACGCGCGCCGCCGTCTCGCCAAAGGCGACCGGACGCAGGTCGTCGCGCACGAGGACGTGCTCGTGTTCCGCAAGCCGCCCGTGGCGGTGGCAAAGGCGAGCGCCGCAACGACCCGCATGGCAGCCTGAGGGTGGTCGGCGACGGTTCAGAGCCGCCCAGCGCAGTGGGGAAGGTCTGTCTCTTTCCTCGTCCAATTGACCCGTCTTGTCAGGAGCTTGAGATCTCCGCTCGGGTCTGGTCTGATCGAAGCCAGCCATGCAAACGGCACTCGGGATACGGCGAGCAGCATCGACGCTGACCCTCCTGCGGTCATTGCCGATCCCCGGCCAGTGGCGCCGCGTTAACACGGCGGCGGGGCCCGTGACGGCCGCCGTCGACGGACGCGAGAAATGGGTCACAAAGCAGGAGCTTGCGATCCACCTTTCGGTTACGCCGCGCTGGATCGTGGCGCAGCAGGCGCTCGGGCTGCCGCACATGCACATGCGCGGGATCAACCGCTACGTCGTCTCGGAGGTCGAGGCGTGGTTGCGCGAGCTCTACGGCGAGCCAAGGCAGGAGGCCGCCTGAAATGCCGCTCAATCGAGGCACGCGCCGCGAGCCGCGTTATTGCGGCTACGTCAAGTATCGAGGCCGCAAGCAGTGGGTCGGAACGCACACCAGTCTCGATGACTTCAATAAAGCCAAGGAGCGATGCCGCGCCGAACTGCGCGAGCAGGTCGATAACCCCTGTCGTCGGCGCGGCATCCCGACCGTAGGAGAGTTCGCGGGCGCGACGATTCACGACGACGGTCGAATCACGATGACTTGGCCGGACGGTGAGCGGGCACAGAAGGCTACGGGCAGGCGCGGCTCGACCGTGCGTCACATGCGCGACGGGCTGACGCCGTTCATCCGGGAGTTTCACGATCGGCCGCTAGACGACTTCCAGCGAGACGAAGCGCTGACGTGGATACGTCCGAGGAACACGAACGTACAGTCAGCCGTCCGCCAGTTCTTCAACCACGCGGTTGACCGGGACTTGATCGAACGCAATCGGTTCACGCACCTTGGCGCGAGCAAGCGCAAGCGGCGAGTCGATCGCCCGGACTTTCAGATCATCACCGACGAGCAGTACGAGCAGCTACGACGTTGCGCGAGAGAGAGTCGCGCCGACGACTACGGGCTGATCCTAGAGGGCGCGACGATGACCGCCGGAGAGACGGCGATGCGCCCCGGTGAAATCTTCGGCCTGCATCGGCCCGAGGTTCACATGGACACCGGGATGATCCATGTGCGCCGGCAACTCGACCTCAACACCGGCGAGATCACTTGGCCGAAGGATGACGATGGGCGCTGGGTTCCGATGAGCCCGCCCTTGCACGCGCACTTCGAGGCGATGCCGCAAATGGGGAAGGTCGTACACGCCGAGCTTGGCGAAATCGTTTTCCCTTCGATACGCGGCGGCTACATGCGCAGAAGCCAGTGGTCCTCGCTGTGGAATGCGATCCGTGTCGCGGCAGGGATGTCCGGTGTGGACTTCTACGAGCTAAAGCACCGCGCGATCCAGTGGATGATCGATCCCGTCGCGGATGGCGGCCTTGGCCTTGACTCGGCGACTGCCGCTGAAATCATCGGCCACGACGACGGCGGCTACCTCATCTCCACCGTCTACACAAAGCTCGGCCAGCGACGCGCACTCGCTCGCGCGCAGCGGGCGATGGCCGCCTATCAGCAGCGCCAAGGCGCGGCTACCGCCGAGCCTCGGCACCTAGAGGTCGTTGGCGCCGCCGCGTAGCCGATGGGACGCACGGCCCAACCCGATCCGATCCTCGGCGCCGTCCTTCGGAGACTCCGCGAGAAGAAGGGGCTCACGCGCGAAGCGACGGCGTTCCGTGCCGGCGTCGCGACCGTCTCGCTCGCCCGGATCGAGCTTGGGGGTGCAGCGCACCAGCCTTCGCCACCGTCCGACTCGTTGCCCGTGCATTCGGGATGACGCTAGTCGAGCTTGCAGTTGCCATCGAAGCGGCCGAAGGGACGCACGATGCTGCCTAAGAAATCAAGGCTAGGGAGCCAAATGAGGCGCGAGTACGAGTTCAACGTTCACAAGATGTTCGTCCTGCGCTACCCGCTGTGGGTGTATGTCACGACGGCGCTATCGGTTGCGTGCGCGATTGCTGCCGTGGTGCTGCGGCTCGCATGAAAAACGACCCTCCGGCACATCGACTCCGGGCGCGGCTTGTCAATCGTCCGGCTTGCGGCTGCCGTCCAAGCCGCAGAAAGAACACCCAATGCCTAAGAAGCGAATCAAGTCAGCCGTGTGCGTGAAGTTCGGCGAGGCGGTCCGAGTCCACCTGTGAGCAGAGCGGCTACAGCCAGGAGCGTTTCGCGCGACACTCCGGCCCGGATCGCTCCTACTTCGCCCCCATCGAGCGGGGCGAGTTCAACGTCTCGCTCAACACGATCGTCAGATCGCGACGGCGCTCGACACGAAGCCGAGCACTCTGCTCAGGCTGGCGTGTCTTTGACGCTTTGCGCTCCCGCGTGCCGGGAACAGCCGGAAACGGCTCCTCGCCTACCCACAGATCGCGGCTCGCAGTCGCTCGGCGCGCAAGAAGGGCTGTGATCGCGGCTATCGATGGATCAGAAACATGAGCGTCACCAGCTTTGACTCGCATCGCGGATCGTGGCACGCTGAAATGCATCGTCCTTCCAAACGTACAGTGAAGACAAATCCGAAGTCCAAAGAGAGTCAATGCTGCGGGACGAACAGCTAGACCAACACACATTTAGAGAGGATTAGTGTATGAAACCGAGAATACTCATCGTCGAGATCCTTGTACTGCTACTGCTCGTCCTAGCGGGGGCGACGTCGGCCTGGGCGGGGCCAGTGTGGAAATTGAACGGTAACACCTTGAAAGAAGCGATCCCCGTCCAATGGAAAGCCGGCCTCGCGGAAGTCTACTTCTCGGACTCGACGGCCGGATTGTCTGTCAGCTGCGGACACGCAACAAAATACTCGGTCGGGCCCGCTGCCGAAGGCTTAATCGGAGAACTGAAACTCAGCTCGTGCAAATTTGCAAAAGAAGGCAACGGTTCCTGCGATGCAGGCGCACCAGTAACGGTCCAGGCATCAGGGCTCCCTTGGACTACTGAACTGTACGAAGAAGGAGGCAAGGTATATGGACATATCAAAGCGGTCCATTATACCATCGAATGCGAGATATTCAAAGTCTTAACTTTCAAAGACGAATGCAGTGGAACACTCAACGCGTTAACAATCAATGTTTCAAGTGGCGTGAGCTGGCTACTCCCCTTAAACAGGATCACTTGTTCGACAGGCGGCGCTAATTCGGGCGGCATCAAACTTGACGACATATTGCTCAGTCCAAAAGGAAGCACCTTGGCGGTCGGATGACTGGCATACCGAGTGAAAATGAGCATGCGCGTCGCGAAGCGTAAGCACCGCACGGTGCCTCGTGGTGACGATCGGGTCCCGGGTAGGGACCAGGACCTGTACCTTCCCGGGCCGGATTGGTGTGGCCCGGGTCACGCGATGTCTCGTCAAAGGTGTCATCAAGATCAAGGAGGATGTTTAGGCGAGTCCGCGTATCCTCTGGGCAGTCGCGAGCCGATCGCATCGGTGCGTTTCGCGTGTCACTCGGGCCTGGACCGGTCCTACTTAGCCGCCATCGAGTGGGCGAGTTCAACTCTCGTTGTACACGATCGTCAAGATCGCAGACGCGCTCGACACGAATCGAGCGTGCTGTTCAGGTTCACGAGGGTTTGACGGATGGGTCTCCTTGGGCTTGCCGATGGACCGCAAAAGGACCGCAGCACCTTTTCTGCGGTCCGTTTGCGGTCCCGTGTGCCGGGAACAGCCGGGAACAGGCGAGAACAGCCGACCACGAGCCCCAGTGTTTTCGCGGGTTTTCCCGCTTGTTCCCGGCTGTTCCCAGACTATAAACGTATCGGGGAGACAGGGTGCGAGTACGGCGGGCACGGGGCGAACCGCGCAGCGTGCGCGGATTCGTGGGCGGGTCGGGCGCCCGACCCGCCCAGAGTGTCAGCCTGAGCCGCGCTCGCGGGCGTAGCGGACTAGATCCTGCATCGAACTGAGGCCGGTCTGTTCCCTCAGCGTCTCAAGATGCATGTCGCTACGTACGCCGAAATCGACTCCATACTCCTGCTCGATCGTGCCGACATCCGTGTCGCCGCGCTTGCGACGCCACTCGCCGTCTGCGTCTCTTGAACGTTCGTCGTGATGACTCATTTGCTTCTCGCTCCATTGGGTCGATTGATGTATTCGAAGCTAGCAGCCATCCCGGCGGGTCGAAGGAACATATGTTCGATCATGCACCGCCCGCACGCAGACGCGTTAAGTTCCGGCCAGTAGGATCGTCGACGCCATGGCACGCCGTAGCGTTTGGGTACAGATGCAGCGAGAAGCCGAGCGCCGTCGGCGCGACGCTGAGCGTGCGGCCCGCGCGCTTGAGCGCGAGCGGCAGCGTCGCGAGAAAGAGGCCGCCCGTCAGCGCACGTACGACGAAAAAGAGCAGAAGCGGCTCTACTTCGAGCAGCGCACACACGAAGCCGAGCAGCTGACCTCCGAACTCGTACGACGAATCGATGAGCTCGAAGGACTTCTGAGCGCCTGCCTGTCGACGGACCCATCGTTCGAAATTGAAGCGCTGAAGACCGAGCCCACCGATATCCCGTTTGAACCCGGTGAGCTCGCCAACCCAATCGAGCCCCCGGTCCAGCAGCTACCTCCGCCGCTCACCGGCTTGCAGAGGCTGCTACCCGGGGCCAAGGCGAAGCACGAACAAGCGGCCAGCGACGTTGAAGGTAGATACGCCGAGGACCTCGCGAAGGCCGTTGAGGCCGAGCGTGACCGGCAGACGGCGCTTAGCACGGCGGAACGCGAGCACGGAGCCCTCGTCCAGGCCGAGGCCGAGAGGGCCGCGAGCGAGAACAAAGATGTGGACGCGTTCAAGGCTGGCTACGACGCACGTGAGCCCGATGCGGTCATGGCGTACTGCTCAATGGTGCTCGCCGCGAGCCAGTACCCAGAGGGATTCCCGCAACGGCACAAGGTCGCCTACGTACCCGAGTCAAAGCAGCTCGTGATCGAGATGGACCTACCGACCTTCGATGTAGTCCCAGAGGTGAGTGAGTATCGCTACGTCAAAGCCAAAGACGAGATCACACCCAAATCACGGCCTGCGACCCAAAGCAGGACGCTGTACGCCAGCGTGGTCGCACAAGTGACTCTGCGGTCCGTTTGCGAGCTGTTTCGAGCAGATCGAGCCGGCTACCTGGAATCCGTTGTCTTCAACGGCCACGTCGACACCATCGATCCCCGTACAGGGCAGCCCACCCACCCCTGCCTGATCACGCTTCGCACGACCAGCGATCTCTTTGATGGCCTGGACCTCGCGCGGGTCGATCCAGGTGCGTGCTTGCAAGGGCTCAATGCATCGGTCTCGCGCAATCCCGCGGAGCTGGCACCCGTTCGCCCGGTTCTCGAATTCAGCATGGTTGATCCACGTTTTGTCGAGGAGACGGATGTTCTCTCCACGATCGACAGCCGACCGAATCTCATGGAGCTCACGCCCGGCGAGTTCGAGACCTTGATCACGAATCTGTTCGAGAAGATGGGTCTTGAGACCCGTTTGACGCAAGCCTCTCGGGACGGCGGTGTCGACTGCGTTGCGTACGACCCGCGACCTATCTTCGGCGGCAAGGTCGTCATTCAAGCGAAGCGCTACAAGCACACCGTTGGCGTCAGCGCTGTCCGAGACCTGTTCGGGACGATGCAGAACGAGGGAGCGAGCAAGGGGATACTTGTTACGACCAGCGGATACGGCAAAGCGTCGTTTGAGTTCGCGCAGAACAAGCCGCTCGAGCTTCTGAGCGGTAGCAACCTGCTCTTCCTTCTTGAGAAGCACGCCGAAATCACGGCGAAGATCGAACCGCCCGAGGATTGGGCCCAGCCCGAAGAACAATCAGCCGCTGAAACGCCGACGGAGATGAGCCCCCCACCCGACTCCGTGCAGGCCTCAAACGCCTCAACGCCGGATACTGAACCCGCCTAGACGGTAGAACTCGAAACGTGAGCTAACCCCCCGTAGGAGGTGTTCCGCAATCGTGTGTCGGGTCCCGGCAGCATCAGCAGCACAGTTGGGCCATCCTCCGGTCTCAATCTGTGGGAGGGTAGCCGGATGGTCGCTCGCGCAGCTAAAGCCGACGGCGACAACGAACCTGAGCCAGCGGGCGACGCTGGCCCAGGCCTATACGACGGTTTCGAGGGCTATCAGACACCAACTACCGCCGATTATCAGGGCGTGTTTCGCTCTGGGTTGGTGATCCCTGACGCAAATGTCCTTCTAAATCTGTACCGATACACCGACCAAGCGCGTGATGATCTCCTGCTTATCTTGGAGCGACTCGGCGATCAGCTTTGGGTCCCGCATCAAGTGCTCGTCGAGTTTTGGCGAAACCGCGATAGCGTTCTACGCGATCCGCGGGACACAGACAAAGCAGCGCAAGAGCTTTCGGGGGCGCGTGACCGCACTATGGTCACCTTCCGCACTTGGGCCAACCGCGTGTCGCTCGCACCAGAGGAATCAAAGCGACTGCTAGATGCCCTTAGCGGAGGGTTCGAGGCTGTGATCGATGGCGTCGACCGCTTCAGCGACGCGTCGGCGATCGAGTCGGCGCGCGACACGGACAAAGATGCCGTCTTGAAGCGTCTCAAGTCGATTCTTGCCGGACGTGTTGGAAGTCCATTGGGTGACGAGGACTACAAAGTGGCGGTGACTGAGGGCCTTCGGCGCGTCGACGCTCGAGAGCCGCCGGGATACCTCGACAAGCACAAGGACGACGCCGGCGCCGCGGGCGACTATCTCGTCTGGGAGCAAGTTCTTGTTGAGGCGGAACGTCGTAGGTGCAATGTCGTCTTCGTGACGGGGGATGTTAAGGAGGATTGGTGGCGTCGGGAGGCAGGGGAGCAGCGGGGGCCCCGGCTAGAGCTGGTGAACGAGATGCGCACGCGGTGCGAGACGAGGCTTTTTATGCTGAGACCACCTGGACTGCTCAGCTTGGCGGGGGAGGTTCTTTCAGTGGCAGTCCACAAGGAATCGGTCGAGAACACCGACAGGGTGGACCGGATCGTGGCCGAGGAAGAAGGTGCGCTGCCTAATGGGGGATGGAGCGCGAACGCGCTCGAGGTCCTGCTTAGCCGCCTTGAGGAAGAGGCACCTGTGCAGGCAGCAGTTCTCACATATGCCACAGAACATGGAGGAATCGTTGACCGCGACAAGGTCTACGAGCTAGGGAGCTACGAGGAGACGCGGAGCCTGCGCGGTTTCACGCGACCGATCACCCGCATCGCTCAGATGTTGCGGGATGCGGATGAGATCGACGGCGATGCAGTCGATCTCTTCGAGGCGACTTATGACTCTTGGGCGTTCAACCCGAGCATGGCTGTTGGCTTCGCGGTAAATCGTCAGGCGCTCCCACTACTCATCGCGGCGATGGCAAGACGGAGGGACGATTGACCCGGCGGTGCTAGCTCGCTCGCGCCCAGCCCTGTGGTGTCTTGCGCGGCGCTCGGCTGAACGACTCCGCAGCCAACTCGGGATCAGCTGTTTCGCCGGCTGGACTCGTCGGACTACGCGATTCAGGCGCCAGCGACCAGCAACGAGGCACCCGCGTAGATGTGCGCAGGCGTGTCCTTGACAGCCTTGCCGACCAGCTTTGGCTCGCGTCCGATTGGAGCGATGTCGATCGCGAACTCAAGTCCGGTGGCTGCGGCGACCTTCACGAGGGTCTCGATCTGCGGGTTCTTTTCCCCAGACTCGAGCTCGACGACGCGCGGCTGACTGACGCCCAGGCGCTGGGCCAGCTCGCGCTGGGAGAGCTGCCGATCAGTGCGGTAGCCGATCAGCTCAACGGCGACCATGCGCGCCAGGGCAAGCCGCTCCCATTCGGCAGCGAACCTCGGGTCAGACGCCAACTGGTCAGCCAGAACCTCGTTGTCGGTCTTGGTGCCTTTGGGCCAGCTACTAGGTATCTGTTTCATGTCGTTCATGATAGGCCTTGACTTATCAAGCTTCAAGGGAGCCGCCGTATCGCGAGGCTCGGGCCTGAGCCCGGGCAATCAGCGAATCGAAGTTCGCGTGACGATCGACCGCGAGGATCACGTAGGTCGATCCCGCCCGGCGGTAGATCGCACGCCAGTCGCTTCGACCCTGCTTGGGGCGCAGCTCGCGCAGTCCCGTCGCAGCGACTCCCTGCAGCGGCTTCATATGCGGAGGTCCCAGCCGCTCACCGAGCTCGCGGAGCTTCAGTACCGCGTTGAGGATCGAGCGATGGCCCTCCTTGGACTTCACGACAGTCACGAACTCGTGCACCGCATCGGGGTCGTAGATGACGGTGTATGGCCGAGACGATTCCGCTGGGCTCATCGAGCGAACCTAGTCGCAGCTGGCGATGGCACGCTCGCCTACGCCAGCCGCATCTGTGTATGGCTGGCCGTGCGCTCATACGCGGTCGTCACGCGATCGAGCGCCCGCTCGCGGTCGCGGTGCCCGTAGAGCTTGCGCACGAGCTCGCCGCCGTCGGTGTGACCGAGCGCGATCGCCACGTCCTCGGAGGGCAGTTCGAGCTCGTTGACCATGTACCAGCCAGCGAAGTGCCGCGTGGCGAGGTAGAGGCTGCCGCTCCATCCCGCCGCTGCTCTTACGGCCTTCCAGTGGTAGGCGCGCGATGCCGCCGACCAGTGCGCTCCACGAATGGGGGTAAAGCAGAACTCGCCTTCGATCGGCAGCGAGACGATCGCCTCGCGCGCCGGCTCCGTCAGCGGCGCTTCGCGTGTCTCGCCGTTCTTCGGAGACGTGAATGTTCGGGTCGCCGCGCTGAATTGCTCGGCGACCCGGATACGCGAGCGCTCGAGGTCGACGTTCACGCGGCGAAGCGCGTCCAGCTCGCCCGGTCGCATGCCGGTGAACGCTGCGACCTGAAGCCATGCCGCGAACGATGGGCTGGCGAGCTCGTGGGCGCAGCGGATGATCTGCCACACCTGCTCCTCGGTGGGCGGCTGCTCGTGCCTGCGGCCCGGTCCCCTCGATACGCCGAGCCTCGCGAACGGGTTCTGATGCACCCGCCGCCCGCCCTTGGCGGAAGCGGCGTCGTTGAACATCGCGCGCAGCGCGGGGATTGTGCCATTGCGCTTGCCGCCGGCCAGCCAGTCGCCGACGACCCTGTCGTCAATCGCGTCGATCTGCCGGGTGCCGTAGCGCTCGACGAAGGCTCGTGTGCGCTCTCGGTTGTGAATGTTGGTCGATTCCTTCGGTCGCGCGAACAGCGGGTCCGTTGTCCATCGCTCCCAGAACCCGTAGAGCGTCAGGTCGCGAGCCCGCACATCGCCAAGGCGCTCGCGTGCCCGCTCACGAGCGCGCTTGGCTTCGGTCTTCGTCGGGAAGGTGCCCTGGCCGCCGAGAATGGCCGAGACGCTCACATTGCGACCTCGCGCCGGGTCATAGACCTGAGCCCGCCAGCGACCGGACGGCAACTTCATCACGCTCATGCGAGCCCACCCCGTCGCTCAGCCCAATTGAGCGCTACAGACGGACGAAACCGCCGCGTGCGCCGACCCCAGGTCACCGAAGGCATGCCCTCAGCGACCAAGCGGTCGACGGTCGCCACGCTGACACCCATCAGCCGAGCGAGCTCCGCCCGCGACAAGTAGCGCTCAGGAATCGGGCCGGTCGGTCCAACGGTCGGCGGATGACGGACAGAGTTGGTCCTCACGACGGGTACAGACCCCGAGGCCGTCGCAACGGCCAACGACTTGAAGCTCAGCGCGATCAGATTGCGTCGATTCGCATTTCGCTGGCTCGCCGAAGACTGCGCGTCGGGAACGCGAAGTCCGCGATCCGGTGGACGAGACCGACGCCTGCCAGTCGCGCTACGGCGTCTTCGGCATCCGCCTTGTCGCCGAGTTCGCGTGCGATCTCATCGAGGCTCCACGGCCACGCATCTCCGTCGAGCACAAAGCTGATCACGGTGTTATCGATCTCATCGTCCGAGAGACCGGTCCCTCGGCGATCGTCTGGAATACGCTCCTGCTGCATGGGAAGGTCCTTCCTTTCCGTGCCGGGCCCCGGGCGGTTGCCACCGCGCCGGGGCCAATTATTGACTCGTATATCGGGTAGACTTATAGCGGGCGGAGCGGACAGACTTCGCACATGCCCGCACTCTCGCCATCTCACGCTGCTTTTGGCGCCGCGATTCGGGAGCTGCGCAAGGAGAAAGGCATCGCTCAGGAACGGCTTGCGCTCAAGAGCGGGCTGAACCGGGGCTATTACGGCGACGTTGAGCGCGGTGAGCGCAACGTCTCGCTTGCGAACATCCTCAAGATCGCCGACGCGCTCGAAGTGCCCGCTTCAGCAATCTTTGCGCGTTCAGAGACGCTGTAACGCAGCTCCAGCTGACGGTCGCCATCGAGCGAGTCCGAGTCCCGCCGCGCATCGGCTCCGTCGCCACCCGTCGTAGCGCTGCCGATCTCTGCACCGATCTCTGCACAGACTAGATGCACAGGGTGCAAACCAGACCCAGAACTGGGTCACATTCGCTGGCCGGTTTGGCCCACTTGGGGTCAACGACGGGGAGAGGGCACACCCCGGCGTCCGCAAACGAACGGATCGAGAGGCGCGGCATGAGCTACCGCATGAAGATCACGCTGCCGGACCCGATAGTGACCCAGCTCGAAGCCCTGGCGGAGCAGCGAGGAGAGCCTGCGGCGCGCGTCGCCGCCAAGATGATCGAGGCCGGGCTTGCCGAAGGAGATCGGCCACCGACGCGACTGGCGTCGTCGCCCGCTCGATCGCTCCCCGCTAGGTCGGAGCCCGACGAGCGACCCCCGTGGCTCGAGCCGTACGGAGGGCGACTCGGAGTGGAGGGCGTTGATGTGGGGCTCGATCGTGGCGCTGCATGGCCGCTACTCCCACGTGTTGGCCTTCCTCAAGGAGGGGTGGTGGGAGGACGCCGCTCATCTAGAGCCGCTCTGCGCGCTCGTGGTCTGGCGCGATTGGATCGACGATTACGGAGATGATCCGCGCTACGAGTTGGCGTTTCACGCGCAGCTTGAGGACTTCGGCCGAGCGCTCCGGCAGGAGGGCGGAGGTATTAGCTCCGCCTGGAAGCCAGGCGCGCCGCCAGACGAGTGGAGCCGCCGATGAATGCCTCCGGCACGGCCGGGCATTCCTGTGGTGGCTCGCCTTGCTTACGAGTTGGGGCTGGCGTACCTGTTGTCGGCGCGCTGCTCCTCGGCCTGGCCGGCGGCGGGCGGGAGGGCGAAGCGGGGAAAACGAGACCATTCTTCCGGCAATAGCCTGAAGAACGCTGCCTTGCGGCGGCAGTCCGAACTAGGAGCTGAGAAGGGGAAAGACTGAAGAAACCCAAAATCGGGTCCGCTCGACCGAAATCGACCCGTCTAGCCTCCTGCGGCATCTGCCGGTAACCGCCGCAAATTTTTTCGCGGCCTGGGGGGATCACCGATGCGACCTTCCGGACCTTGACCTGGACCGAGCCGATCTCGAGGAGCCGCCTGCGCCGTCCTGGCTGGCGATGTCACTACAGGAGCTGTCGGGCTCGCACCGAGGCCGCGTAGGTTGCCGTTCGACCTACTGGGGCGTCATCGCTCGCTGCCCTCCGCGGGGCGTTGTCGGCCTACGCCGGCGGCAGGCGCAGCTCGCGACGCCGTCTGCGCGAACCGCTTCGGGGCACCTTGAGATTCAACACCCCACAAGTCTCGACACGGACTCGGACGGATGTTTGGGGCGCCGTTCGCGTTGAGGCCACCCACACGTCGGCCGTGCACCAATCGCAGGGGAAGATCCAAGTGGCCGGAAAATTTTGCGCGCCTCGGTCAAGGGAGGGGGTCGGACCCTTCGGGCACGACCGGCCTCTCGGGCGGGTCCCGCTCGGGCCGAGGCCGGAAAGCCGATTTGCCTAAACGAACCTGAATCGCGCGCAAGGCGCAGGCCAACCCGTCGAGGCGCAGCGTCCCTGCATATCGCAGATTTGGCTCCGGGATGCGGGGTGCGGACCTGCCACGACAAGAAGCCGACACGCCCAGCCCGGGCACCCTTGACGGGCACACTCCGTGGAACGACTCACACCCGCAGGAAGCCCAGCGCCAAGGAAGCCTCCGCTATCGCGCGCCCACGCTTAGTGTCCGGCAGCGCGACTAGGCAATACCGACGAGCGCGCGTAAGCGCCACGAACGTTACGCGGCGCTCCTCCTCGGCCTCCTCGCTGACCTCTGTGCCGGTGGCAATCGCGTCGAACAACTCGAACTGGTGTGTGGGATCAGAGCCATGCGGTTTCCGGACGACCATCATGATTGCCTCGCGATCCTCGCCCTTGATGCTGTGGACGGTCTGGGGAACGAGATCTCGTGGCGGTGGCGTAAACACCTCCGCGACTGTCACTGTCTGGTGCGTAGCCTTCGACTTCAGCAGCATGCCGGCTGCCGTCGCAGGCGTATCCGCCACCAGCGCGGCGCCCGCCATTAGCGCTTCCTTCGCACCGCTGATCCAGGTGCGGAGATCACCGTCCAGCGATGGCAACGCAGAGATGAACCTGTACGCCGCGGCACGCAGAGCTACACGTGCATCGTCGTCGAGATCCTCTGGGCCGATGGCGTCGCCGTACGCGCAGCGAGCGACTGTTCGTTCGGCATAACGCATGTCGCTCCTGGTCAGAGTGCCCTCAGCTAGTGCCACGGCTAGCCTGGCGATCCGCGCGGGCCGCTGTTCGACGTCCACCTTCACGCCCGTCCCCGCAAGGCTTTCGACCATCGTTCGTCGCCGGGCTAGAACCGCTGCATGGGCTGTCGGAATCTGATGCGCCTCAAGGCGTTCGCGAAACAACGCCATCGCCTGCTCAGGATCGTCGTGCGGGTAGAGAGCTACCTCTGGGTCGATCTCGCAGTCTCGTGTCTCGCCAACGGCGCTGTCCGCCATCGCTCGCGTACAGAAATGCCGCGCAGCGTCACAGATCTTCTGTGAGCACCGATGATTCTCGCTGAGCGTAAGCTCCCGCAGCCCGCGTTCCGCGGCCAGTGCCCTACAGCCCTCCGCACTCGCCCCCTGGAACGAATAGATCGACTGCTCCAGATCGCCTATGAGCACGAGTGATCGAAGCGAGCCCGTCTTCCTGAGCTCGCCGATGCACGCGAGCTGCAGCTCAGATGTGTCTTGAGCCTCGTCGACCAAGATCTCGTCGAAGCGGCGCGCAAAGGCGGCGGCGATTTCCGGGTATTTGCGCAGTAGGGTCAGCGCAACCCACATCGCGTCGTCCAGGCTCACCATGCCTGCCTCTCTGAAGAAGCCCTTCTTGCGTGCTTTGACCGCTGATTCCACAGAGGCGACGATCTCCTCGGATGTCCCCTTCACGGCGCGCTGTGGCCGGCGAAGAACCAGATGGCCCTCGGTGTCGTACTGGAACTCGTCGAGCGGCACCCGCTGCTTGCGATCGCCATAGACCTTCTGTGCAGGCCATTCCTCATGACGGAGCTCCGGTCCGCGCTTGGCCCCGGCGAGGTGGGCGAAGGGGTAGACGACGTAGCGCAGCAGAAGCGTGTGTACGGTGCCAACGAAATGCTTCGGCTGCAGCGGCTGTTCGAGCATCGATGCGATCCTCTCCGCCCCTACGTTCGTGTATGAGCACGCGGCGACCTTCGTGCCAGGCTCGCCGGCGACTCGCATCACGCGGGCGGCGGCGGCGCGTGTCTTGCCCGATCCAGGACATGCCAGGAGTAGGAAGTCGCCCTCGGTTCGCACGATCTCTCGCTGCGCGTCGGTGAGATCCACTACCTCTCCATCGGCTCAGGAAGAAGCCCCGCGGCAGGAAGCTCATCGGCGACCCACTTGATTGCGTCCTGGAGATACTTTGGGATTTCGAACGAGACCGCATCGTCATCCAAGATCGCCGCCAGCTCCTGAGCGAACCGGCCCTTGACGTCCTTGACCTTGTCCAAGATCGCATCCGCAGCATCCTCTCGCGACGCTCCCTGCAGCTGCTTTTCGAGGGCGGCTCCAACTCGCGGCTTGACTGCGGTCAACGCTTTGAGCATCACGTCGACGTTGCCGGCGGCTGCTAGGTCCCACTCAAGCGTGCGCTCCGCTAGGAGCACCGCCAGGTTCGCCCCGGCCGTCTCTAGTAGATCGGCAGCACGCGGGGAGAGGTCGGTCGGCGCGCCATCGAGCTCTGACTCGACATCACGCTGACGGTCGCCGTCCGAGACTACGGCAACTTTTGACGTCAGCCGCTCCTCCCCGAAAAGCGCAGTGAAGGGCGGGAACGCCACGCCTCCCACGTTGATCACGGTGACCCCGCTCGGAGCCAGGGGTCGACCCATTCGCTGCGCAAGTGCTGGAATCAGCAGCTGCTCAGCAACACCCTCCACGAGTACCACTCCGCGCGCGAAGAAAAGCGCCGCCTTCGTGACGTCGAGGAATCGATGTAGGTAGCTGAGTTGCTTCTCCTCAAGACCGAACGTTGCCGGGACGCGCGCCTGCGGTGGTCCCGACGGCATCTTGGTGAGCACCGTCAGGCGCTCAACTCGGGCCGACGACGCGAAGGTCGGAGAGTGACTCGTAACGATCACCTGCGTGGTGGCGACGGCTTGGCTTTCCAAGAATCGCATCAGGAGCTCTTGGAGCTGCGGGTGCAGGTGTGCCTCCGGCTCCTCAACCAGGAGGACCCGCAGGGTCGGCTCACTATCACCGGGCTGGTCAGCGATCGCAGCCAAGAGGACGGCCATGTAGAGCAGGTTGTTGTAGCCAAGTCCGTTCTCCCGCATCTCGAGGGCGCTCAGCTCGCCGATCTTCGCGCGGAGCGACCCGACGACCCTCTCGAATCGTGGGTCATGGAACGCTAGGTCGCTCTGCTGGGTGAAGCGTCCCCTTCCGGTCATCGAGTTCAAGCGATTCGCGATCGCCGCCCGAGCCCGCATAATCGCCGTGATCGCATCGAGCGCGTCGTTAGCGGCCTGCGCTGCAGCTACGATCGCGTCGCGGTCAGCATCACCGCGGGGCGCGAGCGCGTTGATGAGGCCGATCAGCTTGTTGTCCCTACCCGGCCTGAGATCGGCGGCCGCATCCCTGAGGGGATGGAGGTAGACGAAGCTCACGGCAGAGCGAGCGTGGCGCTCGACGTCGGCGTGTTCGGAGTCTCCCCCGAGCCACTCGGTTAGAACGCGCCCGTCGGCCCCGAGCCGCGCTCTCATCCGAATCCTTGCGCAGTCGGCTCCTGTTTTTGGTGAGAGGCATGTGACCAGACGCCCCTTCTCCGCCGGCGTCAGGTCACTCAGCACGACACCGAGTTCGAGTTCTTCCTCGATTGGATCCCCTCCGTGACCGTCGTGCGTGAAGTCCTCCAGCCGCAGCCAACACCTCTCACGCGGACCCCCCTCAGGCTCAAGGACGGTCCTCAATGCGTCGACGAGGTTGCTCTTGCCAGCGTTGTTCTCGCCGACCAGCACAGCCAGCGGCGAACACAGCTCGACTTCCCCAGCGAGGTTGCGATACCCCTTACTTTGCAGCGCCTTTATCCGCAAATCGTTCTCCTCCGAGATCCGTACAACACCATATAGAAATCTGATTGTTTGACTCTGGTGAGCCGCGAGCGACTCTCGTAGGGCAACGCCGCATCCTTCCAGCCGACGCGCCTGAGATCGTTTATTTGTGAGATATGGAACGAAAGGTCGGCCGCCGGGAAAGCTCAAAGGATCTTCCGCGTTGGGGGCAGCCTCAGCGCTATCCGGTCGAGGTGCGCTACGTCCAGCCCTCGCCGAGAACTCCTCCCGAGATTGCGGCTCGGGCCAGAGGCCGACTTGCGAACCTCGATCCGTCAGGGTGGGAGCTCGATCGGATCGACCGGCGCTATCACGGCGACAGTCGTCGAGCCACACTCGACTTCGAGTCTTCGCCGCTAACCGACTCGAACCCCACGCAGTAGCGGCGCTCGGAGCAGGCTCCCGTCAACGGGGCCGACCGGCGGGTGCCGGCCGGATCGCGCGTCCGACCGGCACTCCTGATCTCACTTGAGCCAGCCGCGGCGCATGCCGGTATTGAGCAGAAGCAGCAGGCCGATCAGCGAGACAGCGAGGCGTAGGAGCCATTGGCTTCGGGGGGTCATTCGCGCACCTCCTTTCTGCGTGATCGGATCGTTTGTGATCGTGGTTATGGCGGTCGATGCGCGTAGCGCACTGAACCCTTGTAGCAGCCGCCTATACGACTTTGCAAGTGGCCATATCGAGGTTTGCAAGTTGAGGGGGGCGAAGTTCGTACCACGACACCTCTTGCAACTTAAGTGCCGGTATCATCGGGGTTATGGAGGCCAGGCCACCAATAGACGCGCGAACCCTGCAGCGGATCGCGGCCGAGTGCCAGGTGAGCCCGCGCACCCTCGAGCACTGGCGAAAGAGGGGACTGCTCCCTTCCCCCACCCGACAGCCCCGTGGTCGCGCTGTCTGGCACTACCCGCCAGACAGCGAGCACCAGCTGCAACGAGTCCTGCACTGGCGCACTCGCACGCGTAGCCTCGAGCTGATCGCGATCGCCCTCTGGATCGAAGGGTTCCAGCTCAGCACTGGACGGGCCCGAAGCGCGCTACAGGAGGTCGCGCACGCGATCGCGAGCGAGCTTCCGCCCCAGCAGGACTTGCACGCGTTCATCGAGACCATGGCGTACAAGGTCGCCGGTGCCCGCGGCAAGCGCGGACTACCGCGCGTCGCGCGGATGAAGAGCGAGGAGCGCGTGCGGGCCTGCGCTTATCTGCTTGCGGTGGTCCTCGACGCCGAGGATGAGGTGAACGCGCGCGAGGGGGACACCGTGCTCGTCGAGCGTATGTTTGGGCTGCGAAGCGGCCAAGGTGGCGGGCTCGCAGCGCACGAGCCATTCATCGACGCGTTACACGGGCTGCGGCCGCTGATGGCGCCCCCGAAGCTGCTGGCCGCTCTGGACTGGGCGGGCGACGAGCACTTGGAGGTGGCCCGCGCGGCGGCAGGGCTGATCGGCGCGTGGATGCCGGTGATCGGCCCTGAACTGGTCGCCGACCAAGGGACGCGGGGCAAACCCTTCCGGCAGGCCCTCGCAGGGCTTCCCGACCCGGGCCCTGAGATCTACGCCCAGCTGGCGCTCCAGACGCTCCTTGCCCTGCACGAGAAGCAGCCGCCTACCGCGGAGATAACGGAGATGAGCGAGGCGCTCCAGTCGTCCAACACCAGCGTCCAGATGCTCGCCATGCTTGCGCCGGGACGGCGTGCCGCCGGGTTCCGGACATTGCCACCTTACGCCCGGGCATCGGTACGAGAGGGCCTTCCACGAGGTCACGACGCCGGCCTGGATGGAGAGGCAGAGCGCGGGCACCGGCGCTCGCAGGGCTGAGGGCCCCGATGAAGGAGCTCTGAGCTACGGACCGACGCTTCATAACGTCCATCGACCGGCGTGGGCGGCCAGGACGTCACAGCGTGGGCGGTTCGTGGGCGGATCGCCCAGTGGGCGGCGATACCGACTGGCCGATCCATCTCGGCCGCATCACCCCGCAATCCCATCCCCAGAGCCAAACCCTGCCCCCTCAGGACGCCCCCAGCCCCTCCCAGCACCCACCAGCATTTCTATCGGGGAGACAGGATTTGAACCTGCGACCGCCCGGCCCCCAGCCGGATCGCGCCGTTCTGGTTAGGCATAAATAGCCTTGTTTCTAGGGTTTCCGTCGTGGCCGTCCGGTAGGATTCGCTCAAGATAGAACACGAATAGAACATGGAGCACAGATGGCGGCGACGAGCAGAGCGAAGACGACGACCAGGCGAGGCTACGGCACCGGGTCGCTAAAACGTGTCGGCGGGTCTTGGATCGGCTCTTGGTACGGGCCCGACGCCAGGAAGGTCCGGCGCAAGGTCGGCGCCGTGCGCACGCCGGGTGAGCGCGATGGATTGACGATCACGCAAGCCGAGGCGCGCTTTCGACGAATGCGCGACGCAGAGCGCCCGCGACCGTCATCCGAGCGCGTGACGATGGCCGAGGCGGGGGAGGAGCTGAGCAGGCGCCTTGAGGTCCGTGGGCGCAAGAAGTCCCATCGCATGACCGTGGCGTCAGACCTGCGCAACCACATCTCTCCCTTCTTCGCCGACAAGGAGCTCGCGAAGATCGCGCCCGGCGACATCGAGCGCTACATCTCCGTCAAGCTGAGAACGCTCGCGCCGAAGACGGTTCGCAACCACCTCAACACGATGCACTCGGTCTTTGAGATCGGCATGCGGATGGGCTGGTGCATGGCCAATCCGGTGAAGCTCGCCGATCGCCCGGTGATCAAGACGACCGAGACGCGGATCAAGTTCCTCGATCAGCCCGAGCTCGAGCAGCTGCTCGCGACGGACTACCCCGACGACGCCTTTGGCTCGATCGAGCCGACGCTGTACCTGACCGCCGCGATGACCGGCCTGCGCCAAGGGGAGCTGCTCGGACTGCGCTGGCGCGACGTCGACCTCGCCGCGCGCAAAGTCCGCGTCGTCTCGCCTTATGTCCGCGGCGAGTTCAACGAGCCGAAGTCCGAGGGATCGGGACGCTCGGTGCCGTTGGCCGCGCGCGTGGCAGACGCGCTTGCAGCGCTACGGCAACGCTCCATGTACGCGACAGATGGCGAGCTCGTGTTCTGTCACCCGGAGTCGGGCAAGCCGCTTGACCGCTCAAAGCTCGTGCGTCGGTTCAAGCAAGCAATCGCGCGAGCCGAGGTTCGCTCGATCACCTTCCACGAGCTGCGCCACACCTTCGGCACGCGTATGGCGGCCGCCGGCGTTCCGCTGCGCACGATCCAGCACTGGATGGGCCACGCCGACGCCAAGACGACGCAGGTCTACGCCCACTACCAGCCCTCGGCCGCGGAGGCCGAGATCGTCGAGGCGGCGTTTTGCCTTGAGATAAACGGAGGCACTCCTATTCGACCATAGTCGCAGGCGATTATCCCCCTGACGCTGGAAGCGGTAAGCTCGCCGGATTCGTGTCAGTTGAAGCCTGGATCGTGGCCGTCGTTGGTGCGGTCGTGGGAAGCCTCATCACCGCCGTCGCACCCCGCGTGTTCGGAGCTGCGCGAACCGGGATTCCGCGCGTTCTCGGTGTTATCAAGCTCACATATGTCCGGACAGCCGTCGGCGCTGCATTCGGCCTCGCGGCCGCGACCGGCATCGCGCTCAGCACCAGCGATCACAGCCACAAGAGCGTGACCTATGTTCTTTGGTACGGGCTCGCGTCTGCGGCACTCGTCGCGGTTATCGGCCTGACGATCCTGATCGACAGTAGATCGGATGAGCGATCCGCTGGATCTGAATCTCCGGCGTCGAGAATCATGAACCCCCTAATACGGAACCTCCAGCAGCAGAACAAGGGCGCGCAAGCGGAGCGGCAGCGAGCAGCCCTGCCGCCCCTGACCGACCGAGAGCGCACTGAAAAGGCGCAGCGGATCAGCGGCCGAGCCGTCGACCGAGCTTCCGACAACCTGCTCCGAGCTCTCGACAAGGATGACGACGAGGAGCCCGAACAACCTGCAGGGGTGCTGCCGGATGGAGACAGCAGACACGTCGAGCTGATTGAACGCGGGGAAGACCTTCGGGCGAAAGTCGGCATGGAACGCACGATGATCGAAGCCCAGGGACCGGCCACCGCTGGGAAGCACATGCTGAAAGAGTGGACGAGCGCCGCCCGTACATGGGGTGCAGAGGCGGGACTTGTGACCGAACCGCCGCCGATCGGCTTCTTCCCCACTGGACCACCGGCGGCGCAGCGCAAGCAGTTGGAGGGCTGGCTCAAGGAAGGCGTCGGCATTCTCCGAGGACGGCAGACGGAACCGCGATTCCGTGAGGATGCGAGCAAAAAGCTGACCGATGCTCGGATTCCGCCACAGCACACGGCACTGCTACATAGCCTGCTCGATGGCGCGATTGGAAGCGTGGAGTGCGATGAGCAGTACCGCTTTGACGAGGAGTCGGTTGTCGGGCGAACGCACGAGGGTATTTTTTGGGCGCACTTCCCCGGCCTCGGGAAGCGTGTAGACGCCTGGAATAGGCGGCTCTATGAGCGGGACGCCCCTCGGTTGCAACTCGGCGCGCATGCAGCGCTCGTTGCCGAGGAGAGAGGGCTACTTGGCCAGGGGGTTATCGTCGAGCGCGTCGTCTCGATCCTACGGGACCGGACTCTGCGCTTCGTGGACCACCAAGACACGCGGCCGGTCGAGTGGACCTGGCTTCACGACCTTCCAGGCCAAGCGAGCCTAATGGCAGACGGCGAGCGAATCGCGATGCTCCCTATGGACGTAGATCGCACGGCCGTAATCACGCGGCTCGACTCCTTGCTCGCCGAGATGAGGGAGTGGAAGGACGTGAATCGATCAACGAGGCCGAGAGGCAGTCTGTTCTGTACACCGATAAGCAACCGCTGCTCACGGACCTCCGTAGCGAACGCAAAGTCGAGACGTTCTTCGAGGCTCAAGCCTGCGAGCTTTGTCGCCGAAACCGGGGCGAAGGGCCCAGAACCACGTTCATCGCGACCCAAGGCTTCAGCGCTGACGACAAACCTGTCTCTTAACCTCGCGGCGTAGCAGCGCGTCGTCTCGCGCTGGCGGCGGCCGGCGTCCCACTGCGCACGATCAAGCACTGGATGGGCCACGCGGACGCCAAGACAACGCAGGTCTACGCCAACTACCAGTCGTCGGCTGCGGAGGCGGAGCCCGTCGAAGCGCCTTTGCGTAGGTGGCCGCTCCGTTCTGCAGGAAACGATCACGTCCGAGGTTCTGGCCCACTCCTCAGAGGAAACGCCGGCGCTGTGAACTAGCCGCCGCGGCTTAGCGAGACATCATCTAGCAACACGCGATGGCTCGCGCTGTCGTAGTAGATCTCTGTACGCAAAGCCGAATGTCCCGACCTATGTACCGGGAGCGTGACCGAGACGCGTTGCCAAGAGCTGGAGGTCGTAAACGCCGAGGATTCGTGCTCTTCGTCGCCGCCCAGAGCCCACAGTGCCAGACGTCCTTGAGCGCCAGGTTCGACTCCCGGCGGACTCTTTACGTAGGCGGTTAGGACGTATCGTTCGCCCGGACCCGGAACGACGCCAACATCTTGGGCGATGGAGACCCACGGGCTTGCCGTTTCGACGTCAAGAAAGTTAGAGCCATCATACGAGTTCGCAGGGTCGGTGTAGACGCACGATCCATATGCTTCTGCCCGGGAGAAGAACCAACCGGGCGGGACCCCACACCCCGATGACGCCTCAAATGAGGCGTTTCGGAGACCGATCGCAACCGCTGTGTTGTTGTTCGAGATCGTCACGAGACGATAGTCACGCGCGGATGTCTGGATGCCGCTGCTATCCAGGGGGCTAGCCGCGATGTTGACCGTCCCCCACCCGAGGTTGCCTTGGTCGGGAATGCTTCGAGTGTCGAAAGCCATGGACCATTTGCCTTCACTTCCTCCCGTAGCGAGCCCGATCTTGTGCCAGCCGACTGTGCTCACGTTGCCGGGATCCGTGGCGTAATAGGCGTCAAACTCCACGCCAGTGGCGTTCGAAGTCTGCGCGGTTAGCGTGGCCACCCCGCTGAGAGTCTGTCCTTGCGCGGGGGACACGAATTGAACAGTGGGCGGCGGCGCACTAGGGGGTGGTGGCGGCGGGGCACCCTTGCGGTGTATGAACTGGACTCCTACTGTGCCCGTCCAGCGACCCCGATAAATTATGTTGTCATACGGATAGCTCGCCTCGCTAATCTGCACTTGACCCGTCCGCACGGCAATTACGACGGCGACGTGACCGAATGGATAATACGCGCCATAACTACCCGGCTGGTAGACGGCGATTGCTCCAATCTCGGGGCTGTTGTTGACAGGGAAGCCGGCATGGGCTGCGTTCGAGCCCCAGAACCGTGCGTCTCCGAGGTGCGCTGGCAGATCGGGGCGATTGGCCCACGCCCATGCGGTGCAGCCGCCGCCGGCGTACGGATTGCCCCCGCCGCGCCCATGGCGTGCAATCGCCAAGTGTTCGCCGCGTCGCTTCGCAACGTTGATCGACGCACAGCGGCGGTGGCGGCGCACTCGCTGGCAAGCACTGTGGTGCCGCACCTCGACTCGTCGCTGCGCAGCGCTCGCCACATCGCCGCCCGGCGGAAGGACCGTGGTCGCCAGAACCATGAGCGTCGCCAACAGCGCCACGAGCAGTGCGCCGCTAAGGATCGCCTGTCCTCTAAGTCCGTCTACCCGCGCCATCAAACCCCCTCTACCCGCAACGGCCAATGATTGGGACGAGCCTATTCGTTGACACTCGACCGCGTCAAGTCGAACCGGGCTAGGGGTCCTCTCCCGAGCCTTTGCGCTACCCCTTAAGCCGATTCACGAGACCAGGCAACCGCTCGATACCTAGCGGCGACGCTACCTTTCCCACGTGGCCGACAGTAGGGGCCGCCCACGCCAGAGGTCGTGTTGCTGTTGCCCGGCTGCACCCAGGCGGGTAGCCGGGCCGCCGGATGCTTGAGCGCCGGTCGAACCTTCGACGGTCAGCACGACACCCGTGTATTCAAACTGCGTGTCGAGCGGCGAGGCGTTCCCCGCGTGGCATATTAGCCGCAAATTCCACCGCCCTTTTTCCCTGATCGAGCTTGGCAGCGTCACGGAGATCGTGGTCTGGGACGATTCCCGGAGTTGTTCTAGCGAGTACGTTGCTTCAGCAGGAAAGTAGAAGGTTTCCCCGCTGAACGGGCTTCCGACCCGTTCCTCGACTAGGAGGGTGAGCCAGAGCCAGGTGATCCCCGCAACCGTTGGGCAAGGTGAAGGTCCTCCTGGAGTACCGCTCGACGTCGCGACAGTTTCGCCGGGATCGACGACATTGTTGGCCAGCGTCAATTGCTGACCCGGGCCCGTAATCGTCGCTGAGAAGCCGGCCGCAGTCCAGCGGACGGTGTCTGATCCGGGCTTTGAGCTCACGCACTCGAACGAGAAGCCATGCAGGCCGGAAGACCCCTTATAGAACCATAGCCAGCCGTGTTCGACCGGGTGTTTGCTTGGAGTGATGCCCTCGTACAGAGCATGGTCCATGAACACTTCGATCGAGGCATGCTCCCCAGGTAGGGGCGCGCATTCAGGCGCCGTGAGTGGGATCGAAAATCCGATCGGCCCAGCGGTCGGCCCAATCGGCGATACAACGGACACTTCTTCTTTTTCTTTTTCTTTTTCTTTTTCTGATTCTGGCTTGCACTCCACGGCAGCAGCAGCGTCGACGATGGGTATTCCCCCCGAATAGGGCGTCAGAGGTATTCTCGAGACCGGGTAAATACTGCCCGGTTCAGCATCGCCGGTCCTCGCAGATCCCGCCGTCTGCTTGATGCACTCGGCGACTTCACTGGCCGACATGCTCGCATGTGCAGCCCAAACATCCGCGGCGACCCCAGCCACGACGGGGGCCGCCATTGAGGTGCCCCAATCCTGTCGATAGCCCGTGCAGTACAGCTCGGTGCATTCGCATGAACTGGTTATGGTGCAGATTTCTAGCCAGGTGCTCATCAGGCCCTCTTGCTCAAGCGGCGGTTCCCCTACGCCTCCCGGTGCAGCGACGTTGACGTTGGAGCCATGATTGGAAAAGGTGGCGAGCGCTCCCCCGGAGTTGGTCGCGGCGACCACGATGACGTTTTCTAGATCGGAAACGGCGGCCATTGGACTCGCGACAACCGGGGCGCATTGGTTGCCAGCCGCGACAGTCCAAACGACGTCTCTGCCGACCCCCGAGAGCACCTGCCGGAACATCGCCGACTCTCTTCTCTGCTGCTTGCTGATCTTCGCGGCTTGCGCTGCCGATATGCACCCGTTGCGCGGAACCTGCAGCGACACGTTGACGACCTTGACGTCACCCCGCACGGACATTACTTCTGCTGCTTCTAGAACGCTCGTGGCAAAGGAGTGGGCGCCAATTGCGGTGCTGACAAGCGGGCAGCCCCAGGCCATGCCAACCATGCCGATGGCATTCGCGTCCGCGCAGGCAAGACCCGCAACATGGGTAGCGTGCGAGGCGGGTTCGTAAGGAGCGCTGACGTACATGGATTCGACGTTCGCGAGATCGGGATGCGCGGGATAGACGTTTCCTTCGTCGATGATGCCGACCTTCACACCGCCGCCGGTCGAAGCGTCCCAAGCGGCCGGCGCGTTGATGTCCTGGTATGCCCACAGCCACTGGGGTATGGCGTAGACTCCAGCGACAGGGATGGCAGCAGCGGATGAGACTGTTTCGAGAAAGAAGTTGCTCACCGCCGTCACGTCGGGGTTGCTTTCCAATTCATCAGCGCGCTTTGCTAGGTCCTGGGGTGTTGACCAGCGGACCTCGTAGACACCGCTTCGTGCCAAGCCTCCGGATAGAGTCCCGCCCACGGACGAAGCGGCCGCCCGTGCGCCTTCCAAGGACCCGGGGTGCTCGGGGGAACCGACCGTTATCAGCAGCTCATCGGTAAGTTGTTCGCTGCTGGCTTCAGCGATTCGGTCCGGAGACGGCTGCGTGAAAGCATGCGTCTCGGACGAGGCCGTGGTGAGTGGAGTGACGACGACCGGTACGCGCAGCGTCAACGGTACGGCGCATGCCGATTCGCTACATCCGGTGATCGCTAGCGAGACCTGTCCGCTTCCGACCACTGCGGACCTTTCGGCCGCGACCACTGCATGGTCACCTTCCATACGGACTATCACGCCGCGTGGTGCGTCAATGACAGAGTCGAGGCTCGTGACTTCGTGGAGCGACGCGGGGAGGGCTACTGCTGTTGACGAGCCAACCGTAAGAGTCACTCGTTCCGTCGTCACTTCTGTGTGTGGCGGCATCTGCACCGGGAGCATCGAGCCCAATACGGAAGACGGGCGCGTCGACACAGACCCAGCGACTCCACTCGACTCACGGCGAGCGATTCGCAGTCGGTGGGGTCGGCTCACCGCGTAGAGACGCGATCTCTTGCGGATGACGACACGAAGAACCATGGTCCGAGGGCTTGAAGGGGCGACGAAGCGCAATGAGAACCGTCCACGCCGGATCGAGGCAGTCCTGACTGCGTGCCACCGCGTATGGTTCTGCTCTTGGAGAATCGCGCGGGTGCCGGGTTGCAGCGGACCAGACACGCGGCCATTGACATGAACAGCAGCTCTGGTGTCGGCGCTCAGGGGGATAGCAAGGTGGGTGATCCGCACGTGGGAAGCACCCCAGCTAATTGCGGGAACTGCTGATAGCGCCGCGGTCAAGAAGGCAAGCTTGATCCCAAACCGACAGAAGTTCACGGGACTGTTGCTTCGGTCGTGCCCGTTGACGAAGCATTGGAAGCCCGGCCAGTACCGCTCGACGAGCCGTTTGGACTCGCGAAGCGGTGTGAGCCGTGTTCCTCGTTGTCCATGACAGCGAAATCTATCCGATGGGCCGCCGTTGCGCAGGACTCGCTCACAGACGGCGGCACGGACCGCCTTTCCGGCCCGAAGCAGTACCCCACCGGCTGCGCGCGCCCTGGTTTGGTTCTTGATCTCGCACCCCCAACGTCAGGTGTACGAGATCAAGAACCAAACCAGGATGGAGGGGTGGGGGAGAGGAAAGGGAAGGAAGATTGAAGAAGAAGGAAGTTGAGAGAGATCAGATAGAGATAGATAGAGAAATAAATAATAAAAATAAAAAAAAGAACAACAACAAAGACGATCGAGGGCGAGGCAGCGCCGGTGGCGCTGCCTCGCCGAGTTCAGCAGAAGCGTTCGATCGGCGTCGTAAGACGTGCAGTTCGGCCAGAAGGTCTGCGACCGAGGCGCTAGCTCAGCAAGTCTGCTCGCTCGTCGCGCGGGCGTCTGGCCGAGCCAGCGGGCAAGCGAGCGAGAAGCCCAAGCGTCGAATGTATCGGGCGCTGCGCGGCGACTACCGACAGGAAGCGCAGCCCCGTAACGATTGCGACTTCGCGGGCATGTCGCCGCGTCGCCTAGGTCATTCGGTCACTGTATGCGTCGCACAACGCCGTGCGGCAGGGACTTCAGGTACGCATCGACGGCCTCATGGACGAACCCGCCGAGAGCGATTCGGGCGCGGCTGAGCTTCTTTATCGCGTCGGCTTCCTCTCCCCACGGAAGAAGCTGCAAGCCAACCAGGTCCGCGAACCCGAAGCGGACGCTCCCCACCGTTTCGCCGTATTCGACGTAGCTGTCCTCGCTCGCGGTTGTCGCTACAGCGTTGGCCATTGGCTCGGTCCCGGCCGCGAACGCCTTGGGGTGCATCTTCGGAACATGCATCGTGGCGTTCCTATGCTCGCGCAGCCACGGCAGGTGGTGGAGCGAGTTTGGATCGGCCGCGTCCTGCACCTGCGCGTAGTGTCCTTGGGCGTTGGCGTTCAGGCCGTCAACGAACGAGCAAACCTCGGGGAACCGTTCGCGCGCGGTCGCTACGAACCTGATCCCCTCAAAGCACGTCGCCGCTTGCTGGCGAGCCAACATCGCACGTACGCCACGCTGCTCGTCGCTTGCCTCTGTCGACTCCACCTTCGGCATAAGTGCCATCCCGCGAAGCCACTCGTTGTTGACGATCGCCAGTCCGACGACGAACCGAGCGACGGGTTCATCGGCGGGAAACGCCAGACCCATGTTCATCTCATAGCGAGGCATCAGCGCAATGGTAGTCACTGACCCACGAGCGTTTTCGCGCCAACTTCGCACGATTTCCTTGACGTCTTAAGAGACTTTTTGTATTCAATAGCAAAGACGACCCACAACGCTATTGACCCCGGCGACAGCGCGAACTGCCCCGGGGCCGTGGCAAAGGAGCGCTAACTCCAATGCACGATCAGCCTACCCCGAGCCCGGGTGAGCGAATGGACCGGGCCGACAAGGATCTCCTCTCGACGCTGAGCTCCGACGAGTCGCACCGGCCGTGGTCGGTCGACGAGCTCGCGCGCCAGCTGGGCGAAGACGCCACCGCAGCGCTGGCACGCCTCTCTCGCGAGGGGCTGATCCACCGCCTCGGCGACTTCGCCTGGGCCGCGCGCCCGGCGGTCAGGGCCCAGGAGCTGCACGACGCCTAAGGGTCTTCGAGCAGCAAACCAACAACCAACGACAAGTTGGCCCCGGCGACAGCGACAACTGCCCCGGGGCCGCGACACGGAAAGGCAGGACCTTCCCATGCCCGCAGAACGTATCGAGAACATCTGCAGCAACATCCACGCGACGATCGAACGCGTCCTCATCCTCGAGCTGCTCGAGGACCCGGACGCGCCCTTGTCTCGCGCCGAGCTCGCGCGCCACGTATCCGGCTCAAAGGGCGAGCCGATCGACATCGACCCGGCGATCGACGGCCTCTACACGGCGGGGCTCGTCTACGTCTCGGGCGATCTGGTCATGCCGACGCTCGCCGCCCGGCGGATCGACCAGCTCTACCCGCTTGAGATATGAGCGAGAACGGGCGGCCCCACGCCGGGCGAGAGGCGGCGCGCTGAGCATGCCGCACGCCAAGCCAGACCCAGCACTCGCGGCCACGGTCCGCCGGCTGCGCGAGGATCGCGGCGTCACGCGCGAAGCGCTGGCGTTTGAGGTCGGCATCACGTTCGGCTCGCTGGCGCAGATAGAGCTGGCCCACTCGTCGCCCAGCTGGGACACGTTCAAGCGCATCGCCGGTGCACTTGGCTTGACGACCGGCCAGCTTGCCGACGCGATCGAAGCAGAGACGGCCTCAGTGCCGGGTCGGTGACGCCATGGGCAAACCCTCCGGTCCCACAGAACAGATCAACAAGCCCTGGTATGGCGGTCCACCAGTAAGAATGTCGCTCGGTCGAGCGCCTCCCGGCAGTCGAGCAGCTGAGCTGGGATCGAGCCGCGAAGGTCTTGGGTGCTCTTGGCGACGTACGTCACGCAACGGATCAGCTCGACGCCCAACAGGTTCCCCTCGCTCGCCTCCGCGCTGCTGAGGGCAGACGATGTCGCGTCGCCCGGGCCGCTGACTTCGCGCGCCGCGATTCGGAGTCAGACTACTCGACAAGTCCGCAGCATAAGACAGGCTCCGATGGGAACTCGCCGCTACTTGCGGCAATCGTAGGACAAAGGCTTTTCGCAATAGTTGACTTCCACTGGCTCGCCTGCATAGGGTCGGGCGAATCGCTGACGTGCTTCAGCGCCAACAGTTGCGCGAACCGAAGGGGGCATCGCCGTGGGAAAACAGCACTTGCTCTTGCGTGCGTTGGTTTCCGCCTCGGTAAGGGCAGCGCGGCCTCGAGCACGCGCCGCGGGGCCTGGCCAGCGCATGGGGCGGTCCCGCGTTTCCCTCGTCTCGTTGCTGGCCACGACTGGCGCGCTCGTCCTCGCGCTGGCGACGGCTGGGAGGGCGACAGCGGAACCCCCGCCTCCCAGCAACACCTCACCCCCGACAATCACCGGATCCCCCGAACAGGGCCTGACGCTGACCGAGCACCACGGCTCGTGGACTCACGAACCGACGAGCTACTCCTACCAGTGGCGCCAGTGCGACAGCGCGG
>DASYKG010000058.1:0-105980 GCA_035995645.1 Solirubrobacteraceae bacterium
AGGACCTCGTGAGCATGTCTGACGACGCTTTGCGCAAGATCCGCGGCAACGACATCGCGATGATCTTCCAGGACCCACTGTCCTCGCTGCATCCGTTCTACAAGGTCGGCGCGCAGCTCGTTGAGGCGGTGTTGACCCACCGCAGCGTCGGGCGCAAGGCCGCTCGGGCCCGTGCGGTCGAGCTTCTGGAGCTCGTCGGCATCCCGGACCCCCGCCGGCGCGTCGATCAGTTCCCGCATGAGTTCTCGGGCGGGATGCGCCAGCGCGTGATGATCGCGATGGCGCTGGCCAACGAGCCCAAGCTGCTGATCGCCGACGAGCCGACGACGGCGCTCGACGTGACCGTGCAGGCGCAGATCCTCGCGCTGCTCGAACGCCTGCAGCGCGAGCTGGGGATGGCGATCGTGATCATCACGCACGACCTCGGCGTGGTCGCGGAGATGGCCGACGACATCGCCGTGATGTACGCGGGGAGGATCGTCGAGACGGCGCCGACGGACGTCCTGTTCGCCGGTCCCGAGCACCCGTACACGTGGGGCCTGTTGAAGTCGATCCCCACGCTGGCCGACGCCGGCGGTGACCTCGTGCCGATCCCGGGGACGCCGCCGAGCCTGATCCAGCGCCCGCCGGGCTGTCACTTTCACCCGCGCTGCGCGTACTCGCAGCCGTCTCACGCGCGCATCGACCCGCAGCTGCAGCCCGTGCCCGGCGAGCCCAGCCACCACGTCGCGTGCCTGCTCGAGGTCGACGTGCGTCGCGCGTTGTGGGCGCAGCTGCGCGAGGGCAGGCTGCCCGACGAGGCGATCGCCGCGGTCGGCGTGCCGCAGGAGCCAGACCTGGCGCCGGAGCCGGACGTGGCACGGGAGCCGGGCATGTCGCAAGAGCCGGGCATGGGGCAGGGGCAGGCGTGAGCGCGGCGGCGGGCGAACCGCTGGTGCAGGTGCGCGGCCTGGTCAAGCATTTCCCGCTGACGCGTGGCATCGTGATCCAGCGCAAAGTCGGCGCGGTGCAGGCGGTCGACGGCGTGAGCCTCGACGTGCAGCGCGGCGAGACGCTCGGGCTCGTCGGCGAGACGGGCTGTGGCAAGAGCACGACGGCGCGGTTGATCATGCGCCTGCTGGAGGCGACCTCCGGCGAGGTGCGCTTCGACGGGCAGGACACCACGCACCTCAAGGGCGCCGCGCTGAAGGCCGTCAGGCGCGACATGCAGATGATCTTCCAGGACCCGTACTCGGCGCTGAACCCGCGCAAGACGATCGGCTCGATCGTCGGCGAGCCGTTCGCCATCCACGGCCTGCAGCAGGGCAAGGGCGAGCGCAAGCGCGCCGTGCAGGAGCTGCTGGAGATGGTCGGGCTGAACCCGGAGCATTACAACCGCTACCCGCACGAGTTCTCCGGCGGCCAGCGCCAGCGCATCGGCGTCGCGCGCGCGCTCGCGCTCAAGCCGAAGCTGGTGATCGCCGACGAGCCCGTGTCTGCGCTCGACGTCTCCATCCAGGCGCAGGTGCTCAACCTGCTGCGCGACATGCAGCGCCAGCTCGGCCTGACGCTCGTGTTCATCGCGCACGACCTGTCGGTCGTGCGGCACATGTGCGACCGCGTGGCTGTGATGTACCTCGGGCGAGTCGTCGAGATCGGGCCGAGCGACGCGCTGTACGAGTTTCCCCGCCACCCGTACACGGGCGCGCTGCTGTCGGCCGTGCCGGTCGCCGACCCGGGCGCCAAGCGCGACGAGCGCCACCTGCTCAGCGGCGACGTGCCCAGCCCGGCGAACCCGCCGAAAGCCTGTCGCTTTCACACGCGCTGCCCGAAGGCGCAGGAGCTCTGCTCGATCGAGGACCCGCCGCTGCAGGACAAGGGCACAGGCACGCGTGCGGCGTGTCACTTCCCGCTGAGCAGCGAGGAGGTCGCGCAGATCGGCGTACGATCTGCGCGATGAGCGCCCGCCGCCGTCCCGGCCGTCCCCGTGCTCCGCGCCGTCCCGGACACACGCGATGAGCGCGGACGCCGCCGGCGCGGAGGCGCTGCAGCTGCTCAGCCGGCTGGTCGCGTTCAACACGGTCAACCCGCCGGGCAACGAGCGTGCGGCGCAGGAGTACCTGGCCGACCATCTGACGCAGGCGGGCTTTCACTGCGAGCTGCTCGGCGCCGAGCCGGGGCGGCCGAACCTGCTGGCTCGCCTGCGCCCGGCCGACGGCCCGCCACCGCAGGAGCCGGCGAGCGGCGGCCCGAGGCTGTGCTTTCTCGGGCACGTCGACACCGTGCTGGCGGACCCGCAGGAGTGGACGCACGACCCGTGGTCGGGCGAGGTGGCGGACGGCTACCTGTGGGGTCGCGGCGCGCTTGACATGAAGTCGCAAGTAGCCGCGGAGATCGCCGCGGCGGCGTCGCTGGCGCGCTCGGGCTGGCGCCCGGCGGGCGGCGAGCTGCTGATCGCGGCGGTCGTCGACGAGGAGACGGGCGGCTCGCTGGGCGCGGAATGGATCACCAAGAACCACCCCGAGAAGGTGCGCTGCGACGTGCTCGTCAACGAGGGCGGCGGCGAGGTCTTCGAGTACGCCGGCAGGCGCTACTACGGCGTGTGCTGCGCGGAGAAGGGCGTGTTCCGCTTCACCGTGACGACCGACGGCGTCGCCGGCCACGCTTCGATGCCGGGCATGGGCGACAACGCGCTGCTGAAGATGGCGCCTGTGCTGGCGCGTCTGGCCGAGCGCCAGCCGGCGTACGAGCTGACGGAGGAGCCGCGCGGGATGCTGCGCGGGATCGGCGAGGACGCCGACGACGCGGCCGCATCGATCGCGCGCATGCGCGCCGCCGACCCGCGACTGGCGACGATGTTCGAGCCGATGTTCGGCGTGACGTTCACGCCGACGCGCATCGCCGCGTCGGAGAAGATCAACGTGATCCCCAGCCGCGCGGAGCTGAAAGTCGACTGCCGCGTGCCACCGGGGCTGGGCGAGCGCGAGGTGCGCCGCGGGATCGCCGAAGTGCTCGGCGAGGACGGCTTTCGCATCGAGTTCACCGAGCGCGTCGTAGGCAACCGTTCGCCGATGCAATCAGCGCTGATGACGACGATTATCGATTGGATCGGCGAGCGCGATCCCGGAGCAGCGGTCGTGCCGGTGATCCTGCCGGGCTTCACCGACTCGCGCCACTTTCGCGCTGCGTTTCCCGAGTGCGTCGCGTATGGCTTCTTCCCCCAGCGCCACCAGTCGATGCTGCAGACGGCGCCGCTGGTGCACGGCGCGGACGAGCGCATCGACTTGCGCGACCTGCAGTTCGCCACCGAGTTCTACGGCGACCTGGCCACGCGCACGCTCGGCTGAGCGCGCGGCCGCAAGGCACCCCGACCCGGTTGCGTAGGTTCGCGTAGGTCTGCGCAGCTCTGCATGAAAATCGTTCGTTCACCCCTCGCAATCGAACGTTCGATTGGCAATACTTGACCGATGCCAAGGATGGTGGAACTGCTGGACCTGCTGGAGCGGGTGAACGCGGGAGCGGAATCGGCTGTGCGCGGCGTGCTTGGCGCCCCGTCGCGACACCTCGCAAACGCGCTGGTGAATTACTCTCACTCCTCGCACGCGCTCGTGCCGGTTGCCAGCGTCCACGCCGCTCCCCTTCCGGTCGCCGCGCCGCAGACGTCGATCGTGCAGGACATCCAGACGTGGGCCTACAACTGGTCACCCGTCGTGATGATCCTGTTCTTCACGGCGCTGATCTTCCTGATGTGGCGCACGTTGAAGGTGATGCCGAAGGTCAAGCCGCAGCAGATCAAGCCGTCCTCCAGCGAGGCGGTGTCGTTCGCCGACATCGCCGGCGTCGACGAGGCGAAGGCCGAGCTCGAGGAGATCGTCGAGTTCCTGCGCGACCCCAAGCCGTTTGCAAAGCTCGGCGCGAAGGTGCCCAAGGGCGTGCTGCTGCACGGGCCGCCGGGCACCGGCAAGACGCTGCTGGCGAAGGCCGTCGCGCACGAGTCGGGCGCGCAGTTCTTCGCGCAATCGGCGGCGTCGTTCGTGGAGATGTTCGCCGGCCTGGGCGCGGCGCGCATCCGCCGCCTGTTCGCGATGGCGCGAAAGCACGAACCGGCGATCATCTTCATCGACGAGCTCGACGCCGTCGGCGGGCGGCGCGGGTCGGACATCTCCGGCGAGAAGGATCAGACGCTCAACCAGCTGCTCGTGGAGATGGACGGCTTCGCGGGCAGCGGCCGCGTCGTCGTGATCGCCGCGTCGAACCTGCTGGAGAAGCTCGACCCGGCGCTGCTTCGCCCGGGGCGCTTCGACCGTCAGGTGTTCGTCGTGCCGCCGGACGTGCGCGGCCGCGAAGGCGTGCTGAAGGTCCACACCAGGCACAAGCCGCTGAAGGACGTCGATCTCAGCGTGATCGCACAGCAGACGAGCGGTCTGACGGGCGCCGACCTCGCGAACATCTGCAACGAGGCGGCGATCTTCGCGACGCGCCGCAAGAGCTCGACGATCGCGCTCGGCGACTTCGACGCGGCGATCGAGCGCGTGATCGCAGGCGTGCAGTCGCGCCGCGTGCTCAACTCGCACGAGAAGCACGTCGTCGCCTTCCACGAGGCCGGCCATGCGCTGTGCGGCGAGCTGCTGCCGTCGGTCGACCGCGTCCACCGCATCTCGATCGTCCCGCGCGGCCAGGCGCTCGGCTACACGCTGAACCTGCCCGCGGAGGACCGCTACCTGAAGACGCGCGAGGAGCTGCTCGACTACATGACCGTGCTGCTCGGCGGCCGCGCGGCCGAGCAGATCGTCTTCGGCGCGATCACCACCGGCGCCTCGGACGATCTCAAGCGCGTCGCCTCGATCGCGCATCAGATGGTCCACGACTTCGCGATGGGCACCGCCGGCATGGGACGCTCGCCCGACGGCGACGTGCAGCTGTCGGAGACGACGCTGCGCATCCGCGACGAGGAGCGACAGGACCTCGTCGAGGAGGCGCGCCGTGCGGCGCAGCGGATGATCATCGCCCACCGTCCGCAGCTCGACGCGCTCGCCCGCGAGCTGCTCGAGCGCGAGGTGCTCGAGCGCGACTCGATCGAACGGATCATGGCCGGCGTCCCGCGCCTGGAGCGCGCCCCCGGAGTCGGCCTGCGCGTCGTCGCGGCGGCGAGCGCCGCAGACGCGATCTCACAGGAGTAGCGCGGGCGACCGGCGAGGCGCGGTCGCGCAATAGACTGCGGGGCGTGTTCAACCGCATCGACCACATCGGCGTGGCCGTCGAGCAGATCGAGCCGGCGCTGGCGCTCTATCGCGACGACTTCCAGCTGACCGTCGCCCACCGCGAGGTCGTCGAGGAGCAGGGCGTCGAGGCCGTGCTGCTGGACGTCGGCGAGAACCACGTGGAGCTGCTCGCGCCGCTCGGCGCGGACACGCCCGTGGGCAAGTTCCTCGCGAAGAACGGCCCCGGGCTGCACCACGTCGCCTACCAGGTGCAGGACATCGACGCGACGCTCGGCGCGCTCAAGCAGGCCGGCTTGGCGCTGATCGACGAGCAGCCGCGCAGCGGCATCCGCGGCTCGCGCGTGGCGTTCATGCACCCGCGCGCAACCGCCGGCGTGCTCACCGAGATCGTCGAGCCGGCCGCCGGCGGGCAGGCGCACTGATGGCGGGCAAGCAGCAGATCAGCATCGGCTTCCAGGGCGGGCAGGTGCTCTCGCTGCGTGTCAGCGACGAGCAGCTCAAGGCGTTGCAGAAGGCGCTCGGCAACACCGGCTGGCACGAGCTCGGCAGCGACGAGGGTCCCGTGCGGCTGGATCTCGGGCAGGTCGTCTACGTGCGCTCTGAGACAGACGACCTCCGAGTCGGCTTCGGCGCCTGACGCGCCCTGAGCGGCACGAGACCTGTGTCGCTTGACGAGCAGCTCCTGCGGGCGGCGCGGACGGCTGGGCATACGCCGGCGATGGAGCGGGCGGTTGGGCGGTTCACGCTGCTTGGCGAGCACGCGGGCGCCTGGCTGGCGATCGGCGTGGTCGGGCAGGCGGTGGATGCGCCGCGGCGCGGGTGCTGGCGGCGCGCGACGGCGACGGTCGCCGGGGTGTTCGCGCTGAACACGGCCGTCAAGCTGGTCGTGCGCAGGCGTCGGCCGCAGCTGCACGGGCTGGAGCCGATCGTCGCCACGCCGACGACGCTCAGCTTTCCCAGCGCGCACGCCTCGACGGCGTTCGCCGGGGCGCTCGCCTACTCGCAGGTCGGGTTGCCGGCGGCGCCGCTGTACGCGCTCGCCGCCGGGCTGGCGTATTCGCGTCTGTATCTCGGCGTGCACTATCCATCCGACGTGCTCGCGGGAGCGCTGCTCGGAACAGCCGTCGCAAGCTTGCGCTCGCGGCCGCAGTGGGGTGCGCGATGAGCACGCGCATCGGCATCGTCGGCATGCCCAACGCCGGCAAGTCGTCGCTGTTCAACGCGCTGACGAAGGCCGGCGCGGAGGCCGCCAACTATCCGTTCACGACGATCGAGCCGAACGTCGCCGTCGTGCCCGTGCGCGACGAGCGCCTGGAGCAGGTCGCCCAGACGGTTGGCGCGTCGGAGATCGTGTGGGACACGATCGACTTCCACGACATCGCCGGCCTCGTCGCCGGCGCGCACGAGGGGGAGGGGCTGGGCAACCGCTTTCTCGCGAACATCCGCGAGACGGACGCGATCGTGCACGTCGTGCGCGCGCACTCAGACGAGAACGTCGTGCATCCGGAGGGCAGCGTCGACGCTCTGCGCGACATCGAGACGATCGAGACCGAGCTCGTGCTCGCCGACCTCGAGCAGGCCGAGCGGCGCCTGGAGCGCGTCACCAGGCAGGCGCGCGGGGGCGAGCGCCCGCTGATCGCCGAGCAGGCGTGGCTGACGCACGTCGTCGCCGAGCTGCAGGCCGGCCGCCCGGCGCGCGGCGTGGCGGTGCCCGAGGAGGCGCCCAACGCCGCGCGCGACCTCGGCTCGCTGACCGCCAAGCCCGTGCTGTTCGTCGCCAACGTCGACGAGGGCTCCGACGAGATCCCCGCGGAGATCGCCGCGCACGCCCAAGCGCAGGGCGCTGGCGTCGTCGCCGTGTCCTCGCGCATCGAGGCCGAGCTCGCCGAGCTCGAGGACGACGATGCGGCGGCCATGCGCGAGGAGCTCGGCGTCAGCGAGTCCGGGCTGGCGCGCGTCGTGCGCGAGGCTTTCGCGCTGCTGCGCCTGATCGCCTTCTTCACCGCCGGCGAGGCCAAGCCCGCGCAGTCGTGGCACCTGCGCCAAGGGCTCACCGCGTGGCACGCCGCCGGCGAGATCCACACGGACATCCAGAAGGGCTTCGTGCGCGCCGAGGTGATCGGCTGGCGCGAGCTCGTCGACGCCGGCGGCTACGCCGGCGCGCGCGAGCGCGGCACGCTGCGCCTAGAGGGCCGCGACTACGCGATGTCAGACGGTGACGTGATCACCGTCAAGTTCACGCCGTAGCCATCTTCTCCAGGCGCTCGGCCAGGCGGCGCATCCCCAGCTCGCGTGCGTGGCTGGCGCCGGCGGCGAAGTCCATCGTGCTGTCCGGCGGGGGCTGCACGTCGATGCGCTGGAGCGTCGCGATGCGCTTGAACGAGCGCAGCAGCTCGTCGTTCTCACGCAATGCCGCTGCTGCGCGCGGGCGCATCTCGTCATCGCCGCGCGCCACCTTGTTCTCCAGCGCGTGCGCCGCCGCGAGCACGTCCTCCAGCGGGCCGTAGCGGCGCAGCAGCTCCGCAGCCGTCTTCGCGCCGATCCCCGGTGCGCCGGGCAGCCCGTCGGAGGGGTCGCCGCGCAGCGCGATGAAGTCGGGCACGAGCGCCGGCTCCACGCCATAGCGCTCGCGCACCTGCGCCGGACCCAGCTCGCCCGTCTCGCCGCCCTTGCGCAGCTCGAGCACCGCCACGCGCTCGCTCACCGCCCCGTACAGGTCGCGGTCGCCCGTCATCAGCAGCGCGCGCCCTCCGCGCTCCTCCTCGCTGCGCGCGAACGAGAACATCACGTCGTCGGCCTCCAGGCTGTCGCTGCCGCTGACCGTCCACCCCAGGCTCGCCAGCAGGTCCGGTGCGCGCTGCCACTGCCACTTGAGCTCCGGTGGCATCGCGTCGCGCTGGGCGTGATAGCCCGGGTACAGCTTCACGCGATAGTCCGCCTCCTCGGCGCCCGTGCACGCGACAACGCATCGCACCTGCGCCGTCAGGCGCGCATCCAAAAATCCCAAGATCGCATTGACCGTTCCCAGCAGCGCGTTCACAGGCTCGCCCTCCCGGCCGACGATCGATTTCGGCAGCGCGAAGTACGAGCGGTACAGCAGCCACGGAACGTCAGCCGCGAGCAGTGGCGCCGTTGCGGGCATCCGCGCAGGTTAGGACCTGACGCTGTACGTGAGCGCGCGTGTGCGCACGGCGAGCGCCGACGGCGCCACGCCCGCGGGCAGCGACACAGGCTCGGGCAGCGCGACAACAGGCGGCTCGGGCGCGACGAACGGCAGGCGCGCGCTGGCGCCCGTCAGCTCGAAGACCCGCTGGACGGCCGCCGAGCCCGGGACGATCGCGAACTCGCACCCGCGCCTTTCACACCAGCGCCAGCGGAACGCGATCACCGCCACGCCCGTCGCGTCGATGTACGAGAGCTCGCTCAGGTCGAGCATGATGCCCTCGACTCGCCGTTCGCACAGGCCCTCGATCGCCGCTTCCAGCGTGGCCGTCGACGCGCGATCCAATTCGCCGAGCAGCACCAGCCTGTGCATCAGATACAGCTCCTTTCGCAATGCCTTCGCGCAGATTCCGCGGCGCGGATGCCAGATCCGCCGCCGCACGACTCGCTGCGAGCGGAGCTAGCCCGGGCGGTCTGCGATCAGCACCAGCGGCGCCAGCCGCCACGACTCCCCGTGGAGTCGCAGCCGGCGCAACGCACGCGGCGCCGCCAGCGTCAGCAGCGCCGCCAAAGCCAAGGCCATCGCAATACCCGCCGCCGGCCCGACGGCGGCCGACGGTGAGGCGCCGCCGGGGGACGGCGACGGCGCCGGCGCCGGCGCTGGACTCGCGGGCGGTGGCCCGCGGTGCGCGCGGTGCGCTGCCAGTGCGCCAGCAGCGCTCCGCTCGCCGAAAAGAAGGGATCCTGTCTCGCTAACCGGGCCCGCGGCGAAGCCTGCCGCGGGCGTGTTCGCACCCGCAGTCGCCGCAGTCGCCGCAGTCCCCGCCACGGCGCGTGGCTGCTGCGTCGCGGCCGGCGGGGTGTCCGCAAGCGTCAGCTTGCTCTTCGGCCGCGGCGCCGGCGCTGGCGCCGGGGTCGGGCCGGCGCTCCGACGCGTCGGATGCCGGACAGCACCGCCGCCGCCCGTCGCGTGAGTCGATGTGTCGCGCGCCGGCGTGCCAACGACGTGCGACGAGCTCGTCGCACGGACGACCGCGTGGGGTGCCGCCGCCGCTAGCGCGATGTCGCCGGCCGCGGTGCCCGGCGAGGTTGCTCGCTGCACCACGCCCGTCACCGTCGCGAGCCGCGACGATCCGCCGGCGCCTGTCACGCTGTGCACGATCGTCGTCACCGCCGCGCCGCCTGCGCTGCCGGGTATGCCGCTCGCAGCTGCAATCCGCTCGCCGGCTGCTTGCACGATCGGCACGACCGCGCCGGCAATGCCCGTGTCGTGAGGCTTCGTCGTCGTTGGCGCTGCGGCCGTGTTCGCCGGGAGCGCCTGCTGCGCCGATGCGGCTGCCTGTTGCGAGGCGGTCGGCGCAAGAGCGGCGCCGGCGACGTGCTCGACCGCCGTCCTCGCCTGCGAAGACAGCTGCTGCGTGGTCGTCTGCACGACCGCTCCAAGCGTTCCCGCGCCCGACGTAGACGCCGCGCGTGCCTCAGCGGAGATCGTCAGCGCGATCGACAGGACGCACAGTGAAACAACCGCGATCCACCGACCGGTTCGCCCGGCCATCTCGCTCGCGGGATCGTGGTGAGCTTTGCTGAGCATCGAGAAACGTTGAGTACATTTGCCCGACTGCTGCCCGCCTGAAACAAAACGCATGTCTTGGAACGCGCGGCGCAGGCGCTCGCGTTGACGCGACGGCGAGCACCGGGCGGGCCCGAGAGAATGCGCGGCTGATTTGTGGTGACGCGCTCAGCTCGGCGCGGAGGTGCCGCCGGCGATGCTCGGCGCGCGGGCGACGCCCGCCGACGCGTCGCTGCCGCCGGAGGCTGACGCGGCCGACGCTTCTACGGACGACGCTGGCGCAACGCCGCCCTGGTTGGCGCTCGCTGCGCCCGGGGCCGCCGCGGGAGCGGGGCTGGCCAGCGGCGCCCAGCCGCTGCGATCGGGCTGGGCCTTGATGCTCTGCCCTTCGCGCGTGCTGAAGTACGCCCACGCGCTGTACAGGCCCAGTCGCGCCGCCAGTTCCGCTCCGCTGACGAGCGTGCGCCCGGCCGAGCCGAGCACGTACGCGGAGACGATTCGCGGCGAGAAGCCGCGCTTGACGACTTCGATGCCCTGGAAGCTTCCATGCACGAGACCGCGCAGTCGCGACGCCGCTGCGGCGAAGCTCAGCGCGAGCTTCCACGTGTGCATGTCGCCGCGCTCGTACTGGTCGACGACGCCGCGCAGCCACGGCTGCGGCTGTGAGCCGGTGAACGAGTTTTCGACGTTCTCCGTGCGCCCGCCCGAGCTGGCGAAGAAGTACGTGATCGCCGGGCGCCCCTGATACGTGACGATCTGCCCGGCCGTCGCCGCGACCGCGGCGTCGGTCTGCGGCGTCTGCGCGGCCACGCCGCGGTAGACCTGCGAGCGCGTGTCCGCGTACACGTCAAAGCGCGTCCCGCCCGCATGCGCGGTAAGCGCGTACGTGCGGCTAGCCACCGCCTGCGCCTCCAGCGCCGCCAGCGGCCAGCTCGCGGAGACCTCCGCCGAGACCACGCCACGCACGTACGTGTCCAGTGCGATCTTGCGCACCTTGCCGCCCGTCAGCACGCGCACCTGAGCACCGGCGGGGGCGGTGCCGATCGACGTGCCCGCGTAGTAGTGCGCGAGGATCTGCTGGTAGGAGAAGCCGTGTTCGGCGTAGCCCAGAGCCCCCTCCTGGCTCATGCCCACGCCGTGCCCGTAGCCGCCGCCGGAGATCGTCAGATCCGACGCGCGCGCCGCGCTTGCACACAGCAGCAGAACCGCGACGGTCGCGGCCAAGAGCGTGAGGTGGCGGTGGGTGCGGTGGTAGGTTGGTTCGATGGTGGGCGTCCGTGCTCGGAGTGGCGAAGTTCTGCCGACTGCTCGCGTGCACGGGCACGTCGCCGCGCACCTACCCTCGATCGGAGCGCTGCAATCGCCACGTGAGCATCGCCGCCGCAGGACGGCCATTCGTCCGGTCGATCGCGCGCGACGTGCAACGTTTGCTGCACCTCGCGCGCGGGAAACCAAGGGTCGGCGATGAGCTCGCAGACACCATCAGCACCGCAGCAGGACGCCGTGCTCGACGCCGTTGCCAAGCAGCTGTTCATCGGCGGACGCTGGCGCGATGCCTCCGGCGGCGGCACGCTCGCCGTCGAGGATCCCGCTACCGGCGAGAAGCTCGCCGAGGTCGCCGATGCGCGAGTCGACGACGCGATGGCCGCGCTCGCCGCCGCCGCCGACGCCCAGGCGGAATGGGCCGCGCACGCTCCGCGCGAGCGCGGAGAGATCCTGCGCCGCGCATTCGAGGCGATCGTGCAGCGCAGCGAGGAGCTGTCGCTGCTGATGACGCTCGAGATGGGCAAGGCGCTCGCCGAGTCGCGCGCGGAGATCGCCTACGCCGCCGAGTTCTTTCGCTGGTTCTCCGAGGAGTCCGTGCGCGTTCACGGCCGCTACATGGTCAACACGACCGGCAAAGGGCGCATCCTCACGATGCGCCAGCCCGTCGGGCCGTGCGTGTTCGTGACGCCGTGGAACTTTCCCACGGCGATGGGCACGCGCAAGATCGCCCCGGCGATCGCCGCCGGCTGCACGATGGTCGTAAAGCCCGCACAGCAGACGCCGCTGTCGATGCTCGCGCTCGCGCAGATTCTCGAGCAGGCCGGGCTGCCCGCCGGCGTGCTCAACGTGATCACCGCCAAGCACTCCGGCGAGGTGATCGAACCGCTGCTGAAGGACCCGCGCACGCGCAAGCTGTCGTTCACAGGCTCCACCGAGGTCGGGCGCCGGCTGATCGAACAGTCCGCCGAGCAGGTTCTGCGGGTCTCCATGGAGCTCGGCGGCAACGCGCCGTTCCTCGTGTTCGAGGACGCCGACCTCGACGCCGCCGTCGACGGCGCGATGCTCGCGAAGATGCGCAACGTCGGCGAGGCGTGCACCGCCGCCAACCGCTTCCACGTGCACGAGTCGCTCGCCGACGAGTTCGCGCGGCGGATCGCCGAGCGCATGCGCGCGTTGAAGGTCGGCCGCGGCTCAGACCCCGACACCGACGTCGGGCCGCTGATCGACGACAAGCAGCGCGCCAAGGTGGCCGAGCTCGTCGACGACGCCAAGCAGCGTGGCGCGCGCGTGCTGCTCGGCGGCGAGCCCGTCGGCGAGCGCGGCTACTTCTACGCGCCTACCGTGCTCACCGACGTGCCCCACGACGCCCGGCTGCTCGACGAGGAGATCTTCGGCCCCGTCGCGCCCGTCGCCACCTTCTCATCCGACGAGCAAGCGATCGAGGCCGCCAACCGCACCGAGTACGGCCTCGTCGCCTATGTCTACACGCGCGACCTCGACCGCGCCTTCCGCGTCTGCGAGGCGATCGAGACGGGCATGGTCGGGCTCAACCAGGGCGTCGTGTCCAACCCCGCCGCGCCGTTCGGCGGGGTCAAGCAGTCCGGCTTCGGGCGCGAGGGCGGCTTCGAGGGGATCGGCGAGTACCTCGAGACCAAGTACGTGGCGCTCGGGGTTTAGGCGGCAGAGCAGATAGGCGGTCTGCGAGCGGGATAGCCGTGGCATCCGGTCGGGAACCGCCCCGATGGAAACGACGGCTCCGTTTTATGAGGGCCCGCGCTGGGGTACATGGAAACCCATGTCGAATGAGTTGCTGCTGCTCAGACGAGGCGATGCGGAGTCTGCGCAACGGATTTTCGACGCGTTCGCCGAGAGGACGGGCCTGGCCGCGCAACCGGTGACCGGTGGCGTGAGCTATGTCCTGGAGGGGCTGGACCACCGCATAAAAATTGTCGAGATCCTCACGGACATCGACGCCACCTGGCCGCGGCATGTGGCCCTGGGTCAACCGTACGGCGATGACCGCTGACATCGGACCCGCCCATGACACACAGAAGATAAGTAGCTTCGACCGCGCCGCGAACATCCTCGTAACTGTGTTGCCTGTGCTGCTCGTTGGCTTGGCGGCGCGCCTGGCGTGGGGTGGAGCGTTGCACTGGCCGGACCTGATAGTCCTGGCTGTCACCTACCTGCTCACCGGCATCGGTGTGACGGTCGGCTTTCATCGCCTGCTCACCCACCGCAGCTTCAAGACGAGCCCTCCCATGCGTGCAGCGCTTGCTGCGCTCGGTTCTGCGGCGATCGAGGGGCCGGTGATCGAGTGGGTCGCCAACCACCGCAAGCACCACCAGTTCTCAGACCGGCGCGGGGATCCGCACAGCCCGCACGTGGAGCACGGCACAGGCTGGCGCGGGGCCCTCGGTGGCCTGTTTCACGCGCATGTGGGTTGGATCTTCAACGGCGACGATATGGCAAGCGAGGAGCGCTACGCGAAGGACCTCCTCGGCGACCCGGTCGTGCGCTTCATCGATCGCACGTTCCTGCTGTGGGTCCTGGCCGGACTCGCTTTTCCATTCGGCCTTGGCGTCGCGCTGTCCGGCTCAATCGCCGGAGGGCTCACGGGTCTGCTCTGGGGGGGCGCGGTGCGTCTGTTCCTCCTACATCACGCGACGTTCTCGATCAACTCGTTGTGTCATTTCTTTGGCTCCCAGAGATTCAGGACGGATGATCAGTCCAGAAACCTGTCTTGGCTGGCGCTACCGACGCTGGGCGAGGCGTGGCATAACAACCATCACGCCTTCCCCACCTCCGCTCGCCATGGCCTGCGCTGGTGGCAGCTCGATCCGTCCGCGTGGCTGATCGGCGCCCTGGAGCACGTAGGTCTCGTTTGGGATGTCGTCAGGGTCAGTCCTGGGCGCGAGTTGTCGAAGGTCGCCGCGGGAAACAGAACCCACGCCTCGGTGTAGCGCGGCGACGATCTCACGCCGCGGGCTCGAATCGCCCGCGCGGTCGTCGCGCGTGTAGCCTTCGCGTCCGATGAGCGCGGGGAGAGCTTGACATGACGAGCGTTCGCGAAGCGTCGTTCGACCTGTTTCGCAGACACGGGATGACGACGATCTTCGGCAACCCGGGCTCGACCGAGCTGCCGATGCTCGGCCCCTTCCCAGACGACTTCCGCTACGTGCTGGGGCTGCAGGAGGCCGTCGCCGTGGGTATGGCCGACGGGTTCGCGCAGGCCAGCGGGAACATCGCGCACGTCAACCTGCACACGGCGCCCGGCGTCGGCAACGGGGTGGGGGCGATCTTCAACGCGCGCGCAAACCGCGCGCCGCTGCTAGTCACGGCCGGACAGCAGGCGCGCTCGCTGATCACGATGCAGGCCAACCTGACCAACCGCGACGCGGTCGAGGTGCCAAAGCCCTACGTCAAGTACAGCCATGAGCCGCCGCGCGCCGCCGACGTGCCGTTCGCGCTCGCGCAGGCGATCCACAACGCGACGCTGCCGCCGGCCGGTCCGGCGTTCGTGTCGATCCCCATGGACGACTGGCTTGTCGAGATCGAGCCGGTCGACTATGCCTCGCAGATCACACGCAGCGTCAGTGGCCGGGCACGGCCCGCACCAGAGCAGATCGCCGCGCTGGCCGAGCGGCTGCGCGCGGCCAAGCGTCCGGTGTTCGTCGCCGGGCCCGACATCGACGCCTCGGGCGGCTGGCATGCGGCGGTGGCGCTCGCCGAGTCCCAGCGCCTGCCCGTATGGGCTTCGCCGCCGACCGGCGGCAGCCGCATCGGCTTCCCCGAGGATCACCCGGCCTTTCAGGGGATGCTTCCCCCGGCCGTCGGCCCGCTCGCGCAGACGCTCGCCGGTCATGACCTCGTGCTCGTCGTCGGCTCGTCGGTGTTCCCGTACTACCCGAACATCCCAGGCGACTTCCTCGCTGAGGGAACGACGCTCGTGGCGATCACGTGCGACCCCGACGAGGCAGCGCGTGCGCCGATGGGCGACGCGATCGTCGCCGATGTGGCGCTGACGCTGCGCGCGCTCGCCGACGAGCTTTCCGGGCCGTGCGAGCGCGAACCACCGCCCGCGCGCGTGGAGCTCGAGCCGTTGCAGCCAGGCGAGCTGCTGTCGGGCGGAGAGGTTCACGCGACGCTCGCCGAGCTGTTTCCCCGCGAGGGGATCGTCGTGCTCGAGTCGCCGTCGAGCACCGCCGCGCTGCGCAACCAGCTGCGCCTGTCGCGCCCGGGCTCCTACTACTTCAGCGCCAGCGGCGGCCTCGGCTTCGGGCTGTCGGCCGCCGTCGGCGTCCAGCTCGCCCAGCCCGAGCGCCAGGTGATCTGCGTGCTCGGCGAGGGCTCGGCGCAGTACGCGATTACCGCCTTCTGGACCGCCGTCGCCTATGCGGTGCCGGTGAAGTTCCTCGTCCTGCGCAACAACGAGTACTCGATCCTCAAGTGGTTCGCGACGCTGGAGAACGTCACCGGCGCGCCGGCGCTCGACCTTCCGGCGCTCGACGTCGCCGCCACCGCGCAGAGCTACGGCGTGCCGTCGGTCAGCGTCCGTGGCCGCGACGAGCTGCACGCATCGCTCGTGCAGGCGCTCGCGCAGGAGGGCCCGCAGCTCGTGCAGGTCGACGTCGCACCCGGGATGGCGCTGGCTTGAGGACGCGCGCGCGTCCCCTGCTCGCACCGGACACGCGGCGCATCGGCCGCCCGCCAGGACCGGCCACGCCAGACCGCGCCCCCGACTCGCTCGCCGCGGGAACGCCGCAGCCGCTGCGCGACGACCTGATCGCGCTGCTCGGCGCCGAGCGCGTTTTGTGCCGGGCGATCGACCTGATCGCCTATGCCTCCGACGCCAGCCCTTACCGCCGCTTTCCGGCGGCCATCGTGATTGCGCACGACGCCGCGGACGTCGGCAAGGTGCTCGCCTACGCCCGGCGCACCGGCATGCCGGTCAACTTCCGCGGCGGCGGGACGAGCCTCAACGGGCAGGCACAGACCGACGGAATCATGATCGACGTGCGCCGCTGGTTCTCCGGCGTGAAGGTGGAGGACGAAGGCGCGCGCGCGCGGCTGCGGGCCGGCACGCTGCTCGGCGTCGCCAACCGGGTGCTCGAGCGGCGCGGCTTTCGGCTCGGGCCCGACCCCGCCAGCAAAGACATCGCGACGATCGGCGGGGTGATCGCCAACAACTCCGGCGGCATGCGCTGCGGGATCACGTGGGACTCCTACTCGACCGTCGAGTCGATGACGCTCGTGCTCGCCTCCGGCACGGTCATCGACACGGCGGCGCCCGGCGCCGAGCAGCGTTTCGCCGCGGACGAGCCCGAGCTTGCGAACGGCCTGCTCGCGTTGCGCGAGGAGCTGCTCGCCGACCGAGCGCTCGCGCAGCGCGTCGAGCGCAAGTACGAGATCAAGAACGTCACCGGCTACCGGCTGTGCGCGCTGCTCGACGCCGACACGCCACTTGAGATCTTCCGCCGTCTCGTCGTCGGCTCGGAGGGCACGCTCGCGTTCATCGCCGAGGCGGTGATGCGCACGCGGCCCGAGCCGGCGCACACGACGCTCGCGTGGGCGCACTTCGCCAGCATCGACGCCGCCGCCGACGCCGTGCCAGCGCTCGTCGCGGCCGGCGCGCGTGCGACCGAGCTGATGGTCGCGCCGGCGCTGGTCGCGGCGGCGTGGAACATGGACGGCTGCCCGGAGCACTGGCGCGAGCTGCCGTTGCAGTCGGCCGCGCTGATCCTCGAGTTCGCCGGCGAGGACGCGACGGAGCTGGACGCCGGCGAGGCCGATGCCGAGCGGGCGCTGGCCGGTCACGAGCTGATCCGCCCGCTGCAGTTCAGCCGCGCGCACGAGGAGATCGAGCTGACATGGAGGGTGCGCGAGGGGCTGTTCGGCCTCGTCGGTCGCCTGCGCCCGCTCGGCTCCGCGTTGATCATCGAGGACGTGTGCGTGCGTCCCGAGCGGATCGCCGAGTGCGCGCGCGATCTGCAGGCGCTGCTGGCCAAGCACGAGTTCCTCGTCGGCGTCGCCGGGCACGCGTCGGCCGGCAACCTGCACTTCCAGCTGACGCCCGACTTCTCAAAGCCGGAGGACGTGCAGCGTTACGAGCGGTTCATGGAGGAGCTCGTCGAGCTGATGGTCGGCAAGTACGACGGCTCGTTGAAGGCCGAGCACGGCACGGGCGTGAACATGGCGCCCTACGTGCAGCGCGAGTGGGGTGAGAAGGCGACGGAGATGATGTGGAAGATCAAGCGGCTCGCCGATCCGCTCGGCGTGCTCAACCCCGGCGTCGTGCTCAACCGCGACGCGCAGGTTCACCTCAAGCACCTCAAGAGCCAGCCGCAGATCGAGGAGATCGCCGCGCACTGCGTGGAGTGCGGTTTCTGCGAGCCCGTCTGCCCGAGCCGCAACACGACGACGACGCCGCGCCAGCGAATCGTCATCCGCCGCGAGATGGCGCGCCAGCTGGAGGGCTCTCCCGTGTTCGAGGCGCTGCTGGCCGACTACGAGCACGACGCGCTGCAGACGTGTGCCGCCGACGGCAGCTGTCAGGCCGCCTGCCCGGTGGCGATCGACACGGGTGCGCTGGTCAAGGAGTTCCGCCGCCGCGAGCGCACCGACCGCGAGGAGGCCGTGGCGCTCGCCCTCGCCGAGCGCTACGCGTCGGTCGAGCGCGCGGCGCGCGCGGGGCTCGCCGTCGCCGGCGCCGTCGCGGGCGTGATCGGCGACAGGCGCGTCGCCAAGCTGCCCGAGCTGCTGCGCCGGCGCGTCAGCAGCGAGCTGGTGCCGGCGCTGCCCGAACAGCTGCCGCCGCCGGCGTCGGCACGGCTGCCGCGAACGGTGCGCGAGGGCGCCGCCGCGGTCTACCTGCCGGCCTGCATCAACCGCATCTTCGGCAACGCCTCCGGCAGCGAGCACGAGTTGTCGCTTCCCGACGCGCTGGTCGCCGTGTCCGCTCGCGCGGGTCAGCCCGTGTGGATCCCGCCGGACGCCGCCGGGCACTGTTGCGCGACGCCGTGGAGCTCGAAGGGCTATCGGCGCGGTCACGACCACATGGCGGCGAAGACGGCGGCGGCGCTGTGGCGCTGGAGCGACGCCGGCGCACTGCCGGTGGTGATCGACGCGAGCTCATGTGCGCTGGGGCTGCTGTCGGAGATCGGGCCGCGCCTGTCCGACGAGGAGCGCGAGCGCTTCGAGCGGATCGAGGTGCTGGACTCGATCGCATGGGCGCACGACCGCCTGTTGGCGGGGCTGGCGGTGACGCGCAAGGTCGCGACGGCGGCCGTGCACCCGACGTGCTCGGCCACTCAGCTCGGCCTCGCGGGCAAGCTGCAGGCGATCGCAGGCAAGCTCGCCGAGGAGGTCGTCGTCCCCATCTCCAGCACCTGCTGCGGGATGGCCGGCGACCGCGGGATGCTGCACCCCGAGCTGCCCGCGTCGGCGATGCGCGACGCGGCGGCCGAGCTGTCGGCGATGCAGATCGACGAGCACGTCTGCAGCAACCGCACGTGTGAGATCGGCTTGCAGCAGACCACCGGCGCGCCGTATGCCTCCTTCGTGCTGCTGCTCGAGCGGCTCACGCGGCCTACTCTTGCGGGACCGGCCCATCTACCGTCGGCATAGCCGAGAGGGAGTGTTCGAATGACTGCAAAGGACGACTTCACGCCGCAGGAGTGGGATCAGATCCTCGAGGGTCCCACGAGCGCGGGAATGATCGTGATCACCGCTCAGCGCGGTGGGACGATCCGCGAGACCGTTTCGATGGCCAAGGCGTATGCCCAGGCGCGCCAGCGGCACGGCCAGAGCGAGCTGCTCGACGCGATCGTCGCGGCCAAGCCCGAGCTCGATCGCACACGCGCGGGCTCACTCGAGGAGCTGAAGACTCGAAACCTCGCCCACATCCGCGACGCCGTCGCAGTGCTCGAGGGCAAGGCGAGCCCGCAGGAGCTCGACGAGTACAAGCGCTTCGTCCTCGCCCTCGCGGAGACGGTCGCCGCTGCCCATCGTGAGGATGGTCGCGACGGCGACCCGGTGAGCGATGCCGAGCGGACGGCGATCGCCGCGATCGCCGACGCGCTCGGATAGCACGGCCCCGCGCAGCGCCCGCATTTGCCTGTGGCCCGACCGTCCGTGTCTATAGTGTGCCGCCGCGATGCCGAGAAGACACGCCTTCGCCACCGCCTCGCCGCTGGTTCTTCTGTTGATCGCAGTGGCGATCGCCGGCTGCGGCGGCTCGTCCTCGTCTTCGGGCAACGGCGTGGCCGACAAGACCCCGACGGAAATCCTGGCGGCCACGAAAACCGCCAGCGACGCGGCGACGTCGGTGCACGTGTCCGGCTCGATCGTCAGCGAAAAATCGCCGATCACGCTTGACATGAGCCTGCTGGCGGGCAAGGGCGGACGCGGCAAGCTCGCCGAGAGCGGTCTGCCATTCGAACTCATCCAGGTCGGCGGCTCGGTGTACATCAAAGGCAGCGCGGGCTTCTACAAACACATCGGCGGCACGGCCGCCGCACAGCTGCTGCAGGGCAAGTGGCTGAAGGCGCCGTCGAGCGACGCGAACTTCGCCTCGCTGGGCCAGCTGACCGACCTGCGTCAGCTGGTCGACCAGACGCTCACCAGCCACGGCTCGCTGAAGAAGACCGGCACGACGACGATCAACGGGCAGAAGGTGGTCGGCATCACCGACACCACCAAAGGCGGCACGCTGTACATAGCGACGACCGGCAAGCCCTATCCCGTCCAGATCTCCAAGGGGGGGTCGGGCGGGGGCAAGATCACGTTCGATCGTTGGAACGGCACGGTCACGCTGGCCGCGCCGGCGAACGCGATCGACGTCGCGCAGTTGCAGTCCTCGGGCAAATAGCGCCCGAACATTCGTCCAGGGCGATTTTGGCCGCTCAAGGGCGCCGCAGCCCACGCCGAACGCGTGCTTGCCGGGGGAACCCACACTGTCTCCCACCCCCGTTTTGCCCGTGAGCGGAGTTATCCAAGCCAGCTTTCGACGACCCGCTCGGCGCGGTAGCTCTCAGACGCGCCTGGACGGTGCGTCATCCTCACCCGACGGCAGCAAGTGGCGTTCGGCCGATCGCGCCGGGATGTCCAGGGATCGGGGGGGTAAGCTCGACGGCGTGGGGCAATCTCCAAAGCCGCCGCGCAGGCGCAAGGAGTCTGGCCAGGATCAACCGCGCGCCAAGTCCACGGTGCTGTGGGCGCCGTGGGCAGCTCTCGCGCTGGCCGCGGCCGTCGGCGCCTTCTTGACGGCCGGCTCGGCGCTCGAGATCGTCTGCATCGTTTTGCTGGCGGTTGCCACGGTCGCGCTTGGGTGGCGCTTTGGCGAGACTCGCCGCAGCGCCCTCGAGCAGGAGATCGACGGACGCTCGCACGAGCTGCGCCGCGCGCTGTCGGAGCTCGAGATCGCACAGACCGAGACCGTGCGGCGACTGTCGATGGCGGTCGAGTTTCGCGACGAGGACACGGGGGCGCACATCGAGCGCATCGGGCGCCTGTCGACGCTGCTGGCCGAACAGATCGGCATGGACCCGGAGTTCTGCGAGCAGCTCAGCCACGCGGCGCCGCTGCACGATGTCGGCAAGGTGGCGATTCCCGATGCGATCCTGCTCAAGCCCGGCCCGCTCACGCCGGAGGAGCGCGCGATCGTCGAGACGCATGCCGAGGAGGGCCACCGGCTGCTGCGAGGGTCGTCCTCCTCGATTCTCGAGCTGGCCACGACGATCGCACTCAGCCATCAGGAGAAGTGGGACGGGACCGGCTACCCGCGTGGGCTCGTCGGAGAGGCGATTCCGATCGAGGGACGCATCGTTGCGATCGCCGACGTGTTCGACGCGCTCACGAGCGACCGCGTCTACCGCAAGGCCTTCCCTGTCGAGGAGGCCGTGCAGATGATGCGCGAACAGCGCGGGAGACACTTCGATCCCGTCCTGCTCGACGCCTTCATGGAAGTCCTCGAGAATTCCGGCCCGGACGCGCGCGAGAAGGAGCGCGCCGATCCGAGCGCGCTCGTCGAGAGCACACTCGAGACGTACGGCAGCGCGCTCGAACGAGGCGACGCGGAGACGGCCGAGGGGGCAATCGCAACGGCGATCGAGGACGGCATCCCGGCGACGACGCTGCACGGCGAGGTGCTCGCTCCGGCCTTGCTGCGCATCCGCGAGCTGCGCGCGGCCGAGGAGATCGACAGCGACGGCGAGCGGCTGGCCAAGGGCATCACGCGGCGTGTGCTGGCGACGCTGTATCGCTACATGATCGGCAACACCGAGCCGACGCGCGAGCGCGTCCTGCTCGCGGGGCTGGAGGGCGACGAGCACGCGCTGGAGCTGCAGATGATGCACGACCAGATCGCCGCGGCGGGCTTTGAGACGGTGTTCGAGGCGGATCTCTCCGGCGAGCGACTGCGCGCGGCCGTGGCCAGCCAGACCCCCGCCGTGATCGTGCTTGGCGCGACCGACGGCGAGGATCCAGAGGCGATCGGCCGGGTCGTCGAAGATCTGCACGCGGCGCACCCAGAGGTCCCGATCGTGCTCGGCGGCGCCGCCGTGGGCGGGGCGCTGCCGCTGTCTCAGAACGGCATGCGAGTGCTCGAGCGCATCGACGAGGCGGTCGAAGCGGTAGAGGAGCAACTCGCCACGCGCCCGCACGCCACATCGCTGTAGATTGCCGTCAGTGTCATCGCGCGCGATCGTCACCGGCGGAGCCGGCTTCATCGGCTCACACGTCGTCGATGCGCTGCTGCGCGACGGCTGCGAGGTGACCGTCGTCGACGACCTGTCCGCGGGCGCGCCGGAGCGGGTGCCCTCCGACGCCGAGCTTCGCGAGCTGGACATCGTCGAATTCGACCGGCTGTGCGCGCTGGTCGAGGAAGTCAAGCCGGAGAGGATCTTCCACCTCGCCGCACAGGCGAGCGTGGTCGCTTCCGTGGCAAATCCCGGCCGCGACTGCGAAGTGAACGTGAGAGGCACGCTGAACGTCGTCGAGTCGGCCGGGCGCGTCGGCGCGCCGGTGGTGTTCACCTCGACGGGCGGAGCGCTGTACGGCGACGAGGCGCCGATGCCCACGCCGGAGGACCGCCTGCCGGCGCCGCTGTCGCCTTACGGGGCGTCGAAGTGGGCGGCGGAGGCCTACGTCAACACGTGGTCGCTGTCTTCGGGCATCCCGCACGCCGTGTGCCGGCTGGGCAATGTCTACGGGCCGCGCCAGAACCCGCACGGCGAGGCCGGCGTCGTCGCGATCTTCTCCGACCACCTGTACACCGGCAAGGCGCCGAAACTGTACGGGCATGGCAAGCCGACGCGCGACTACGTGTACGTCGGCGACGTCGTCAAAGCGCTGATGGCCGCATCCGGCAAGTCCGGGACGTACAACATCGCCACGGGCGTGGAGACCGACGTCGCGACGATCTGGCGCGAGCTGCAGCGTGCCGCGAAGGAGATCGACGCGCCGGGAGCGGCGGGCGACCCACAGGCGCTGGCGCCGCAGCTGGCCGATCTGCGCCCGGGCGAGCTGCAGCACAGCCGCCTGGACATCAGCCGCGCGCAGCGGGAGCTCGGCTGGCGCCCGCAGGTCCCGATCGACCAGGGCCTGCGCCTGACCTACCAAGCGCTCGTCGAGGACTTCGAACAGCACTAGCCGGATGTGCGATTCCCGGCGCGAGCGTTGGCTTCAGCCGGGCGCGTGCCGAGATTAACCGCATGAGCATCGCCCGCAAGCCGTTGATCGTCGCGGCGACGAGCGCCGCGACGCTCTCGCTCGTCGCGCCCGCGTACGCCGCCGGCAACGGCGGCTCACAGGCGCCGTCCGCGCCGCTTTCCGGCGGCAGCGAGTACGGGCTGAGCGCTTCGGCGAACGCCGTCGTGCATCCGGTGATCACGAGCCTGAGCGTGCCGAGCACGTCCGTCCCCGGCCGCCCGCCGCGTGTGACACTGCGCATCGACGAGCCACGCGTGGGCACGGTCAACGCCACGGTCGCGGTCAACGACCTGTCCACGCGCAAGGCGGCGATCGTCGTGAACATGGGCTGGGTGCACACCGGACGCACGCTCACGGTGCGCTGGCCTCGCGGCGCGACGCTGAAGGCCGGCAGCTTTCACGTGAGCGTGAGCGCGCACGACCACCACAGCCGCAGCCTCGCGCGCACCGCGCACAGCTCCGGCGTGACCACGCTGACGGTCGTCGTGCCCGCTCCCGCTCCGGCTCCCGCGCCAGCACCGCCCCCGACGCCGCCGGTGGTGGAAGCGGGCGTGCCAAGCCCGGCGCAGACGGTCGCCACCGGCGCGGTCTTCCCCGTCGCCGGCGCGCATAGCTTCGGTGGCCCGGAAAACCGCTACGGCGCCCCGCGCAGCGGGCACGTGCACGAAGGCCAGGACATCCTCGCGGCCGAAGGCACACCCGACGTCGCACCGCTGGCCGGAACGATCACGAGCACCAGCTATCAGGCCGGCGGCGCCGGCTACTACGCCGTCGAGCACACGCTCGCGGGCTTCGACCTCATGTTCGCCCACTGCCAGGCCGCCACACTCGCCGTCAGCGCCGGGCAGGCCGTCGCCGCGGGGCAGCAGCTGTGTCTGGCCGGTCAGACCGGCGACGCGACCGCGCCGCACCTGCACTTCGAGATGTGGGTCGGCGGCTGGTATGCCCCAGGCGGGCACACGATCGACCCGCTGCCGTATCTGGAAGCTTGGGAACGCGCTGGCGGATGAGTCGGCCGCGGCGAGCCGTGCGGCGGCCGGCTGATCGGCCAGGCCCTGTCGAGACCCCTTACAAGGGCGCGTCACGGCGTCGAGCCGAGCGGCCGCGCGCGTCCGCATGGAGCCGGTAGCATCGGGTCCCGGGTCGAAGGTCGACCAGCGGCGAGATAGCTCAGTTGGTAGAGCACACGACTGAAAATCGTGGTGTCCCCGGTTCGAGTCCGGGTCTCGCCATCGCGCCGGCCGGGCTGCAACGTCGCGGCAGTACTCGATGCATTGCTGCAGACAGTGCGCGCGACGCATCGTTATCTACGTAATCGGCGGCGACGATCCTGTCGAGCAGGCCCCCGGAGGGTTGCTCACGGCGAGCGGCTGATCACAGTCCGGCTCGCACCCTTCTAAACGCCACCGACACCATCCGCGAACAGAGCCCGCAACCAGCGCCACGTCAAAGGCTCGCCTCGCGCATCTTCAGCAGTCGTGCGCCAACCAGCGCTCTGACGCCCCAGAAGATCAGGTTGATCCCCACCAGCAGACCGATCGCCCATCCCGCGGAGCTGGGAAGTTCGACGGCGATGAGGATGCCGAGCACGATCGAGAGCGAGCCTCCGAATATCGCCATCGCGCGACCGGGAGCGCCGCGCATGCGTATCCCCGCCGCCACGGACGCGAGGCCGCTGGCGAAGAACCACACGGCAAGCACGAACGTCAGCGTCACCGTTCCGCTGAGCGGGAACACGAGTATGTAGAGCCCGGCGAGGAACGTCAGGACCGCCTCGAATGCCCTGAGCGGCGAGCGGTGGGAGAACGCGTCGACGCCCACCGCGATGCCGCCGGCGAGCATCACCCAGCCGATGAATATCGCGATCGTCACCGACGCGGCGATCGGCACCGCGATCGCCACCAGGCCGGTCAGCGGCGCAAGCACGCCCACGACCATCAGCCACACACGCGCGCGGTGGATCTGCTCGCGCGTGAGCGGAGCCTGCGCCATCCACGCCTCGAGGCTCCGGTCGCCGAACATGTCTCCTGCTGCGAACTGTTCTTTGAACTCATGTGCCATTGTCGGCTCCGTTTCGCTCGCGTTGGATCTTTCAGGGAAATAGGACGAAGGCCTTGCAAGGCCAGTGTCCGCGGGAAGCTAAGCCGGCTCGCCGGCCGAGCTGCGCTCCTGCGCCGGCACGAGGTGTGGCTCCAGCCAAGCCTTCAGCCTTTGCAGCGGCGCCGCTCCCACCAGCCGGTCGGCCTCCGCTCCATCGCGGATCAACGCCAGCAGAGGGATGCCCTGCACGCCGAAGCGAGCGGAGACCGCCGGCGCCTCGTCGACGTTGAGCTTTACGATCTTCAGCCGCCCGGCGTGCTCGGTGCCGAGGCGCTCTACGAGCGGCGAGACCATACGGCACGGTCCACACCACGGTGCCCAGAAGTCGACCAGCACGGGCACCGAGGCCGTGATCTCCTCGTCGAACGTATCCGCGCTCGCTTCCACGATCCACGGAAGAAGCGTCTGGCAGACGCTGCAGCGCGGCACCCCGGAGGGACTCGGGCGGACGCGGTTCTTCGTGGCGCAGTTCGGGCAGGTGACGATCGTCGCTGCGCCGGCCATCAGCGTGCCAGCCGCCCGGGCCTGGACACGCCGATCGCTCGTGACGTCCGGCTGCTCATGCGGCGGCGCTCTCGGCCCTCGAGTCCTCGGCCCGTGAGCCGCCTGCCCCCGAGCCTCCACCCGCGGCCTGGTTGTGTTGTTCGGAACGACTGCCGTTGGCTTGCTCGGCCTTGATCTCGATTCGTTTGGCCCGTGGGCTCGCAGGCCTGGGGATCTGCAACGTCAGCACTCCGTTTGACAAAGACGCCTGGATCGAGTCGGGATCAAGGCCGCCCGGGACTCGCAGGCTGCGCTCGAAGCGGCCGAAGCTGCGCTCGATGCGCCAAGCAGGTTCGCTGCCGTTCTCGCGACTGTACGGGAAGGGTCGCTCGCCGCGGACGGTCAGCACGTCGTTCTCCAGCTCGACCTCCAGATCCTCCGAGCGCAGGCCCGGAACGTCCATGTAAACCGTCACTCCGTCCTGCGTGACGAGCAGATCGGCAGGAGGCACGAACGGCGTCGCCGTGGCACCTTGACCCTGCAGGGCTTGGTTCAGCTCACGCAGCCACGGCGCGAACGGCTCTACCAACATGGTTGCCATCGGATTCTCCTGTTCCTCGTCGCTTCGAGGCCCGTGCCGTCGAGCCTCCCGTGTCGCAAGTTAGGACGGCCGACGTGAGGATCAACAGGCGATTTGCCGCCGGCCATCCGTCGGCGAGCTCGCGGATCAGCGACTGACCCGACCGCCGTCACCCGCGTACCCGCGCAGGCCCGGCTCGGCGATCGGCTCGGGCACCGTCACGCCGCCTTGACCTCGATGCGCCGCGGTCGCTCCGCTTCTGACTTCGGCACACGCACCGTCAGCACGCCGTCGTGCAGGTTCGCCTCGATTCCCTCCGCGTCGGCTTTGCCCGGAAGCGTCACGCGGTACTCGAACTCGCCCGTGCGCCGGGCACGCCGACGCAGCACGCCCTGCCTCTCCTTCTCTTTGATCTCGCCCGTGATGATCAGCTCGGAATCGCGCAGCTCGACGTTTACGTCCTTGCGGTCGACGTTCGGCAGGTCCGCTTCCACGATCCACGCGTCGTCGGTCTCCTCGATGTCGGCCAACGGCATCCACGTGCCGCCGCTGCCAGTGGCGAGGGGCGACCATGCGCTGTCCAGCAATCGGCCGAACTGCTCGTTGAGCTGCTCCAACTCGTGAAGCGGCTCCCAGCGCAGAGGCCTTGACCGGCTCAGAGCCTGCGATTGCCGTGGTGAGTCGCTTTGACGCGTCGCGAGGGCCATCTCGCTCCCTTCGGGTTGGGGTTTCTCGTTGCGCATATCGGTAGGCCGGCGCGCGCGGGAGCCAAGCCCGGATGGACGCCTTGCGCGCGGACTTGAAGGCCGGCCGTTATGCCCTACGGGAAGAGATCAGATTCGCTGACGCGACCGAAAGGAGCTGGCATGGCTAGGGCGGTAGGCATCGATCTGGGCACCACCAACTCCGTGGTGGCCGCGACGATGGAGGGCGGACAGGCGGAGGTGATCCCAAACGCCGAGGGGGGCCGGGTGACCCCGTCGGTTGTCGCGTTCACCGAGGACGGACAGCGTCTCGTCGGGCAGGTGGCCAGGCGCCAGGCGATCCTCAATCCCGAGGCCACGATCTACTCGGCCAAGCGCTTCATCGGCCGGCGCTGGGGCGAAGTCGACGAGGAGGCGAAGATCGTCTCCTACAAAGTCGTCAAAGGACCCAACGATGCCGTGCGCTTCGAGATCCGCGGAAAACAGTACGCGCCCGAGGAGATCTCGGCGCTCGTGCTGCGCAAGCTCGCCGACGACGCCGCGAAGTTTCTCGGCGAGAAAGTCAACGAGGCGGTCATCACCGTCCCGGCGTACTTCAACGACGCGCAGCGCCAGGCGACGAAAGACGCCGGAAAGATCGCCGGCCTGGAGGTTCTGCGAATCATCAACGAGCCCACCGCGGCTGCGCTCGCCTACGGGATGGACAAGAAGGGCCAGGAGACCGTGCTCGTCTTCGACCTCGGCGGCGGCACGTTCGACGTCTCGCTGCTGGACGTCGGCGATGGCGTCGTCGAGGTTCGCTCGACCAGTGGCGACGGACATCTCGGCGGCGACGACTTCGACAAGCGGATAGTCGATTGGCTGGCCGACGAGTTCAAGCGCGACCAAGGGATCGACCTGCGCTCTGACCCGCAGGCGCTGCAGCGACTCTACGAGGCGGCCGAGCGCGCGAAGGTCGAGCTGTCGACGACGACTCAGACGCAGATCAACCTGCCCTTCATCACCGCAGACGCAGCCGGCCCGAAGCACCTGAACATCTCACTCACGCGCGCGACGTTCGACCAGCTGAGCAAAGACCTCGTCGAGCGCACCCGCGGTCCGGTGGAGCAGGCTCTCGCGGACGCCAAACTGACAGCCGACGACATCGACGAGGTGATCCTCGTGGGTGGCTCCACGAGGATCCCGGCGGTTCAGGATCTCGTGCGCCGGCTGACCGGCGGCAAGGACCCGAACATGACCGTCAACCCCGACGAGGTCGTGGCGATCGGCGCGGCTTTGCAGGCGGGCGTGCTCAAGGGCGAAGTCGAGGACGTCGTGCTGCTCGACGTGCTGCCGCTGTCGCTCGGGCTGGAGACGATGGGCGGCGTGATGACGAAGGTGATCGAGCGCAACACGACGATCCCCGCTCGGCGCACCGAGGTCTTCTCGACGGCCGAGGACAGCCAGACGGCCGTCGACATCGTCGTGCTGCAGGGCGAGCGCGAGCTCGCCGCAGACAACCGCCAGCTGGCGCGCTTTCGGCTGGAGGGCATCCCGCCGGCACCCCGCGGAGTGCCGCAGATCGAGGTCACCTTCGACGTCGACGCGAACGGCATCCTCAACGTGTCCGCGCGTGACAAGGAGACCGGCAAAGAACAACGGGTGACGATCACCGAGACGACCAATCTCGATCAGCGCGAGATCGAGCAGATGGTCAAAGACGCAGAAGCGCACGCCGACGAGGATCATCGCCGCCGCGAGGAGATCGAGGCCCGCAACGAGCTCGACACGCTGGCCTATCGCGTCGAGCAGCTGCTCGGTGAATTGCAGGCAAGCCTGCCGGTCAACGAGAAAGCGCGCGCAGAACAGCTCGTCGCCGACGCCCGCCAGGCGCTGCAGGACGAGGCCGGCCTGGACCGCGTGCGGCCGCTGATCGCCGACCTGCAGCAGATCGCGCAGGCATTGCCGGCGAGCGCGGCGGCGCAGGGTGCGCAGAGCGGAAACGGCGCGGGCACGAACGGCGATGGCAACGCCGGGCATGCCGCGGGCGACGACGAGGAGGTCGTCGATGCCGAGTTCACCCGAGGCTGACGCCAACGGAGACCCTCGGGGGGCCGAGGCCGCTGCGCCTGCCGAGCGCGACGAGCCGCCCGTGGAGGCCGGGCAGACGCGCGACAGCGAGGCCGATGACCGGCAGGGCGTCGCGCTTGCCGAGAGCGACGAACGCTACAAGCGCGCGCTCGCCGACCTCGACAACTACCGCAAGCGCTCGGCCCGCGAGGTCGAGCGGCGTATCGCCGAGGCGAGGGAGGCGGTCCTGCGTGACTGGCTCGATGTGGTCGACAGTGTGGAGTCCGCGCTGCGGATGGAGCCGGACGGCCCTTGCCACGAGGGCATGAACGCGGTCTTGCAGCAGGTCGACAACGTGCTGCGGCGCGAGGGCGCGCGACGCATCGGCCAGCCCGGCGACCCCTTCGATCCCGAGCGCCACGAGGCGGTCGCCGTGCGCTCGCCGGAGGATGCAGCCGATCGCACGGTTCTGGAGGTGCGCCGCTCCGGCTTCGAGCTGGACGATCACGTGATCCGCCCGGCTCAGGTGGTGGTCGCGCGCGCGCCTGAGCGTGAGCGCTGATGGCGGTCGCCTCTCAGGACTACTACGAGACACTCGGTGTAACGAGGAACGCCAGCGACGAGGACATCCGGCGCGCCTATCGCAAGCTCGCCCGCCAATACCATCCCGACGTCAACAAGGATGCGGGCGCCGAGGATCGCTTCAAGGAGGTTTCCGAAGCCTACGACGTCCTGCGCGACGAGGACAAGCGGGCACGCTATGACCGCCTCGGCGCCAATTGGCGGGCCGGCCCGGAAGCCTCGAGATCACAAGGCTTCGACGAGGCCTTTCGCGGGGGCGACGGTAATGGCGACGTGCGCGTCGACTTCGGCGGCGGCGACTTCAGCGATCTGTTCGAGGGCTTCTTCGGGCGACAGGGACAGGGACGCCGTCGCTCCACAGGCGCCGGTGACCCTGGCGGCTTCTCGATGCGCGGCGGCGATCACGAGGCGATGCTCGAGCTCACCCTCGAGGAGGCCGCGACCGGCGGCAAACGGCGCATATCGCTCGGCGCCGGCCGCGACTTCGAGGTGGAGATCCCCCGCGGCGTGCGCGACGGTCAGCGCATCCGGCTGTCCGGGCAGGGTGGCGCCGGGATCGCTGGCGGGCCCGCCGGCGACCTGTTCCTGCGCGTTCGCCTCAAGGTCCACCCGCTCTTTCGCATCGACGGGCGCGACCTCTTCGTGGACCTCCCCGTCACGCCGTGGGAGGCGGCGCTCGGCGCCGAGGTCCCCGTCAGGACGCTCAGCGGCAGCGCACGCGTGCGCGTGCCCGCGGGATCCTCGTCCGGCAGGCGTCTGCGCTTGCGTGGCGAGGGGCTGCCGGGAGCAGACGGCTCGGCCGGCAACCTCTATGCCGTCGTCGCCGTGCACGTGCCCAAGCGCTTGAAGAAGCAGGAACGCGAGCTGTTCGAGCGCTTGGCGTCGATCTCTGACTTCGACCCGCGCAAGGATCGCTGATGGCTCCCGCCTCCGTTACGCAGACCGCCCGGCGCCTGGCGCTGACCAAGAGCGCTCCCACGCTCGTCGCGATCGAGGTGCTCGCGAGCGAGACCGGGCTGCACCCAGACGTGATCCGGCGGTTCGTGCAGTTTGGACTGCTCGACCCGCAGGGAGGCACGCGCGCGGCGCCGCTGTTTCGAGCGCAGGATGCTCTGCTGCTCTCGCGCGCGGCGCGCCTGCGCCGCGACCTCGGCGTCAACTACGCGGGAGCCGTGCTCGCGAGCGAACTGCTCGCGCGCATCGACGAATTGGAGCGGCGGCTGCGCGCAGGCGCGCCGGTACACCCACGGCAGGAGGTGACCACATGGACCCGAACCGCCTGACCACCAAGAGCCAGGAGGCGCTGCACGACGCGCAGACCAAGGCGCTTCGCTACGGACACACCGAACTGGACACCGACCATCTGCTGCTGGCCCTGCTCGAGCAGCCCGAGGGCCTCGCGCCGCGGCTGCTGATGCGCGCCGACGTCGACACCGGGGCGTTGCGCAGCGCCGTCGAAGGCGTCCTGGAGGGTCGCCCGCGCGTCAGCGGCCCGGGCGCCGCGGAGGGACAGGTCTCGGCCACGCGCGCTCTTGCGCGAGTGCTCGACGGCGCCGAGCAGGAGGCGCAGCGGTTGAAGGACGAGTACGTCTCCGTCGAGCATCTGCTCTTGGCGATGCTCTCATCGGGCAACGACACGATCGCCGGGCGCCTGCTGGCAGAGCACGGCGCCGACCGCGAGCGGCTGCTCGACGTGCTCATCCAGGTGCGCGGCGCGCAGCGTGTCACCACCACGACCCCCGAGAGCGCGTATGAGGCGCTGGAGAAGTACGGCCTGGATCTGGTCTCGGCCGCGCGCAGCGGACGGCTCGACCCGGTGATCGGCCGTGACTCGGAGATCCGCCGCGTGATCCAGATCCTCTCGCGCAAGACCAAGAACAACCCCGTGCTCGTCGGCGATCCCGGCGTCGGCAAGACGGCGATCGTCGAGGGTCTGGCCCAGCGCATCGTGCGCGGCGACGTCCCCGAGGGGCTCAAGGACAAGACGATCTTCGCGCTGGACATGGGCTCGCTTGTGGCCGGCGCCAAGTACCGCGGTGAGTTCGAGGAGCGTCTGAAGGCGGTGCTGCAGGAGGTCAAGGCCGCCGAGGGGCGCATCCTGATGTTCATCGACGAGCTGCACACGGTCGTCGGGGCGGGTGCGGCCGAAGGGTCGATGGACGCCGGCAACATGCTCAAGCCGATGCTCGCGCGCGGCGAGCTGCACTGCATCGGCGCGACCACGCTGCAGGAGTACCGCCGACACATCGAGAAGGACGCCGCGCTCGAGCGTCGCTTTCAGCCCGTCACCGTCGACGAGCCGAGCGTCGAGGACTCGATCTCGATCCTGCGTGGCCTGCGCGAGCGCTTCGAGGTCCACCACGGCGTGCGTATCCAGGACGCCGCGCTCGTCGCCGCGGCGACGCTCGCCGATCGCTACATAAGCGATCGCTTCCTGCCCGACAAGGCGATCGACCTCGTCGACGAGGCCTGCGCGGTGGTCCGCACGGAGATCGACTCGATGCCACAGGAGCTCGACGAGATCACCCGCAGGGTGATGCAGCTGGAGATCGAGGAGGCGGCTCTGAAGAAGGAGAAGGACAAGGCCAGCAAGCAGCGCCTGGAGGCGCTGCGCCGCGAGCTTGCCGACCTGCGCGCCCAGGCAGACGCGATGACCGCCCAGTGGGAGGCCGAGCGCCAGGCGATCCACAAGCTGCAGGGCTTGCGCGAGGAGCTCGAGCAGCTGCGCCGTGAGATCGAGCAGGCCGAGCGAAACTACGATCTCAACCGCGCCGCCGAGCTGCGCCACGGGCGCTTGCCCGAGCTCGAACGCCGCCTGCGAGCCGAGGAGGAGCGCCTCAACGAGAAGCAGGGCGCCACGCGGCTGCTGCGCGAGGAGGTCACCGACGACGAGATAGCCGAAATCGTCGCCCGCTGGACCGGTATCCCCGTGGCGCGCCTGCTCGAGGGCGAACGCGAGAAGCTGCTGCGCCTCGACGAGGTCTTGCACGAGCGCGTCATCGGACAGCACGAGGCGGTCCGCCTGGTTGCCGACGCGGTGCTGCGGGCGCGTGCCGGCATCAAGGACCCGCGCCGGCCGATCGGCTCGTTCATCTTTCTCGGGCCCACAGGCGTCGGCAAGACCGAGCTGTCACGCGCGCTCGCACAGGCGCTGTTCGACTCCGAGGAGAACATCGTGCGCCTGGACATGTCCGAGTACCAGGAGCGCCACACCGTCAGTCGCCTGATGGGTGCGCCGCCCGGGTACGTGGGATACGAGGAGGGCGGCCAGCTGACCGAGGCGGTGCGGCGCAAGCCCTACTCCGTCGTGCTGTTCGACGAGATCGAGAAGGCGCATCCCGACGTGTTCAACACGTTGCTGCAGATTCTCGACGACGGACGACTGACCGATGCGCAGGGGCGAACGGTCAGCTTCCGCAACACGGTGATCATCATGACGTCGAACATCGGCTCGCTGTACCTGCTCGACGGCGTCACCGACACGGGCGAGATCCTGCCGGAGGCACGCGAGCGGGTGATGGGCGAGCTGCGCGGTCAGTTCCGCCCCGAGTTCCTCAACCGGGTCGATGACATCGTCCTGTTCAAGCCGCTGACGCTGCAGGAGATCGAGCAGATCGTCGACCTGCAGATCGCCGATGTGCGAGCGCGTCTGGCCGACCGGCGCGTGGAGCTCGAGCTGACCGATGCGGCGCGCATCCTGATCGCCCGCGAGGGTTACGACCCCGTCTACGGCGCGCGTCCGTTGCGCCGCTTCATCCAACGCGAGGTGGAGACGAGGATCGGTCGCGCGCTGATCTCCGGCGAGATCGGCGAGGGCTCGTCGATCGTCGTCGACGCGCACGACGACGAGCTCACCGTTCGCTGGATCAACGGCGAAGCCGAGCCGGCGCGCGAGCGCCAGGAACCAGCCGAGCCGACGACGGTCGCAGCCTGAGCCGCGAACGCCGTCACACAGCCGAGGCGCTACAGCGTTGCCCGGGCAGGCTCTACAGGCGTGTGCCCGGGCAGGGGCCTAGAGGCGTTGCCCGGGCTGACGGCTCCCGCCGACGGATCGCCGCGGGCTGCCAGGCCAGCGGATCTGCGCCAGGTACTGCTCGACGAGCGCGATCTCGCGACGTCGCGCGCGCCGCGCGTCTTCCAGCGCCGCGCGCTCGGCGACACATCGCGTGTCGGCCAGCCGGTCTCGCTGCGTCGCGCCGATCATCTCGACACCTGCGCCCGTGAGTCCGGTGACCGTCGCACGGCCCGAGCCACCGCGCGCGGACGGACGGCGCGATGGTGCCGGGGTGAGGCGCCGGCGCTCCTTCGCTCGACGCGCTCACCCCGCGCGTGGCCGTGGCCGGACCGCCGTGGACGCTGGCATCGCACGCCACTCGCAAGCCCTGCCCCGGATGGCTCGTCGACGCCCCCGCCCGGCGTTGCGCGCATCTTCTCCAGAGCGGCCTGTTCGATCTGCCTGACCCGCTCGGCGCTGATCCCTAGCGCGTCGCCGAGCTGCTGCAGTGTGCGTGCGGCTTCGCCCAAGCCGTATCGAGCTCGAATGACCGTTCGCTCGCGCGCGCTCAGACGCACCAGCATCTGCGGCAGCCTGCTCGCCTCCAGTTGCGTGAGCAGCTGCTCGTAGGCTTCCTCGGCCGAGGGATCGCAGAGCAGATCGCCGAACGTCGCGCCGCCTGCCGCCGGGTTGACCTGCTCGTGAAGGCCGCGCGCGCGACGCTCCACGACCGTCAGGCTGTGCAGCTGCTCGATCGTCAGGTCGCTCGCCGCAGCGAGCTCGCGCGTGCTCGGTTCGCGAAAGTGCGCGAGCACGTACGTCTGCCTGCTCTCGCGCACGTGCGCGAGCTGGCGAAGCGCGCGATCGGAAAGGACGACGGGCCGCGACAGTTCCGAGACCAGCCGCTGCATCGCCTGGCGCACCCACCACGAGGCGTAGGCCCAGAATGGCGTTCCGCGCGCCGCGTCGTAGCGCTCCAGCGCGCACAGCATGCCCACGACTCCCTCCTGCATCAGCTCCGCGCGGTCGACGCACGGCACGTGACGGTAGGCGCGCGCGACGCCGGCGATCAGCGGCATGTGCGACTCCACCAGGCGCGTCCGCGCGTGCGGACGGTTGTGACGAGCCGCCAGCACCAGCTGCGTTTGAGTCTCGCGCGCTGCAAGCGGCAAGGCCGGCTTGGCGGGCGGGGAAGGCTGCGCGACGGCGTTGTCGATTGCGAGCTGGGCAGACACCATGTCGGACCTCCGTCCGGGTTGCAGGTTCGCGAGCGGACGGCTCTCCATTGCCTGTTGTCGCGGTGACTGGCCAAGGTCTATCGCCCTCGCTCCAGCCGCCGTTGTAGGCGCCGCCGAATAGTCAGCTCGTTTCGTACGCCGTGCACAACACAACGCTCGTGAACACCGGCCGGGGTCTACGATCCAGAGGTGGCCTTCCTTCGGGAGCTGGTCGAGTCTCCGGCGCTCAACTCGCTGCTGGACTACCTATCGCGGCCATCGACCGACATGCTCGTCGAGGGCGTCGCGTTCGTCGAGGATCTCGGGCATCTCGAGCGCGTCGGCGAGCACTACATCGCGCTGCTCGCACGCAGCGTCTCGGCCTCTGTCAGCAGCCACGGCTTCGACATGGCGTTCACGGTCGCCGGTGCTCGCCACCTCTCGGCGCTCGCGCTGCGGGCCGCCGACGGCGGCTCGGTCACCTCGTCGACGAAGGAGATCGCCGACAGCTTTGGGACGGCGATCCTTGGCATAGCCGACGGTACGAGCCTCACCGAGCTCGCGCTCGCGATCGGGCGTGAGCTCGGCGGCGAGGCGGACGTCGCCCTGCTGCGCGCCCATACCGCCGTACGTGCGATCGCGGCGCATCCGCACGACGGCACGGTGCAGTCGCTGCTTGACTCCGCCGGTGGCGCGCTCGGGCTGCCGCTGTCGATGGCCTCTACGCAGCCGCGCCAAGGACTGCACCGACCGGTGATCGTCGGCGATCGCGTGAACGGCTGGGTGACGACGCAGGCGCCGCACGGAGACCTCGCGTCAGCCGCCGAAATCGTCTTGGATGTGGCCGCCCGCGGCGTCGCCGACGCGCTCACGCGAGCAGATCGGATTCGCGAGGTTCCGACGCAGTCACGCGAAGAGGTGCTCGCGGACCTCTTGGCGGCGCCCCCCAAGACACGCGATCAGGTCGTCTCACGCGCGCGCAGCCTCGGCCTGCCGATCGACGGCTGGCACGTCGTCGTCAGGCTGGACTTCGAGGACCTCGCCGATCCGCCGCCCGGCCAGGAGCTCACCGTCTATGAGTCGCGCGCGCGGTTGGGCGCAGCGGCGATCCAAGGCGCACGGGCCGCCGGCGGCACGTGGCACGAGGCGCGGGTCGGGGAGGCATTCGTCCTCGTTCGCAGCTATCAGGAGGATCCGGGCGGGCAGGCCGCAGAGCAGGTCGCGAGCACGATGGACGAGGTGCTCTCGGCGGTTGGCGCCAAGTCCTCCACGACGATCATCCGCTGCGGCGTCGGCAGCCTGGCCGCCGGACCGAAAGGGCTGCTGGCATCGGTCGCCGAGGCCAAGGCCGCGGCGCTGCTCGGACGCACGTCCAAACGGGCGAACATCGCTGTCGCGTTCGACACCGTCGGCCTGAGACGGACGCTCGTCGAGTGGTATTCCTCGGACACCGCCCGTGAGGCCGCCACTTCGGTGCTCCAGCCGCTGTCCGACCTCGGCGGCGTTCGCGCCGAGCGCCTGATCCAGACCCTGCACGTGTACCTGGACGAGCGCGGCTCGCTGACGCGGACCGCTCAGCGCCTGAACCTTCACCGCAACGCGGTCGCCTATCGCGTCAGGAAGATCTTCGAGCTGCTCGACGTCGATCCCGACAACGCCGATGACCTCCTGCTGCTGCAGCTGGCCTGCCGCGCACGCGAGCTCGAGTGACGCCGTGAGCGAGACCGTCGAGCCGGTCCCCGAGACGCCGGATCGCGACGGCGCGTTTCCGCGGCTCAGCGAGGACCAGCTGGCCACGCTGGAGCCACGTGGCAAGCGCAGGCGCACGCAGCTGGGCGAGGTGCTGTTTCGCGAAGGCGACGAGCGATACGACTTCTTCGTCGTGCTCGCGGGCAAGGTCGCGGCCATCGACCGCTACGGCCAGCCCGACGAGCGGCTGATCGCCGTACACGGCGAGCGCCGCTTCCTCGGCGAGCTGGGACTGCTCAGCGGCCAGGCCGCGTTCTTCTCGGCGGTCGTGCGCGAACCCGGCGAGGTGCTTGTCGTCGGCGTCGAGCGCCTGCGCGCGCTGATCGCCGAGGACACCGCGCTGGGCGACCTGATCCTGCGCGCCTACTTCGTGCGCCGCGAGCTGCTGATCGGCATCGGCGCCGGCCTGCGGATCATCGGATCGCCGTTCTCGCCCGACACCAGGCGGCTGCGCGAGTTCGTCGCGCGCAACAGACTGCCCCATCGCTGGATCGACCTCGAGCAGGATGCCGGCGCCGAGGCGCTGCTGCGCGAGGTCGGCGTCTCGCCGTCGCAGACGCCGGTCGTGATCTGGCGCGGCGAGGTCCTGCGCAACCCCTCCAACGCCGAGCTCGCGCATGCGGTCGGGCTGGGAAGCGCGCGCAGCAGCCAGCGCGCGGTCTGCGATCTGCTGGTCGTCGGCGCCGGGCCCGCGGGGCTGGCCGCGGCTGTGTACGGAGCGTCGGAGGGCTTGGACACGGTCGCGCTGGATGCCGTTGCGACAGGGGGACAGGCCGGGACCTCGTCGAGGATCGAGAACTACCTCGGCTTCCCCGCCGGCATCTCCGGCGCCGACCTCGCAGAGCGCGCGGCGATTCAGGCGAGGAAGTTCGGCGCGCGAATCGCCGTTCCCGGCGAAGCCGTCGCACTGGAGGCCGCCGAGGATCACTGCCTCATACGGCTCGCCGACGACCGCGAGATGGGCGCGCGCACGGTTCTCATCGCCAGCGGCGCGCGCTATCGCAAGCTGCCGGTCGCGCGCCTGGAGCGCTTCGAGGGCACGAGCGTGTACTACGCCGCGACGCTGACCGAGGCGCGCATGTGCGGCGGCGATCCCGTGGTCGTCGTCGGCGGTGGCAACTCGGCCGGTCAGGCGACGCTGTTCCTGTCGCGTTACGCCACCGAGCTGCGCCTGCTGATTCGCGGTGGCTCGCTGACCGCTGGAATGTCGCGCTACCTGGCCGATCGCATCGAGCGCAGCTCGGTCGAGGTGCTGCTCGACACCGAGGTCAGAGCGCTCGAGGGCGAGAGCGCGCTGGATTCGGTGATCGTCGAGAACAACCGCACGGGGGAGCGACGGCGCCTGCCCGCCAAGGCGATGTTCGTGTTCATCGGCGCAGACCCGCACACCGGCTGGCTGCGACAGCGCGTCGCGCTCGATCGCCACGGGTTCGTGCTCACCGGTCGGGCGGCAGCCGCCGCCAGGCCCGGCGATCGCCGCGAGCCTCGCGATCCGCTTCTGCTGGAGACGAGCATGCCCGGCGTGCTGGCCGCCGGCGACGTCCGCAGCGGCTCGATCAAGCGCGTGGCCTCGGCCGTCGGCGAGGGCTCGATGTCCGTGCGGCTCGTCCACGACTTGCTCGAGCGCGTGCACGAGCACCCCCATCACGTGCCCTGACGGGCTACACGAAGGCTTCGTCCACGTAGCACCAGCGCCAGTTCTCGCCACGCTCGAAGGACCGCACGATCGGATGACGCAGCGTGTGCGCGTGGGCGCGCGCGTGACGGTTGGGCGAGGAGTCACAGCAGCCGACGTGCCCGCAAGTCAGGCACAGGCGCAGGTGAAGCCACGCGGAGCCGATCCGCAGGCACTCCTCACACCCCTGCGGGGTCCGCGGAATCACCGGTCGGATCGCATCGAGGTGCGGACACACCGTGTAGTCCATGTCGCAGGCAATAGGCCGCGCTCGACGCGGCTGCAAGAGCTCATCCGACGCTCGACTTGCCGCGCACTTGCGTTGCGGCGGCGCCGACCTAGACCCACTTGCAAAACAACCCGGGAGAAGATGCGTGAGCCTCTTCGTCGAGCAGTTCGACAAGCCCGCGAGCGCGCGCGACGCGATGGCGCTGGGCGCCGCCGCGCAACGGGCCGGGGACGTGCTGGCCGGGCGCACGATCTGGTGCGTCATCGCCATGCCCGGCGCTCGCCGGTCGGCCGACGCCCTGCGCGCGCGCGTCGACGGAGCCGGGCCGGGCGTCGCTGCCACGTCGCTGCAGCTCACCGCCGCCGAGCCGCTGCGCGACCTCGCCCGGCAGCTCGAGCAGATGCTGGGCGGAGTCTCCACGCAGGGCTCCTCAGGACTCGGACCGGCCGAGCGCGAGGCCTACGCCCGCGGCGCCCTCGACGGCGACGATCTGCTCGGCGATGGCGTCCAAGCGCAGGACGTCGTCGTCGTGCACGACGCGCTCAGCGCCCTCGTCTCGCAGGCCGCACGCCAGCGCGGCGCACACGTCGTGTGGCGTTTTCGCGTCGCCAGCCGCTCCCAGCCTGCAAGGCAGGACGCCCTGCAGTTCCTGCAGCGCTTCACACCCGGCGTCGACGCCCATGTCACGACCTGGCTTCAGCGCGACAGCCATGGCGAGCTCGTGCAGCGCGTGGCGGCCGCCCTGCCGGCGGCCGGCATGCTTGCGACCAAGCAGTTCCGCACGCGCTTCACCGGCGAGCAGCCTCGCCGCCTGGCATGGAGGATGGTGCTGGCCGAGGTCGTGCGCAGCGACCGCGGTGAGTGCGTCGGAGGCACGCTTCACCCTCGCCCGAGCGTCGCCGCTCGTTGAGCCGCGCCCCCCGAGGGCGCCGTCCAGCGGTTACCTCGCAGGATGCACGCTCGCCTCTGCTTGACCGCCGCGCACGCACGCCTACTTAAAAAAGGAGCAGTTGCAGTTGCCCGTCGCCCACACGGCCACGCCAGCCACAGACGCGAGGTGCTTTGACATGTCTGCACAGCAGCCGCCGTACAGCCAGCTCGCCGCCGTCGCGCCCGGTGAGCGCGCCCCGGAAGACTCGAAGGCTGCCACCCGCGCCGTGGTCACGCTGTGGGTGGGAAAGACGCTCGTGTGGCTGGTCTACTGCTTCGCCAGCGTCGCCGCGATCCTGCTGCTGATGGCGTTCTTCCTGCAGCTCACCGGCGCCAACCCGTCGGCGCCGTTCGCCGCGTGGGTGTACCGCAGCAGCGACGTCCTGCTGCAGCCGTTTCGCTCGCTCTACCCGACCGTCAAGGCCCACAGCGGCCAGTCGGAGCTGAACCTCTCGCTCGTCTTCGCGATCTTCGCCTACGGCATCTTCGCCGTCGTCATCGACGCGATCGTGCGCTGGTTCGACCGCTGGCTGCGCCGCTTGCGCCACGCTCCCGCGACGAGTCCGCTGGACTGGTAGCGCACCACCGCTCACCTTTTGCGGCGAAGACGCCGATAACGAACGCAGGATGTCGTCTGCATCACAGCCAGCGCGCGGATACGAGCGGCGCGGGAGGGCTGGCGATGCGCCGGGCGAGCGCCGCGAGCCCGCCCTGAGAACCCTGCTCGAGCGCCTCCCGGCGATTCTCTACATGGCCGACGTCGGCGTGGGCGGCACGTGGCACTACGTCAGCCCCGGAGCGGCGGACATACTCGGTTTCACGCCCGCGCAATGGATGGCCGACCCCGGCCTGTGGGCGCGCCAGGTGCACCCCGAGGACCGCGACCGCGTGTTCGGCCGCGAGGACGTGCTCGGCGAGCCGTCGCTGCCGGAGGAATATCGGATCCTCCACCGCGACGGAAGGACCGTGTGGGTGCGCGACGAAGCCGCTCTCGTCTCCGACCGGCACGGTCGCGCGATGTGGCACGGAGTGATCTCAGACGTGACCGATCGCAAGCTCGCCGAGCTCGAGCTCGAGCGCCGGGCGGGACAGCAGGCGGCGGTCGCGCGACTGGGCAAGCGTGCGCTGGAGGGAGTGGAGGTCGGCGTGCTGATGCACGACGCGCTCGCCGCAGCCGCGCAGGTTCTCGGCGTGGACAGCGGCGCCGTGCTCGAACGGACCGACGACGCCACCGCCCCGGTCGTGCGCGCCGGACTCGGCGCCTCCACGCTGGACCGTCTCGGCGCCGGTGCCGTCACGGGCGAGATCGACGGGCGCGAAGGCAGCTGGGGCGTCATCTCGCTGGCCGCCGCAGCCGAGCCGCGCTTCGCCGCCGCTGACGCCGACTTCGTGCAGGCGCTCGCGAACATCCTCGCCGACGCCCTGCAGCAGCGAGCCAGCGAAGACGACATCCGCTACCAGGCGCTGCACGACCCGCTGACGGGCCTGCCCAACCGCGTGCTGTTCATGGACCGCCTCGCGCACGCGCTCTCGCGACCGCAAGCCGAGGTCGCCGTCGTGCTTCTGGACATCGACAACTTCAAGCTCGTCAACGACAGCCTCGGCCATGCCGCGGGCGACGAGTTGCTGATGGAGATCGCGCCGCGGCTGAAGGACGTGCTGCGCCCGGGCGACACGATCGCGCGCCTCGGCGGCGATGAGTTCGTCGTGCTGCTCGAGCAGATTCCCGACGAGCCGGCGGCGGCCGGCGTCGCCGAGCGCATGGTCGTGGCCTTCGAGCTGCCGTTCGCGCTCAGCGCCGGCGAGCATTTCGCCTCCGCCAGCCTCGGCATCACGCTCGCAGGCGATTCCGATCGCCTGCCCGCGGACCTCGTGCGCGACGCCGACGCGGCGATGTATCAGGCCAAGCGCCGCGGCCGCGGCTGTTTCGAGGTCTTCGATCGCGCGATGCGCCTGCGCACCGTCGCGCGTCTCTCGCTGGAGAACGACCTGCGCAGAGCGCTGGAGCGCGACGAGCTGCAGATCGCCTATCAGCCGATCGTCTCATTGCACGATCGCTCGATTGTGTCCGTCGAGGCGCTGCTGCGCTGGCAGCATCCCGAGCGCGGGCTGGTGGGTCCCGAGGAGTTCATCCCGGTCGCAGAGGAGAGTGGCCTGATCGATCCCATCGGGCGCTGGGTGCTCGAGGCGGCCTGCATGCAGGCCGCCGAGTGGCACGCCGCCAGGCCCGACACGCGTCCCGTACGCATCTCGGTCAACCTCTCCATGCGCCAGCTCACCCAGCGCGATCTCGAGGCGACGGTCGCCGCGGCGCTGGCGCTCACGGGCATCGAGCCGTCGAGTCTCTGCCTGGAGATCACCGAGTCGGTCCTGCTGGAGGAGCCGGCCAGCGTCTCACAGACGATCAGGCGTGTGGCGCGCCTGGGTGTGCGCTTCGTGCTCGACGACTTCGGCACCGGCTACTCGTCGCTTGCCTATCTCACGCAACTGCCCATCGACGGGCTGAAGGTCGACCGCTCGTTCGTCGAGGCCCTCGGCAGCGACAGCCGAAGCACGGCCATCACGACCGCGATCGTGCGAATGGCGCAGGCGCTCTCAGTCGACGTGATCGCCGAGGGGGTCGAAACACAGCGTCAGCTCGAGGCGCTCGGCGAGCTGCAATGCGAGCTCGCCCAGGGCTTCTTGCTGCACCGTCCGCTCAGCGCGCACGCGATCTCCCAGCTGCTCGCGACCGGCGCCGACGCGACCGGTCCCCACGCGCGCGCTCGGCCGCGCACGCGCGTCGCAGCTTCGCCTGGCCCTCGTACGTAGCGGCGATCGACGAGCCCTGGGGCCACGCGAGGTGTGCGCGGAAGGAGGTTGTGCGCACGGGAGGAGGGGGAGGGGTGTGTGTGTTCCTCTTTTTGTTGAGTGCGGTAGCAATCGTATATACGAGGTGAATACTATAGCTACCGCACTCTTTCATTTACAGAGGTCCCATCAAAGGGAGGTAACTACTATGGCTATCGGTGGGCTACAACCCACCTACCCAGGCACCCCGGGGTAACTACTATGGCTATCGCCGGACAGGATCGCTGGCGGAGCGTGCGCTCAGTTCACCCAGCGCTCGAGCAGCGGATCGGCGCTCGCTGCGGACCGCATGCGCGCGAGCGCGGGCGCGCGCAGGTCGCGCTTTGTCCGCGCGTAGACCTCTGGCACGAGCGCGGCCAGCCTCCCGGCCACGTGCAGCGCGCGCGGAAGCACGTCGTCGGCGGCGAGCACCTCGTCGAACACGCCCAGGCGCTCGCATTCGCGGGCATCGGTCAGCTCGCTGCCGAGCGCGAGGACGCGCGCTGCCTGGGGGCTGCACTCGGCGCCGACCACCTCGAGCGCGGCCTGGGGATAGGGCACGCCGACCTGCACCTCGGTCAGCCCGTAGCGCCCGGAGCTGGACGCCACGCGGATGTCGGTGCAGAGCGCGAGCACGAGGCCGCCGGCGATCGCATGACCGGTGATCGCGCCGACGACGGGGAACTCGAGCTCGTACACGCCGAGCGCCATTGCGTTGATGCCCGACACCATCTCGCGCTGCTGCGCCGGCCCGTAGCCGGGTACCGCCTGAGGTCGGCGCCCGCCGAGAAGCAGTCCGCGCGTCCGGCAAGCACGAGCGCGCGTGGCGCCTCGCCGGCGACCCGCTCGAGCGCCTCGACGATCTCTCCCAGCAGCGTCAAGTCCATCGCGTTCATCGGCGGACGGTCGATGCTCAGCACGAGCACGCCGTCGTCGTCGGGCTCGCCGATGCTCACGTGCTCCATCGCCGGCAGCCTACCCGCGCCGGGCGGCGCCCGTTCTGCGGCGCGCCCTGCCGTGGCGCGCTGGACGAGCCGGCGGGAGGGACTTGACAGCACGATATTCTTCGCGGCGCACGATGCAAGTATCAACGGGAGGAGTCGGACAGATGCAACGGATCGGACACGAGGGGACGAGCACCGCACGCACGATCGGGCTGGTGGTCTGGACAGCGGCGCTGCTCGCCGCTCTGCTGCTGTCGGCGACGGCCGCCACGGCAAGCCTCGTCGCGGTCAAACCGCTGAAGATCAAGCCGGACGCGCTGAAGCTGGCAACGGCGACGGAAACGTACTCGCAGAACTTGAACGCCACCGGCGGTACGGCGCCGTACACGTTCTCGCTGGAATCGGGCTCGCCGTCCGAAGGGATCGCGCTGAGCCCCTCCGGAGAACTCGCCGGCACGCCGACGACCGCCGGGACGAGCACGTTCACGGTGCTCGCCACCGACTCCTCCAGCCCGGCGCGCAGCGTCACGAAGACGTACGCGCTCACGGTGCAGCTCGACGTGGGGCCGAAATCGATGCACAAAGTCAAGGCGGACCACTCGCCGAGCGTGCCGTTGACGGCGATGGGCGGCAGCGGCTCCTACGAATTCACGCTCGCCTCCGGGTCGCTGCCGAGAGGCATGGGGGTGCAATCGGAACCGGGCTTCAACGGGCTGACCGGCACGCCGTTCTTCGCGGGCACGTACACGTTCGCGATCCAGGCCAAAGACAAATCGACGGGTCTGACGGGGACGCGTTCCTACAAATGGAAGATCGCTCTGAACATGTCCTCGGAAGGCGGGAGGCAGCCCGAAGGGGTGGTCGGGAAGTCGTACTTCGCGACGGCGAACGTGGTGGGCGGCTCGGGCAACTACACCTACGAAGTGACAGAAGGCGCGCTGCCTGAAGGTCTCGTGCTCGGCCAGGAACAGACCTCGGCCACCTTCTCGGGCGCCCCCGGGAAAGCCGAAACGGCCAAGTTCACGCTGACCGGCACCGACACCGAAACGGGCGCGACGGTTTCGGCGAACTACAGCCTGACGGTGCGCAGCATCGGTTTCCCGAGGTTCGTCAAGCTGGAAGAAAAGGACGCCGAAGGCAACGTCCTTGGCAGCGACTTCGTGTTCTTCCAGATCGTGCGCGAAGCCAAAGGCATCGCCCACGGCACGATGGAAGACGGCAACGGCGCGTCCGGGACATGGACGTACGGCGTCGCCACGAACTCGATCCACTTTGACTGGCCGAAAATCGAAGGCAGCGAAGGATCGCACTACAGCGGGACGTGCGATCAGGCCGCCGAAGAATGCTCCGGCACCCAGCCGTCCGGGACGTTCACGCTGCGAAATTTCTAGTCCGGAGGCCGACCGGGATCGGCGCATGACCGCCGTGCGCGTGCTGCGCGTCTTCACCGACCAGTCCGGCAAGTCGGGCAATCTCCTCGGCGTCGTGCGCGACGCGGAGGAGATCCCGCCGGCGCGACGCCAGGCGATCGCGCATGAGCTCGGCTATTCCGAGACGGTGTTCGTCGAGCGCGACACGCACGTGCAGATCTTCACGCCGACGGCCGAGCTGCCGTTCGCCGGACACCCGATGGTGGGCAGCGCATGGCTGTTGGGCGAGCCGGTGCTGCACGTCGCCGCCGGCGACGTGAGGACGCGCGTGCAGGGCGATCGCGCGTGGGTGCTGGCGCGCGCGCAGTGGTGTCCGAGCTTCGAGCGCCGCCAGCTCGCGACGCCGGCCGAGGTCGACGCCTTCCCGGCGCCCGCCAGCGGCAGCCTGCAGGTGTGGGCCTACGGCGACGAGGCGCGCGGACATATCCGTGCGCGCGTCTTCGCGCCGGACCTGGGCGTGCCCGAGGACCCGGCCACCGGCTCGGCGACGGTCGTTCTGTGCGATGTGCTCGGCCGCGCGATCACGGTCGACCAAGGGCCGCATTGCGTGATCGAGGCACAGCCGCTCGGCGACGGCGTGATCGAGCTCGGCGGCCGCGTGGCCGATGACGGCGTGCGCGAGGTCTAGGGTCGCGGCGGTCGGTGAGGGTCGCGCGCTGCGCTCTCAGACCGGGGCGGGCAGCGCGGAACGCAGCGCGGAGGCGTCGATGAAGAATTCGCGCGCGAGCGTGGCGATTAGGCGCGCGAGGTCTTCGTGCTCCTGCGGCCGCCAGTCCTGCAGCAGGTCTGACAGGCGCTGCTCGCCGGTGGCCGTGAGGCGCTGCAGCGTGGCGTGGCCGACGGGCGTCAGCGCATAGCCGGACCGCTGCTGGGCAGCCGCAGCGATCAGACCACGGGCGACGAGCTGGTCGCGCGCGCCGAGCAGCACAGCGAGCTCGACGTCCGCCGCGGCGGCAAGTGTTTGCACGTCTGACGAGCCGGGCTCGCTGAGCCGCGCGAGCAGCCAGCACGCGGCGGGCTGCAGGTCTACGCCGGCGCGGACGGCGATGCGCGCGATGATCTCACGCGCGCCCTCGCGGCGGTTGAGGCGACCGATCATGTTGGCGATTTCGCCGACGGAGTCGCCGCTGCGCGGCGCGGCGTAGGTATCGGCGAGATCGCCGGTGGCGATCGTCTCGCGCAGCGGCAGCTCGCGGATCAGCCAGGTCAGCGCGAAGGCGACGACGGCGATCGCTGCGGCCACGAGGAACACGCTGCTGAGAGAGTTGGTGAAGGCGTGCAGGTAGTCGGCGCGCAGGGGGGCCGGAAGACGGTCGATCTGCTGGGGGTTCACAGAGCCCGAGCTGGCGCTGACCGAGGAGCCGCGCGGCAAGGCGCTCTTCAGCTGTTCGCTGAGACGGTTGGCGAAGATCGCCCCGAGCACCGCGGTCCCGAGCGATCCGCCGATCGAGCGAAACAGCGTCGCGCCGGACGTGGCGACGCCGAGGTCTGAGTAGTCGACGGCGTTCTGCACGGCGAGCACGAGCACCTGCATGACCATGCCGAGCCCGAGTCCGAGCACGAACATGTACGCGAACGACGTGATGGTGCTCGTGGACGCGCCCATCGTCGACAGCAGGTACAGGCCGATCACCATGATCGCGGTGCCGGCGATCGGAAAGGGCCGGTAGTGCCCGGTGCGGGTGATCACCTGCCCGGAGGCGATGGAGGTGACGAGCAGTCCGCCCATCAGCGGCACGAGCTGCAGCCCGGAGCCGGTCGGGCTGGCGCCCTTGACGACTTGCAGGAACAGCGGCAGGTACGTGACGGCGCCGAACAGCGAGAAGCCGACGACGAAGCCGACGGCGCTGGTTGTCGCGAACACGCGGTTGCGCAGCAGCCGCAGCGGCAGCACGGGCTCCGCCGCGCGGCGCTCGGCGACGGCGAAGGCGCCGATCAGCAGCACCCCGGCGATCGCCAGGCCGACAATCACGGGCGAGCCCCATGAGAACGACGTCCCGCCGAGCGAGCTCATGAGCACGATTGCGCTGAGGCCGGCCGCGAGCAGTGCCGTGCCGAGATAGTCGATCGAGTGATGCGTGCGCTGTGAAAGCGACGGAAGCGTGGCGCCAAGCACGAACAGCGCGCCGATGCCGAGGGGCAGGTTCACGTAGAAGATCCACCGCCAGCTGAGTCCACTCGTGAGAAAGCCGCCGAGCAGCGGTCCGGCGACGCTGGCGAGGCCGAATACGGCGCCGAACAGGCCGGTGTAGCGGCCGCGTTCGCGCGGCGGCACGACGTCGCCGATGGCCGCCTGCGCGCTGACCATCAAGCCGCCCCCGCCGAGCCCCTGCAGCGCGCGAAAGGCGATCAGCTCGTCGAGGTTCTGGCTCAGCCCGCACAGCGCCGAGCCGGCGAGAAACAGGATCAGGCCGCCCTGCAGCACGATCTTGCGACCGTACATGTCGCCGAGCTTTCCGTACAGCGGCGTGACGACGGTCTGCGCGAGCAGGTAAGCGGTGACGACCCAGGAGATGTGGCTGAGCCCGCCGAGGTCGCCGACGATCGTCGGCAGCGCGGTGGCGACGATCGTCTGGTCGAGCGCCGCGAGGAACATCACGAGCAGCAGGCCGCTGAAAACCAGCGCGAGCGAGTGGCGCGTGCCCTCGGCGCCCTGCGGGACCTCAGCCGTCGATGCAGCGACCATCGCTCACGCTCCTCTCCGCCGTCAGGCCGAGTCTAGGCGAGCGATGAGTTCTGCTGGCAGAACCCGTCATAGGGGGCATCGCTACGCTAGCCCACCGATGAACAGCTCACCCCCCGCAATCGAGGTCGAAGGGCTCGTGCGCGAGTTCCGCAAGGGACCGCGCGCGGTCGACGGCATCGACCTAGCCGTCTCGCCGGGTGAGATCTACGGCTTTCTCGGCCCGAACGGCGCCGGCAAGTCGACGACGGTGCTGATGCTGACGACGCTGCTGCCGCCGACGAGCGGTCGTGCGAGCGTCGGCGGCTTTGACATCGTGCGCGAGGGCGCTCACGTGCGCGCGTCGATCGGCGCCGCGCTGCAGGAGGCGGCGCTGGACGCGATCCTCACCGCGCGCGAGCACCTGATGCTGCAGGCCACGCTGCAGGGCATGCCCAAGTCACAGCGCGCCCAGCGCGCGCAGGAACTGCTCGAGCGCGTCGGCCTGACAGAAGCGGCCGACCGCCGCGTGGGCGGCTACTCGGGCGGCATGAAGCGCCGCCTGGACCTCGCGCTCGCGCTCGTGCACCGCCCGCGCATCCTGTTCCTCGACGAGCCGACGACGGGCCTGGACGTGCAGAGCCGAAGCGCGCTGTGGGAGGAGGTCGCGCGCCTGGCACGCGACGAGGGCATGACTGTGTTCTTGACGACGCAGTACCTCGAGGAGGCCGACGCGCTGGCCGATCGCGTGGGCATCATCGACCACGGCAAGATCGTCGCCGAGGGCACGCCCGAGCAGCTGAAGGGCGAGATCGGCAGTCCGAGCGTCGAGGTCGTGCCCGCCGACCCGACCGCCGCAGACGCGCTGGCCGAGCAGCTCGCGCGCTTCGGCGAGATCGGTCGCGACGGCGGAGCGGGCGTCAGCGTGCAGCTTCCCGACGGCGCGCTCGCCCTGGCGGAGATCGTGCGCGTGCTCGACCAGGCGAACGTGAAGGTCGCGTCGCTGCAGCTTCACCAGCCCTCGCTCGACGACGTCTTCCTGGCGAAGACCGGGCGCAAGCTCGAGGGCGCCGGCGAGGTGGAGGATGAGCAGTAGCAGCGGCCTGACGCCGGCCACCGCCGGCGCGGGAGCGCCCGCCGGCGGCATCGCGCTGGTGACACCGAGCCTCGTCGAGCAGGTCGGCGCGATCGCGCGCCGTTCGGTGATCCGCACGTTTCGCCAGCGCGCGCTGCTGGTCTTCCCGCTCGTCTTCCCGCTGATCCTCTTCGCGATCAACGGCAGCGCGCTGAGCGCCGCGCGCAAGATTCCCGGCTTTCCCGACGTCAGCTACCGCGACTTCGCGCTGGCCGTGCCGTTCATCCAAGGCGCGCTGTTCGTCGCGATCACCGCCGGCACCGACCTCGCGCGCGATATCGAGTCGGGCTTCTTCGACCGCCTCGCGCTGACACCGCTGCGCGGCTCGGCGCTGCTCGCTGGCCAGCTCGGCGGCGCGGTGGTCGTCGCGTGCGTGCAGTCGCTGGTGTACCTCGGCGTAGGCATCGCCAGCGGCGTGGGCGTCGCCAGCGGCTTCGGCGGGGCGCTCGTGCTGCTGGCGCTGTCGATCCTGATCGCCTTTGGCTTCGCCGGGCTGGGCGCGCTGATCGCGTTGCGCTTCGGCACGGGCGAAGCCGTGCAGGGCTTCTTCCCGCTGCTGTTCGTGACCGTCTTTCTCAGCTCGTCGAGCCTGCCGCGCAACCTGATCAAGGCCGATTGGTTTCGCGAGGTCGCCACGTACAACCCGGTGTCGTACCTGATCGAGGGAATCCGCAGCCTGATCATCACCGGCTGGGACGCCCAGGCGCTGGCGCTCGGCTTCGGCTTCGCACTGGCGCTCAGCGTCGTCACGCTGTCGTTCGCCGGCGCCGCGATGAAGAACCGGCTGGTGCGCACGTGAGGCGCTTCTACTTCGTCGCCCGAGGCGTCGCCTGGCGCTCGGTGCACAACACGCTGGCCAACCCGGCGATCCTGCTGCCTTCGCTGATCTTCCCGCTGTTCTTCCTCGCCGCCTTCGCCGGTGGCCTATCGCGCATCTCAGACGTCCCCAACTTCAACTACAAGCCTGGCTACACGGCGTTTCAATTCGCCTTCGTGTTCCTGCAGTCGGCGGCCTTCGGCGGCGTGTTCACAGGCTTTGCGGTCGCGCGCGACTTCGATTCGGGCTTCGCGCGCAGGCTGCTGCTGTGCGCTCCGCAGCGCAGCGGCATCATCGCCGGCTACGCGCTCGGAGCGCTCGGTCGCTGGCTGATCACCGCCGTCGTGATCACCGTCGCCGCGCTGGTCGCGGGGATGGACGTCGTCGGCGGCGGCGTCGAACTGGTCGGGCTCGTCGGCCTCGGCGTGATGATGAACCTCGTCGCCGCGCTGTGGGCGTGCGGCGTGGCGATGTTCCTGCGCACCGAACAGGCCGGCGCGCTGATCCAGATGCCGGTCTTCGTGATCCTGTTCCTCGCCCCGGTGTACGTCCCGCTGAGCCTGCTCACCGGCTGGATCCACGCGGTCGCCCGCTACAACCCGGCGACGATCGCGCTGGAGGCGGCGCGCGGCCTGCTTGCCGGCTCGCCCGTCAAGCTCGCGCTGGCCTTCGGCCTGCTCGTGGCCGGCGCAGCGGTGATGTCGCTGTGGGCGCGCCGCGGCCTCGCCTCCGCCGAGCGCGCCGGCTGACGCTGGCACACGCAGTCAGTTCATGAAACGGAACGCACGCCCTCCCCGCCTCACACGCCCGAGCCGGCGAGCTTTCGCAGCAGCGCGTGCAGCTCGCGACGCTCGTCGGCGCTGAGCGCGGCGAAGAAATCGCGCTGCAGGTCGGCGGCCAGCCCGCGGATGCGCTGCAGGGTCTGCTCGCCGTGCTCGGTGAGGAAGATCGTGCGCGCGCGCCGATCGTCGGGATCCTGGCGGCGTTCGGCCAGCCCGCGCGCTTGCAGCTCGTCGATCACGGCGACCATCGAGCTGGGGTCGATGGCCGTCTTCTCGTGCAACTGCTGCTGGCTCATGCCCGGCTGCGCGGCGACCATGGTCATCACGCCGAAGTGGCGCGGGTGCAAGCCCTCGGGCTCGAGCGCCTTGTGAAAGCGCCGGCTCGACGCCTGGCCCAAGCGCGCGAGCAGATACCCGGGAAACACTCCAAGCTCGCCCGGTATCGGCCCTCCCTCCCACATGCGCTCATTCTACGCACAACGGACCATTTGTGCTACAAATCATCGCAACCGCGAATCAAATTACCTGGGCGCAACCGATGAGCTCCGGCCCGGGCGTCCGTCATAGAGGCAAGACGCAACCGACAGAAGGAAGGCGCATGGCATCTCTGACACGCTGGGTCCTCGCTCACAAACGCATCGTCGTCGTTTTCTGGCTGATCCTCACGCTGATCGGCATGGCCTCGGCGGGCTCGGCAACAAAAGCCCTCAAGCAGAAGTACTCGGTGCCGGGCAAAGAGGGCTTCGTCACCAACCAGCAGATCTCCCGCGACTTCCACGGGACGGGCGGCAACGGTGCACCGCTGCTGCCCGTCGTGACGCTGCCCGCAGGGAGCGCGGTCAGCTCGCCGGGCACGGTCGCGCAACTGCGCGGTCTCGAAGCGCGCCTGCAGCGCGCGCTGCCAGGCAGCCGCATCGCCGGCTACGCGAGCACGCGCAGCCCCACGTTCGTCTCCAAGGACGGGCGCACGACGTTCGTCGTCGCCTACCCCCCGGCCGATCGCACGCAGGCCTTCGAAGACAATCCCAAGGCGGCGAAAAAGGCGATCGCCGCGCTCAAAGACGTGACCGTCGCCGGCGCGCCGGTGCATCTGACCGGTTTTGACGCCCTGACGGCGCAGAACGGCGGCGGCGAAGGCACCGGCGTGCTCTTCGAGGCGCTGCTCGGCGGCTTCGGCGCGCTGCTCGTGCTGGCGTTCGTGTTCGCCTCCCTGCTGGCGATCGTGCCGATCATCATGGCGATCGTCTCCATCCTCACGACCTTCCTGGTCGTATGGGGCCTGACGACGGTCACAGAAATCTCTCCGATCGTGCAGTTCTTGATCGCGCTGATCGGCCTGGGCGTGTCGATCGACTACGCCCTGATCGTCGTGGTGCGCTGGCGCGAGGAGCGCGCCCACGGCCTCGAGGGCGACGCGGCGATCGAACGTGCGATGGCGACGGCCGGCCGCGCGGTCGTCTTCAGCGGCACGACCGTCGCGATCGGACTGCTGGCGCTCGTCGCGCTGCCGCTTCCGTTCCTTCGCTCCGTCGGCTACGGCGGCCTGCTGATCCCGCTGATCAGCGTGATCGTCGCCGTCACGCTGCTTCCGGTGGTGCTGAGCAAGATTGGCTCGCGGCTTGACTGGCCGCACGTGCGCAGCGACGACAAGGCGAGCCGCTCATGGACCAGATGGGCCGAGTTCGTCGTGCGCCGCCGCTGGGTCGCCGCGATCGGCGCGGGGGCGATCCTCGCGGCGCTGCTGATCGCCGCCGTCAACCTGCAGCCTGGTAACCCGAACGTCAACACGATCGCCAAGAAGGGCGACGCCAAGCAGGGACTGCTCGCGCTCGAGCGCTCCGGCATCGGCCCGGGCGCGCTGCTGCCCAACGAGGCGCTGGTCGAAGGTGCGACGTCGCCCGAGAAGGTCGCCGCGGCGATGGCCGCGGTACCGGGCGTGCACGGCGCCGTCGCCCCCGTCTCGCCGCAGTGGCGACACGCGGGCGCGGCCGTCGTCGACGCCTTCTCGATCTCCGACGGCTCCTCCTCGAGCGGGCGCGACACGCTCGGTCATGTGCGCGACGCCGCGCACAACGCTGGAGGCGAGGTGCGCCTGGGCGGCCTGTCGGCGCAGAACGACGATTTCATCAACGCCGTCTATGGCAACTTCCCGCTGATGATCGCGCTGATCGCAATCATCACGTTCATCCTGCTCGCGCGCGCATTCCGTTCGCTGCTGCTGCCGCTGAAGGCGGTCGTGCTGAACATCATCAGCGTCGCGGCGGCATGGGGCGTGCTCGAGCTAGTCTGGCAGCAGGGTCACGGCTCGAACCTGATCTGGGGCATCTCGGCGACGGGCTCGGTGAATGCCTGGATCCCGTTGATGGTGTTCGCGTTCCTGTTCGGCCTGTCGATGGACTACGAGGTGTTCATCCTCGCGCGCATGCGGGAGGAGTACGACGCCACCGGCTCGACGGACACGGCCGTCGTGCGCGGGATCGGGCGCACCGGTCGGCTGGTGACGAGCGCGGCGCTGATCCTGTTCCTCGCGTTCGTCTCGCTCGCCTCCGGGCCGGGGACCGAAATCAAAGTGCTGGCCACGGGGCTGGCCGCCGGCATCCTGCTCGACGCGACGATCATCCGCGCGCTGCTCGTGCCTGCCGTGATCTCGCTGTTCGGGCGCTGGAACTGGTGGCTGCCGAAGCTGCCCGCGCGCCTGCTTCGCGTCGAGCCGTCGCTGCCGCCGCGCTCGCAGCCGGGTGAGGTCTAGCAAGCCCGCGCGAAGCGGGCGCCGGCCTCGGCCGCGCGTCCGCTCAGACACGGACCGCTGTCGCGCGACCGGCTTGCCCGCGCCCGCTCACGCGCGGGCGGGAACGTCTTGCAGCAGCGTGCGGATCACCGCGTCGCGGATCTGTTCGCCGCTGAGCGCCGTCTCCGACGTGAGCGCGCGGATCGACAGGCCGTTGAGCAGCGCGTCCAAGCGCCAGCTCCAGGGGATATCGCCCTCGGCGTGTGCCGGCACGAGCCCCTCCAGCGCGTGGTCGATCAGCGCATACCAGCTGTTCAGCCGCGACTCGATCGTGTGGCGCAGCTCGGGCAGGCGCACCGCCTCGCCGTAGGCGTTGATCCACACGCGCCACGTCTCGCCGGCCTCCTGGTCCTCGCCGTCGGCGAGCATGCTGTCGAGCAGCGCGGCCAGTCGCGCGCGTCCCGGCGGCATCCCCTCGATCGCCGCGAGCATCCGCCCGTGCGCGCGCTGGGAGACGAACTCCAGCGCGTGCATGAGCAGGTCTTGGCGGTTGGCGAAGTAGTGGTTGAGCATTCCCGTGCTAACGCCCGCCTCATCGGCGACGACGCGCATGGTCGTCCCTGAAAAGCCCTCCCGAGCGATCACCGTCGTGGCGGCTCGGCAGATTTGCTCGCGTCGTATCGGCCCCATTCCAAGCTTTGGCACAGCCGCGTCATCGTCGCACATCTTCGGAACGATCTGCAGCGCGCGAATGCACCGGTGCCGACCCACTCGCGGCGAACCGATACCATCCCATTTAGTCGGCTGATTTCACTATGACCGAGGACGAGACCACCAGCCCGCCGCACGGCGCCGCTGAGCCGATAGCGCGAAACCTGCGCCGCTGGAGGGCGACGAGGGAGATGACGCTGTCCGCGCTCGCGGAACGCGCCGGCGTGGCGAAGTCGACCGTGTCGCTGATCGAGCGCGGCCAGGGCAACCCGTCGATCGACACCGTGTGGGCGCTCGCCACGGCGCTCGGCGTGCCGTTTCAAAGCCTCTTCCACGTCGACGCGCCTCCCGACGAGATGTCGCTGATCCGCGAGCACGACAGTCCGGTGGTCGCCGTCGAGCAGGCTGGGCTGGAGGGAGACGGCCTGGTCATCCGTCACCTGCTCACGCGCACCGGCGGCGCGCTGATCGAGATCTACACGCTCGTGCTCGAGCACGGCGCCGTGCGTCGCGCCGACGCTCACGTGACGGGCCTGTTCGAGCACATCACCGTCGCTGCGGGCAGCGTGGAGATCAGCACGGACTCCTTCAGCGAGGTTCTGCAGAAGGGCGACCTGATCAGCTTCCGCGCCGACCGCTCGCACAGTTACCGCGTGATCGACGGTCCCGTTCGGCTGGTGTCCGTCCACGAATACCCGCGTCGCGCCCCGCTGGACTGAGAAACATACCGACGATGACGCGCGGCCCCGGGCTCTATTTCTCGCACCGCTCGTCGCTCGAGCATGACCCCCGGGAGCTGATGCCCGGGCACCCGGACACGCCCGAGCGGCTGCTGGCGATCGAACGGCTGCTCGGCGCCGAGGACTGGCTGGGGTGGCAGCGGCGCGAGGCGCCGGCGGCGGCGCACAGCGCGATCGAGCTGATCCACGATCCACGCCAGATCGCCCAGGTCAAGCGGCTTGCGCAGGCCGGCGGCGGAGCGATCGACGCGGACACGGTCGTCGGCGAGGCCTCCTACCGCGCGGCGCTGCACGCGGCCGGCGGCGCGTGTGAGATGGTCAGGTCGCTGCTGGCGGGGCACGCCACGCTCGGCTTCTCCGCCGGGAGACCGCCCGGCCACCACGCCGAAGCGCAGCGCGCGATGGGCTTCTGCCTGTTCAACAGCGCCGCGATCGCCGCCGCGCTGGCGATCGCCGAGCTCGGCGCGCAGCGCGTGCTGATCCTCGACTGGGACGTGCACCACGGCAACGGCACGGCGGCGGCCTTTCGCACGCGCGCCGACGTGCTGTACGCGAGCATCCACCAGGACGGCATCTACCCGGGCACAGGAGCGCTGCGCGACGCAGGCTCAGGTCCCGGCGAGGGCTACACGCTCAACCTGCCCGTCCCAGCCGGCTCGGGCGAGGAGCAATGGCTTTCGCTCGTCGAGCACGTCGTGCTGCCTGCGGCGCGCGCGTTCGCACCCGACCTCGTGCTGATCTCCGCGGGGTTCGACGCGCACCGCGCCGATCCGCTGGGCGGCTGCGCCCTGCAGGCCAGCTCCTTCGGCGAGCTCGCCCGCCACGTGCGCGAGTTCGCAACGCAGAGCGCCGTCCCGATCGGCGCCGTACTCGAGGGCGGCTACGAACCGGCAGCGCTCGCACGGTCGCTGCGCGAGACCATGCTGGCGCTCGGCGACGAGCGCACGCCGAGATCCGCATCGCCGCACGAGCCGTCGACCGAAAGAGCGGCCACGCAGCTGCGCAGCTACTGGCCGCTCTGACGGGCGTAGGATGAGGCGCAGTGCCCGAGCAGCCGCCAGCGGACTCCGTGCCGCCGCGCTCCAACCGCACAGACGTACACCCGCCGATGCCGCGCGACAAGCGCGGCTGGCAGGTGGCGCCGGCGCCCGACGGTCGCGGCATGCCGGAGCAGCCGAGCGGTCGCCCGGCGCACCGCCGTCCGGGCTTTCTGTGGTTCGTGCTCGTGCTGATCGCGCTGAACTGGCTGTCGCTCCTGCTGTTTCAGCCGTCGTCGAGCCAGCCGCGGATCACGGTTCCCTTCAAACCTTTCTTCCTGCAGCAGGTGCAGAACGGCGAGGTCAAATCGATCACGACGAAGGGCGACTCGGTTCAGGGCACGCTGAAGAAAAAGGTGCACTATCCGGCGCACGACAAGAACGCGCCCACCACTGCGCTGTTCGCCACGGAGGTCCCGACGTTCTGGAACGGCGGCCAGCTGACGGCGCTGCTGAAAGAAAAGAACGTGACGGTCAACGCGAAGTCGACGAGCGAAGGCAGATCGCTGATCGCCGAGTTGCTGCTCGGCTTCGGACCGACGCTGCTGATCGTCGGGCTGTTCGTGCTGCTCGCGCGTCGCGCGGCGAAAGCCGGTGGTGCGATGGGGGCGCTGGGCAGCTTCGGGCGCTCGCAGGCGCGCCGCATCGATCCGCAGAAGATCCGCGTGACGTTCGACGACGTGGCGGGGATCGACGAGGCGAAGGCAGAGCTGGCGGAGGTCGTCGACTTCTTGCGAGACCCGGAGAAGTACGGGCGCCTGGGCGGGCGCATGCCGCACGGCGTGCTGCTGTCGGGCGCGCCGGGCACGGGCAAGACGCTGCTCGCTCGCGCTGTCGCCGGCGAGGCGCACGCGGCGTTCTTCTCGATCACCGCCTCGGAGTTCATCGAGGCGATCGTCGGCGTGGGCGCCTCGCGCGTGCGCGACCTGTTCGCGAAGGCCAAGGAGGCCGAGCCGGCGATCATCTTCATCGACGAGCTCGACGCGATCGGGCGATCGCGTCAGGGATCGGTGGCGGTGACGGGCGCGAACGACGAGCGCGAGCAGACGCTCGACCAGATCCTCACGGAAATGGACGGCTTCGAAAGCTCGGAGGCGGTGGTGGTGCTCGCCGCGACGAACCGTCCCGACGTGCTCGACCCAGCGCTGCTGCGACCGGGTCGCTTCGACCGGCGGGTGACGGTGCCGGCGCCCGACCGCAAAGGGCGCAAGGAAATCCTCGAAGTGCACACGCGCTCCATCCCGCTCGCGGACGATGTCGACCTCGACGGGCTCGCGGCCAGCACTCCGGGAATGGTCGGCGCCGATCTGGCCAACCTCGCCAACGAGGCCGCGCTGCTGGCCGCGCGCCGCGGGCACGACAAGGTCGAGAGGGTCGACTTCACCGACGCGCTGGAGAAGATCATGCTCGGCGCGCCGCGCGGCATCCTGCTCACGCCGACCGACCGTCAGCGAACGGCCTATCACGAGTCCGGCCACGCGCTCGTCGGCATGGTCACGCCGGGCGCCGATCCGGTGCGCAAGGTCTCGATCATCCCGCGCGGCATGGCGCTCGGCGTGACGCTGTCGACGCCGGACACCGATCGCGTGTCGTACTCGCGCGAGGAGCTAGAGGCGAAGATCCGCGTGGCGCTGGGCGGTCGCGTGGCGGAGGAGATCGTCTACGGCTCGATCACGTCGGGCGCCGAGTCAGACATCCAGCAGCTCACGCAGATCGCCCGTCAGATGGTCGGGCGCTGGGGCATGAGCGAGGCGATCGGCCCGATCGCGGTGCTGCCCGCGGAAGACCAGGGACCGCTGCTGCCAGGTGTGAGCGAGACCTCGGAGGAGACCCAGCGCCAGGTCGACGAGGAGGTGCACAGGCTCGTCGACGGCTCGCACGAGCACGTCACGCGCCTGCTCACCGAGCATCGCGACCAGCTGGAGAGCCTCGCGCAGGCTCTGTTGAAGGCGGAGACGCTCGACGCGGCGGACGCGTACGCGGCGGCGGGCGTGCCGGCGCACGTCGAAAGTTCGAGCGCCGTCGCAGAGCCGGCGCTGAGCAGGCGCTCGAGCACTTAGCCCGCGGACGCCCGCGCGACCCGGCGTCGTACAGGCCGCGCGTACTGGGATCATCCGCGGATGCGCGACACGCGACAGCTCACCGCCAAGCAGTACGACAAGGAGCTGCTGCGCCTGCAGACCGAGCTGGTGTTCATGCAGGAATGGATCGTCGCCAACGGCCGGCGTCTGGTGGTGCTGTTCGAGGGCCGCGATACGGCCGGCAAGGGCGGCGTGATCAAGCGCATCACCTCCTATCTGAACCCGCGCACGTGTCGCATCGCGGCGGTGCCGACGCCGAGCGAGCGCGAGCGCTCGCAGTGGTACTTCCAGCGCTACGTCGCGCACCTGCCGGCGGCTGGGGAGATCGTGCTGTTCGACCGCAGCTGGTACAACCGGGCGGGCGTAGAGCACGTGATGGGCTACTGCACGCAGTCAGAGTACGAGGAGTTCCTGCGCTTCTGCCCGCAGTTCGAGCAGGCGCTGCAGAACGACGGGACACGGCTCGTGAAGTACTGGCTGTCGGTGTCAGACGAGGAGCAGGAGCGGCGCTTTGAGAGACGGCTGTCAGATCCGCGCAAGCGCTGGAAGTTCAGCCCCACCGATGTGCAGGCCCGCGCGCGCTGGGTGGACTACGCCGAAGCCAAGGACCGCATGTTCGCGCGCACCGACTCAGAGCAGAGCCCCTGGTATGTGGTGGAGGCCGACGACAAGCGCACGGCGCGGCTGAACCTGATCAGCCACCTGCTCTCGCTCGTTCCCTACGAGCGGCTGGACAAGGGCAAGCGGGTCAAGCTTCCCGCGCGTCAGCGGCGAAAGTACAAGCGCCCGCCGAAGCAGACCGAGCGCCTCGTGCCCGAACGCTACGTAGTCGAGTAACGCGGCGGCCCACGGGCCGGTGCGCAGTGAGCGCATGCGCGGAGTTCGTGCCGCCGCGCCGGTTCGCGCTACAGGTGCAGCACGACGCCCTCGCAGGCCACGCTGACCGCGGGCACGTCGCGGTCAAGCCGTGCCGCGAGCGCGTCGAGCGCGTCGTCGGTGCGGTCGAGGCGATGGTGAAACAGCGCGACCGATCGCGCGCCCGCGCGTTCGGCGAGACCGACCGGGTAGTCGGCGACGGCGTGCCCGAAATCTCCCTCGGCGGCGAGCTCGTGCGGCAGCAGCTGCGCGTCGTGCACCAGCACGTCGACGTCGCGCGCCAGCTCGAGCGCGGCCGGGTGATACTCGCCAAAACCTTCCTCGCCGGGGCCGAGCGCCGTGGGGTTGTGGTCGGGCAGGTAGGCGAGCGTCGAATGGCCGTCGCTGACGCGATATCCGAACGTCCGTCCTCCCTTGTGCGGGATCTCGCGTGCGAGCACGTCAAAGCCCTCGATCTTGCGCTCGCCGAGCGCGATCGCCTCACACGACCAGCGCCCGCGCAGCTCCATCGGGCCGATCGGGAAGTACGGAGGCTTCATCAGCCCGCCCAGCACCGCCGCGGCATCCACGCCGCTCTCCTGCTCTGGCAGCAGCACGCTCACACGCGCGTCGGCGCGGTCGCCGGCGGCGAAGAAGGGAAGCCCGATCGTGTGGTCCCAGTGCAGGTGGCTGAGCAGGATCGTCCCGTCGAACGGCGCGCCGGCGAGCAGCCGGCTGGCGAGCTGAACGCCGCTGCCGGCGTCGAGGATCAGCGAGGGCGCGCTCGCGCCGTCGGGCACGAGCGCCAGACACGAGGTGTGCCCGCCATAACGGACGTAGTCGAGGCCGGCGGCGGGGAGCGAGCCGCGAACACCGCAGAAGTGGACCTGCAAGCAGCTCAGCCCCGAGCGGGCCGCCACGCGCGGTGCTCGTGCGAGCGTGGCCTGGTCGAGCTGCGACGGCGCATCGCGTTCATTATCTGTCAAGCATCGCGCGTGTCAAGCGGGCGGGGCGTCGTGTGAGCGAGCGCACAGACGTGCGATTCTGCCGTCAGGCGGCGACGAGCTTGTTCGTGTCGTAGTCAAAGCCCGCCTTGCGCAGCTGCAGCAGCAGCTTCGGCTGCCACGTGCCGGCGCTGTCCAGGCGAATGTAGGCGATGCCGTCGAGATCGCAAGGCGGCTGCACGCCTTCCTCGTAGAGCACGCACACGCATCCGGGTGCCAGCGCGGCGACGAGAAAGCCCATCTCGAACACGACCGCCTGGTGCGCGCGCGGTGAGAAGTACGGCTCGTCCTCGGACTGCACGCGCGGCGCCGCGATGTCGTCGGCGGTGAGCAGCACGACCGCGTAGCGCGAACCTGGCGCGTGCTCGCCGAACTGCTCCGACAGTCCGCCACGCCCGTTGGGGCGCTCGTTGAGGATCGTCACCTCGTGCGTGCCCGCCTGCTCGAGCAGGCGGGCGACCGCCTGCATCCATTGCTCGTTGCGCCCGTGCGCGAGCAGCACCTGCTTGCCGCGCGCGCCCGCCGCGCTGGGCGAGCCGGCTCGCTCGGCCGACACGGACCCGTTGGCGTGCTGTGCGAGCTCGGCGCCGACGAACGCGGTGGGCGCGAGCTCGGCTCCGACCGGCGTCGGCTGCTCGACGCGCTCCGCTGCATCTGCCGGCTCTGCCCACTGCACCGACTCCTCCTCGTCTCGCTGCGGGGCCGCCTGTGGCTCGGGCTGCTGGCTGTGTTGCGCCTCTGGGACCGCGTCGGGCGCGTGTGGCTCGGGATGCTGCGCCTCGGGCACGGCCGGCTCGGGTTGCTGCGCCTCGGGAGAGGGCGGCTGCGGATGCTGTGCCTTCGACTGAGGCTGCTCGGGCTGCTCAACCTGTGGCTCGGGCAGCGCCGGATGTTGCTCGACGGGCGAGGGGGCGGGCGCGGGGTCGTGTGAGGCCATCAGCTCGGGGGCGCCGGACGGGGCGTCGGCGTCGTCTCTGGCGAACGCGAGATCGCCCTGCAGAACGGTGAGCAGGTCGATCGCCGCCTTGACGGCGTCGAGGTCGGCCGCGTACTGCTGCTGCCAGCGCTGGCCGTTGGCGGAGGCCTTGATCGTCTGCGTGAACTCGGCGGCCTGCGAGGAGCCGTCGTACATGTGCTCGAGCGCCTGCGCGGTCGGCTCCACCCACTGGTTGCGCGCGGCCTTCCAGCTCTCGTAGTCGCTGAAGTCGCCGACGAGGCTGGCTCGTTGCACGAGCGCCTGGCCCTGCCTGACACATTGGGCGAGCAGCTCGTGGGCGATCGGCACGGAGACTTCGAGCATGGGCGACCTAGCCCGGTCCTGCAAAACGAGGCGGGAAGCGATCGAGCAAGGCGCGCAGCACGTACGGCCGGACCAAGCGGACGCGTGCGGTCGGGCGGAACGAGTGCGCGGCGCGCGGCTCGCGGATGTCGTTGCGGAAGCTCACGTCGGCGAGCGCACGTCGCGTCGCGGCACGCGCGAGGATGGCGGCCGCGACTTGGTGCTCGTCGATCACGTATTGCGAGTCGAGCACGAGCTGTCGGAGTAGTTGTGCCCGGTGCATGGTGGTCTGGCTCGCCTATCGGCAGCAGCAGACCGCACCATTCATCGCCGCCGCCGCCTTAGACGAGCGTATGAACGGCGTGGCAGTTGTCGTGTGTGTCCAGCGTGTGTCACGCCACACCCCCGTATAACCATCGTTATACGCACCGTCGGCTCAGACCTGCACACGCTCTTCAGCGCATCGACACGCGTGCTCGAGCGATCGACGATGATGCAGCGATGAGAGCGGCTGTACTGCACGAGCACGGCGTTCCTCGACCGGATGAGTTCCCGGAGCCAGAGCCGCAGGCGGGCGACGGGCAGGTGGTCGTGGACGTGCTGGCGGCGGGCCTGAACCCGGTCGACGTGGCGATCTGCGCTGGGCGCTTCTACGCAGGAGCGCCGCCGCTGCCGTCGGTGGCCGGACGCGAGGGCGTGGGCGTGCTGGACGGCAGGCGCGTGTACTTCGACGCGCCGATCGCGCCGTATGGCTCGATGGCCGAGCGGGCGCTGATCGATGCGCAGGCGACGTACGACGTGCCGGACGGCGTCGACGACGGCGTTGCGGTGGCGCTGGGGATATCGGGACTCGCGGCATGGCTGGCGCTGACGTGGCGCGCGGAGCTCAAGCCGGGCGAGCACGTGCTCGTGCTGGGCGCGAGTGGCGTGCTGGGGCAGATCGCCGTGCAGGCCGCCAAGTCGCTGGGCGCCGGTCGGGTGATCGCGGCGGCGCGCTCGCAGGAGGGGCTGCAACGCAGCCTGCAGCTGGGCGCCGACGCCGCGGTGCAGCTGGGTGGCGCAGAGGATCTGCCTGCGGCGCTCGCGCAGGCCGCGGATGGGCGCATCGACGTGGTCGTCGACCCGCTGTTCGGCGAGCCGTTCGCCGCGGCGGTGAACGCGGCGAGCTTCGGCGCGCGCATCGTGCAGCTGGGCGCGGCCGCTGGCAACGAGAGCACGGTGTCTTCGGCGCCGATCCGCGGCAAGACGCTCACGATCATCGGCCACACGAACTTCGCTGCGCCGCCAGATGTCAAGCGGGCAGCGTACGCGAGCCTGTCGGCGCTGGCGGCGTCGGGCAAGCTGGAGATCGAGGTCGAACGGTTCGAGCTGGAGCGCGTCGCCGAGGCGTGGGAGCGTCTGCAGGCGGGCTCGCACCGCAAGATCGTGCTGGTCCCGCCTGGCCGCTAGCCGAGGCGCTCGCTCGCGAAGAGCCGACAGCGCTCGTCGCCGGACGGCGAGCGTCGGCTACTTGCGCTTGGCCTGGTGCTCGATGACCTTGCCGAAGGCCTGTTCGAGCTGGGCGGTCATGCGCAGCTTGAACAGCGCCAGCAGCGCCTCGGAGGCGAGCGGACGCAGCGAGTCGACGCCCTCGATCAGCTCGTCCCAGCCGTCGTCGGGCTGACCGGCCTCGTCGAAGGGCTGCCACAGCTCGCGCAGGAACAGCTTGGTGAAGTCGCGTGAGACGGAGTCGCAGTCACGGCTCATGCGCTCGACGAGCACGAGCGCGGAGTGCATGGGGATGCCGAGCGCGACGACCTGCTCGGCGGCTCGCAGCAGCGCCGGGCTGGGGGCTTCGAAGCGATCGTCGCCGAGCGGCACGAGCAGCTTGAGCTTGCGCACGCGCTCGGCGTCCTTGGCGCTGAGCTCGCCGAAGCGCTCGTCGAGTTCGGCGGTGGTGATCAGCTCCGGCTGCTCGGGCTCGAAGGGCGTGGTGACGGCCTTGCGCAGGCCGAGCAGCCGCTCGGCGAGCCCGTCGGAGCCGCTGAGCAGGCGCTCGATGGCGGCGAGGTTGAAGCCGTCGGCCTGCAGGTCGAGGATCAGCCGCAGCCGCGCGACGTGCTCGGCGTTGTAGTAGCCGACGCGCGCGCGCACGTCGGGCGGGGGAAGCAGCCCGCGCGTGTGATGGTTGCGGATGTTGCGCACGGACATGCCGACGGCGGCGGCGAGCTGCTCGACGGTCAGATCGGCGCGCGGGGGGGCGGGGGGGTCGCTCGTCGAGCTGCCGGCCGGCCGTGTCGAGCCGGGGCGATCGACTGCGGAGCCGTTGCGCGCCGCGGGTTTTGCCTTCGCGGCGCCGTGTTGCGGCGGCGTGGGCTTCTCAGTCGCCGTCTGTGCCATCCCTCACGTAAGGATACCATGTTTGATGTAACCTCGTTTGAGGTAATGGTTATTGCAAGCAAGATGACTCGCCCTGTGCACACCTGCGACCACCTAGCGCCGAATCGCGATATCGCGTGGCCGGACGAAGCTCGTGGCTGAACGCGGAGCCGTGCCGCAGGTCTCCGCCGCGCGCCGCCGTGCGCTGGGGATGATCCGCTCGTTCACGTCGCCGCTGCTGCCGGACGACTACCTGGAGCTCGTCAACCCGCTGTGGTCCACGCGCGAGCTGCGCGGGCGCATCGAACGGATCGAGCGCGAGACGTCGGAGGCGGTGACCGTGCTGATCAAGCCGGGGTGGGAGTGGCCTGGTCACCGCCCCGGGCAGTACCTGCGCCTGGGCATCGAGGTCGACGGCATCCACCACTGGCGCGCGTACTCGCTGACATCCGATCCGCGCCGCGAGGACGGCTGCATCTCGATCACGCCGAAGCTCGTGCAAGGCGGCAAGGTCTCGCCGTTTCTGTTCGCGGGCGTGCGACCGGGGGCGATCGTGCGCCTGGGCGGCGTGGAAGGCACTTTCGTGCTGCCCGACCCGCTGCCGCGCAAGCTGCTGTTCATCAGCGCCGGCAGCGGCATCACGCCGATCATGAGCATGCTGCGCAGCCTTGCGCGCGAGGACGCGCTGGGCGACGTCGTGCACGTGCACAGCGCGCGCAGCTTCGAGAACGTGATCTTCGGCGGCGAGCTGCGCGAGCTGCACGCGCGCCACGCCGGCTACCGGCTGCACGAGCAGCGCACGGGCGAGCAGGGGCGTGTGACGGCCGAGCACCTCGACGGCTTGTGCGCTGACTGGCGCGAGCGCGAGACGTTCCTGTGTGGGCCATCTGGGCTGCTGGAGACGATCGGCGAGCGCTTCGAGCGCGACGGCGATCCGGCGCGCCTGCACCTCGAGCACTTCCAGCCGGACGCGCGCGTAGGCGACGGCGAGCGCGGCGCCGGTGGCACGATCCGCTTCTCCAGGAGCGGTATTGAAACGTCCAGCGACGGCGAGCAGCCGATCCTCGCGGCAGGCGAGGACGCCGGCGCGCAGCTGCCGTTCGGCTGTCGCATGGGCATCTGCCACACGTGCGTCGGGCGCCTGTGCGCCGGTCAGGTGCGCGACCTGCGCACGGGCCGCGTCCACGGCCAGCCCGGCGAAATGCTTCAGACGTGCATCAACGCCCCCGAGGGGCCCGTCGAGATCGCCCTCTGAGATCCGCCCGTTTCGCCCTGAATCTTCCGTCCACGATCGCAACCGAAGGAGCCAAGTTGTCCGCCACGCAGACCGACAGACCAACCGCAGCGCACGAGCCCAGCGAGCCGCACGACCTCGAGGAGCCCCAGAGCCCGCTGGCGGCGCTGAGCGCCGAGCAGATCGAGCAGCTCGGCTGCGAGTTCGACGCGATCCACGACGAGGTGTACGCCGACTTGGGCGACCGCGACTCGCGCTACATCCGCAGCACGATCAAGCTGCACCGCCACCTTGTGCTGGCGGCTCGCGCGCTGCTGCTGGGCTCGCAGCGCAAGCCGCTGTGGCTGGCGGGAACGACGGCGCTGTCGCTGGCGAAGATCCTGGAGAACATGGAGATCGGCCACAACGTGATGCACGGGCAGTGGGACTGGATGAACGACCCGGACATCAACTCGCAGAACTGGGACTGGGACACGGCGTCGCCGGCGGACGCATGGCGCCACTCGCACAACTACGAGCACCACACGTTCACGAACATCCGCGGCAAGGATCGCGACCTGGGCTACGAGATCATGCGCATCGACCCGCACCAGAAGTGGCACCCGGTGTACCTGTTTCAGCCGCTGTACAACCTGATCCTGATGGGCTTCTTCGAGTGGGGCGTGGCCGTGCACGACCTCAACCGCGGCGCCATCCACTCTGGCGAGAAGTCAAAGGAGCAGGTCGTGCAGGAGCTGAAGGCGATCGGCGCGAAGGCGCGCGACCAGATCGTCAAGGACTACGTCGCCTTCCCGGCGCTGGCAGCGCTTGGCGCGTTCGTCTCCGGGCGCGGCTCGCCGCAGTCGGCCAAGCGCTCGTTCAAGTCGACGCTGACGGCGAACTTCACGGCGAACATCGTGCGCAACGTGTGGTCCTACTCGATCATCTTCTGCGGCCACTTCCCCGACCAGACGTACACGTTCTCCGAGGAAGAGGTCGCCGATGAGACGCGCGGCGGCTTCTACGTGCGCCAGCTGCTCGGCGCGGCGAACATCGACGGCGGCCCGCTGTTTCACCTGCTCGCGGGCAACCTCAGCTTCCAGGTCGAGCACCACCTGTACCCGGACATGCCGTCCTCGCGCTACGCGGAGATCGCTCCGCGCGTGCGCGACATCTGCCGCCGCTACGGCCTGCCGTACAACACCGGCCCGCTGCACAAGCAGCTCGGCACAGTCCATCGCACGATCCTGCGCCTGGCCTTCCCCGGCGGCAGGGTGCGGCCCAAGCCGGGCGCCTACCGGCCGTCGTAGTCGTGCGTCGGGTCCTCTGGATGCGTCGGAGTCGTTGGGCCCGCCGACCAGCCCAGCCTTGGTGATGGTACGATGGCACCATAATGGTGGTGAGGACGCAGATCACGCTCGACGCCGATGCGCATCGTCGAGCCAAGCGCCGTGCGGCCGACCTTGGGATCTCCTTCGCCGAGTATGTTCGTCGAACGCTCGAGCGCGACCTCGGCGACGAGCCCAAGGCCGACATCAGCGCCATCTTCGGGCTCTTCGATTCGGGCGTCTCGGACGTCTCCAGCAACGTTGACAAGTACCTGGGCGAAGCGGCCTGGCGTGAGCACTTGCATGAGACCGGGCAATCCGACCGTTGAGGCTGTTCGTCGACACTTCGGCGTTCTACGCCGCAGCCGACTCCCACGACCGATACCACGAGCGCGCGACCGTCCTGCTGGGTGGCGCTGACGGTCTGGTGACGACCGATCATGTGCTCGTCGAGTCGTGGCGGCTCATGCGCGATCGCGGTGGCCCTGAGAGCGCGGAGCGCTTCTGGGGCGGTCTGCGCGGTGGGCACGCAGTGGTGGAGAGCGTCCTGTCCGCCGACCTGGATGCCGCTTGGCGGATCGGCGAGGTCTTCCCTGACCAAGGCTTCTCTATCGTCGATCGCACAAGCTTCGCGGTCATGGAGCGGCTTGGCCTGACCAGCGTCGCGACGTTTGACGAGCACTTCTCGATCTACCGCTTTGGCTCGCAGCGTCAGCACGCATTCGACGTGCGGCGCTGACGACGGTCGCTACGCCGCTCCCGCCTGCCCGCACAGCGTCGCAAGCAGTGAACGCGGGCCGCCGTGGTCGCGGTGCTCGCACAGGTAGATGCCCTGCCACGTGCCCAGCGCCAGGCGGCCGGCGGCGATCGGCAGCGACAGCGACGCGCCGAGCAGCGACGCCTTGATATGCGCGGGCATGTCGTCGGGCCCCTCCAGCGTGTGCGTCCAGTAGTCGGCGTCCTGCGGCACGGCGCGGTCGAAGTACGCGGCGAAGTCGCGGCGCACGTCCGGGCTGGCGTTCTCGTTGAGCGTCAGCGAGGCAGACGTGTGGCGCATGAACAGGTGCAGCAGGCCGACCTCCAGCTCGGCGATCCGCGGCACCGCGGCGAGCACCTCGCGCGTGATCAGGTGATAGCCGCGCGGCAGCGGATCGAGCCGGATCTCGCCTTGCGCCCACATGCGCAGAACCGTAGCGTGCGATGCTGCGCGCGATGTCCAGCCAGCAGCCCGCGGTGGCCGACGCGCCGCCGTCGCCGACGATCGACGAAGTCGTGCTCGCCGACGCGCCGGCGCGCTGGTCACAACTTGGCTTCACGGTCGCGCGCGACGTCGTGCAGCTCGGGTCTGTTCGCCTGCGGCTCGCCGGCGCAGACGCTGGGCGGGGGATCGTCGGCTGGTCCCTGCGCGGGCTCATGTCGAGCGAGCTCGACGGGCTGGCGACGACCGTCTCGCAGTCGCCGCCGGTGGAGCCTGCGCCGGCCCACGCCAACGGGATCGCCTCGATCGACCACATCGTCGCGATGACCCCCGACCTCGATCGCAGCGTGGGCGCGCTGCGCGCCGCCGGCCTCGATTTGCGCAGGGTTCGCGAGGAGCCCACGCCCGCCGGCGCTCCCCGCCAGGCGTTCTTCCGTCTCGGTCGCGAGATCCTCGAGGTCGTGCAGGAACCCGAGCACGTCGTCGCCGAGCGCCACGGGGCCGATCGGCCCGCCCGCCTGTGGGGCCTCGCGCTGCTCGCCGCCGACCTCGACCGCGCTGTCGCTGCCATGTCGCCGCACGTCGGCGCCGTGCGCGACGCCGTCCAGCCGGGGCGGCGCATCGCGACCGTCAAACGCTCCGCCGGCCTCGCTGTTCCCGTCGCGCTCATGAGCGCGAGGCCGCAGTCTGGCTAGGCGTGGGCCTTTACGAGCTCCGCGACGTGTGCGCTCGGCGGGCTGTCGGTGGCGATGCGCGCGGCCTCCTCGCCGCCGAGGAATGGCGCGAGCGCGATGTACGTCGCCGACGCCGTCAGCTCCGGCAGCTCGTCGATGCGCCCGGCGAGCGAGTAGTGCAGGCACAGGTCGAACAGGCCGCCGGCGATCGCCTCGATGGTCACAGCCGGGGGTTTGCGCCCGCCGGTCTGCCCCAGGCCCGGCGCGAGTATCTGCGCGAACGTGTCCACGCCGGCGCTCGAGCGGCGCGCCGTGTGCTCGGTGGCGATCAGCGCGTCCACGAGCGCGATGTGCGCGAACGACGGCTCCGTCGCCAGGAAGTCGAACAGCGCGGCGATGCCCGCACGTACGGCCAAGCGCCAATCGCTCTCGGCGGCGAATGCGCGTTCGACCATCGCCAGGCCCTTCGCGTGACCGACCTCGTACGCGACCAGAAAGGCGTCTTCCTTGTCGGCGAAGTGTTCGTAGAAGGCCACCAGCGACACCGCCGCCTGCTCGGCGATCCCTTCCACGCGCAGCGCCGCGTAGCCTTCGCTGGCGGTCAGGTTCGCCACCGCGTCGAGGATGCGTGCGCGCTGGCTCTGCACGACGAAGCTGCGCGAGACGTTCTGATCTCCGCGCGCGAGGCCGCGGCGCCCACCCAGCAGAGGATGCGGCGCCAGCGTCCCAGGCGCGCGACCGCCCTTTAGCACCGTTGCCGCGCGCCGCGTGCGCGACTTTGCCGACGGCTCCGCGAGCATCGACGCGGGCGCCGGGTAGTAGGACGCCGACCAATTCGTCAGGTCCGGTACGAGCGCGATCAACTCGTCCGCCTCGCCGCGCAGCACGCGCCGGTAGAGCACTCTGTACAGGCCGCCCACGATCGCCTTCAAGGCAACGTCGGAGATCGTCCCATCGCCCGGAGCCAGCTCCAGCCCGTCGCGGATGAACTGCTCGAAGCGCTCGATCGAGCGCTCGCGGCGCTCGATCCCAGCCGGCCCTGCCGCCGGGATCTCCAGCAGGTTCAGCCGCAGCGCCGCCGGGTTCTCCAGCGCCCCCGAAAGCAGCGCGCCGATCGCCGCTTCCACGCGACCCGGCCATCCCTCCGCAGCGTAATAGGCGACCTCCATCCGGCGCATCGCCTCGTTGGCGATCACGTCGAACGTCGCAAGCAGGCAGTCCTGCTTGTTGTCAAACAGCTCGTAGAACGTCTTGCGCGAGACGCCCGCGCGGGCGATCACGTCCGCCACGCGCGTCGCGCGATAGCCGTCCTCGCCGACCGCTTCCACCAGCGCCAGCGCCAAGCGCAGGCGCTGGCTCGCGCGCACCTGCTCGCGTGCCGCCGGGCCCGCCGACCGGCGGCGACGCTCACGCGGCTGCTTCGAGGAGTCCGACTCCTGCGCTGCCGACGGCTCTCGCGGTTTGCCTTGCTTGGCCATCAGCCCGTGCGCGCTCTCTCGAGCGCACGCCCCCTCGTCCTGTCGCGGCCCACGGTTTGACAAATAGCGATCCGCAACACATTAAATCGATCAATTGTTTTATAAACAGCCAGCTACTTTACCCTTGACATGACACTTTAGCTATGCCATGTTGAACATTCAGGAGTGACCTCCCTCGTCCGGTCACCTTGAAGACGCTCGGCGCCGCTCCCTCCCTGGCGTGGGCGTCAATCTGCCGGTGGGCGTCGTGACCTGGCTCGGTCACGACGCCCAACGGTGATTGCTCGCGAGTCCTGCCGGTCGCGTCAAGCGCGTGGCGCGCCGCGGCCCGGCCCGCGCCGCGCGCTCGCACCCGCGCGACAGACACGGCGTAGGCTTCTGCCAAGCCTCTCACGCCTGACCGAAAGGACGCCGCATGAGCTGGGACTTCTCCACCGACCCCGACTTCCAAGCGCAGCTCGATTGGATGGCCGAGTTCGTCCGCAGTGAGATCTGGCCGCTGGAGTCCATCTGGCACGAGCTCGGCCTGCAGGGCCTCGGCGAGGCGATCGCGCCGTTGCAGGCGCAGGTCAAGGAGCGCGGGCTGTGGGCCACGCATTTGCCGCCCGAGCTCGGCGGCCAGGGAATGGGCCAGGTGCGCCTCGGGTTGATGCACGAGATCCTTGGCACGTCGCCGATCGCGCCGCTCGCCTTCGGCAACGCCGCGCCCGACTCCGGCAACTCGGAGATCCTCGCCATGGCCGGCACGCCCGAGCAGCAGGAGCGCTGGCTGCACCCGCTGCTCGCCGGCGACCTGCGCAGCGCCTTCAGCATGACCGAGCCCGACAGCCCCGGCTCGGACCCCACGCAGCTGAAGACGCGCGCGGTCCGCGACGGTGACGGGTGGGTGATCGACGGGCACAAGTGGTTCTCCTCCAACGGCTCGATTGCCGACTTCCTGATCGTCATGGCCGTCACCGACCCCGAGGCCCGCGGACGCCAGCGCGCGTCGATGTTCATCGTCCCGCGCGACACGCCCGGCGTGGACATCGTTCGCGACGTGCCGACGATGGAGCACCCGTGGGAGCAGTTCGGCGCCTACGGCGGGCACTCCGAGATCCTCTACGAGAACGTTCGCGTCCCCGCCGATGCGCTGCTCGGCGGCGTCGGCGACGGCTTCATGCTCGCTCAGCAGCGGCTCGGGCCCGGGCGCATCCACCACTGCATGCGCTGGCTCGGCGTCGCGCGGCGCGCCTTCGACATGATGTGCGAGCGCGCGACCTATCGCCATGCGCACGGCTCGCTGCTCGCCGACAAGCAGACCGTGCAGAACTGGATCGCCGACAGCGCCGCCGAGATGCAGGCCGCGCGGCTGATGACGCTGCACGCCGCCTGGGTGATGGACAGCCAAGGCGCGCGCGCCGCGATGGTCGACATCGCGCTGATCAAGTTCTACGGCGCCAAGGTGCTGCACGACGTCGTCGACCGCGCCGTGCAGACGCTCGGCTCGCTCGGCTACTCCACCGACCTGCCGCTCGAGCAGATGTACCGCTTCGCGCGCGCCGCGCGTATCTACGACGGACCCGACGAGGTGCACCGCCAGACCGTCGCCCGGCGCATCCTGCACGGCTATTCTCCGCCGCCCGGCGAAGTGCCCACAGAGCACCTGCCGACGCGCCGCGCCGAGGCGCGCGAGCGCTTCGCGGACCTGCTCGGCGCGCTCACCGCCAACGACTGACGAGCGCCCCCGCCCCGATGCGAAGGGGCGGTGGCGCTCGCGCCGTCTAGAGCCTGCGGCTCACTGGCACAGCGGGTTGTACGGCACTTCCTGGCACGGGTTCGGCATCGTCGGCTGTGCCGCCGGCGCCGGTTGCGGCGTCGGCGTGCGCGCTTCTGACTCTCCCTGCAGCAGCAGCAGGTATTCGATCGCGCCGAACCCGTTTTCGGGATTCGGCGTGGTGTTGTTCTGACATCCCCACGTAGTTTCGATGTTCGCCGGATGCGTCGCGGCGGCGAACGAGTTGCCCGACACGCAGTTGTTGACAGATTGCGTGAACAGGCCTCCCTGCAGCGTCAGGTCGCCGGAGAAGCCACGTTCGTTCGAGCCGTTGCCCGAGAACGTGTTTTCGCTCACCCGGTTGCCCGACAACGCGAAGTACAGCGTGTTTTCCTGCGGTGGAAACGGATTCGGGTACTCGAAGCCGAGCAGCCCGACGTTGACGTTGTCGGAGATCGTGTTCTTTTCCACCAGGTCCGCGTAGTCGCCCGGGAGCTCGACGCCGATGCCCCAGCCGCCAGCCTCCGTGGAGGCGTCTCCCGGAGCGTTGATGTTGTTGTTTTTGGAGAACACGTTGTTGCGGAAGATCGTGCAGCGCGCGAAGTTCGTCGTGCTGAACGTCGGCGTCGCCTTGCGGTTGTGTCCAGAGCTGCACGCGCCGTCCTGCGGCGGCGGCGGGTCGCCCGGGTTTTCCGAGTTCGGCGCGAAGCCGATCGAGTTGTTGCTGAACACCGAGTTTTCGACCAACAGCCTGCCGCCGGCGTTCGAGCCCGAGTAGCCGAGCGCGTTGTTTTCCATGACCACGTTGAAGACCCGCGCCTGGCAGTCGCGACACGCTCCGATGTACAGACCCGAATCGCCGAAGCCTGATGCGTATGAGTCTTCCAGCGAGCCCTTCACGGTGTTCGACGTGAATAGGCCGTAGCCGCCCAGCAGCCCGTCGTCATACGCCGTCAGGTAGCGCCCGCGCCACTTGTGCGCGCCGATCACGCCCGTGCCGTCGCCGCCGTTCCACCAGACCTCGTTGCCGTTTCCGCCGTTCGCCGACGCGCGGTCGAAGTTTCGCACCGTCAGGTTTTCGATCGACACGTCGTTCGCTTTCAGCACCTGTATGCCGTTGCTCCCTTCCGACGTCACTTTGTGCTGGCCGTCGACGATCACGTTGTTGCGGTCCATCCCGCGAATGTGAATGCCCGCGTGTTCTGCCGTCACGAGCACTTCTTCCGCGTACGTGCCCGCTTCGATCAGCACCCAGTCACCGTGTTTCGATGCGTTCACCGCCGCCTGGATCGTCGTGAAGTAGTGCGTGTGCGCCGGAATTTCGCCTTCCGGCGGCGCGCCCTGGCGAACGATGTCCACGCTCTTCGCCGCCCACGCAGTCCCCGTCACCGCGCCGAACGCGATCGCCGCGAGCGCGACCACGACCGCCCTTCGCATCCTCGCCCTGAGCATTTCCGCGCTCCGCGCCCCCGATGCGCCCGCTCGCGAGCGCGCCCCGTACCGACCTGTCGATGACATCCCGCCATCCCCCTCTGCTCGGTGGTCAACCCCGAATTGTCAAGCCATCCTACGCCATGCACAGCGTTAGAGCGCTCTCATGCAAGGCGGGCGGTTAGAGGGTTCTCACGCCCTGTTGAGTTTGACCTGAGGTTCGCGGGGAACCCTGCATACATGACCCTCACGACCATCATCGTTCTCAACGTCGTGCTCGACCTCGCCCTGCTTGCCCTGCTGGCGTTCGTGATGACGCGTCCCGCCAAACTCACGCCGCACCGGCCAGGCGTCACCGGCAACGTTTGGCGCCTGCGCCGCCCGCACCGACGCGTCGCGCGGCCCGCCCGCGAGGAGCGCTCGACGGGCACTCTCTCGCACTCATTCGACTGACTCCAGCGGGCGTCATCGCGTGACTCCGGCGGTGGCATGTGTGGCTTCAGCACCGGGTCGGGCGATCGGCGCCCCGCCGGCAAGCCGCCCCGCCGGCGATCAGCGTTCGCCGGAGCCGCCGCGCAGCAGGAACACGTACCAGCAGGCGACCAGGATCAGCACGCCCAGCGGCAGCGCTAGCGTGAGGATCGAGCCCGTGAGGAAGTGCGCGGCGAGCGGGATTGCGGCGAGCATGGCGAGCATGGACATGGCTCCCTCCTAGTGGCCGCTCACGAGCCGTGCGCTCTGAGTAGGGAGCGACGCGGGCGGCGCGAGCCAGCGGTGGACGTAGACGAAGATGACGAGCACGAACGTGATCGAGCCCGGTACCCACATGATGCCCGCGGCGAGCTGCTGATCGGTCAGCGCCGAGATCCCACCCGGACGGCTGGCCTCGTGCGCGTAGAACGAGTACAGCGGCTGCGGCGCCAGTGCCAGCACGACCGCGAGCACCCAGCTGACGACCATCGCGCCGACCACGTACGCGACGCGCTGCACCGACGACAGACGCGCGTGCAGCGGCGGCGAGTCGATCACCTGCTTCCAGAACATCACTGCCGTGGCGAAGAACAGCGTGTGCTCGAGCGCGTGCAGCGCCGACGAGCGCAGCGTCGCGTCGAACAGCGCCGGCACGTGCCACACCAGCAGCACGACGCTGAAGGCGACGAAGCCGGCCTGCGGGCTTCCCAATAGGCGGCTCGCAGCGCGCAGCCAGCGCGTGCGCTCGCCCTGGCTGAGGTTGCCCGCCAGCCAGCGGCGCAGACCCAACGGCAGCGAGCGCCACAGTCGAATCCACGGTCGCGCCAGCACGATCAGCGGCGCCGCGACGACGAGCAGCAGCACGTGCTGAACCATGTGCGCCCAGAACAGCTGCTCGGAGAGGATCTCCAGCGGCGAGCTCAGCGCGATCGCCAGCACCGCCAGCCCAGCGTAGAAGGACGCGCTTTGCCAGCGGCGCTGGTGTCTCGTGCGCGCCGGCGTGACCGTGCGTCGCGAGCCCATCCAATAGAGGATCGCCAGGTCGATCACCAGCGCCAGCGGCGGGTCGAACGACCAGTCCCAGAGACCGGGCGCGACTGTCGCCGCGGCGAGCATCACAACAGGTACAGCGTCACGTAGGCGACCGCCCCCAGCCCCGCGAGATAGGACCAGAAGAACACGCACGCGTCGAGGCCCGGCGCGATCAGCCGATCGGGGTCCTTGATGTCGCCGTCGCGCTGCGCCGGCGCGCGCCGCGCGCGCAGCTCGGTGGCGATCTGCGTCTCCAGCCAGTACATCGTCGCCAGCGCAGCGATCGCGAAGAAGGCCGTCCACGCGCAGAACACGCTCGCGTAGCCGCCGTCGGTCGGGCCGAAGTGCTGCACGACGTACTCGATGCACTGCAGCGCGATCGCCGCCAGCCCGAATGCCAGCGCGCCGATCGCCGGGCCCAGCCAGCTGCGCGACTGCGCCTTCATCTGGCGTCCGGCGACGATCGCCAGCACGGCACTGAGCAGCACGCATGCGAGGATCGCCGCGCCCAGCGCTTGCTCGGCTTTCACATTGCCCGGGTGCCACTGGTGGTTCTCGTTGAGCGAGCGCAGATAGAAGTACGCGAACAGGAAGGCGAGGAAGAAGAACGTCGTCGCGCCCGCCAGCAGCCGCCCGGCGACGTACAGCGCGCGCGCGCCCACGTCCGGCGGCTCCGGCGGGATCTCCGCGCCGGGCGCCACCGCCGGCACCAGCAGCCCCAGCGGACGGTCTTCGCGTGAGGCCTCCACGTCAGGTCCCCGCCGGCGCGGGCGTGGCGCCGGCCCCGCCGATGTTCAGCGGCGTGCCGTAGTCGTAGGGATCGGAGTCGATCACCGGGATCTGCTCGAAGTTGTTCACCGGCACCGGCGTTGGCACCTGCCACTCCAGCGACTTCGAGCGCCACGGGTTGGACTCCGCGCGCAGGCGCACGACGATCAGCGAGTAGACGACGTTGAACAGGAAGATCAGCATCGAGAAGCCCAGCACGAACGCGGAGATCGACACCCACACGTTGAGGCCGTGCAGGTTGGGCGCGTAGCTGGACACGCGCCGGGGCATGCCTTTCATGCCGAGCACGAACAGCGGCATGAACGTCGAGTTGAAGGCGACGAACATCAGCCAGAAGTGCCATTTGGCCAGGCGCTCGTTGAAGCGCAGCCCGGTCATCTTCGGCACCCAATAGTAGATCGCGGCGAAGAACGTGAAGATCAGCCCGCCCATGATCGTGTAGTGGAAGTGCGCCATCACGAAGAAGCTGCCGTGCGTGTCCGTGTCGCTCGGCGTGTCCGAGAGGAACACGCCCGACAGGCCGCCGATGAGGAAGTTGAACGTCCAGCCCAGGCAGAACAGCATCGGCACGCTGAACGAGCTTCGCGCCTTCCACAGCGTGCCCATCACGCACAGGAAGATGAAGCCCGTCGGCACTGAGATGATCTCCGTGGAGAGCATGTAGAACGGGCGCAGGTCGGCGTTGATGCCGCTGACGAACAGGTGGTGCTGCCACACGAAGAAGCTCAGCAGCGCGACGCCGAGCATCCCCGACACCGCCAGCCGGTAGCCCCACAGTGGCTTTCGCGTGAACACCGGCAGCAGCTCCAGCACGATGCCAAAGCCCGGCAGCGCGAGGATGTAGACCTCCGGGTGTCCGAAGAACCAGAACAGGTTCTCGAACAGGTACGGGCTGCCGCCACCCCCGGGCACGAAGAAGGTCGTCGCGATCGAGCGGTCCAGCGCCGCCATCGCCAGCGTGGCGATCAGCATCGGCGCCGACAGCACCATCAGCACCGACGTCGCCAGCACCGACCACACGAAGATCGGCAGGCGCGACCACCTCAGCCCAGGCGCGCGCATCGTGATGATCGTCGCGATCATGTTCAGTCCGAGCAGGCACATCGAGACGCCGACGAGGGCAAAGAAGACGATGTAGGAGTCCATCCCCATCACCGCCTGGTCGTTGAGCGGCTGATAGCCCGTCCAGCCGGTCGGAAAGCCGCCGAAGAAGATCGACGAGGTCAAGATGAAGCCGGCGGCCATCAGCAGCCAGAAGGTCAGCGCCTCGATCCGCGGGAAGGCCATGCGCCGGGCGCCGATCATGATCGGCACGAAGTAGTTGGCGAACGGCCCGAGCACGCCCGAGGTCATCATCCCCATCATCATCGCCCCGTGCATGCCCACCAGCGACAGGTACTGGTTGGGGGCGATCGTCGTCGGCGTGCTGTGCAGCAGCTCCGTGCGGATCAGCATCGCGTTCAGTCCCGCGATGAAGAAGAACAGCCCGATTCCCACGAGGTACTGGATGCCGACGACCTTGTGGTCTGTGCACAGCCCGAAGTAGCGCCCGATCCCCTCGTCCTCCTTCTCGCGCAGCGAGGCGGGCTTGCCTAGCAGGCGGCCGACCGGGTAGTTGGCAAAGCCCAGGCCGATCAAGAAGCCGGCGACGCCGAACAGATACGCGAGCAGCAGCGCGACGTCGTTCTCGTCCGTCGCCGACGTGAACTCGAAGCTTTTGCTCGTCGAGACCTGATGGCCGATGAACCAGCCGAGGTAGTAGCCGGCGACGCCCAGCAGCACGGCGCTGAGCAGGTTGAAGCCGACCAGCCGCCGCCACAGCGGGCGACGAACGGGCGCGGAGGGGGGCTGCGATTGCACCGTCGTGGTCATCCGGCTCGCCTCGTCGGTTCGGGGAGGTAGGTCTTGCTGTAGGGCGGCAGCGCCTTCGTCGCCGGCGCGTACTTCGTCTGCTGTTCGGCGATCCACGCGTCGAACGCTTCCCGGCTGACCACGTGGCCGTGGTCGAACATCCCGCCGTGCCAGATCCCGCACAGCTCAGCGCAGCGCACTTCGAAGGTCTGTTCGCGCGTCGGCTTGACGTACACGACGTTGTCGACGTTCGGGTTGGCGTCCGCCTTCACGCCGAGCTGGTAGGCCCAGAAGGAGTGGATCACGTCGAGCGACGTCACGTGCAGTTCGACCATCTGATTCACCGGCAGCTCGAGATGCGGAACCTCGACGCCGCCGTATTCCGGGAAGCGATAGGTGAACGCCCACTGCTGGGCGATCACCTGCACGCGAAGCTTCTTGCCGTGCGGCACGACCACCGGCGACGGCCCGCCGCCCGAGCCCGCGCCGTCTTCCTCCAGGCGCACCGTCCCGTACGCCGCCAGCGACAGCACCAGCACCGACGTGACGACGATCCACACCGTCTGCAGGCGCTGGTTGCCGCGTATCGCCGGGCCTTCCAGCACGCCGCCCTTGGGCTGGCGAAAGACGATCACCGCGTAGGCGAGATAGATCACCACCAGCAGCAGCACCGGCGTCGCCATCCCCAGCAGCACCGTGTTGTCCGTCACGTGGCCCGACGCCTGCACCGAGCCGTTGCCCGGCGGCAGGATCGGGCCCAGCAGCACGATCACCAGCGGCGTCGCCACCAGTGAGGCGAGCACCCACAGCGTGGTGAAGCGCCGCGCGTGGTTGACCTCGGCCATCGCCTACACGACTTCCAGGAAGCCGTCCATGTAGCCGAGCGTCTGCATCGGCCCTCCTCCCCCGGTGAGGAAGCCCGCGGCGCACGGTACGAAGCACTGCCAGTGGTAGCGGCCCTTCTTGTGAGTGTGAATCGTGAAGGTGATCGTGCGGTGCGCCTCCGCCATCGTGCATGGGGCGAATTCGCATTGGTTCTTGGCTTCTTCGGCGACGCCCGGCAGCGGTACCAGGATCCCCATTTCCGGCACCGCGAACGTGTGCGACGCTTCTTCGGGATCGATCGCCTTGACCGTCTTGCCGTCGATCGTCTCCGTGGCGCCGACCGTCCCCTGGACCTGCGAGAGGAACGGGTTGCGCAGGCCGCTGTCGCCGTCGTACTGCAGCACCGTGATCTGCACGTCGGAGTTCGCCGGCACCTTGTAGTCGGTGCTGTGGATCCACTTGCCGTGGCTCTGCACCAGATAGGAGACCCAGTCGGGGTGGCCCGGGCTGTATCCGGCGCCCACCGCTGCGACCGTCTGCAGCGTCAGCTGCGTGCTGACCCCCGTCGTCGTGCTGCTGCTCGACGCCGCCACCGTCTTGGGAAAGCTCGTCGCCCAGCTGGCCACGTAAAGACCGATCAGCGACCCCACCACGATCACCGTGGCGCCTACCCCCAAGACCTTCTTCGCCAACAGGCTCACGTCCGATCCTCGCTCACCCTCGGGCTCCCCGACTGCTCCGCCGCGACTCTATATCCGTGCCCGCAGCTTGTGTGAGGATTCGCTCAAAGTCTTTGTGAGAATCTTCTTAGGATGGTCGGCGCGTCGTCATGAGGGGGATCGGGTGGGGCTATGCGCGGACTGCGATAGCCATGGTATCTACGCGCAGGGTGGGGTTAGGACACCTGTCCAGAAATACCGAACAGTCGAATGGAATCGGGCTTGTCGTCCGAAAAGTACGACATGAATTGCCCGATAGGAACGCAAGGGACGACAGGACGTTGCCCGTCAGGGGCAGAAAACGAAGCGGAGGCGGTTTTGATGAATGCTGTTCGGACGCACGTGCTGGCGATGGGCCGGGGGGTCGGGGCGTTCGGCCGGGGTTTCGACGACGTCGTCGAGCTGCCTCTGCGCTGCGTGTGGAGCGACGCGCGCGACGACTGCTCGTGTCACTCGCGCATCCCCAGGGTTGTTGTCGAGCAGGCGTGGCAGCGTGAGCTCGCCGCCAGCGGCGACCACGAAGGCCGCTTCTTTCACCTGATCCACGACGGCGGCGTGTGGCAGGCCTACGGCATCGACACCGGCGAGGTGCGCGGCGTGTACTGCCCGTCGCACAACAGCCAGCGCGCGGCGCGCTCGCACGCCGCCGTATCCGATATCTCAGACATCGCATACGAAGTGCCAGTGGCGGCCTGAGAAGGGGCGTCGTACGCTAGGCGCCGAGCGCGCCGTGTGAGCGGCGGCGATCGTCCACGGCGGCGATCGTCAACACCGGCGCTCGCGGCAACTCGGGCGCACGAGCGCGCGCCGTCCGCCCGGCGGCCGAGCGACAGCTCGCCAGCCGGCGGATACGATCAACCGCTTGACGCCCGATCGCGCAGAGACGCAGCCGCCAGCCGCCGTCGAGGTCCCCGAGCGGCCGACGCTCGACGGCCTGGAGCAGAAGTGGAGCGAGCAGTGGGAACGCGACGGCTGCTATCGCTTCGACCGCTCTGCGCCGCGCGAGCGCGTGTTCTCGATCGACACCCCGCCGCCGACCGTCAGCGGCTCGCTGCACGTCGGGCACGTCTTCTCCTACACGCACACCGACGCAGTCGCGCGCTACCAGCGCATGCGCGGCAAGGCCGTCTTCTACCCGATCGGCTGGGACGACAACGGTCTGCCGACCGAGCGGCGCGTGCAGAACCATTTCGGCGTGCGCTGCGACCCGTCGGTGGCGTATGACCCCGACTTCACCCCGCCGGCGGAGCCCTCGGAAAAGGAACCGGTGTCGATCTCGCGGCCGAACTTCGTCGAGCTGTGCCTGCGCTTGACCGAGACCGACGAGCGGGCCTTCGAGGAGCTGTGGCGCGGGCTCGGCCTTTCCGTCGACTGGTCGATGACCTACACGACGATCGGCGCGCACGCGCAGCGCATCTCCCAGCGTTCGTTCCTGGGGCTGCTCGAGCGCGGCGAGGCCTACCAGCTGGAGGCGCCGACGCTGTGGGACGTCGACTTCCAGACCGCTGTCGCGCAGGCCGAGCTGGAGGACCGCGAGCGCCCGGGGGCGATGAACCGCGTGCGCTTTCGCGACGCCGACGGCGAAGCTGAGGCGCTGATCGAGACGACCCGCCCGGAGCTGATTCCGGCTTGCGTCGCGCTGCTGGCGCACCCCGACGACGAGCGCCAGCGCGAGCTCGTCGGCTCGGAGGTGCTGACGCCGCTGTTCGGCACGCGCGTGCCCGTGCTCACGCACCCGCTCGTCGATCCCGAGAAGGGCACCGGCCTGGTCATGGTGTGCACGTTCGGCGACCTGACCGACGTCGTGTGGTGGCGCGAGCTCGCGCTGCCCGTGCGCTCGGTGCTCGGTCTCGACGGGCGCTTGGCCGACGTGCCGTGGGGCTCGGCCGGCTGGGAGTCCCAGGACGTCGAGCGTGCGCGCCGCGACTACGCCGAGCTGCGCGGGCGGACGATCAACCAGGCGCGCAGGCGGATCCTCGAGCTGTTGCAGCAGGCTGGCGAGATCGTCGGCGAGCCGACGCAGGTGACGCGCGCGGTGAAGTTCTTCGAGAAGGGCGAGCGGCCGGTGGAGATCGTCACCAGCCGCCAGTGGTTCATCCGCACGATGGCCCACCGCGACGCGCTGCTGGCGCGCGGGCGAGAGCTCGAGTGGCATCCGCCGTACATGCGCGCGCGCTACGAGGACTGGGTCAACGGGCTGACGGGAGATTGGTGCGTCAGCCGCCAGCGCTTCTTCGGTGTGCCGTTTCCGCTGTGGTACCCGCTCGACGCCAACGGCGCCGTGCTCTACGACGAACCCATACCCGCGCGCGAGGAGCAGCTGCCCGTCGATCCTTCGACGGACGTGCCCGACGGCTACACCTCCGAGCAGCGTGGCCAGCCCGGCGGCTTCGCCGGCGACCCCGACGTGATGGACACGTGGGCGACGTCGTCGCTGACGCCGCAGATCGCGGGGCACACAGCCGGGGCAGCTGGGTCCGGCGAGGACGACGAGCTGTTCGCGAAGGTCTTTCCGATGGACGTGCGCCCGCAGGCGCACGACATCATTCGGACGTGGCTGTTCTCGACGATCCTGCGCTCGCACCTGGACTACGACGTGCTGCCGTGGCGCAACGCGGCGATCTCCGGCTGGGTGCTCGACCCCGACCGCAAGAAGATGTCGAAGTCCAAGGGCAACGTCGTCACGCCGATGCACCTGCTGGAGGAGTACGGCGCCGACGCCGTGCGCTACTGGGCGGCGAACGGACGGCCGGGCACCGACACGGCGTTCGACGCGCAGCAGATGAAGGTCGGCCGCCGCCTGGCGGTGAAGCTGCTCAACGCCTCGAAGTTCGTGCTTGCCGACCTGCCGTGCGAGGGCGAGCGATCGGAGGTCGGCCAGCTGAGCAACCCGCTCGACCGCGCGATGATCGCGCGCCTGGGCGCGGTCGTCGCCGACGCGACGAGCAGCTTCGAGCAGTTCGACTACGCGCGCGCGCTCGAGCGTGTGGAGAGCTTCTTCTGGTGGTACTGCGACTACTACCTCGAGCTCGTCAAGGGCCGGCGCTATGACACCGATGCGACGGCGTCGGTCAGCCGCGCGTTGCGACGCTCCCTGTCGATCTTCCAGCGTCTGCTCGCGCCGTTCCTGCCGTTCGTCTGCGAGGAGGTGTGGTCGTGGTGGCAGGAGGGGTCGGTGCACCGCGCGAGCTGGCCAGAGGCGGCCGAGCTGCAGGCGGCTTACGGCGAGGCGAAGACGGCCGACGCCGAGCTCGAGGACACGGCGCTCGCGGTCACCGCGGACGTGCTCAAGGAAGTGCGCAAGGCCAAGTCGCAGGCCCGCCGGCCGATGCGCGCGCCGGTGACGCGCGTGGTCGTGCACGACAGCGCGCAGCGTGTGGGGGCGCTGGAGCTGGGGGCCGAGGATCTGCGCCAGGCGGGCTCGATCGAGACGGTCGTGGCCGTCGTCGCGGACGAGTTCGCCGTGGAGGTCGAGCTCGCGCTGCAGAGCACCGATTAGGCTCGTACATGGGCTTAGCGGCGCCCCGACTCCGCCCTCGCGCGTGGAATGATCGTTAGATGAACCTTCACAAGCGCCACCCCCTCGCGAGCTGCCTGCTCGCCGCCGCGATCACGCTCGCCGCACTTGCCATCTCGGCCTCGGCCGCGACGCCGTTGAGGATCACCAACTGCAACAAGACGGCGAGCCGTCCGAAGCTGTTGACGCTGACGTGCGGCGACGGCAACACGGTGCTCAAAGGGCTCACGTGGTCGAGCTTCGGTGGAGCGACCGCGCAGGCCAAGGGCGCGTTCGTGATGAACACGTGCAAACCGAACTGCGCGGAAGGCAAGGACATCAGCTACCCGGTGAGCGTGAAGGCGAGCACGTCGAAGAGATGCAAAGGGCGCGCGCGCGTGTACGAAAAGGTCGCGCTTACGTTCAGCGGACGCAAGCCGGGCGCGGCGGTACCGCGCAACTGGAAGCTCGGCTGCCCGATCTGACGTCTCGGCCGTCGCGTCCGCTCGGATAGGGTCCAGCCGGTGAAGCGCACGCTGATAGACGAGCTCCCGGGGCTGATCGGCGAGCGCGTGAGGCTGCGTGGTTGGGTCCACGCCCTGCGCGATCAGAAGCGCGTGCAGTTCATCGTGCTGCGCGACGAAACCGGCCTCGCGCAGGTCGTGCTGGCCAAGGAGGACCCGCCTAACGAGCTCAACGAACGCGTGTCGGCGCTGACGGTGGAGTCGGCGGTGACGATCGTCGGCAAGGTGGCGGCCGACGAGCGCGTGAACCTCAGCGGCCTGGAGGTCAAGCTGGAGGAGCTGGAGGTCGACTCGCTGGCCGAGCCGGAGGTGCCGATCGCGGTGGACTCGGCGCTTGACAAGCGCATCGACTGGCGCTATCTGGATCTGCGCCGTCCCGACCGCAAGCTGATCTTCGAAGTGCAGACGACGGCCGAGCAGGCGATGCGCGAGTTCTGGCGCAAGGAACGCTTCATCGAGCTCCACACGCCGAAGTTGATGGGCTCGGCAAGCGAGTCCGGCGCCGAGCTGTTCAAGGCCGAGTACTTCGACCGCACGGCGTATCTCGCTCAGTCGCCGCAGTTCTACAAGCAGATGGCGATGGCTGCGGGCTTCGGCAAGGTGTTCGAGGTCGGCCCGGTGTTTCGCGCCAACCCCTCGTTCACGTCGCGCCACGACACCGAGTTCACGAGCGTCGACGTGGAGATCTCTTGGATCGACTCCCACGACGACGTGATGTCCTTCGAGGAGCGCTGGCTGGCGCACGTGCTGGCCGTGGTCGAGGACGAGCACGGCGAGCAGATCTCACAGACGTTCGACACGGCGCTCGTCGTCCCCGAGGTTCCCTTCCCGCGGATCACGCTGGACGACGCCAAGGAGCTGCTGCGCGAGGCAGGGCACGAGGCGCCCCCGGCCGGACACGATCTCGATCCGCCGAGCGAGCGAGCGCTGTCGGCGATCGTCAAGGAGCGCCACGGCCACGAGTTCGCCTTCGTCACCGACTACCCAACCTCGGTGCGGCCCTTCTACCACATGCGCTATCCCGACCGGCCGACCGTCACCAAGAGCTTCGACTTGCTGTGGCGCGGCATCGAGCTGACGACGGGCGCGCAGCGCGAGCACCGCTACGACAAGCTGCTCGAGCAGGCGCAGGACAAGAAGGTCGACGTCGGACCGATCCAGTACTACCTCGACTTCTTCCGCTTCGGCGCTCCGCCGCACGGTGGGTTCGGCTTCGGGCTGACGCGGCTGCTGATGCAGATGCTGGGGCAGGAGAACGTGCGCGAGGTGACGTTCCTGTATCGCGGGCCGCATCGTTTGGAGCCGTAGACCGGGCATCTTGCCAGTCGAGCTCGGCGCGGCGAATCGCGGTCTTGCGTAGGGAGCGTGTCCAGCGGGTAAACAGCACCTAAATCCGACTGGACGAATGTTCTAGGAGGTTAGGGCCGGCTCGATGTTCGACGCGCGAAAAAACGCAGTCACGGCGTGCACCGTGGCCGCAGTGACAGCTCTGGCGACCGTCTCGCCGGCGTCGGCGCTGAACCTGCCCTCCGTCACTGTCACGGCTCCGACGGTCACCGTCAAAGCACCTCCGGTGACCGTGAGAACGCCGCCTGTCACGGTCACGACGCCAACCGTCCCTGTCAAAGCACCGCCAATCCCCGTCAAAGCACCGCCGGTGCCGGTCAAAGCGCCGCCTGTGTCGGTCAAAGCCCCGCCCGTCCAGGCCAAGCCCCCGCCGCTACCAGCGAAAGCGCCAACGGCCCCGGTCAAAGTGCCCGCTGCCGGCAAACCGATCGGCGCGAAAACGCCGACCGTCTCTGCGAAATCGCCCACCGGTGCTGCCGGCGGTCCCTCGGTGTCGGTCAACGGACCGTCCGTCGCGGCGGGTGGCACGACGAGTCCGTCCGGGCACAAAACGGCGGGCGCGCAGCAGGGTTCGTCGACCGATGCCGTCGCCGGCCAAGGCTCGACGTCCACGGGCGCTCGCGGCACGGGCGCCGTCGGCGGTGAAGGCGAAAGCGCGTCGCCGGTGCCCTTCGGCGCTTACCGCAGCACCGGCGGCGGGTACGGCCGGCTTCCTGCCCCTGAAGCGGGAGCGAGGCCGCACGCGCGGGCTCGCATCGCGCGCCGCGAGCGAGCGCTGAAAGCGAAGGTCGCACGCTTTGCGGGGTGTCTGAGCGACCTGCCCGATACGCAGCGAGAACTGCTCGAATTGCGCACGGGCCTCGCAGGTTCCAGGCCGCTTGCGCCACGTGCCGTGGCATCGCGACTGCGCCTCGGTCCCGCCGGCTTCGCCCGTTTGGAAAAGCAGGCTGTCCGCGAATTGACGGACGCGGCGAACACGCACGGCTGCAGCCAGATGAGCGAGGTGGTCGCGCGCGTGGCATCTTTCGTCGGAGCGGGCTTCGGCGGCGGACACGCCAGCGCTGCCAGGGGGGGCGTGAAGGGCGTCAGCTACAACGCGGCGCCGGCGAAGCCGCCTGCCGCCAGGTCGTCGACAGTCGGCGCAGTGCTCGGGGCGGACATCCCAGCTGTCGCGAGTGACGTGATCCTCATACTCCTGGCGCTCATGGCAGGTGCCCTGGCGGTCGCTGCGGTGCTCGCCGACGCCGCCGGACAGGGCCCGCGCCACGCGCAATGGCGACGCCGCGTCGTCGCCCGCATTCGTTCGCTGCGCTGAATGCATCCCATCGGCCTCGGTGGCGCGTCAAGGACAAGCTGTGCGTGGAGGAGCGCCCGATGCGCGTCAAGGAAATCGAGGAGCTGGGCGGCGCGGCAACGCGTCGAGCCGAGCGACTACGCGGGTGGAAAGGCAGAAGCCAGTGCGTCGACCAAGCCTGCAATTGCGGGCGCCGGCATCGGCCCACTCCGATTGAGTTTCCTGGCGAGGGCACGCCGGTGGTGCAGGCGGTGCCCGCGAATCTCGGCACGGCCGAACAGTGGCAGGTCGGCTTTGGTGAAGCAGAACACGCCCACGACCGCGATGTCGGCGTGGCCGAGGCGGTCGAGCGCTTGGCGAACCGCCACCACCTGACGGTCGAGCCCGTCGGCGAGCTGACTGCGATCGCGGCCCTCGACGAGGAGCTTCGCGGCGCCGAACAGCGGTCGCGAGACGCGGACCTTGCCGCTGATGTTCTTCGCGTCGATCACGTAGACACCGGTCGGCGCGATCGCAAGGTGGTCGATGTTCCCGCGGCCGTTCGGCATGCGACGATCGTGCAGGAGGACCGCATCGCGCTTGGCGGTGCGGCGCTCGAGCGACCGTGCGACCGTTCTCTCGCCGACGGCTCCACGCAGGAACGCTGACTCGTGCCGGGGGGAACCTCCGACGGCGAGCAGCAGCCCACCGATGTGTGGATGTCTTTCGCGCGTGCGCGCTTCGCGATTTCGCCGGCGGCGCAGATACTCGTGGTGCGCGCTCGCCCCCGGCTGGCCGCGCTCCAGCCCAATCGCCACGCGCGGCGAAGCGCCGGCGTCGACGCACAAAAGGCAGGTGACGGCGCGCGTCGTTGACTCCCATTGGGCGCAGACTCCGGCAGGGAGCGCGCTGCCACATGCGGCGCAGTTTGTCGGATAGCGGAGTTTCAACATGCGGGATGACACGCACCATAGGTCGTCAGAACGAATGTCCGACTTGAGTCTCCTGCTCCCTACAACGACGAGAATTCCTCGCCTGGACGCCAGCGTCAGTCGGCGAACGCCCCGGCCAACAACTCATAGGAGCGGCGGCGCGCCTGGTGGTCGTAAAGGATGTTGACGGCGATGACCTCGTCGGCGCCGTATTTCAGAGCGACGTCTTCGAGCTCCGAGCGAACGGCGTCGGGTGTGCCGACGACGGCGCGGCGCTGACCACGCGAGGGCCTGCTCGCGGGCGCGGGCTTGTCGTTGGCAAGGAACTCGAGCGCCTTCTCAGGCGGCGGCACGGCGATGAGTTCTCCGCGGCGCAGCAGTGTGAAGATCATACGCCCGCTCGCGGCGAGCCGCTGCGCCTCGTCGTCGTCCTCCGCGCAGATCACCCAAATGGCGACGGCCGTGCGCGGCTTGGCGCCGGCTGGGTGTTCATGTTCGGCGAAGCGTTCGCGATACAGCGCGGCGATCTCCGCGCCGCCGGCGTTGATGAAGTCGGCGAAGGCGTAGGGCATGGCGAGCTCGGCGGCCCAGATGGCGCTCTGCTGCGACGAGCCGAGCAGCCAGCACTCGGGTCGCTCGGGTCGTCCGGGCAGCGTCTTTGCCAAGCGCGCGAAAGGATGGTCCTCGGGCAGGCGGTCGTCGAGATAAGCGAGCAGCTCGGCAAGCTGCTGGGGGAAGTCGTCGGGGGCAGCTTGGCGCCGGTCGCGCTGCAGGGCGAAGGTGGTCAGGGGATCAGTTCCGGCGGCGCGCCCGAGCGCGAGGTCGATGCGTCCGGGGAACAGGCCGGCGAGCAGGCTGAAGGTCTCGGCGACCTTGAAGGGGCTGTAGTGGGGCAGCATCACACCGCCGCTGCCCACACGGATGCGCGACGTCGCGGCGGCGATCGGCCCGATCAGCGCCTCGGGGCTGGGCCCGGCGAGCATCGGCCCGCCGTGGTGCTCGGCGACCCAGTAGCGGTGATAGCCGAGCTCGTCGCACAGGCGCGCGAGGTCGATCGTGTTGCGCAGCGCCTGCGAGCCGGTGGACCCCTCGGCGATGGGTGACTGGTCGAGCACGGATAGCAGGAAGGGTGGCGACATGGACCGTCTGGCCCTTCTAGCAGACCCAGCTGCGAGCGCCGACGCTGCGTCCCGTCCGCACTCCCATCTACTTTCAACGCATGCTCGTCAACGAGCTCATCGACGGCACGGAGATCGACCAGGTTCTGCTGGTTCGCGAGGCCGAGCGTCGTCAGCGTAAAGACGGTGGCGACTACCTGCGCCTGCAGCTGGGCGACCGCACGGGAGCGCTCGCGTGCATGGTCTGGGAGGAGCTCGGGGAGGTCGAGGAGCTCGCATGCGCCGGGTCGGCTGTGCGCGTGCGCGGCCGCTACACCGTCCATCCACGCTTCGGCCCGCAGATCAACCTGCGTGGCCTTCAGCCGGCCGAGCCTGGAACCTTTTCTCTTGATGATCTGCTCGATGGCCCGGTGCGCGCGGTCGAGCAGATGGAGCGTGAGATTCGTGAGCTGATCGCGACGATTCAGGAGCCTCATCTGGGGCTGCTGCTGGAGCGGGTGTTCGGCGAGGAGTCGGAGCTGTGGCAGGGCTATCGCGAGGCGCCGGCTGCGAAGTACTACCACCAGGCCTATCGCCACGGACTGCTCGAGCACTGCCTTGGCGTCGCGCAGGCCGTGTCGGCGATCAGCGCGACGTTCCCGGGAATCGACCGTGACGTGGCGGTGACGGGCGCGCTGTTGCACGACATCGGCAAGCTCGAGGCGTATACGGACGATCCGCAGAACATCGACCTGACGGACGCGGGTCGCCTGCAGGGCGAGATTCCGCTCGGCTACTATCGCATCCGCCGCGCGATCGAGGACATCGATGGCTTCCCGGCACAGCTGGCGCAGGCGGTGGTGCACATCATCCTCTCCCACCACGGCACGCTCGAGCACGGCAGCCCGGTCGTTCCATGCACGCGCGAGGCGACGCTCGTGCACATGATCGACAACCTCGGCGGGCGCTTGGGCAGCTTCGACCGGCTGGAGAAGGAGCTGGCGCCGGGCCGGCGCTGGTCGAGCTTTGACCGGGCGATCGGCGGCGGGGCGTTCTTCAGCGAGCGCGGCGAGGCTACAGTCGACGCCACCGACCAGCGACAGGTCAACGCCCCGGCGCACGACCGCGAAGCTGCGCCGGTCGAGCTGTCGGAGATCGAGCGCCCTGCGGAGCCGAGCCCGGGTGCGGAAGTCGGCGACCAGATCACGCTGCCGACGTCGCCCGCCCGCGAAGCGGCCTGAAAACTCGCAAATAGCGGTTCGGCCGGCGCCTCTGGCGGCAACCGTCTCGCCGCCGGGTTCTAAGGTGCTGGTTCATGGCCAAGGACACCGAGAAGCTGATCCGCCAGCTGTCGCTGATCTCCTACCTGATGGCCGAGCGCCGGCCGGTCACGGCGCTGGAGATCCGCCGCGACGTCGAGGGATACAGCGGGATGAACGAAGACGCGTTCGCACGGCGCTTCTATGCCGACCGCTCCGAGCTCGAATCGCTGCGCATCCAGCTGACGGTCGATCGCCCGGCGGACGGCGCGGCCGAGCAGGAGAACTACTCGCTTCGCCCGGAGAACTTCCACCTCCCGGCAATCGCCTTCACGGACAAGGAGCTGGCGGCGTTGCAGACGGCGCTGAGCCTGCTCGATGGCGAATTCGCCTACGCCGAGCCGCTGCGCTTGGCGCTGCAGCAGATCACGTGGGGCCGCCCGAGCCCGCTGCGCGCGCCAGAGCAGCGCTCGGTCGCGCTCGGCATCACGGCATCGGCTGGCGGGCACGAGCTGTCGGCGCGCCTGGCGAAGGTGGAGACGGCGATCTTTCGCAACAAGACGATCCTCTTCGAGTACTACACGATGGAGCGCGACGAGCTTGGCCCTCGGCGCGTCGACCCGTACCACCTGCTGTTCCAGGGGGGACAGTTCTACCTGCTGGGCTACTCGCACGAGCGCAAGGCGATCCGCGTGTTCCGCCTGTCGCGCATCCGCGGCAAGGTCTCCTACGCGACGAAGGCCGAGCACGACTTCCGCCGTCCGGCCGACTTCGACCCGCGCGCTTATGCAAACCGCGCCGACTGGCAGCTCGGCGACGAGCTGGGCGTCGCCGAAGTGCTGATCGGCGAGCGCATCGCGTGGCAGGTCGAGCGCCACTTCGGCCGCTACGGCGAGATCGGCGACGCCGAGGGCGGCGACAAGCTGTTCAAGACGGGCTACTCCAATCCGCGCGGCGTGATCTCATGGGTGCTTGGTCTCGGGGCCAACGCGAGCTTGCAGGGCCCGCCGCAGCTGAGCAAGGAGATGGCGCGCCGCCTGAAGCTGCTGAAAGATCGCCACGGCAGGACGCTGCCAGGGGCCGGTGCGACGGCGACGGGCTCAGGGCAGTCCGCCGCAGCGCCCGCGCGCGGTCGTGGCGGGAGGCGAGCCGCCGGCGACGGCGATGGCGAGGACGCGTCGTCCGGGCGTCCAGACACGGCGATCCGGCCCGAGCGCTTCGCGCGCCTGGTGACGCTCGCGAGCATCCTGATCCGGGCTGGCCGTGCGAGCGAACGCGTGAAGATCGCCGAGGTGTGCGAGCGCCTGCAGCTCAGCGAGGAGGAGCTGTACGAGGACGTCAACGTGCTCAACGTCGTCAACTTCGGCGGCGGCTCGTACGTGCTGTATGCGGAGATCGACGAGCAGGCGGGCGAGATCGAGGTCGACCCGGAGCCCTACAGCGACAACTTCGACCGCCCCGCACGTCTGCTGCCGGTCGAGGCGAAGGCGCTGGTGGCGGCGATCGACTTGATCGGCGAGCACATTCCCGAGGGGTCGCTGAAGTCTGCGCGCGAGAAGATCGTCGCGGCGCTCGGCGAGGACCCGATGGAGCAGGGCCTGCAGGTGGCGAGCGCCAGCGGCGATGACTCGGGCGTGGCGCGCCAGATCTCCGATGCGATCGTCGAGAACAGGCTGGTGGAGCTCGAGTACTACAAGGAGAACGAGGACGATCTGGTCAAGCGCCGGGTCGAGCCATACGCGCTGACGAACGGCCGCGAGGGTTGGTACGTCGCGTCGTTCGATCCGGCGCGCGAAGGCATGCGCCACTTCCGCCTGGACCGCATCAAGCAGGCGACGGTGACCGACGAGACCTTCCAGCCGCGCCCGGAGGTCGATCCGGCGGCAGAGGTCGACGGTTGGCTGCGCACGGGCGAGGTGCAGGCCTCGCGCAGCGCGCGCGTGTGGGTCTCACCCGAGCGCGCGCGCTGGGCGCGCGAGGCGCGCCGCGTGGTCGAGGAGCGAAGCGACGGCGCCGTCGTCGTCGAGCTGAGCTTCGCCGGCGTGGATTGGCTGGTGCGCGAGATCCTCAAGGAAGCCGGCGATGCGGCCGTGCTCGAGCCCAAGGACGCGCGCGAGGCGGTGCGCGAGGCGCTCGCTCGCTTGAGCGATGCCCAGGGCAAGCCGGCGCGACGGCGTCCGAAGGACCGTCGCGCCAAGCTGCAGCCGGCTTGACAGTAGGCTCCGCGGATGAACCGCAGGGAGCAGATCAAGATGACGGCGGCGGAGGTCGCCGCCTTCTTGGCGCAAGAGCGCACGGTCACGTGCGCGACGGTCGGCGCGAGCGGCTGGCCGCACCTGATGCCGCTGTGGTACGTGCTGCGCGGGCATTCCGCCGGTGAACCGGGACCGCGGATCTGGTCGTGGACGTATGGCTCGTCGCAGAAGGTGCGCAACATCGAACGCGATGCGCGCGTGACGCTGCAGGTCGAGTCGGGCGAGCAATACGGCGAGCTTCGCGGGGTGATGCTCGAGTGCGACGTGGTCGTGCATCGCGACATCGCCGAGATCGTGCGCTTGGGCGCGGAGATCATGACGCGCAACGCCGTCCCGCGCGAGGCCGCGCCGCTGACGGAGCTGCCGCCGGAGGCCCGCGATGTGATCGCCGCGCAGGCGGGCAAACGCGTCGGGCTGGAGTTCGTCGAGCTGCGCCGCGTCAGCTGGGACCACCGAAAGCTCGACGGCGTCTACTGATAGCTGACGAACAGCCGCGGTGCGGTGGTCGCATGGCCGCCCGATAGGCTGGCGCCGGATGAAGCCGCTGAAGGGACTGATCCTCTCCGGAGGCAAGGGCACGCGCCTGCGCCCGATCACGCACACGAGCGCCAAGCAGCTCGTGCCAGTTGCCAACAAGCCGGTGCTGTTCTATGGAATCGAGGCGATGGCCGCCGCAGGCATCGAGGACGTCGGCATCATCATCGCGCCGGAGACAGGGCCGGAGATCGAACAGGTCGCCGGCGACGGCTCGCGCTTTGGCGTGCGCATCACATACCTGCTCCAGGACGAGCCGCTAGGGCTCGCCCACGCGGTGCTCACGGCGGAGCCGTTCCTCGACGCCAGCCCGTTTGTGATGTACCTCGGCGACAACCTGCTGCAGGGCGGGATCTCCGAGCTCGTGGCGGCTTTTCGCGAGCATGAGCCCGATGCGCTGATCCTGCTGACGCCGGTCCCCGACCCGCAGAACTACGGCGTCGCCGAGCTCGCCTCGGCGCCGCCGGGCGAGACCGGACACGTCGTGCGCCTGGTGGAGAAGCCCCAGCAGCCGGCCACTGACCTGGCGCTCGTCGGCGTGTACATGTTCACCGGGCAGATTCACGACGCGGCGCGTGCGATCGAGCCGAGCGCGCGCGGTGAGCTGGAGATCACCGACGCGATCCAGCACCTGGTGGACGGCGGCATGCGCGTGGAGCCGCACATCGTGCGCGGCTGGTGGAAGGACACCGGGCGCCTGGAGGACATGCTGGAGGCCAACCGGTTGATCCTTGACAACATCGTCGAACGCCTCGACGGCGAGCTGATCGACTCGCGCGTGGACGGGCGGGTGGTGATCGAACCGGGCGCGCGGCTGGAGCGCACGACGGTGCGCGGGCCGGCGATCATCGGCGCCGATGCGCGCCTGACCGACTGCTACATCGGCCCGTACACGGCGATCGGCGAGCGCTGTGAGATCACCGCCTCGGAGGTCGAGCACTCGATCCTGCTCGCCGGCTGCACCGTGTCAGACCTCGACGGGCGCATGGAGTCCTCGCTGCTCGGACGCAACGTGAGCGTGCGCCGTGGCGACAGCCAGCCGCGCGCGTACCACTTCATGGTCGGGGACAACTCCGACATCTCGATCCTGTGAGGCCCCGCATCCGCAACAGCGTCAGCGGTGCGCTCGCGTGAGGCTGCTCGTGACAGGCGCCGCGGGGATGCTCGGCCACGACGTCGCACGTGCCGGCGAGCGCTCAGGACACGAGCTCGTGCTCGTCGACCTGCCGCAGATCGACATCACCGACCCGCCGGCCGTGGACGCACTGCTCGATCGGCTGAGCGGGGAGCCGGGCTCGCTCGATGCGCTCGTCAACTGCGCTGCGTGGACGGACGTGGACGGCGCGGAGTCAAAGCGCGAGCTGGCGCACGCGGTCAACGCCGACGGCGCCGGAAACCTGGCGCGTGGCGCCGCGCGCATTGGCGTGCCGCTGCTGCACATCTCCACCGACTACGTGTTCGACGGCGTCGCTCCGCTCGACGCGCAAGGCGGCCCGCGTCCTTACGTCGAGTCCGACCGTACGGGTCCGCGCTCGGTGTACGGCTCGACCAAGCTCGACGGCGAGCGCCAGGTGCTGGCGGCCTCGCCTCGCCACACAGTCGTGCGCACCGCGTGGCTGTACGGCGTCGACGGTCCGAACTTCGTCGAGACGATGCTGCGCCTGGCGGGCGAACGCGACGCGGTGCAGGTCGTCACCGACCAGGTCGGATCGCCAAGCTGGTCCGGACACCTCGCGCCAGCGATGCTCGGCCTGCTCGAGCGCGAGGTCAGCGGTCTCGTGCACATGACCGGTGCCGGCGAGGTCTCGTGGAATGGCTTTGCCAAGGAGATCTTTCGCCAGGCTGACGTCCGCTGTGACGTGGAGCCCGCGACCAGCGAGCAGATGAAACGTCCCGCGCCACGCCCCGCCTGGTCGGCGCTGGCGAGCGAACGCGACGACGTGCTGCCGATGCCCGACTGGCGCGACGGTTTGGCGGGCTATCTCGCTGCGCGCTCGGGACTGAAGCGCGATTGAGCTAGGCCGAGCCGGTCCGACGCTGATAGAGCGAGAAGGCGTGTGCGAGATCCAGTGCGAATCCGTCCAGCAGCTCACTTTGCAGAGTTTCGCTCTGCGACAGCACCTCGTCGATGTCGGCGCCTGGCTGCACGCGTGTGAGGCTGCACGCGTCCGGGTCGGCGAGCCACAGCTCACGCACGCCTGAGCGCATGTACACCTCCCGCTTGATGCCGAGGTCGTTTGCGCGCGTCCCCGGCGAGAGAACCTCGACTACGAGATCCGGGATGCCGTCCACCGCGCCCTGCGATTGCGGCGGGCGGCGCTGCGCACTCCACCACGCGATGTCAGGGGCCAGAAAGCCGTGGCCCGGAAAGGCGACGAAGACGTCCTGGAGGATCAGTCCCTGCTCGTCCGTCTGCGCCTGCCATTGCTTCAGCCCCAAGAACAGCTCCCCTTGCACGGAGGACGCCTGCGGCCCTGTCGGCGGCACTACGACGCCCTCGCCGTCGATGAGCTCGATGTCCAGTATCCAGCCCGCGCTGGCTTGCAGCGCCAGGTATTCCTCAGTCTCGAGGTGCGGGTGCGCCACCGTTGCCATCGCTTCATGCTAGCCAGTGAGGGTCCATTGCGCTTCGATCCAAGCGCGTCCTTGGGATGCAACGCTCGGTCGTACGCCGACCGCTGCGCCGCCCGCTTGCGTGCCCTGGAGCCATCTCGGCCGGCCGGCTGGGATGATGCATGAATGAAACTCTTGGTCTGCGGTGGCGCCGGCTTCATCGGCTCGACGTTCGTGCGCCAGCGCCTGCTGCAGCACGGCGACGAGGTGACGGTGCTGGACAAGCTCACGTACGCCGGGCGCGAGGAGAACTTCCACGACTTCGCCGAGCAGCGGTCGTTTCGCTTCGTGCGCGGCGCGATCGAGGATCCCCCGGCGGTGGCCGCTGCGATCGAGGCCTCAGAGCCACAGGCGATCGTGAACTTCGCCGCGGAGACGCACGTCGATCGCTCGATCGCCGAGCCGGATGCGTTCGTCTCGACGCACGCGCTAGGCACGTACGTGCTGCTGGAGGCGGCGCGCGCCGCGCAGCTGCGCTACGTGCAGGTGTCGACCGATGAGGTCTACGGATCGATCGAGTCGGGCTCGTTCACCGAGGAGTCGCCGCTGCGGCCGTCATCGCCATACTCGGCGACGAAGACCGGCGCGGACCTGCTCGTGCAGAGCTACTTCCACACGTACGAGCTGCCAGCGGTGATCGCGCGCGGCTCGAACAACTACGGGCCGTACCAGTACCCGGAGAAGCTGATTCCGCTGATGATCCTCAACGCGCTGCACGGTGACGCGTTGCCGGTGTACGGCGACGGCATGCAGGTGCGCAACTGGATCCACGCGACGGACTTCGCGAGCGCGATCGGGCACGTGCTGGAGCACGGCGTGCCGGGCGAGGTCTACAACGCCGGCGGACCTGACGAGGAGGCGAACATCGATGTAGTCAAGCGGATCATCGCGGCGACGGGCGCCAGCGAGTCACAGATCGAGTACGTCGCAGACCGACCGGGGCACGACCGCCGCTACTCGCTGTCCTCGCAGAAGGTCCGCGCGCTGGGGTGGGAGCCACAGGTGCGCTTCGGCGAGGGCCTGGAGCAGACGGTGGCGTGGTATCGCGAGAACTCCTGGTGGTGGGAGACGATTCGCTCGGGCGACTACCGTGCGTACTACGAGCGCCAGTACGGTCGCACGCTTGCCTAAGCGAATGCGACAACTGTCTGTGGAACTAGTTGTCCGTCATACACGAGACTGCGCGCATGACAACATCACGTGAACAGTTCGCCGAGAACCTACGCGAGCAGCGCGCACGGGCCGGTCTCTCCCAGGAGGCGCTGGCGGATGTGTGCGACCTGCACCGCACCGAGATCAGCCTGCTCGAGCGCAGCAAGCGCTCGCCGCGCCTGGAGACGATCGTGATCCTCTCGCGGGGACTCGGGCTGAAGTCGTCGGGCGACCTGCTCGACGGCGTCGACTGAGCCGGGCGGCCCTCCCCACCCGTCCGCTCGCATGTTGGCCGGCTGCGGCCAAGGGCAGGGTCAGCTCACCTCAGCTCAGCTTGGCGATCTTCCACTTGCTGGCTTCCTTGACGAGCAGGATCGTCGAGAGCTTGTTCTTGCCCGAGTACTTGCTCTTGACCTTCGCGCTGGCCGCGTGCCCGGCGCTGGTGATCTGGACCGACTGGACGTTGACTTCGAAGGACGCGATCTCTTTGAGCTGTTCTTTGATCACCTGCTGACAGCCGCCGGGGGCGGAGCTGATGCTCTTGACCACCGAGCTGGCGAGGTCGTTGTTGCAGACCTTCTTCTGTTCGCCGGTGGTGACGTCGCTCTGCAGGTTCTTGATCGCCTGCGCGACTTCCTTGGCTTCGCCTTTGTAGCCGGATGTGGAGACGGTGGTCGCGCATGCCGACAGGCCGATCACGAGCAGCACGGCGCAGGACTGCAGGGAGGCGCGCTTAGGGAAGGTCGGCATACCGGCCGCAGAGAGTACGCGACGCGCCCGGCGCAAGGCGGCACCCCCGCCAACGCGCGCCGCAGCGCGTGCGCTGCGCTCAGCTCTGCTCGTCGTCGCGGCGGTAGCCCAGGCGCGCGGAGATACGGTCGGCGGTGGAGACGAGGTGCGGTCCGAGCGCGTCGACGAGCTCGCCGATGGAGATCATCGAGCTGGGGACGGCGATGTCGACGGCGGCGACGACGTCGCGCGCCTCGTCGCGCACGGGCGCGGCGATCGAGTAGAGGTCCTTTGCCAGCTCTTCGTCGTCGACGGCGAAGTTCGCGTCGAGCACCTCGGCGAGCTCGTCGCGCAGCGCTCTCTTGGAGGTGATCGCGTTGGGGCCGCTCTTGGTCAGCTTCGTCGAGGCGATCAGCTCGCGCTGGTCGGCCTCGGGCAGGTTCGCCAGCAGCAGCTTGCCCATGGCCGTGCAGTACGCGGGCAGGCGCGAGCCGATGCGCACGTCCAGGCCGGCTTGGCCCTGGCCGCGGCGGAAGCTGCGCGCACGGTCGACGTAGAGGATCTCCGGACCGTCGAGCACGGCGAGGCTGACGCTGTAGGAGGTCCGCTGGCGCAGCTCTTCCAGGTAGGGCTGGGCGTGCTCGCGCAGCCCGGTGGAGTTGAGCGCCGACATGCCGAGGTCGGTGACGCGCAGGCCGAGGCGGTACTTGCGCGAGGCTCCCTGCTCGAGATAGCCGAGCGCGAGCAGCGTGATCACGTAGCGGTGCGTCGTCGAACGGCTCATACCGAGCTCGTCGGCGATGTCGGCGATGCCGAGCACCGGACGCTTGGGCGTGAAGCAGCTGAGGATCGCCAGGCCGCGCTCGAGCGACTGCGAGTAGCGCGGTTCGCGCAGGCTCGGGATCGACCACGCCGGCTCGAGCGCGGAGGCGGAGGCTTTCGGAGCTTTGGAGCTTGTTCTGGGCATGTGGGGGTGTTCCCTGTTCCTTTGCTGGGGGCTGGGGTGGGCTCCTCCTCGTCCAGGAAAAGTCCCATCGCTGTGAGAATCGCGGCCGCAGCCGCGAGATCAGACGATCATAAACAGTGTGGTTTCCAACGGAATGATAGAGCGGACACTGGTCGTTTATTTCGTACAACCAACCCGGACACTAGCCGTTACTCCAGGACCGCCGCGGCGCCTCAGCTACCGGCGTCGGCCGGATGGCCGAGGAAGTGCTTGCTGAGCATTGTCTGCTGGCCCTGGTAGTTGGAGCCGACGTCCTCGCCGTAAAGCACGTCGGGCTCCTCGGCCATGCGCTCGAAGGCGAGCTTGCACACCGGCTGTCCGTGCTCGACCATGAACGACACGTCGCGCGCGCGTACCTCGAGCGCCGCGCGGCTGCCCTGCGTGTCGTGCTTTCGCGAGTAGCCGAAACCGGGGTCGAAGAACCCGGCGTAGTGCGTGCGCAGCTCGCCGGCGGTCGGGTCGTAGGCGAGCATCTCGGCGGCGTAGGAGGGGGGGATGCTCACGCCCTCGGCGGAAAGCAGCAGGTAGAAGACCTCCGGCTCGAGCACGATGCGCTGCTTGGCCTCGGGATGCACGGGCTCCCAGTACTCCTGCCAGCGCAGCGCGCCGACGCGCGTCAGATCGATCGGCAGGCTGTTCTTCTTCGCGCGGTAGCCGACGGTGCTCTCAGGGCCGCCGGACGCGTCGAGGCTCAAGAAGAGTCCGTCGCCGAGCGACAGCGAGGCAGGCGCGAGCGGCTGGGAGTCGCGAAACAGCAGCGGCGCCTGCGCGTGCAGCTGCAGCAGCTCGCGGTCTGCGAGGCGGCCGTCACCGTCGATCAGGCGCACCTGGTTGAGCGCGAGCCCCGTCTTCACGCGGATCGCGAACGTTCGCGGCACGACCTCCAGGTACAGCTTGCCGCGATAGCCGGCGGCGATCTCGTCGAAGCGGTGGTTGCGGTCGGTGAGCACACGCGTGAACACGTCCAGTCGCCCGGTCGAGCTCTTCGGGTTGGCCTTCGCGCGGATCTCGTCAGGCAGGCGCAGCTCCTCGATCAGCGGCACGAGGTACGGGCGGTCGCGCTCGAGCGTGGCGCCGTCGCGCAGGTCGATCTCTTCGAAGGCCAGATCCTCGGCCTTCTGCTCGACTGTCGAATCGCTGTCGGGCAGGAAGCTGCAGCGCAGCGCCCAAGCGCGCTCACCGAGGCGCAGGTCGACGCTCGCCGGCTGCACGGACTCGTCGGGGATGCGCCAGGCGCCGGCGACGATCCACTCGCGGACGATCGCGTCACGCAGCCGCTGCGCCGGCAACACGCCGGTCACCTGCTCATCGCCCTGCTCTGCGGTCGCGTGGCCGGCCCGTGCGGTGGATGTGCTCGTCAAGGCAAAGCTCGTTCGTGCATCGACGCCCAGTGTATGGCGGTGCGCGGAGAGCCTCGGTGTTGGCCGCGAGTAGGAAACGGCACTGGCGGCAAGCTATAGGTGGAACTAGCGTTCCCAGTGGAATGGCGCATCCCGCGCATCGGGTCACTGTCGCATCCATCGTCGCAAGGGGGCGTACAGCTTGGGCATCGTCAACCCTCTCCAACGATGCTCGAGAAGAGATCGAGGTGTCCCCCTCGATACCGGGTCTCCGCGGGCGCCGCAGCTCTTCGCCCGGCCGCGGTGTCCGTGAAGACCCGGGTTCAGATCAATGCGTGCTGTCTAGCAGCTCGCAGACCGACGCCAGCTGAAGCCCGCGCGCCAGGCCGACCATGGTGATGAGGCGTGGCGAGCGCTTGCTGCGCTCGAGCAGGCTGATCTCCGTGCGATGCAGATCGCACAGCTCGGCCAGCGCTTCCTGCGACAGCCCGAGCCGCTTGCGCCGATCGCGCAGGTTGGCGGCGAAGCTGGCGTGCACGCGATCCATGCGCCTAGTCTGCGCCAGCGCAGACGAAGGGTCTACAGACAATTGTCGCGCGGCAGTGAGTCGAGCATGCGCTTGACGATCGTGCGCTTGCCGGCAAAGCGCAGGCCGGAGCAGTCGCCGCCGGGTCCAAGTGCGGCGATCCACGCGGCCTCGTCCCCCTGCACTTGAGCCGTCGCCTCCTCGGCCGGCTCGTCCAGCGCCTCCAGGCGACCCTCGGAGATCTCAAACCAGTGTCGCACGCACTCCCCGCGACGGCCGCCGCCTCCGAAATCATTGTCGCTGACGACCGCCTCGATGACCCCGTCGGGCAGCCTGCCTGCCGTCTCGAGCAGCGCCGGCAGCTGGCGCAGGATCGCATCGGCGCGCACGTGCTCGAGGTTGTCGGGGGCCGGCCACTCATGGCGCATGCCCCAGCGGGCGAGCGAGGCGGCGATCGGCAGCAGCTCGCGTCCGCGGTCGGTCAGCACGACTTCCACGCGCGGCGGCATCTCGCGAAAGCGCTCCCGCGAGAGCAGTCCGGCCCCGATCATCTGACTGAGGTGGTGGTCTAGCACCCCCGAGCTGACGCCCGGCAGTCGTGTGCGAAGCGCGTTGAGGCGAAGCTTGTCGTGCGACAACGCGAGCACGATCAAGAGCGTCCAGTGGTCCCCGACGGCGGTGAGCGCACGCGCCAGCGGCGTCCACTGTCGGTGAGCGCGCACGGGGAGCGTTGTGCGCAATCCGTGCTCCATGCCTAGGAGCGTAGTCCTCGTCAGCTGTCCGGTTTCGCTCTCAGCCAAGCAGATCGCCTGTTACACAAAACCCTGCACCCACGCCGGTTATCGGCCTATAAATGACAGATTCCGCCAATCGGATTTTGCGAGCGATGTCTCCGACGGCGTGGCCAGACGTCGACCTCGGCGCCGCGGATTCGGCCGGTCGGTTCAGCGCAGCTCTCGCAGCGTCGGAAAGGGAACGACTTCGCGAATCGACTCGGCGCCGGAGAGGATCATCAGCAGCCGGTCCACGCCGATGCCCCCACCGGAGGTCGGCGCCATGCCATATTCGAGCGCGCGAACGTAGCCCTCGTCGTGGGGATGCGGCTGATCGCCGTCGTCGCTTGGCCGCTGCTCGCGCTGTTTGACAAAGCGGTCCCATTGATCCACGGGGTCGTTGAGCTCGGTGTCTCCCGACAGCACCTCCATCCCCCGAATCACAGTGTCGAAGTGCTCTCCCAGGCGTGGGTCCTGTGAGTGCTGCTTGCAGATCGGGAACAGCGCGAGCGGAAAGTCGAAGACGTGCGTGGGCTGGACCAAAAACGGCTCGACGTGCTTGCTGTAGACGGCTTCCACGAGCTTTGCCCAGCTCTTCTCGTGCTTCGCCGCGTCGTCGAGGTGCTCGAGCAGCTGCTCGCTGCTGGCCTGCAGATAGTCGAGGCCGACGGCCTGTTTGATCGCATCGCGCAGCGAGATGCGCGTCCAGGGTTTGGCCAAGTCGATCAGCTGCCCGTCGTGCTGCTTGACCTTCGTCGTGCCGAGCGTGCGCAGCGCGACCTGTTCGGTGACCTCTTCGCACCACACCGCGATGTCCATGTAGTCCGCGTAGGTCTGCATGCACTCGAGGATCGTGAATTCGGGACTGTGGCGGTGTGAAATGCCCTCGTTGCGAAAGGCGCGCCCGAGGTCATAGACGTTCTCCAGGCCGCCGACGACGCAGCGGTTCATGTACAGCTCGACGGAGATGCGCAGGCTGACGTCGATGTCCAGGGCGTTGTGATGCGTCGTGAACGGTCGAGAGGACGCGCCGCCGGCCAGCGTCTGCAGCATCGGCGACTCGACCTGCGTGAACCCTTTCTCGCGCAGCACTTCGTGGATCGCCTCGATTGTCTTCGTGCGTTTGAAGAACATCTCGCGCGTCTCTGCGTTCGCCAGCAGGTCCAGCTCGCGATAGCGGTAGCGCGAGCCGAGGTCCTCCATGCCGTGGTGGCGGTCGGGCGGCGGGCGCAGCGCCTTCGCCAGCAGCGTGCACTCGCTCACGCCCAGCGTCAGCTGGCCCCTTTGCGTGACGTACACGTCGCCCGCCGCGCTCACGATGTCGCCGATGTCAAGGCTCGTGATTCGCTCGTAGGCCTCGGCGCCCATCGTCTGCAGGCGAGCGACGATCTGCATCGAGCCCGACTGGTCGCGCACGTCGAAGAACGTCGTCTTGGCGTGACCCCGGCGCGCGATCAGGCGCCCGCACACTCGGTAGGTCAGTCCTGGATGCGGTCCCGCCTCCATGCTCGCCGGATCGTGTGCCGCCAGCAGGTCGGCGATCCACGTGCGCGGCGTGTCGGTACGCATGTGCGGGTAGGGCTCGATCCCCTCCATGCGCAAGCGCTCCATCTTGGCGCGTCGCTCGTCAGCTCCGACGGCCTCGTCGCTCGGTGCGACGGGGGCGGCGGGTACGGTCGTGGTGGGCGCGCGGTTCATCGTGCCGATCCGCTTCCCGACCCGTTGCCGTTTCCCGATGCGCTCAGGTGCACTCGCGCGGCGATCTCGCGCACGAGGAAGCTCGCGAGGTGGTGCGGGTATGTGCCGCGCGAGAAGCCGGCGTCGAAGCCGAGCTCCTTGGCGAGCTCGTTGGACACGCGCGAGCCGCCGCACGCGAGGATCGTCCGCGCGCGTCGGCCCTCGGCCTCGACGATCTCCACAAGCTCGGTCAGGTTGTGGATGTGCAGGTCCTGCTGGGTCACCGTCTGCGAGACGAGGATCGCGTCGGCGTCGAGCTCGATCGCCTTGGCGACGAGCACGCTGTTGGGAACCTGGCTGCCGAGATTGTGCGCCTGGAACGCGCGGTAGCCTTCCAGCCCGCGATTGCCGTGAAAGCCCTTGAGGTCGAGCATCGCGTCGATTCCCACGCTGTGCGTGTCTGAGCCGGTGCACGCCCCGACGACGACGATCGGCCGCCCGATGCGCTCGTCCGCGAAGGCGTCGATCTCGTCTTCGCTCATGTACTCGGCGTCGAGTCCGTCCACCTGCTGGGCGGTGTAGTCGAACGTCTGGCCGACATGGCCATAGAGCAGGAAGTGGGTGTAGCCGTCCAGCAGGCGCTGATGGTGCACGACCTCCGGACGGTCGAGCCCCAGCGCCAGCGCGAGCGCGAGCGCCGTCTTTCGCGCGGCTGGCCCGTCGGGGACGGGCAGCGTGAAGCCTAGCTGGATGATCCCGTCTCCCAGATGGTCGCCGTACGGCCTCACCCGGGCCAGGTCCACAGCTGGACTGTGACTAGACAACTTGCACCTCCTGCATCAGCGCGATCGCCGGGTTGTAGTAGCGCTCGTCCGTGAGCACGATCCCGTCCCTGCCGCGTCCGCCGTCGATGCGCCGGCGCACGTCGCCGAACGTGCCGTCTTCGATCGCGCCGAACATGCCGACCTCGGCGATACGCTCGAGCAGCTCGTGCGCTTGGCGCAGCACGTCGTGCGCGCGCGTGACGATGACGCCTCCGGGCTTGAAGCGGATCTCCTCGCCGAGGTCGCGTGCGTAGTTGAAGACGTAATCCACGCACTCCAGCCCGACGACTCGATCGTGCAGGTGGGGAGTGAAGACCCCCTCGGTGGGGACTCCCGCCGTCTGGATCCCCTGTCCGGTGGCGATCGTGATCAGGTTGAACAGCGTGTCGCAGGCGTGTGTTCGGAACAGGTTTCCGTCCATGTGTCGCGTCGGCGGCATGTACTTGACCGGACAGTCGGGGAACAGCTCGCGCGTCAGCTGAGCCTGCGCCCACTCGTACAGCAGGCCGTTGGTCGTGGGCGGATCGATCTCGAACGCATCGCCGATGGCGATCAGCTCGTCGGGCATGCCCGAGTCGCGCGCGAGCTGATGGTTGATGAACTGGGACGCCGTCACCGACGGCGCCGCCTGCAGGGCGTCTGCGGTGCGCAGGTAGTTGTCCTCGCCTGTGTTGATCACGATGCCGAAGTAGCCCGTGATCATCCGCGAGACGCGCTGGTCGATCATCGTGCGCACGGGGTTGATGTCGCGGTAGAGGATCCCGTAGAGCGCGTCGTTGACCATGTTGTCCAGGCCCTCCATCGCACCCAGCGTGGCGAACTCCGTCATGCACAGGCCGGAGCAGAAGCTCGACAGCCGTATGTAGCGCTGGTTGCGCTCGCACCACTCGTCGAGCGCCTCGCGCAGGATGCGGAAGTTGGCCTGTGTCGCAAACGTCCCGCCGAATCCCTCGGTCGTCGGTCCGTGTGGCACGTGTTCGAGCAGGCTCTGCGCGGTGGAGCGTGTCATCGATACGACGTCTCCGCCGGCCTCGGCAACCGCTATGGCGTGCACCACGTCGTCGTACACATTGCCGGTTGCGCTGAGCATGTATCGCAGAGGCGGGACCCCGCCCAACCGCTCGCGCTGATCGCGACGGCTGTCCATCCGTCGCCGGATCTCACCCATGCGCTTGCGGCACTCGCCGTCAAGCAACTCGTGTACCGCGTCGTCCTCGGCGCGCGGCAGCTCAAAGATGTCGAGCTCGCCGGCGCCGACGCCTTCGGCGATCCTCTGCGCCGGGCGCCCGGTCTGGAGCATCGCGTTGCCCAGCCAGTAGGCGAGCCCGCGAGCAAGGCCGCCGCCGTCGCTGACGTGATCGACCAGCGCGTTGGGCAGCGGCACGTCGAGCTCGTTGATTCCATCGACTCCGAGAAAGCGAGCGACCGAGCGCTCGACCGAGCGCGTCGTCCTGCCGGACGTTTCCTGGCCCATGCGCGTGGCGATCTGTGCGGCCGACTGCCGGCACGCGTCGACGACACCCATGTCCAGGTCGAGCTTGCAGTCCATCGTGCCGCGAGCGTAACCAGCGCCATCGGCGCTGTCACATTTGCTCGTCCGCGTGTCGAAATCCCCGCCGGCGCACGGCGCGCTCTCAGGCGAGATGTCTCTCTTTGGCGGTAGGAGACGCTCGGCTCGAACTCCGCACTCGTGGCGCTTTCACCGTTATGCCCCGAGTATTCGCGTTTCTCGGGCGTCCGAGCGTGCGATTGCCACTTACAGGTGCAAGCGTCGTTTGACTTCCAAGGTGCTGTCACTAGCCTCGCCGAAACCGTCTATGGCCATCGACATCGCACAGATCGACGCATCGCCGGACCTGCTCCTGGAGTTGCCCGCGGTCCAACGCGGCGGCTCCCGAGTCGCCGAGATGGGCGCGGCGGGAGCGGCCCGGCGGATGCCGCCGGCTTCGCGGGATCTGCTGAAGGGCGCCCCGTACATCGTCGACTACTGCGACCCCAGCCCGACGACTCCCCTGCACGCCGGCTACCTGCGCAACATCGCGCTCGGGCACGCCCTCGCCAACACGCTGGAGGCGGCAGGCGCGCACGTGGCGCAGCAGACGCAGATCGCCGACGCGGGACGCGACATGTGCGAAGCGATGGCCGGCTATCTGCGCTACGCCAAGGAGATGGACCCCGCGACAGCGGGGGAGAAGAGCGATCGCTTCGTCGGACGCCTGCACGAGCTTCACGCCAAGGACGCGCGCGAGGACGGTGACCTGTCGGACTCGCTGCTCGGCTTGCTCTCCCACGGCGATCCGCGGATTCGCGACCTGTGGCACACCGTCCGCGACTGGGCGGTCAGCGGCCAGAACGAGACGCTCGCGCGTCTGGGAGTGCATTTCGACCGCGCAATCTTCGACTCGCAGTACGCGCCGCGGATCCAGCCGCTCGTGCGCTTGGCGCTCGCCCAGGGAGTCATCAGCGGGTCGCCCCGCGGGCCGCTCGTGTTCGAGACCGACGGCCCCACGCACGTGCACCTGCCGCTGATCGACGCCGCCGGACTGCCGACGAAGGATCTACGCGCGCTGACGATCTGGCGCTCGCTGATGACCGAGATGACCGACGTGACGCTGGTCCGCTTGACCAGCGAGGAACGTCGCGACAATCTCGACGAGATCCTGCGCGGCCTCGCGCCGGGCGCGAAGGTCTATCCGACCGCCGTGCTGCACGCCGAGGTCGTCGCCGATGGGGATGTCGGTCCCGGCGGTGAGACCGCCCTGCTGATCGACGATCTGCTCGACATGCTGCTGCAGAGCGAAGAGCTGAGCGCCTTGGCGATCGAGGAGCGCGCCGCCTGCGCGACGCAGGACCTCGCGGCGATGGTGCTGCTGGGGATGTGTCTCGACCACCCGCTGCACGAGGCGCTGTCGATCACACCCGAGCGTGTGCTCGACGGCAAGAATGCCGGGTGGACGTTCGCGCGCGCCTGGATGAAGGCGTGGGATCCCGACAACGACGGTGGTCCGCTGCCGCTGGCCGACGACGAGCACTACCGCTCCGTCGTCGCCCAGTCACAGCTGCTGCCGCTGCTCGACCGCGCGGTCAAAGGCCTCGACGTCCTGCGCCTCGTGCGCTTCCTCGAGCGCATCGGCTCGTGGTACCTGGAGACGGAGACCGACCGTGCGGTCGGCAGGATCATGCGCTCGCTGCTGTCGAGCGGTCTCGGCAGCCTCGGTCTCGTCCGCGTTCAGGAGGGGGAGTGAGTGATGGCCGCGATCGACCACGCCCAGAGGATCGATCACACCCGCAGTCTCGAGACCTCGATGGCGGATCCCAACGCGCTGGAGAACGACCTACGCTCCTTTTACCTGACCGGCAGCGAGGAACCGAGCATCTTCGAGGAATGGGAGCACGGGACGGCGAGAGGAGACTCGACGACGCCGTCGATCTGCTCGCCGACGTACCGCTGGTGGATCCTCGAGCACCTGCGAAACGCGCTTGACCGGGACCGCAAGAACCTGCTGCTCAGCCTCGGCGCGGGCAACGCGTTCGTCGAGCGCGTGCTCGGGCGCGAAGGCTATCCGGTGCTCGCCGTGGACGCGCTCGACCAGGCCGTCGAGCTCGCCCGCCGGGCTGGGGTGCCGGCGATCTGTCAGAACCTCTATACGTGGGACGCCGAACCGGAGTACTGGGATGTCGTCTACGCCGACGGCCTGCTCGGCCACCTGCACGACGGCCACGACGGCGCCCACACAGCCCTCTGCCTGCTGCACAGCTGGCTGAAGCCTTCCGGCGCGGTCGTCATCTCCAACGACTCTCCGAACACCGACGACGCGGTGCAGGAGTCCGCGAACGTACCCGGCTTCTACTGGCTGTCTGACAGGTGGATCGCGCAGGAGCTGCGGCGCGCGGGCTTCACTCGCGTCTCGACGGCGTCGATCGACTACAGGCGGCCTCTGTCGGGAGTGCGCACCCGCGTGGTCATCACGGCGCATCGCAGCGCCTAGGAGGAGTCAGGCGCGTGCCGATGAGCGAGCACTTCGCCCGGCGCCTGGAGCCGATGCTGGCGGAGATCGCCGAGCACTTCGGTACCCCGTTTCACATCTATGACGAGCTGGGAATCCTCGCGAGCGCCGACCGTTTGACAGCGGCGTTCGGTGATCTGCCGTTTCACGAGTACTTCGCCGTCAAGGCGCTGCCCAACCTGACGGTCTTGCGCATCCTGCGCGAGCACGGCCTCGGCATGGAGTGCAGCTCGATAGCCGAGCTCGAGCTCGCCAAGGATTGCGGGGCGGACGGGGAGGAGGTGTTCTTCACCTCCAACAACACGACCAGCGATGAGTTCGCCGCGGCGCTCGCGCTCGGTGCGATTGTGAACATCGACGACATCACGCTGATCGACAAGCTGCCCAGCGCGCCCGCCGTCGGATCCTTTCGCTTCAATCCGGGCCCGGAGCGACTCGGCGACCGTCTGATCGGCGCGCCGACGGAGGCCAAGTTCGGCCTGCGCCGAGACCAGTTGCAGGAGGCCTTTGCGCAGCTGCGCGAGTCTGGCGTGCGGCGCTTCGGCCTGCACGCGATGATCGCGTCCAACGTGCTCAGCGCCGAGCCGCTGCTTGCGACGATTGCGATGCTGCTGGCGCTCGAGGACGGGCTGGCGCGAACGCTGGGCATCGAGCTCGAGTTCATCAACGCCGGCGGCGGGCTGGGCATCCCCTATCGCCCGACCGACGGTGCGCTCGACGTCCACGCCCTCGGGTCTGGCGCCGGAGAGCTGCTGCGCGCGCACTCGGCGCGCACGAACCGGCGACCGAGACTCCTGTTCGAGGCAGGCCGGTTCATCACCGGACCGAACGGGGTGCTCGTCACGCGCGTGATCAATCGCATGAGCAAGTGGCGTGAGTACGCGGGTGTCGACGCCGGAATCGCGGCGTTGATGAGGCCGGCCTTCTACGCCGACGCCTACCACCATCTGACGTTGCACGGCGACCGCGGCGAGCGCCCGCTGCAGTGCATCGACGTGGTCGGCTCGCTGTGCGAGAACAACGACAAGTTCGCGATCCAGCGCGAGCTGCCGGAGCTGCGTGTGGGTGACCTGCTGCTGATCCACGACACGGGCGCGCACAGTCTCGCGATGGGCTTCAACTACAACGGCCGGTTGCGCCCGCAGGAGCTGTTGCTGCGCGCAGACGGGAGCGTCGAGCTGATCCGACGCCGCGAGGAGGTCCGGCGCGACTACTTCGCGACGCTTCAGTTCGAGCCCGACGTGCTGATTCCGCCAAGC
>DASYKG010000059.1:0-15580 GCA_035995645.1 Solirubrobacteraceae bacterium
GTTCCCACCTCCGTCAGCTCGGCGCTGCCGCCGTCGAGGCCCTCGATGCGGCTCTTCAGAATGCTGGTTATCTCATCCGGGTTGATCTGCATGTCTTTTCCTAGGAAGCTCCTTGGGCAACGTGCCTGCGCAGCTGCTCCAGTCGGTTGCGTATAGAGGCGTCGAGTATCGAGTTACCCACTCTCAGCACGATCCCGCCGAGGATGTCCGGGTCGACGTGCGCGGCCAGCCTCACCTTGCGCCCGGCGCGCTCGCCGATGCGCCGGCCGAGGCTCTCCGTCGTCGCCTGGTCGAGCTCGATCGCGCTGGTGATGTCCACCGGGAGCAGCTTGTGCTCGCGCTCCCACATCTGCTCGAACTGCTGGCGCGTGCGAAAGATCACCGGCATGCGGTGCTTTTCGATCAACAGCTCGAGGAAGTTCACGAACAGCGCGTCGGCGCCGTCGAGGATGCGCCTCAGCGCGTCCTGCTTCTCTTTCGTAGAGAAGTAGGGCGAGAAGAAGAACACCGCGAGCTCGCGGTTGGAGTCCAGCGCGTCGGCGAACTGCGCGAGCTGCTCGCGCAACTCGTCCAGCTTGTCGTGCTCGCGCGCAACCTCGAACAGCGAGCGGGCGTAAACCTCGGCGAGCTCGTCCATGTCAACGAGCCCCAGACGAGATCGTCGCGAAGTCCAGTTCGCTCAACGCCTCTTCGACGAGTCGCTTCTGGTCTTCCTCGTTGAGCACCTTGCGCGTGACCTTCTCGGTGGCCATGATCGTCAGGTCGGCGACCTCCTTGCGGATGTCGTCGAGCGCTCGTTTGGTCGCCGCCTCGATGTCGCGCTCGGCACGCTTGGCGGCCTCGGCGACGATCTCCTGGCCCTGCTCTTTGGCCTCACGCTCGTGCGCATCGGCAGTCTGGCGCGCGCGCTGGACGATCTCTTCCGCCTGCGCCCTGGCCTCCTTCAGCCGCTCGCGGTATTCGCCGAGCAGCTGCTCGGCCTCCCGGCGAGTTCTCTCGGCGGTGTCGATCGATTCTTCGATCGTGCGCTTGCGTCGTTCCAGCGCTTCTGAGATGCGCGGGAAGGCGAGCTTGGACAGCAGGACCATCGTCAGCCCGAACACGAGCAGCGTCCAGACCATCAGGCCGACGCCCGGCTTGATCAGGAAACTTCCGCTTGAGGCGAGAACCACCGGCATGAGCTAGACGATGAACGCGGCCAGCAGGCCGGCCACGAGGCCGTAGAAGAAGCAGGCCTCCGTCAGCGCGAATCCGAGCCACTGAAGCTGCGTGATCTCGTCGCGCATCTCCGGCTGGCGGGTGATCGCTTCGATGGCCTTGCCGAAGATGATGCCGATGCCGACGCCGGCGCCCACGGCGCCGAGACCGCCGCCGACTCCGAGGCCGATCGACTTGCCGGCCTTGGCGGTTTCTTCGGTGGCCGCCGCCAGAAGGGTGATCAAAGCTATGTGCACGACTATTGGCTCCTTTAGTGGTCTTCGGCGACTGCGCCGCCGAGGTAGATAGCGGTGAGGGTGGCAAAGATGAACGCCTGCAGGGCTGCCACCAGACCCACCTCGAAGGCAAACAGCAGTACGCCGAACGGCAGCGTAAACCAGCCCAGCGCGCTGATTCCGAGAATCACGGCGAGCGCGCCCGCCATGAACAGGATGATCAGGTGCCCGGCGAGGATGTTGGCGAACAAACGAATCGTCAACGAGAGGATCCGCATCAGGTTCGAGAGCACCTCGAGAAAGAAGATCGCAACGGCCATCCCACCGTGCACGCCGCCGGGGACAAGCCCCTTGAGGTAGCCGATCGGACCCTTCGCGCGCACTCCTTCGAAGGTGTAGGAGACGAAGACGACGAGCGCCAGCACGAGCGGTACCGACAGGTTGGCGGTGGCCGCGTACAGCGAGAAGGACGGTATGTGCAGGCCGAGCACGGTGATCTCGTGCTCGGTGTTCGTCGGCAGCGGGATGTAGCCGACGAGGTTGGAGAACATGATGAACAGGAACAGCGTCGCGATGAAGGGAAACCACTTCGCCGCCATCTCCTCGGTCATCGCGCTGCCGGTGATGTTGTCGCGCATCAGTTCGTAGAGCAGCTCGACGGCGGCCTGCACCTTGTTCGGGCGCTGCTGCATGCGCCGTGAGATGTACAGCATGCTGGCGCACGTCGCGACGGCTGCCAGCACGAGGTAGAGCACCGCCTTGTTGATCGAGAAGATCCCCAGGTTGACCCAGTTGTCGAGCTTGAACTCGTTCTGCGGTTCAAAGGTCGTGTTGCGCGTGCCGTGCACGCCGTAGACGGCCGCCAGGAGGATCACGCCGCCGAGCCACACGCCGCCGAGGATCAGCAGCGTACGCTTTACGCCGCCCTTGCGCTCCTGCGTTGTGGTTCCCCCCTCCGTGGCGTTCATCGCCGCGCGGCACCTGCCTCGGCCGTCGGTGGCAGACCCAGCTCGTGGCGGCTCATGAGGGGCGCGCGCTCCCGGGCGTGCCCGACGGGCCCTGCAGCGGGCCTTCGCGCGTGACGAAGGACATCACGAAGTACACGGTGAACGCCGCCAGCAGGAGCGCTGCGGCCATGATGCCGTCGTCCTTGCCGCCGGCGACGCGCGCGAGGATGATCGCCAGCGCGACCAGCCACACGCGGCCCATCATCCCTGCGACCTGCAGGCCCGCTCGCAGCTTGGCCTCGCCCACACGGCGCGCGCGAGCATGGATAAAGCCCGTTCCCGCGCGCGTGAGCAGCCATGCGCCCGCGCCGATCAGATAGCCGGCGATCGGCAGGTTGCCGGCGAGCACGAACGGAGCCGTCGCGAGCACCAGGCACACGTCGAGATAGCGCAGGGTGACCACGTCAGATTGCAGATCCGGGGGGTCGCCCGTGGCACTGCGTCCACAGGCGCCGCCGGCGGCGCGGTGGGCTTCCCAGCAGGCCGATGCGACGATCGCACGCGTTGCGCCCGACGTGCCTGCCGTGCGCGACGAGCACCAGCCCCACGCGACGCCCGGCGCGCTCGTCGCGCGCGCGGCACTGTCGCTCGGCGAGCGCTCGCGCGCGCAGCGCGAAGCGCGGCACGAGCCTCGGCGGATCGGGATCGCCCTTGCCAGAGCCGCTCAGGCGCAGTGGATCGTCGTTGGCGTCGAAGTCTGACATGTGCGTGGGCCACCCTACAGACCCGACAAAAAGTCCGCACACCGCATTGCGGCGGACCTGTCGAAACGCCTCGTAACCCGTCTTGCAGAGCCACTGCGAGGCGTCTGGGGCAGCGCGCTTACTTTACCGTGTCTCGAACTTCGTAACAACTTTGTGACATACGCAACGCCGACGTTGCGGGCTGCGGGCGCCTTGCGATGCGTCGCCTGAGCTGCAGCCGCGGCAGCGCCAGCCGCCCACCGCCGATGGCACCCGGCGAACCGACGAGCGCAACGGAGATCGCCAGCACCGCCAGGCCGCCGACGATGTCCAGCACGAAGTGGTTGCCCGTCGCCAGAACCGCCAGCGCCGTCATGCACGGGTAGGCGACGGCGAGCACACGCAGGACGAGGCGTTCGCTGGCCCGCCACAGCGCCAGCGTGCACCACGCAGCCCACGCCATGTGCAGCGACGGCATCGCCGCGACCTGGTTGGCGTGCGACGCCAGCGCGCCGGTGTGCCACGAGCCGAAGGCATGAGTTGAGGCGACCACGTCGGTGAAGCCGTCGAGCATGCGCGGCGGCGCGACTGGAGCCAGCCAGAAGACGACGAAGCCGAGCACGTTGACGAGCACCAGCGTGTTGCGCAGCGGCCGGTAGATGTCGGCGCGGCGCCACCACAGCCAGCCGAGCAGGCTGAGCGTGACGACGAAGTGCGCGTTGTCGTAGTAGTCGGAGACCACCAGCCCGAGCGTGTGATGGCCGGCCAGCCAGCGATCGAGCGTGAGCTCGGGGTCTATGTGCAGCAGGCGCTCGACGTGCAGCACGCCGCGAGCGTTTGCGAGCGCGACTGAGATGTGCAGCGTCGTGAGGTTGCTGATCGCGTCATACGCCCACGCCAGCCAAGCGATCGCGAGCACCTCGACCCACCAGCGCGAGCGGCGAGCAGGTGTTCGCGAAAGGCCCGCAAGGGGATGCACGGCGGCCGAGGAGCCGCCGGGATCGATCGAAACCGCGCTGGACAAGCGATCGATGTTACCCGCCGGCTCAGCGCCGCTCGGTCCCGCACGACGCCGCCCACGCGGTCACGCGGCAACTGGTCGCAGGCCGCGCTCGGCGAGCGTCGATAGGACCTGCGGCAGCGCGGCGACCGTGCGCCGCCACGAACCCGGCGCGGAATAGTCGTCGGCGTCGTGCAGCAGCAGCACTGAACCCTGATCGGCGCCTGCCGTCACCCGCGCGGCGATCGACTCCGGTGTCGCGCGGCGCTCCCAGTCGCGTCCCCAGTGGCTCCACAGCAGCGTGCGCCAGCCGCGGGTGTTGGCCAGGCGCAGCGCGGATGCGTTCAGCACGCCGTACGGCGGCCGGTAGAGCTGCGGCGAAAGGCCCGTCGCGTCCTCGATCGCCGCCTGCGCGCGATCGATGTCCGTGCGCACCTGGCGCGGCGCCAAGCGCAGCAGGTTGCGATGGCGATGGCAGTGCAGGCCGATGCGGTGCCCGGCCGAGACGATCTCTCGCGACAGCGAGGGGTTGCGCTCGATCTGCTCGCCGACGAGAAAGAACGTCGCGGGCACGCCAGCGCCGGCCAGCAGCTCGAGCACGGCGGGCGTCCCCTGCGCGTGCGGGCCGTCGTCGAACGTCAGCGCATAGCCGACACCGCTGGCCGTCCGGTCCTCCACGCCCAACGGTCCCCGCAGCGCCGCGACGGCGCCGGCGAGCCCGGGGAGCATGTAGCTGGCCATCGCCACCGCGGCCACGGTCGTGGCGATCGGTGGACCTGGGCTGCGATGATCGTGGGCAGACATGGTCGATCTGGTGTTGGGCATAGGCGCGGCCGTGGCGGCGTCCACCCTCTACAGCCTAGGGATCGCCCTGCAGGCGATGGACGCCAAGCAGTCGCCCCACTCAGAGCACCTGCGCCTGGCGCTCGCCTGGCGCCTGCTGCGCCGCGGGCGCTGGCTGCTGGGCACCGCCTTTTCGATCCTCGGCTGGCCGCTGCAGCTCGTCGCGCTGCTGCTCGCGCCGCTGGTCGTCGTGCAGCCCGCGCTCGCGGCGGGTCTGCTCGTGCTGATGTTCCTCGCCCAGCGGATGCTGCACGAGCACGCCGGGCGGATGGAGTACGTGGCGATGGCGGCGATCGTGATCGGCGTGGTCGGAGCGGGCCTCGCAGCCCCGCCACGCCACACCGGGCACGGCTCGGAGAACCTGGCGATCACGCTCGTGCTCGTCGGCCTGGGCGTCGCCGCATTGTTCCCGTACGCCCTGCGCCTGGTGACCCATCCGCCGGCAAGCGTGACGATGATCGGCGCCGGCCTGGCCGGCGGCTGGAGTGCGGTGGCGACGAAGCTGGCATCGGACGACCTTTCGCGCGGACACATCGGGATCGCGGCCGTGTGGGGCCTGTCGACGGCCGCTGCGTCGGGCCTCGGCGTGCTGAGCGAGATGAGCGCGCTGCAGGAGCGACCGGCGATCCAGGTGGCGCCGGTCGTGTTCGTGACTCAGACGGTGATCCCGATCGTCGTCGCGCCGCTGCTGTTCGGGGAGAGCTTTGCCCATACGCCGCTCGGTGGCGTTCCGCTGTCGGCGTCGCTCGCACTGCTGGTCGCCGGGGCAGCGCTGCTCGCGCGGTCGCCGCTGCTCGTCGCGCTGATGGAGGGAGAGCGCGTCAGCCAGGCCAGCGGCTCGGCGCCGAGTCCTTTGGCGCCCAGCGAGGAGATGATGCGCTCCAACCCGGATACCGACTCCGTCGAGCCGTCCAGCTCGACGACCAAGACATCCCCCGCGCGGGTGGAGCGCTGAGGCAGGGCGCCCTCGGCTTTCAGGCGCTGGGCCCCGCAAACTGGCGTGGCGCCGTCGGTTCGCGCGAGCACCAGCTGGCCCACGGTCAGGCCACCGGGCGGCTGCAGGTAGTAGAAGCGGTGGTGCAGGCCCAGCGCACGCGCCTGCGCGTGCAGCATCGCGCGCGTTCGCACCCAACGAAACGCCGAGGAGCCCGGCACTTCGGGCACAACCTCGTCGCCGAGCGAGCGCAGCTTCGCGACCATCGCCGGCGACGGAACGCCGCCGTCGTCGGCAAACGATGCGTGGATGCCGCGTCGTGCGAGTTCCATCGCCACCTGCGAGACGCGGCCGGAGGGCACGTGCACGATCAGGCCGACGTCGGGCTGGCTGGTCTTCACCGTCGCGAGCGCGTGCACGTGCAGGATCTTCGAGGCCAGCGCGGTGACCTCGTCGGTCGACATCATCCACGTCCCGGCGCCCAGCAGCAGCGCCAGTTGCATCGCCAGCGCGACCGTGCGCAACCGCCAGCGCGGGATCGCGCGCACGCGGTGGGACGCCGCCAGCACGACGTCAGCGGCAGCCAGATCGTGTGCGGCGGACCCGTTCTCGGCCGTCAATCGCATCTGCGCGTCGGCCTCGCCGGCGAAGCTCGCGCGCACGTGCTCGCGAAGCTCGGTCGTGTCGTTGGCCAGCCGCACCAGATCGAGCGCCGCCATCGCGCGCGTGTTGACTCGCGCGTGACCCACGGGAAGCCCGTAGGAGACGACCGGCGTGCCGGCGGCCATCGCCTCCAGACAAGTCACCCCGCCAGTGGAATGAACGAGCACGTCGGCCGCCGACAGCAGCTCGGGCATCTTGTCGGTGAACTCGTAGACGTGCACGCGCGACTCGCTCGCGAAAGTGCGTCGCAGCTTCTCGGCCAGCGGCTCGTTGCGCCCGGCGAGCACGACGATGCTGGTCGCCTCGGGCACGCGGATGAACTCGCGCACGGCGCCCTCGACGTCGCCGACGCCCCAACCGCCACCGGAGACGACGACCATGCGGCCCTCCTCGGGCAGGCCGAGCGCGCGGCGCGCCTGCAGCGGGCAGCGGACCTCGAGGAACTCGTCGGAGATCAGCGGCTGCACGAGGCGCACGCTGTCGCGCCCGGCGATGCGCTCGACCGGCGACAGCGACTCTCCGTACATGACCATGTGCATGTCGATGCCCGGCTGCGCCCAGAAGAACAGCCCGGTCAGGTCGGTGATCGTGGCGACCGTCGGACACTGCACCACGCCGGTGCGCCGCAGGCGGGCCAGCACGACGGTCACCGCCGGGTACGTGGAGACGACCACGTCGGGGTCGTGCTCGGCGATCGCGCGCGCCAGCGGCCGCGAGCCGAACAGGCACAGCATGCGCGTCGCCAGCGCGCGGATCGGCGGGACGTGGTTGAGCAGTCCGTAGATGACCGTGTACGTCCATGGCATGAAGCGCAGTTGCACGCGGTAGCCGTCCTCGACGACCGGCTTGAGCACGTGGCCCATCGCCGCGAGACCATCGATGACCGTGACCTCGGTCGGCTGCGGCGCGGCCTTCAGCTGGGCCGACAGCGCGCGGGCAGCGGCCGCATGACCCTCGCCCACGTCCGCGGAGAGAATCAGGACGCGTCGCGGCCCAGGGGCCCGGCGCGGTGTGGATTTGCGGCGGTGAAGTCGCATGTGAAGGGCAGCGCGCTCAGGGGCCAGCGCCTGACGTGCCGCAAACACGTACACCGACTGGCGCCCCCGGGAACGCATCTTCGCGGCTGCCTGGGAGATTCTACATTCCGCATCACACGCCTGCCTGGCGCCTAGACGTAACAATGAGCCGATGCCGTCTGCCCCGGCCCTGCCGCGCGTGCCGATCGACGCCTCCGCCCGCTCCCGGCATCGCCTGAGCGGCGGCCGGCGCCCTGCCACGCGCCGCGCCGCGGGGGTTGCGCGCGCACTCGGCCTGCTCGGCCTGTCGGGCATCGTCGTGACGACCTTCCTCACCGTCGCCGGCGCCGCCGGGGAATCGTCGCAGTACGTGCCCGGGCGCAGCGGTGGCTGGCCCGGCTGGATGACCGGCCCTCTGGAAGGCCTGGGCATGAGCCTCGGCTCGGGGACCTTTCAGACGCTGTCGTTGATCATGTGCGCCAGCTACCTGCTCGTGCTGGCGTGCTCGCGCGCGCTGTCGCTGCGCGCGGTCGTCGCGGCGATCCTCGCCGCGCACGCGATCCTGCTGCTGGGCCCGCCGCTGCTCTCCCAGGACGTGTTCGGCTACCTCGGCTTCGCCCGCCTGGGAGCGCTGCATGGCCTGGACCCGTACACGCACGTCGCCGCCCAGGCCTCCGGCGACGAAATCTTCTGGTTCGTCGGCTGGCCCTACGAGCATTCTCCCTACGGGCCGCTGTTCACGCTCGCCAGCTACGCCACCGCCCCGTTCGGCCTCGCCGGCGGCCTGTGGGCGTTCAAGGCGCTCGCCGTCGCCTCGAGCCTCGCGGCGGTCGCCTTCGTCGCGCGCGCCGCCGGCAAGCTGGGACACTCGCGTCGCTGGGCCGCCGCGTTCCTCGGGCTGAACCCCGTCGTGCTCGTGCTGGCGGTCGGCGGCGCGCACAACGACACGCTGATCGTGATGATGCTCGCCGCCGCGCTGACGCTCACCGCCGGGGCCAGCCCGCGCTTTCGTGCTGCCGCCGCGGCGCTCGTCGTCGGCGTGGGCATCAAGGTCAGCGCCGGCCTCGTGCTGGCGTTCCTCGTGCTCGCGCCCCCGCGCTGGCGCGAACGCCGGCAGGTCGCACTCGCGGCCGTGCTCAGCCTGCTCGCGCTCGGCGCCGTCGGACTGATCGGCTTTGGCACCCATGCGCTGGGCTTTCTCAACGCCGTCGGCGAGCAGCAGCAGCTCGTCGCCGTGCACAGCGTGCCGGCCGAGACCGCCCGGCTGGTTGGGCTCAGCGGCACGCCCAGCTGGTGGCGCAACGTGTTCGCAGCGCTGTTCGTCGGCGTGCTGGTGTATTCGCTGTGGCGCACCGCCCGCGGCGCCGACTGGCGCGTGGCCGCCGGCTGGGCGACGCTGGCACTGCTGCTGTCGACCGCCTGGCTGCTGCCCTGGTATGCGATCTGGGTCCTGCCGCTAGCCGCGGTCAGCGGCGATCGGCGGCTGCGCGCCGCGACGCTGCTGTTCTGCGCGTACGCGATCCTCATCCACCTGCCGCTCGCCGAGCGCCTGCTGCTCCCCGCGCGAGTGCACCTTCGCCTCCCCGTCCCCGTCGTTCAGCGACACCGCGTCGATCTCGCCCGTTTCCAGGTCACGGACGACCCCCTGCTCGATCTCCGTCGATGACGCGTCGGGCCGCAGCAGACGCAGGCGCACGGCGTCCAGCCGGCGGAACTTGAGGATCTCCAGCACGTACACGAGATAGACGCTCGCGGCCGCCGCGACCAGGCCAAGACCGACCATCACGAGCGTCCAGCCGGTGTGCAGGTGGCCTTTGTGGTCGCTGTAAGGAACGAAGCGCAGTGCCAGCGCAAGGCCCGCGAGCATCAGCGTCCAGGCGTACAGATAGGCGATCGTGCGCCGGCTGGAGAAGCCGATGCGCGCCATCCGATGGTGGAAGTGCTCGCTGTCGGGACGGTAGATCGGCTGGCGGTACTTCAGGCGCTTGAGCACGACGAACGTCGTGTCCAAAAACGGCACGGCGAGCAGGATCAGCGGCAGCACGAACGACACCACCGCCGCGGTCTTCACCGCCGCCTCGACCGTGATCACGCCCATCATCAGGCCGAGCAGGTTGGCGCCGCAGTCGCCCATGAAGCTCGACGCGGGCGGGAAGTTGTAGAGCAGGAAGCCAAGCGCCGCGCCCGCGGTGATCGCCGCCAGCACGCCCGGCTGCTGGCGGCCGAGATCGAACGCGATCACCGTCATCGCCCCCGCGATGATCGTGCACACGCCAGCCGCCAGCCCGTCGACGCCGTCGGAGAAGTTCACCACGTTCATCATCGCCACGAGGCCGATGACGGTCAGCACCGGGCCGGCGTTCGTGACGCCCGCGTTCGGGAACGCCAGCGAGCCGACGAACGGGAGTGTGATCGCCTTCACCGCCACGCCGAAGTGCACGACGATCACCGCCGCCACGACCTGGCCGGCCAGCTTGACGACCGGCGGCATCTCGAAGCGATCGTCCAGCGCGCCGACGAGCGTGATCACCGCCGCGGCGAGCAGCACCCCGTGCCACAGCTGGTGTTCGGAGCCATACCCCGCCGGCAGCCACACCAGTCCGGCGACGAGCGTTCCCGCGAAGATCGCCAGACCGCCCAGCAGCGGTGTCGGGTTGTCCGACAGTCCGCGCTCGCGTGGCTCGTCGATCGCGCCCACTGTCCTCGCGAAACGCATCGTCAGCGGCGTCAGCAGCGCCGTGACGGCAGCGGCCACGAGGAACGCAAATAGCGCGTCGAGCTCGGTCAGGTGCCCCATCTAAGTCAGAAAAGCATCGCAGGCATGGGGGTCGCACGCCAGTCGCGCCTCACCTGTCGTGTTGCCGCACCTGTTGCAAGCGTCTGATTGAGCAAGCCATCATGTCGCTGCCGATAGCCATCGTATCTACCCGAGGGGAGAGTGTTGTCTTACTTGGCGCAGCGATAGCGATGGTAGCTACGAAGCGTATATACGTTAGCTACCGCAACGCGTAAAGGAGTAACCCGGCATCGGCCCCTTCGACATCAGGCCCCCCAGCATCCAGGCCACGGTCGGCATCCAGGCACCGTCGGCATCAGGCCCCGTCGGCATCGGGGCCCCCGGCATCAGGCTCGCCGGCATCAGGCCCGGCGCGGCCGGGCCGGCTTCTCGCAGAATCAGACCGCGCCGGCCTGAGCTATCTCCTCGTACAACGGATAGCGCTCGGCGACCTCGCGCACGCGCTCGAGGAGCTCGTGCGAGCGCGACTCGTATTCGGGGGTCAGCGCACTGGCGATGATCTGACCGACCTCGACGAAGTCGTCGTGCTGCAGGCCGCGCGTGGCGAGCGCGGGCGTGCCGATGCGCAGCCCGGATGCCTCCATCGGCGGCCGCGGGTCGAAGGGCACGGCGTTGCGATTGACGGTGATGTCGACCGCGTGCAGGCGGTCCTCGGCCTGCTTGCCGGTGAGCTCCGGCTGTGCATCGCGCAGGTCGACGAGCACGAGGTGCACGTCGGTGCCACCGGTCAGCACGTTGATTCCGTGTCCGGCCGCGAGCAGCTCGTCGGCCCATGCGCGCGCGCCGTCGAGCGTGCGCCGCTGGCGCTCGGCGAACAGCTCGCTGGCGGCGATCTTGAACGTCACCGCCTTGGCCGCGATGACATGCTCCAGCGGGCCGCCCTGCTGACCGGGAAAGACGGCCGAGTCGATCTTCTTGGCGTGCTCGGCCTTGCACAGGATGACCCCTGCGCGGGGGCCGCCGAGCGTCTTGTGCGTCGTCGTCGTGACCACGTCGGCGCCGAACTCGATCGGATTCGGGTGCAGGCCGGCGGCGACGAGGCCGGCGAAGTGCGCCATGTCGACCATCAGCAGCGCACCGACCTCGTCGGCGATCTCGCGAAAGCGCGCGAAGTCGAGCTGGCGGGGATAGGCCGACCAGCCGGCGAGCAGCATCTTCGGGCGGCGCTCGCGCGCGATGCGCGCGACCTCGTCCATGTCGATCAGGCTGCTCTTGCGGTCGACCTCGTAGGAGGCGATGTCATAGAGACGTCCCGAGACGTTGATTTTCATGCCGTGCGTAAGGTGGCCGCCGTGGGCGAGAGCGAGGCCCATGATCGTGTCGCCGGGTTCCAGCAGCGCGTGGTAGACGGCCGTGTTGGCCTGCGCGCCCGAGTGCGGTTGGACGTTGGCGTGCTCGGCGCCGAACAGCGCCTTGGCGCGGTCGATCGCCAGCTGCTCGGAGACGTCCACCCACTCACAGCCGCCGTAGTAGCGGCGGCCGGGATAGCCCTCGGCGTACTTGTTCGTCAGCACCGAGCCCTGGCACTCGAGCACCGCGCGCGGCACGAAGTTCTCAGAGGCGATCGCCTCCAGCGTGCGCTGCTCGCGCTGCAGCTCGCCGTGCAGGACCTCGGCGATCTCCGGGTCCACCTCGCTGAGCGGACGGTTGAAGTAATCGGGGCTTAGCTCGGACACGACGCCCTCCTTGAACAGGCGGTGGAGACTGAGAATGCCCAGGCGCGCGGCGATTGAGCTGACCGCTTCCCGGTGGTCGATCCCACCTCAGGCGCCAGTCGCGGCAGCGCTGACGAGGCTAGCAGGAGCGGGGGACCAGGAGCGGGAGACTGGCGGTCAGCGCGCCGCGTCGAGCAGCTCGCGCACGGCCTCGGCCGCGAGCGGCCCCTCGCGCAGGACGTGCCAGCTGCCGCTGGCCTCGTAGTCGCGCATGTCGACGACCGTCGAAGCCGTGCCTGGCAGCGTGCCGCCGTCGAGCACCACGTCGGCGCCGTCGCGCAGGGCGAGCGGCACCTCGTCGAGCGTGCGCGCATCGCTTTCGCCGGAGATGTTGGCGCTGGACTGCATCACCGGCTCGGCGATCTCGCAGAGCGTGTGCAGGCTCTCGGGCAGCCAAGGCACGCGCAGGCCGACCGTCGACGGATCGCTGCGGCAGGCTGGCAGAAAGCGCGAGGCGCGGTTCTCCAGCAGGACGGTCACCGGCCCGGGCAGCAGCGCCTCCAGCGCGCGGCGCTCGAAGTAGCTGAGCTCGGGCAGCGCTCGCACGGCGTACTCGAGCGCGAAGAACATCACCGCCGCCGGCCGCGCCGGCGGCCGGCCCTTGAGCTCGTAGAGGCGCTGCGCGGCCGCGGCGTCGTCGGGGTCGCAGCAGACGCCGTAGACGGTGTCGGTCGGCAGGACGGCGATGCCGCCGCCGGCGACGCAAGCACGCAGGCGCTCGGCGTCGTCGCTGCTCAGAGACGAACTCATCGGCTGGTGCGCTGGGCAGTCACCACACGCTCCATACCCGCAAGGTCGCGCGCGCACTCCACATTTGCGTAGCCCGACGCACGTGCGAGGCCGGCGACCGTCGGCGCCTGGCCGGCGCCGACCTCCAGCGCGACGAAGTCGACCCTTGTTCGCGTGGACAGCTGCGCCAGGAGCGCTCGGATCGCGTCGAGGCCGTCATCGCCGGCGAACAGCGCCCCGGGCGGCTCGTGGCGAAGGATCTCCGGGGCAAGTCGCGCGCGGTCTGACTCGGCGACGTAAGGCAGGTTGGCGAGCACCGCGTCGAAGTCGTCGGGCAGGCCCGCGAGCAGGTCGGCGCGGACCCACCGGACGTCCAGCGCCAGCCGTTGCGCGTTGGCACGCGCGAGATCGAGCGCGTCCTCGCTGACGTCGCTTGCGGTGAGCGTCAGGCCGGGGCGCTCGTCCTTGAGCGCCAGCGCGACCGCGCCGCTGCCCGTACCGACGTCGAGCACGCTCGCGCCGGCAGGCAGCGCGAGAGCGCTCTCGACGAGCAGCTCGCTCTCCGGGCGCGGCACGAGCGCGCGGCGGTCGACGGCGAGCTCGAGCCGGCGAAAGCCGCGCCGCCCGACGATGTAGGCGACGGGCTCGCGCTCCACGGCCCGCCGGCGCACCGCATCCTGAAAGGCGCGCACGGCGCTTCCCGCGACGACGAGCTCGCGGTCGAGCAGCAGGCGCTCGCGCGCGACGCCGAGCACGTGCGCGAGCAGCAGTTCCGCGTCCAGCCTCGGCGTTTCGCAGCCCGCGGCGGCGATCGCCGTGATCGCGCCGTCGAGCGCGTCGCGAACGGATGTGCCGCGCGAGCGCTCGCTCACGCCGCGGCCTGCGCCTGCAGGCGCAGGCGCTTCTCGTCGCCCTGCAGCGCGGCGGTGATCTCGTCGAGCTGGCCTTCGAGCACGTCGTCGAGGTTGTGCACGGTCAGCTTGATGCGGTGGTCGGTTACGCGCCGCTCGCCGTAGTTGTACGTGCGGATCTTCTCCGCGCGGTCGCCCGTGCCGACCTGCGAGCGGCGATCGGCGGCGAGCTCGGCCTGCTGTTCTGCCAGCGCGCGCTCGTAGATGCGTGCGCGCAGCACGCGCAGCGCCTTCTCACGATTCTGCAGCTGTGACTTCTCGTCCTGCATCGAGACGACGATGCCGCTGGGCTTGTGCGTCACGCGCACGGCCGAGTCGGTGGTGTTGACCGACTGCCCGCCCGGGCCGGATGAGCGGTAGACGTCGATCTGCAGGTCGTTGGGGTCGATCTGCACGTCGACGTCCTCCGCCTCGGGCAGCACCGCGACGGTCGCCGTCGACGTGTGGATGCGCCCCTGAGACTCGGTCTGCGGCACGCGCTGCACGCGGTGGGTGCCGCCCTCGAACTTGAACACCGAGTAGGCCCCGTCCCCCTTGATCGCGAACGTGTACTTGCCCTCGCCGATGTCCATCGCCTCCGTCTGGAAGTCCAGGCGCTCGGCGTAGCGGTCCAGCATCCGGTAGAGGTCGCCCGCCCACAGGCCCGCCTCCTCGCCGCCGGCCCCGCCCTGGATTTCGACGATCACGCCCTTCTCGTCGTTTGGGTCGCGCTCGACCATCGCCAGGCGGATCTCCTCCTCGAGCTGCTCGATGCGCTGGCGCGCCAGCCCAAGCTCCTCCCGGAGCTCGGCGTCCTCGCCGATCTCCGCGAGCATCTCCTCCGCGCCCCCGGCATCGTCCTGCGCGCGGCGCCATTCCGCGGCGAGCTTCGCGGCCGGCTCGAGTTGCCGGTAGGAGCGGCCGGCCGTCGCGTAGCGCTCACGGTCGGAGATCACCTCGGGGTCGGTCATCTGCTCGCCGAGCTCGGCGAAGCGGCCTTCGATCTGGTTGACGAGCTCGTGTATCACTACGGCCAGTCTAAGTGGCCGCGCGGGTCTGTCCCGAGCGCTCTAGGCGGCGACCGGCTGGGACTGGGCCAGCTCGAGCAGCTCGGTGAGCGTCGCCTCGATCGACTCGCGGGCGTCGCCGTCCAACGGCAGCCCGTCCGCTCCGAGGGCCTCGTCGGCCTGCGGTATCGGTATTTCGCGGTCGACGACGCGGGCGCCGATCGTGCTCAGCACCTTGCGCGTCTCGGCCTGCGCCCAGACCGCTCCGAACAGGCCCGTGCTCGCGCCGATCACGGCCGCGGGCTTGCCCCGCAACGGCGTGCCCTGCGCCGGTCGCGAGACCCAGTCGAGCGCGTTCTTGAGCACGCCGGGGATCGAGGCGTTGTACTCGGGGGTGGCCACGAGCACGGCGTCCGCCCCGGCGATCGCCGCTGTGAGCGCGGCGACCGCCGGGTGCGTGACGTGCTCCTCGTCCTCGCTGTAGGGCGGGATCCCGCCGAGCCGGTCGAAGACCTCCAGCTCGACGCCCTCTGGCAGGAGCTCGCCGACGCCGCGCAGCAGGCGCGTGTTGTGCGAGTCCCGCCTGAGGCTGCCCGAGATTCCGAGGATGCGCATGCTGCCTACGCCTGCCTCACGAGCTCGAGGCCGACCTCGAGCTTGACGTCGTTCTCGACAGCAAAGCCGCCGCTCGGCAGCGGTGCGTTCCAGTCGAGGCCGAACTCGCGCCGGTCGACGACCGTCTCGAGCTCGATGCCGACTTTCTCGTTGCCCGCGATGTCCTCGTGCGGGCCGGTGATCGTTCCCCGCGCGCTGACGTCGTGCGTGTGGTCCTTGATCGTGAGCTGCCCGTCGACCTCGAGCTC
>DASYKG010000060.1:0-2582 GCA_035995645.1 Solirubrobacteraceae bacterium
GCAGCGGCGCTTGAGCGCCTCGGTGAGCTCGCGCGAGTTGTTGGAGGTGAGCAGCACGATCGGGTGCGTGCGCGACTGCACGCGGCCCAGCTCGGGGATCGAGATCTGAAAGTCGGAGAGCACCTCCAAGAGCATCGCCTCGAACTCCTGGTCGGTCTTGTCGATCTCGTCGATCAGCAGCACGACGGGAAGCTCTGAGGAGATCGCCGTCATCAGCGGGCGCGCAAGCAGGAACTCCTCGCCGAAGATGTCCTCCTGCACGGCGCTCCAGCCCGTGTCGGCGGCCTCGGCCTGGATGCGCAGCAGCTGCTTGCGGTAGTTCCACTCGTACAGCGCCTTGGCCTCGTCCAGCCCCTCGTAGCACTGCAGGCGCACGAGCTCGCGCCCGAGGTAGCGCGACAGCGCCTTGGCGAGCTCGGTCTTGCCGACGCCGGCCGGCCCCTCGACGAGCACCGGCTTGCCGAGCTTCGTCGCCAGGTAGGACACGAGCGCGGTCGACTCGCCGGGCAGGTATCCCGCGGCGCGCAGCCCGGCGGACACGTCTTGCACCGAGCTTGGCGAGGGATGGCTCGACTGCTGCGCCTCGGTCGGGGTGACGGACATCGTCAGCGCAATGATAGGCGCCGGCCGGCTCGCGGCTGTGAGCGGCGGCTACTCCCGCTCGGGCGGCGCGTCCTCGAAGGACATCTGCTCCGACGGCGTCGGCGGATAGCGCGGACGCCCGCGTGGCGGGCTCGGAGCAGGCGCGGGACCGCTTGGCGCCGGTGCTGCGCGCGGAGTTCGCTGGCGGGCGGCCACGGGGCTGGCGGGGGCGGGCCTGTCGCGCCGCTGCGCAACGGTTGGCGAGCTAGAACGATCGTCGTCGTCGGTGAGACGCACGACCGTCTCCTCGCTGTCGGGATCGCGCTCGTCTCGATATCGCTCCCCTGGATCGCGCTCGCGCCTGCCCGTTCGCTCGCGTGGTCGCTCGCGTGGTCGTGGCAGCGGCGGTTCGCCGCGCTCACCCGCGCGCATGCGCCTGCCCGCGTACACGAGGCCGATGGCGAGCAGCAGGGCGATGAAGATGCCCCACTGGATGCCGACGCTGGCGGTGAACTTCTGCGCGCCGTGCAGGCCGGGCTTGTCGAGCATGCGATAGAAGATCAGCACGGCAGCCCAGCCGCCGGCGATCATCACGATCGTCCCGTCGCCGCCGGGCAGATGGAAGTTGCGCTCCTCGGCGCGCGCGAACAGCACCGCGAGCACGCCGGCGCTGACGAGCAGGACGGCGGCCTCGACGAAGGAGAACGCTTGGAACGCGCTGAGGCTCGCCTGTGCGGCGTGCGAGCCTTCGACGACCGTCTGGCTGTACCACGGCAGCAGCATCGACACGAACAGCCCGAGCGCCGTCAGCGCGGCGAGCCGCTGCTCGCGTGCGAGCGCGCGCCATGCGTGCATCAGCCGGGTCATCGCCTGCGCCTCCTCCGCCACGTCGTCTGGGAGCGGCTCACCGCACCAGTCTAGGAGCGCCCTGGGCGGCGACGCGCTAGCGGTGCGACACGACGATCGTGCCATTCGTCGTCGCGAAGTTTCCGGCCGGGTCGATCGCGCTGAGCGTCACGCTGAAGGTGCCGCCGCCGGCCGGCGTCGCCCACAGCAGCTTCGGCCTGCCGCGGCCGACGTAGGCGCTGTTCGTCCACACCGTGCGCGAGCCCTGGCGGACGGTCAGTCGCACGGTGGAGACCTTCGACAGCGACATCTGCACGCCCGCGCGCGTCCCGCCCTTGAGCGTCCTGGTCAGCAGCGAGATCACCGGCGGCGTCTTCTCGTACGTCGTGAATTTCTGCGCCGTCGTGCAGTAGACCTGATCGCCGGCGATCGGCGTGGGCGGCGGCGGCGTCGTCGCGGCGGCGTGTGCCGTGCGGGTCGTGCTCGCGCGGACGCGCGTCACCTGCGCGGTCGGTTCGGTGCCGCCCGACGGGCTCGTCGGCGTGGTCGTCGTCGGGGCGGTCGTGGTGGTTGTCGGTGGCGGGGGCGGCGGTGCGGGGGCGGTCGTCATCGGCGGCCCTTTGCGCGTGCGTTCGCACAGGTGCGCCAGGAATTCGGTGAGCAGTTCGTGGTAGTTGAGGTTCGATTCCCCGTACTGGTCGTACAGCGACCAGGCGCCGGTGTCGAAGTGTGGGACCTGCGCCCGTGCCTCCGCGTCCCCGGCTTCGAACAGGGCCAGCCCGAGCGGGTCCTTGGTGATCGACGCGAATTCGTAGAGGCCCACCAGCGCCTGAATGAAGCCGTTGATGATCCTGTCGCTTGGCGCATAGGTGTACTCGGCGTACATTGCGCCCGCCGGGGTGCGCACGCGCACGCCCTGCGGCGTCGGCGTCTGGAAGACCCCGAGCGCCTGCTGCGCCGCGGCGAGGTGCGCAGGTTCTTTGAACCGCGACCAGGCACGGGACAGCAGCTGCAGGGCGGTCCCCTGCGAGAGCCCGCTCGTCCACGGCGGCCGGCCGCCGTCGAACTGGAACAGGTACTCCCACGCGATGCCGCCGGCCCGCTTGCTCGCGAGCGGGATCACCTCGCTGAGCACCTGGCGCAGGTTGGCGTTT
>DASYKG010000061.1:0-49817 GCA_035995645.1 Solirubrobacteraceae bacterium
GGCGTGGTCGTGGCCACCGCTGTCGTCGTCGCGGGCACGGGCTGGGTCGCCGGCACCGCGGCGGGCTTCGCGGGGGTGGGGGGCACCGGCTTCTTCGCCGCGGGCGCCGGAAGGGCGGCGCGGTGCTCGACCATCGGGGCCGGCAGGGGAAGCGGGACGGCCCGGCCCGGTGCGGCCGGCGCCAGGACGGCGGCCACCGCGGGCCGGGGCGCCGGCTGCGGCTGGGTCACGTGCTTGGCCTCGACGGCACCGGCGGTGACGATCGCCGCCGCGGCTCCGTAGGCGACCGCCTTGGTCGCGAGCGTGCTCGCCCCGGCGGAGACCAGCGAGCCGCCGCCGACGCTGGCGGCGGTCGTGCCCGCGGTCGCGGCGCCGCCGCCCGCGGCGGTCGTCGTGCCGAGGTGGGCGAGGACGAACTTCTTGAGCAGCAGCAGCGGCGCGATCGGGTAGACCGCGGCGAGCGCCTTGTTGGTCTCCTTGAGCTGCTGGCGGAAGTTCGCGCACTTCTCGCACATCTTCACGTGGCGGCGCACCGGCGGGCTCATGCGCTTCAGGCCCTCTGCGACCTCGCCGAGCTCCTCGCGGACCTCGTCGCAGGTCAGCGTCCGCGCCTCGGACATCTCGGCGAGCGACACGCGTGCGCGCACGAGCAGCGACTTGACGGACGGGACCGTCGTCTCCATCGCCTCGGCGATCTGCTCGTAGGAGAGGGCGTCGATCTCGCGCAGCAGCAGCGCCGTGCGCTGGGTCTCGGGCAGCTCCTGCACGTCGCCGACGAGCTGGCGGAACTCCTCGCGCCGGTGGACGCGGTCGGCCGTCGTCGTGCCGTTGTCGGCGAGGTGGACGTCCATCGAGTCCACGCCGATCGCGGTGTGGCGGCGCAGGTGGTTCAGCGAGCGGTTGCGCGCGATGCGGTACAGCCACGGGCGCACGTTGATCGGACGCTCGTCGGCCACCATCGCGTTGAAGCCGGCGGCGAAGACCTCCTGCAGGACATCCTCGGCGTCCTCGCGCGAGCCGAGCATGTGCCGGCAGAAGGACAGCAGGCGCGACTGGTAGCGCGCGCAGAGCGCCTCGAAGGCCGCGTGCTGGCCGCGGCGCGTGAGCGCGATCAGGCGCTCGTCTGACTGCAGGCGCAGCAGGGGCGTGGGCCCGCGCAGGGCGGGCGCTGCGCTGGAATGTCTTAGTGCGGAGGCCTCCACAGGAACTCATTACCTCATCCAGACCTAAATACACGCTAACAACGCCCGAGTTGCGGCCCTGTGATGCGGATTGCAGCTCGCATAGACTTGGCGAATGACCACCGGCCCGGGTGGCGGAACGGTAGACGCGCTCGATTTAAAATCGATGGCCTAGACGGCGATTGTGGGTTCGACTCCCACCCCGGGCATCTGCAGCAAACGCGGAGTGGGTAGAGTCGCCGCGTGGCCAGCGAGAGCACGCAGGAGACGCAGACCTACCACGGTGGACGGCTGATCGCGCGCCGTCTGAAGGCGCATGGCGTGAGCAAGCTGTTCACGCTTTCGGGCGGGCATCTGTTCTCGATCTACGACGGCTGTCGCGAGGAGGGCATCGAGATCGTCGACGTCCGCCACGAGTCGACCGCGGCGTTCGCGGCGGAGGGCTGGGCGAAGGTCACGCGCGAGCCGGGCGTGTGCGCGCTGACGGCGGGGCCGGGCGTGACGAACGGAATGAGCGCGATCGCCTCGGCGCAGGCGAACCACTCGCCGATCGTCGTGCTCGGCGGCCGCGCGCCGGCGCTGCGCTGGGGGCAGGGATCGTTGCAGGAGATCGACCACGTGCCGTTCGTGCGCCCGCTGACAAAGCTGGCGGCGACGGCGGGCAGCACGGAGGAGATCTCCGGCCTGGTGGACCTCGCCTTCCAGGCGGCGCTCGCGCCGCACGGCGGGCCGGCCTTCTTGGACTTTCCGCTGGACTACGTGTTCATGGAGGCGTCCGAGCAGGGGCCCGGCGACGCAGCGGCGAACGACGCGCCCCCCGCGCGAGCTTCGACGGCTGCAATCGAGCGAGCTGGGGAGCTGCTCGGCGAAGCGGAACGGCCGGTGATCATGGCCGGCACGGACCTCTACTGGGGCCGCGGCGAGCGAGAGCTGCTGGCGCTGGCCGAGACGCTGCGCATCCCTGTCTTCCTCAACGGGCTCGCGCGCGGATGCGTGCCGGCCGACCACGAGCTGTTCTTCTCACGCGCGCGCTCGCAGGGTCTGAAGGGCGCCGACGTGGCGCTGGTGATCGGCGTGCCGATGGATTTTCGCCTGGCATTCGGAGCGGCGTTCGGCGAGGACACGGAGATCGTCGTCGTCGACGTGGCCGAACCCGAGCGCGCACACGCTCGCGCGGTCGCGGCGGAGTGCTACGCCCCGCTGGCGGGAACGCTCGAGGACCTGCGCACGGCGGCGGGCGCCACGGCGCTGGCGAGCGAGCCATGGCTGGCCGAGCTGCGCGCGACCGAGACCGAGCGCCGCGAGGCCGAGCGCGGCGAGCGCGAAGACGACCGCGCTCCGCTGCATCCGATGCGCCTGTACGCAGAGCTGGGCGAGGTTCTCGACCGCGACGCGATAGTGATCGGCGACGGTGGCGACTTCGTGTCGTACGCCGGGCGCGTGATCGACAGCTACCAGCCGGGGTGCTGGCTTGATCCGGGGCCGTTCGGCTGCCTTGGCACGGGACCGGGATACGCGCTGGCGGCGAAGCTCGCGCACCCCGAGCGCCAGGTCGTGCTGATGCTCGGCGACGGCGCGTTCGGCTTCTCGGGGATGGAGTTCGACACGCTTGCGCGCCACGGCGTGAACGTGGTGGCGGTGATGGGCAACAACGGCATCTGGGCGCTTGAGAAGCATCCGATGGAGTTCCTGTACGGCTACTCGGTCGCCGCGGAGCTGCGCCCGGAAACGCGCTACGACCAGGTCGTCGAGGCGCTCGGAGGGCATGGCGAGTTGGTGCGCACCGCGCAGGACGTCAAGCCGGCGCTCGAGCGCGCGTTCTCCTCGGGCAAGCCGGCGCTGGTGAATGTCCTGACCGATCCGAGCGTCGTCTACCCGCGCAAGTCCAACCTGGCGTAGGCCCGGGCGGGTCGTCGTGGCGACCGCGCACGGCCGCCGCCGCCGTTGCGCGACCGGACGCGGGCGGACGTGGAAGACGGGCTCGGTCAGCCGACGCCGGCGGCCGGTGCAAGACCGGCCAGCAGCAGCGCGCCACCGTGGAGGATGTCGTGCTCGGACACCTGCACGTGCTCCAGCGAGAACGCGCGCAGCGCCTGCGCGAGCACGATCATGCCGGCGACGATCGTCGGCGCGCGATCGGGATGCAGGCCGACGATCTCCTTGCGCTGCGCTTCGGTCATGTCGGCCAAGCGCGCGAGCAGCAGCTCGATGGTGGCGAGTTGCAGGTCGTATCCGTCGACACGCTCGGGGTCGTACGGATCGAGCTCCTGGTCGATGGCGGCCGCGGAGGTGGCGGTGCCGGCCACGGCGATCCCTTGCTTGACGCGTTCGCGCATGTGTGAGGGAAGCCCATCGAGGAATATCTGGCGGACGTCCGCGGCGAGCTCCTGAAGCTCGTGCGGCGCCGGGGGATCGGAGTGGATGTGGCGCTCGCTCATGCGCACTACACCAGCCTGCAAGGAGACGTGAAAGCCGGCTTGGTGGTCACTGCCGACGACGAACTCGGTCGAGCCGCCGCCCACGTCGATGACGACCGTCGGCTCGCTTTCATCCGGCGACGCGTCACCCGCGGCACGCTTGCCCGCGCGTCCGGACATGGCGCCGAGGAACGTGAGCTGCGCCTCTTGCTCGCCGCTGAGCACGCGTGCGTCGAGCCGGTAGTCCTCGCGCACGCGCGCGGCGAACTGCTCGCCGTTGTCGGCGTCGCGCACGGCTGACGTCAGCACCGCGAGATTGGCCTCGCACCCGTGCTCGTCCATCTGCCGGCGGTACTCCTTCAGCGTGTCCAGCACGCGGTCGACCGCCGCGGGGGAGAGCGACCCAGTCGAGTCCACACCTTCGCCCAGCCGCGTCACCCGCGAGCGGCGCATCAGCTCCTCGAGGGTGCTGCTCTCGCGATCGACATCGGCGATCAGCAGCCGCGTGGAGTTCGTTCCGATGTCCACCACGGCCACGCGCACCCGGCGGATGCTAGAGGCTGGGCGCGAGAACGAGCAAGGCATGGTCTGCTGGCGAACGCCGTTCGGCCACATGGCCGTCGCGGCTCGCTCCGCGACGACGGACGGCGACCTTCTGGGGCTGCGTGGGTACAGGCCGGCAGCGCTTGCGTCAGACGCGATTTTTGCTAGAACATGAGGAGCGACGCGGGGTGGAGCAGTCTGGTAGCTCGTCGGGCTCATAACCCGAAGGTCGCGGGTTCGAATCCCGCCCCCGCTATGGGAAGAAGCCCCGCGTGCGCGGGGTTTTTTCGTGGGAGGTCAGGCAGCGGGTCATCGACGTGCGTACCAATTTCGTACCAATTTGTCGTCGGCTCCACGGGTTGGCGCTCGCGAAGGGGCGCTACATCTCTCCGTCTGGGCAGACAGGAGATCGCCAGAAATGCACCCCGATCATCGGGGTGGCAGCCGATCGCACGCGAAACCTCGCTCACGGCTCGCGCCGGGGTACGGCATTTTGGGATGCGAAGCGGTTCGATCGTTTAGGATTGCGCCAATGCAGCAGCTAGTCACGGATGACACGCCGCAAGCCGCGGACCACGCACCCCCCGAGGCCACGCAGGACTCCTTCAAAGACATCCCGCTGTTCCGGGGAAGGTCCCGCGCCAAGGAGTTTCGTAGCGAGCTGGAAAAGCTGCGCCAACGAGCCGAGCATCTCGGCCTGCTCTCGGTGGCTGAGCTCGAAGAGCGTAAGGCGACCCTTCAGCGCGAGACCGAGGAGCTGACAGCCAAGCTCGCTCGCGAACGCGCTGAGGCGACGGCCTCGATCGAGCGCGAGGCCGCGAAGGCGCGTAAGGCGACCGAAGCCGCGATCGATCAGCTGACGAGCCGCCGAGCGGCGCTCACTCAGCAGGTCGCCGACCTCGAGAACGAGGTTGTGGTCACCGAGGAGACGGCGATCCTCCAGGAAGTCGGCGTTTATGAGTACCGCCACCCGCTCAGCGACGCAGTTGCCTACCAGGCTGAGCTCATGCGTCTGAAAGACCTGATCAAAGTCATGGCCCTTAAGGACGGCGGGGCTGTGCTCGCCGACATGGACTGGACGGTCAACGGCTCCAAGCCCAAAGGACGCGCAATGGTTCGCGACTACTCAAAGCTCGTCCTGCGCGCATACAACGCCGAAGCCGACAACCTCGTGCGGAGCCTGAGGCCGTACAAGCTCGACTCGGCCGTCGAGCGTCTGACGAAGATCGCGACGGTGATCTCGCGGATGGGCAAAACGATGAGCATTCACATCTCGGACACGTACCATCACCTCCGCGTCAAAGAGCTAGAGCTAACGGCCGACTACCTGGAGAAGCGAGCTGAAGAAATGGAACGCGAGCGGGCCGAGAAAGCGCGCCTGCGCGAGGAGAAAAAAGTCCAAGAGGAACTCGCGCGCGAGCGTGCGAGGCTTGAGAAGGAGCACCAGCACTACGTCAACGTGCTCGCGCGCTTTGAAGAGCAGCAGGCGCACGATGCGATCGCGCGCACCCACGACGCGCTCGCGGCGATCAAGAAAGCCATCGAAGACGTCGACTATCGCGTCGCAAACGTCCGGGCCGGCTATGTCTACGTCATCTCTAACGTCGGTGCGTTCGGGGAGGGCATGATCAAGATCGGCCTGACCCGGAGGCTCGATCCGACCGAGCGTGTACGGGAGCTAGGCGATGCGTCGGTGCCGTTTCGGTACGACACGCATGCTCTGGTGTTCTCGCAGGATGCGGTCGGTCTGGAGGGCCAAATGCACGACCGGCTCGCCGATCGCCGGGTGAATCGTGTCAACAAACGGCGCGAGTTCTTCTACATCACGCCGGGCGAGGCCAAGGCGCATCTCCTGACTCTTGCCGGCGATCTTCTCGAGTACACGGAGGTGGCGGAGGCCATCGAGTATCGACAGAGCGTCAACGAGGCGCAGAGCGCCGGCGAGTACACGGCCGTTGCGGCGCAACTGCCCGTTCCGAACGTCACTACTGCGGCGCCTGCGGGGGATCCGTCGCCGGCCCAGGCAATGCCCGTGCCGCCGGACATAACGGCTCCGTAGACTGCGCAACCGCGTCGTCCCTATGATCGAGAGCGAGACCGCTAGGACTCGGCGGCGCCACGTCCGGCGACCTGACGGTCGATCCGCAGACGCCCAGCCGCCCAGCCGGCTTCGACCTTAACGCTCCCCGTACGGAAGCCCGGCCCTAAGCATCGCCAACGCAAACCGGGCGAAGTCTTCCTTAGAAGTTGTGGCCCAACCGCGTCACCGGCGTCGTCTCGCACCTTGCGCCCGCCCGGCGGTGTCGGCGCCTACCATCCGGACGATCCGGGAGTTCTCAGCCGCTCCGACTCGAAGTCCACGTGGACTGTGTGCCCCTCCGAGCCCGATGTTTTATCCTTCAGAGCGTGCGCTCAGGCGAGCGAGCCCGCCGCGAGCCCAAGCAGCGTCAGCTCTCGCTCGGTGTCGTGAGAATCGCTGACGAGCGCTTCCTGGGTGACAATGCTCGCATCTTGCGGGCCCCGTGCGCAGCGGAGCCTGCTGACCTGCTGCGGCCAGTCGTTCACCGGCGCGAGGTCGTCCGCGAGCGTCGCCGCAACTGCGTCGTCGTGGGTGCTGATCACAACCTGCTCCGGGCGGGTCAAGCGCACGAAGGCCCGCACCGTCGCGACGAAGCTCCACTGGTTGGTCGTGTCAAACGCTGCGGTCGGATCATCGAGCACGAGCACCCGGCGGCGTTCGGGCGGCTGCATCAGATGCAGCGCGAGGAACCAGGCGACGCCCAGCACGCTGCGCTCCGCGGAGTTCAACGTCATGCTCGCGTCCAGGTCGGCCTGCGGGGTCGCCAGGCCGCCGAACACGAGCCGTCCGGGGGTCTGCGGGATCTGCAGCGGCTTGAAATACCACTCAAAACGAACGAGTGCCGCCATCAGCTCCCGCACCACCGGTAGAAGTCGCGACTGCAGCAGCTCACCGACGAGCTGCTCGCCAGCTTTCGCGATCGGGCCCTTTCGCCGGATGGCGCGTGCCAGCTCGTAGCGGCAGATCGCATCCAGCAGCCTCGGCGCGTGTTCGCGGTAGCGGCGTGCCGGGTGTGTATCCATCTCTCGTGCCAGGCCCTCCAGCGCCGTCGCGTGCACGTGCAGCCGATCGATCCGGGCACGCAGATGCATAGGCAGCGCGGTCGGGCGGACCGGCGGCGCTGAGAACCCAGTCGCCGTGAACAGCTCCGCAGCTACCGGCTCCGCCGGCCTGACCGCCGCGGGGAGCGCCTTCGTCCGCGTCCACTGTTCAAGCTCTTTGCGCGGCGTCGTGCGGGAGACGGCCTCCAGTGCCTCGGCGTAGGCCTCAAGGCGCGCGCGCCACTCCGGGTCCTTCAGAACGCTCGCATCCTCGGCGAGCCGGCGTGCGGCCGCCTGGGAAGAGTCGGCGTTTGCGAGCCAGCGCACCGCCAGCTCCGGCGGCACCGGCGCGCGCCTGGTTTGCGGCGCCGTCCGGGCCGGCACCTGGGCCTGACTGCGCTCCAGCGCCTCCAGCAGCGCTCTCGCCGCGCGTGCCGCGGCATGGCGGGTCTCGGCCAGCTCGCGCATCACGGCCGCCGCGGAGTCCAGCGCGCCGATCGACTCGCCGTCGCCGCCGGGGCGAGCGACGGTCTCGGCGACCGCCGCGTCGGCGCGGATCGCGGCGTCGAGCGCCCGGCGCTCATCGCCCCAGCTCTGCGGGCGGTAGGAGCCCTCCGAGGCGAGCGCCAGCGCCTCCTCCACGGCGCGCAGCTCATCCACCGGCGGCAAGCGCCGGGCGAATACGCTCCCGAGCTCGCGGTCAAGGAACGCCAGCGCGGCCGTGTTGGTGCTCGGCAGGCGCGGTAGCCCGGCGGCGCCGAGCGCCTCGTCGGCGGCCTGCTTGGCGCTGGTGAGGATCCGTTTGGTCCTCGGGTCCAGGTCCGGGATCTCAAGGCCCGTGATCGTCAGCAGCCGTTCATAGCGTTCGGCGGGACTGCTGTTCGCCAGGGCGGTCACGAAGTCCTGGGTCAGCACGCAGCGCTCCAGCTGCGCGCGCGGCTCGTTATCGACACTACTCACGGTCTGTCCCGCGCTGCGGATCGCGAACTCTCCTGCGCCATTGTGGGGAAGATGACGCGCATACTCCGTCGCGCTCGCGTACGCGGGCTTGCGCTGTGAGGTTGAAGCCCAAAGAAGGTCAAGTGCCTCGAGTACGGTGCTCTTGCCGCTGCCGTTCGCTCCATGCAGGACCGTGGCCTGCGTGAACTCGACATCGGCGTGCGTGAAGGAACGAAAATGCTCGATCTCGACGGTGTGGATCGCGTGCGGTGCGGGTAGCTCCCCGGCGCTCGCCGAGTCCCCGACCAGCAACTCTGCGAGCGCGTCACCGGCTGCCTGGCGATACTCTCCGAAGCGTTTGTCGAGGCCACGCGCGGCGTCCTTAACCTCCTCACGCAGGACATCCCAGAAATGGATCACGTCGCGCCTTGAAATCTCGCTGCCGAGCATCCTCCTGCAGCACGGCAGCAGCGGCGCCATCGCCGTGTCCAGGGACTCCTCGGCCGCGGTGTCCTCGCGCCTTACGAGATTCAGGTCGACCCGGTTGAACACCGCATACCGACGGAGCAGATCCTCGACGAGCTCACGCATCGCGCGTTCGCCGTACGCGTCGACGACCGCCAGGATCACCGGCGTGCCAAACGCGGTGCGGGTGTCGGCGGCCAGATGGTGGCGGAGCCCGGAGCAGGCGAACAGGAGCTGGCGCCACTGCTCCTCGGCACCGCTGACCTCGCCGTCGGCGACCACCGCCAGCTGCGCGGTGCGCTCATCCCACGCGCAGCCGGCCACGAGCGCGAGCTCCTCACCGAAGGGTGCGAGCCCACCCCGCCGGATCTGGAATCCGGCCTCCTTCAACCGGACGAGGATGCGCTCGCTCGCATCGCTCACGGGACGGCTACCTCCTTCCCTGTGTCCAGCGAGATGCCCCGCCGCCCGTTCGAGCCGCCGGAGACGAGGACGCATTCAAGCCCCGCCGGACGCGGAAGAACCCGCCTGGCGTGGTCGAGCATGCCGCTCGGCGCCGCCGCGGCGAGCAGCTGCTCGTGCCCAACGCCGACCGGCAGCCACGCGGTCCCCTGCGCGGGGGAGATGACCCAGCCACCGTTTGAGAGCACTTCGATTGTGCTCTCAGTGTCGCCCCGGCCGAGCGCGCCTCGCACCGCGATCCGCGAGGCGATCGCTCGGGCCGTCGTCTCCGTGTTCGCGCGCAGCGGAACGTAGCCGCGCTCGGCGGCCTGCTGCAGGTTGGTTCGCTGGATGAACGCGAGCTCCGGTTCGGCCTCGCGCAGCAGGTAGGACCAGCGCAGCATCACCGGCGCCGCCAGCACCAGCATCGCAAGACGCCCGTCCACTGCGGCCGGCACGTTCACGCCGACAGCGGCGAGCGGATCGGCGAGCTCCAACGCGAGCATCTCGGCGAGCAGCACCATCATCGCCGCAGTCGTAGTGCCGTTGGTCGTCGCGATCGAGGCGATGGCGTCCGGGTCGGGGTCCTCGCCCCCGAGGCCGGTCGAGATCAGGCTGAGCAGCTCCGAAGTATCCGGCTGATAGTCGATCACCACAACCCGGGGTTTCCCGGTAGGTGTCGTGTTGCGGTAGACGTCGCTGAGCACTTGATCGATCTCGCTGTAGATGACTGGGTCCTGCCCGGAGAACCCCACCAGGAGCAGCACGTGGTTGCGGGCCTTCGCCCTCAGAAAGTCCTGCGCCCAGAGATCTGTGCCCCAATTCAATAGCTGCGCGCGGCGGATGATGATCTCATTCTCGGCGCCGCTGTTGGGCGCCCGGCTGATCTCCTCGCGGTAGTGCTCGGCGCAGCCGTGTGCCTTAACGAACACGAAGTTCCCGCGCTGCGTCGGGGAGTCGTGGGCGCTCGAGTCGGCGATCACGGTCGCGTGGTCGTTCCAGCTACGCCCAGCGGCCGTGGCGGAGTTCACCGAGAACCCCTCGGCCTTCATGCCGGCCTCGGCGCCGCAGTCGTAGTTCAAGCTTGCGGCGTGGTCGAACAGACCCTCGCGCGCGAGCCGAGCGAGCATCCGGTACGCACAGGAGTGCTCGTCGAGTTCGTCGGCGGCCGGCCATAGCGAGCGGTCAGGGATGCCGACGGCGTCGAGCACCGCCTGCTGACTGTTGCCGCGCCCCAGGTAGATGGCGTCGGCGACACGTCCGAGATCTGCGGTCATACCGCTCGGGCGTGGGTGGTAGGTCGGGTCAGCCTCCCAGTCGGCAAGCAGGTCTTGCCCGAGCTGTGAGGCGAGACGCATGCCGCAGTCGTGCGATCCGCCCGCTCCGATCAGAGGCAACACCATCAGCCCTGACAGCTGCCCGACGAGCGCTCTCAGAGCCAGAAGCGTCTGATCGCCGAGGGCGACAGCGGCCTCGCAATGCTGGCGCAGGCTTCGCACCTGCGCCGGGTCCATCGTGCGCACCGTCATGCGGTCGCTGCTGGCTTTCGTGTGCGCATCGTCGGGAAGCTAGCCGAAATCCAACATTTGCAACTTGCATCCCCCGTTGAGGTCGACTGCAGCAGCATTGGCCGATGCCCGACACGAGCTCGCATGGGCCCCCATCTCGAACGCTTTCCCGCCAGATCTTGTCCGATCGCTTGACTCAGCCGAGACCTTTGTATGCATGCCCGAACCACAAACAAAGCTAGTGGCCCCGGCGACAGCTGTGAACTTCCCCGGGGCCATGGCACGGAAAGGCGGACCTTCCCATGCACGCAGAACCTACCCACTGCCCGCGCACGGTGCCTCTGATCGAGAACGAGCGCACTGTGATGATGGTGCTCCTGTCGGAGAGCACGACGCGTGGACCCGCGCCGACCTCCAACGCGAGATCGCGGGAACCAAAGGCGACCCACTGGCCGTGATCGACGCGATCAACAGCCTCTACGGCGCCGGGCTGATCCACTTCACCGGCGAGCTCGTCACGCCCACGCGCGCGGCGCGCATGATGGACGAGCTGACCGACGGAGCGATGTGACGGGACACGACATGCCCTCGAAGAAGTCACAAGCAAACCAGGCGCTCGGCGCCGCAATGCGCTGTGCTCACAAGAGACAAGGCTATGCCCAGGAGTCCTTCGCCGCACGCGCCGGTCTGGATCGCGCCAACTACGGTGCGATCGAGCGAGGCGAGTCCAACGTCTCGCTCAACACGATCGTCAAGCTCGCCGCAGGCCTTGGCATCACCGTCGGGGAACTGCTTCACCAATCGAAGCTCTGACCACAGCCCAAAAGCCGAGCAGACTATACGCACCGAGGTGCCCACCCCATCTCTTTACCTAAATTATTTTCCTGCTGAAGTGAGGTGCGAGTCGCTCAGGCTCTCTGAGTTTCACCGCCCTTGAGTTCCCTCGGCGAGCGTTTTACGTTCGCCGCGATGCAGACGACGCACAAGATCAGCGGCAGCTCGGCGGCCGGCTATGCCACCTACGTGACCTCGGCCTCAGACCGCGGCGACTACTACACCTCAGGCGGCGAGGGCGATTCGGCGCTGATGACGCCGAGTCGCTGGCACGGCTCATCCGCGCTGCTGGCCGAGCTCGGCCTCTCGCCCGACCGCCCCGTGCAGCGCGAGGAGCTCACCTCGCTGATGCAGGGCGTCTCACCCAGCGATGGTCGTGAGCTGCGTCGCGCAGGTGGCGACGGCACTCGCGTAGCGGGCATCGACATGACTTTCAGCGCGCCGAAGTCGGTCTCGGCCCTCTGGGCCGTGTCGTCGTCGTACGAGCGCGCAAGGATCGAGGCCGCGCACACAAAGGCGGTCGCCGGAGCGATCGCGCGCACCGAGCGCGACAGCGAGCTCGTGCGCACGCGCGTCGCTGGCCAGCTTCGCTGGGAGCGCGCGAGCCGCCTGCTCGCCGCGGAGTTCGTGCACACCTCGAGCAGGCTCACGCGCGATCAGGAGCGTGGCGGGGTTCCGGACCCGCAGCTTCACTCTCATGTCGTCGTCCTGGGCGCCGAGCGTACCGACGGGCGCTTCGCCGCCGTCGACTCGCGTGAGCTGTTCCGCGCGGCGCGCGCTAACGGGGCGTGGTATCGCGCGGAGCTGGCAGATGGCCTGCGGGAGCTCGGCCTCGAGATCCGTGGCGGGACTGGCAGGGACGCCCGCTACTTCGAGGTCGCAGGCGTCCCTGGGAAGCTCAGCGAGCGCTGGTCGATGCGCGGCGTGGAGATCGAGCGGGCCGCTCGGGCATTTCGCACGCGCTACGGGCGCGATCCTCGCGCCGGCGAGCTCGGCTCGATCACGGTGGGCACGCGCGGGACGAAGGCGCAGGTCGCGGCGGTGGACGTCGACCGAGCCTGGTGCGCGGTGGGCGAGGAGCACGGCCTCTCGCGCGAGCAGGCGCAGAGCCTCTACTCGGGCCAGGAGCGGGAGTTCTCGCGTGAGGACTTCGGGCGAGCGCTGCTCGCAGACGTCACGAAGCACAGCGCGACGGTGAGCGAGCGAGACCTGCGGGCACGAGGCTATGAGCTCGCGGCAGGACGGGTCCATCCGCGCGAGGCCGATGCCGTGATCGACGAGCTCGCGCGCTCGGGCGCGCTCGTCGCCTTGCAGGGCGGTCGCTGGACGACACGCGAGCTGCGCGATCTCGAGCTGCAGACCGTGAAGCTGGCGGCCTCTCGCTCGACCGCAAAGGTAGCTTCTGTCAGCGAGTCGTCTCTGCGCGAGGCACGGCTTGAGGTTCAGCGCGACCTCCGCAGCTCGCTGAGTGCCGAGCAGCGCGAGGCGGTGCAAACGATCACGGGCCTGGGCGGCGTGAGCGTGCTGATCGGCCAAGCGGGGACAGGAAAGGGCGTGGTTATCCAAGCCGCCGCCGGCGCCTGGCAGCACCACGGCTACGAGGTGATCGGCACCGCGGTGGCGGGTGCGACGGCAGAGCGTTTGGGAGCGGACGTCGCGCTGGAGCAATCGCTGACGACCGACTCGCTGCTCGCGCGCGTGGAGAGTGGCAGCGTGAGCCTTGGCTCACGCACGGTCGTCGTGATGGACGAGGCGGCGATGGCGGACACGAAGCGCCTCGCGGCGCTGACCAAGGCCGCGGCGCGCGCGGACAGCAAGCTCGTGCTCATCGGCGACCACGCTCAGCTGCCGGCGATCGACGCGGGCGGCATGTTCGCGCAGCTGCGGGGACGGGTTCCGACGGCCGAGGTCACGGAGGTCCATCGCGCGAGGCACGCCTGGGAGCGTGAGGCGTGGCAGCAGGTCAGGGCCGGAGAGGCGCAGCGCGCCCTGGCGAGCTACCAGGCGCACGGACGTCTGCATATCGCAGACACCCGCGAGGAGGCCGCAGGGCAGATGGTGCAGGCGTGGGATCACGCCCGCCTTGAGAACCCCGCGGAGCGCTTGGTGATGCTCACCGACGCCTCCAACGTCGAGCTCGAGCGGATCAACGCGCTCGCGCAGGAGCGCCGAGCGGCTGCGGGCGAGCTTGGCGCACGCTCGGTCGATCTGCCTGACCGTCCTTACGGCCTCTCAGCAGGCGACGAGGTCATCTTCACCGCGGCGCTCCACCAGCCCGGCCAGCCACGCGTCGAGAACGGAACGCTTGGGACCGTGATGGATGTCCCGGGCGAGGATCGTGTCTCGATTGAGACAAAAGGGGCGCAGGAGCGCGAGGTGCAGCTGAGCACGGAAGAGTTCAGCGAGCTGCGCTTGGCCTACGCGCAACAGCTTTACAAGGCCCAAGGTCGCACCGTGGATCGCTCGTTCGTGCTCACTGGCGGTTGGCAGACCGATCGCGAGCGAGCCTACGTTGCCCTGACGCGCGCGCAGGAGCGCACCGACATCTACGTCTCGCGCGAGGATCTCGGTGAGCAGGGGATGGACGTGGGCGCCATCGAGCGGCTTGGCGAGGCGATGGCGGAGAGCCGCACCGAGGATGCCAGTATTGCCTTGCCCGAGCAGGGAGCGAGCTATGAATCTGCGCGGGAAAGTGCGGCAGCCTTGGCTCCCCGCGAGCCGTCGTTGCTCGCCGAACGCGACGACAACCTAGATCACGGCGCGGAGTATTTCTAATGTCTAATGCGGCCTCGAGCGCGGATCGGTACGCCGACGATTGCCGCCTGAGTGACACGAGCGTTTTCGCGCCAGGCTTCGGCGCTTTCCTTGACTCTTGACGAGAGCCTTTGTATTCAACAGGAGACAACCCCACAACGCTAATGACCCCGGCGACAGTTGTAGCTGCCCCGGGGCCGTGGCAAAGGAGTGTGACCTCCGATGCACGATCAGCCTATCCCGAGCCCGGGTGAGCGTATGGACCGGGCCGACCAGGATCTCCTCTCGACGCTCACGTCCGATGAGTCGCACCGGCCGTGGTCGGTCGGCGAGCTCGCGCGTCAGTTCGGAGAGGACCCGACCGACGCCCTGGGGCGCCTGTCTCGCGAGGGGCTGATCCACCGCCTCGGCGACTTCGTCTGGGCCGCGCGCCCGGCGGTCAGGGCCCAGGAGCTGCACGACGCCTAACGGCTCCTCTGGCCAGCACCAACCAACGACAAGTTGGCCCCGGCGACAGCGTGAACTGCCCCGGGGCCGCGACACGGAAAGGAAGCACCTTCCCATGCACGCAGAACGTATCGAGAACATCTGCAACGACATCCACGCGACGATTGAACGCGTCGTCATCCTCGAGCTGCTCGACGATCGCGACGCGCCCTTGTCTCGCGCCGAGCTCGCCCGCCACGTCTCTGGCTCAAAGTGCGAGCCGATCGACATCGACCCGGCGATCGACGGCCTCTACGCAGCCGGGCTCGTTCACGTCTGCGGCGAGCTCGTCCAGGCGACGCTCGCGGCGAGGCGTATCGACCAGCTCTACCCACTGAGCATCTAGCCGTGGCTGCCAAGCGCTCACCCGCCAACCGAGCCCTCGGCCGTACGCTGCGCTTGGCTCGCGAGGAGCGCGGCTACAGCCAAGAAGCCTTCGCCGCGCACGCCGCCCTGGACCGCGCCAACTACGGCGCGATCGAGCGCGGCGAGTTCAACGTGACCGTCGACACGATCGTCAAGCTCGCCGCCGGCCTTGGCATCAGTGCCAGCGAGTTGTTTAGGCGGGCGGGGCTCTGAGCGATGCCCCACGCCAGGCCCGACCCCGCGCTCGCCGCCACCGTGCGCCGGCTGCGCGAGGACAGGGGAGTCACACGCGAAGCGTTGGCGATGTGCGCGGGCGTCACCGTCGGCTCGTTGGCGCAGATCGAGCTGGCCAGAGGGTCGCCCTCCTGGGACACGTTCAAGCGCCTCGCCAGCGCGCTTGACCTTCCGACCGGCCGGCTCGCCGACGCGATCGAAGCCGAGACAGCCTCGCATGCGACTGCTGGCCCTTGACGCGGCGGTGAACAGACGTCTACAAAAACGCCGAGCGGCGCCTGTCCGGGGGCGCTCCTCGCGGGCTGCCGTCGAGCGGCCGGCGCTATCGCTGGAGACTGTCGCGGCCAGTTGCCTTCGGGCTAGATCGCTTGCCGGTCGCAGCGATCCAGGGCTGAGTTCGATGCCAGGGAGTAAGCCGTAGCAGGCCCCACTGAGTTCCACGTAGCAATAGGCCGTGGCCGACGGGGAGCCGCGCGATTTCACCCGCTGGGAGTGTGCGGTGACGCTGGGTGTGGGAGGTCACGCTCTCCGAGCTTGTTCCCGGCGGCGGTAGGAGCTTCTCGGCTTGGCTGCGGCCAACGGTGTAGGACACGAGCCGTCGGTCGTATTCGCCGAGTGCCAGTGAGATCGCCTCGAGCGTCCGGCTGTCAGCGATTCCCGTGAGGATCAGCTTGGTCTGGAACAGCGAGAGGAAGCCGTCGGCGGCGGCGTCGCCCCAGCGCGCTCGCGCCTGGCTCAGGTCCTGCAGGCACGCCATCACGTGCAGTCCCTGACCGCCTGCTTCTGAGACAAGCGCGGGCAGGTCGTGGATCGGGGCGACGTTGGCAACCTCGTCGAGGCACAGAAAGACGGTGAAGCGGTGGTTTGAACGGGCGGCGTGCGCGTAGGTGGCGTGTCGGATCTGCTCGAGCAGGCCGACCACAAGCGGCGCGCTGAGCGCTTGCTTGTGTGCCGGTGCCGTGACGTAGAGCGTGTCGCGCGAGGCGACGAATTGCATTGGATCGAAGTTCGTGGTGGCGGAAGTGCGTCGTGTCGCGTCGGCGTTGTAGGCAGCGAGCACGCCCGCAGTCGCCGAGAAGATCGAGGAGCGCTCGCGGCCGTCGGTCTTGGCGATCCCTACAAGCACGTCGTTTGCGACCTCGGCATCGTGGTCTTCGAGCGTGAGGCCGACTGGCCCGATGTCTTGGCGCAGCACCCACCGCAAGACCTCTGCGATCGGTCGCTCGCCGAGGTTCGCGGCGAACAGCAGAGGCGCGAGCAGCGCCGTGGAGCGCTCGCGCCAGTGCGCCTCGTTCGTAGTCCCTGCGCCCGGTGAGGTGCAGGCAGCCATCGCACGCGCGGTGATCAGCGCCTCATCCCACGTTGAAGCCGCGCTGACCGGCGACCACGACAGGCGGCGTATCCCGCGTGGCAGCTCACTTTGCTCGCCCATCGGATCGAACAGCCACACCTGGCCTATCTCCGCACGTGCTCGCCAGGTCGCCTCGAGCACGTCGCGCTTGGTCGCCGTCGAGACGGCGGCTCCCGGTGCGGCGAGCATTGCCGGGATGACGATCGAGCTCGTCTTGCCCGAGCGGGGCGGTCCGAGCACCATCACGGCGTGCTCTGGGTCGGCCGTGACCCAGCTGCCGCCCGGAGCGAAGCCGAGAAAGGCGCCTCCGCCGAGTCGCTGCACGTGCGCGCGGATGGCCTCGCCAGGATGCTCGGCACTGGCGAGACGGTCTGCGAGTCGCGTCGCGGGGGAGCGCCTGCGTGGGAACGGCAGCGTGAGTCGGCGGCTCCTCACGGCACGAAACAGCGACCAAAGCGCTCCGAGGATCAGCGCGTCCCGGCCGATCGTGCGCAAGGTCGAGCTCGCCGCTCCGATCGCGCCCTGCTGGAGGACGCGATGAGCGAACAGCTCGAAGGCGATCAGGATGAGCGCTATCGCGCCAAGTTTCAGCTTCCAGCGATTGCCCTTCGGCGGGTGGCGGTGCTGGTGAGACGGTCCCCAGCTACGTGATAAGTCTGATCTTGACATCAGACTGATATTATATATGATGAGCTTGTGATTGCAAGCGCGGCGCAGAGAAAGGTGGGGAGAATGGCCGAGTCCGGCAGAGGTATCGGCAGGGGCGCGCGCGGAGTGGTGCGCGAGATCGATCAGGAGCTTGAGCGCATCAACAAGGGCCTTTCCAGCTATGAGCCGCTGCTGCGCGAGCGCGAGCGTCTGTTGGCGGCGCGCGCCGCGTTGACGGGCGAGCCTCCGAGCGGGTCGGGAAAGGCGCGGATCTCCCAGGATGACGTGGCGGCGTTCCTGGCCGAGCACCCGGACTCGTGGCCCGCTGACATCGCGGCGGCGCTGGGCGTGCCCGTGATCAACGTCTCGGCCCATCTCTACCGCGGCAAGCGCACGCGCTTTGAGCGCAGCGAGCATGGCTGGCGCCTACGGTTGGGAGGGGGGGCAGATGCGCGTTAGGAGCGACATACCTGTGGATGCACGCAAAGCCGCTCAGTGCCTACCTGATCCGCGCTCGAGAGCTCGCGCCGGCGTGGCTGTTGCTCTACGCCGTGAGCCTGTTGATCCAGGCCTTCTGCGCACCGCTGCGTGCCGTCATCGTCTACGGCCTCTTATGGCTGATCCTGACCGTGCTCGGCAAGTCCACGGCCTCCCTGCACCTGGTCGCCTGGCTGATCGGATACGGCCCGCTGATCCTCTCCTCGGCGACGCTGTTGCTTCCGCTCGGCGGCTGGCTGTGGCAGCAGCAGAGCGGCGGGCGGACACCCTCAGAGCGCGAGCGCTTGATCTACGAGGACGCCCTCTCGGTCCTCTCTCAGGCCGATCCAGGGCTGCGTCCGCCACGACGCTGGTTCGTGCTCGACGAACCTACCGTCAACGCTGCGGCCTACGCCGACGCGCTGATGGTCACGCGTGGCCTGATCGAGAGCGGCTACTTGGAGGCGGTGCTCGCCCACGAGCTCGGGCACCTGAACAGCTCCGACGCGCGGGTCGCTGCGGCGCTTCATCGTCTGACGACTCCGCCTCGTTGGCGCATGCGCTTTCCGTTGCGAACGGTCGGCTTGCTGATCAGCGGGGCGCTCGGCATGTGGCTGATGCGTATCCCGTGGGGGGCCTACTGGCGAGAGCGCGAGTTCGAGGCCGATCGCTACGCCAAGCGACTCGGGCAGGGCGAGGCGCTCGCGCGCTTTCTCGAGCAGCACGCACTCGAGCACGACTTGCCTGTTCCGTTTCGCTGGCTGACCGAGCACGCGCATCCCTCGACCGAGCACCGAATCGATCGGCTCGCCCGCTTGGAGGGAGAGGAGTGACCCGAGCCGCAGGCGACAGCCCGGGTAGCTCCGTGATCGGAACCTGTCAAGGCCGTCCCTGCGGGATCGCCTTCGGCGGGGCCTGTCGGCCCGGCCTTGACAGAACCCGACCCCGGAGCTTTGGAGCATTCATGTCGGCAGGGAGGGCCCTGCCGACCTTCTCGACAACCCACTGATGATTGGAGGCTCATATGCGAGCGCTTGTAGCAGTCCCTTCGAGTCGTTCCTGTGATGCTCGGACCCGTGCCGCCCTTAGACGCCCACCTGGGCGTCGTGAGCGGCGCAGCTTTTCGCCGTTGGTCGACGCGAAGGCCGCAGGGAAGCTGCTCGGCGTGCCGCACACGTGGTTGCTGGCACAGGCGCGTGCCGGGCGTATTCCCCATCACCGTCTCGGCCATTACGTGCGCTTCAACGTCGACGACCTTGCGCGCTGGCTGCGAGAGACTCGGCTTGGGCCCGGTGAGCAGCTGCGTGGAAGGCCGATGCGATGACTCGGCAGCGTAGGGAAAAGCGTGCATATGGGTCCGGTTCGATCGTGCAAGAACGCGGGTCGTGGTATGGCAAGTGGCGGTTGGGGGAACGCCAGGTCAAGCGCCGGCTAGGCGCCGTGCGGCCGGTTGGCACGAGTGAGGGGCTGACGCGCAAGCAGGCGGAGGCGGAGCTGCGGCGGCTGATGAGCGAGGTCAAGCTCCTCGTGCCTGAGCAGCGGGTTACGTTTGAGCAGGCGGCCGAGCGCTACGTCCAGCACGTCGAGCACGTTCTGCGACGCAAGCGCTCGACTGTCCAGGACTACCGGATCATGACTCGCCGTCACCTCGCGCCGCACTTCGATGCGAAGGCGATCGAGCGGATCAGGCCGACCGACGTCGAGTCCTACATCACCGCGAAGTTCGGCGAGGGTCTTGCCGTCAAGACGATCACCAACCAGCTCAACTTTGCTCATGGCGTGTTCCAGTTCGCGCTCAGGCGCGGCTGGGTGACCACGAATCCGGTCGCGCTCACCGAGCGCCCGCGGTCCGTCCCGGCCGATCCGGACATCCGCTTTCTGATGGCCGAGGAGCTCGAGGCGCTGCTGCGCGCGGTCGCGCTCGACGACCCACTCGGCCCGACCGACCACGCCCTCTTCACGGTGGCGGCGATGACCGGCCTGCGCCAGGGCGAGCTCGTCGCGCTGCGCTGGCGCGACGTCGACTGGACGGCGGGCGTCGTGCGAGTGCGGCGCACCTTCAGCCGTGGCGCATGGGGCAAGCCGAAGTCGCGGCGTTCCAGCCGCGCCGTGCCAATCGCCGACCGCGTCGCAGCGGAGCTCGAGCGCCACTTCCAGCGCTCGGCCTACCAGTCAGACGACGACCTGGCGTTCTGCCACCCACACACCGGCAACCCCTACGACGCGTCGAAGCTGAGAGAACGCTTCTACGGGGCAATGGCTGCCGCCGGCATGCAGCATCGCTGCGGGCGCACGGGCGGGATCACCTTCCACTCGCTGCGGCACACGTTCGGTACGCGCATGGCCGCGGTGGGTGTCCCGATGCGCACGCTTCAGGAGTGGATGGGCCACCGCGACTTCACGACCACGCTGATCTACGCAGACTTCGCGCCCGACCCCTCCGGAGGAGCCGCCTTCGTCGCCCGGGCCTTTGGAGTGGCCGATATCCAGCACGATGGGAGCGCGCCGGACGCGGCGGAAGTCGCGCACGGATTACGCGCCGCCTAACGTCGGTGAGACGTCATCGGCGAGTGCCTCAGCGAGGCTACGCGTAGAGCTCCTCGGCGCCGGCCGCGTGGAGCGCCTGCATCCGTTCCAGCAACGACGCGCCTTGCGCAGCTAGAAATGTGCCGCTGTCCTCATCTGCTTCTGGCCCCAAGGCTACGCGGAGTTCTCCTTCCGAGTCGAACTGCAGCTTGACGAGTCCCTGCGCAGCCAACGCCCGCAGCTCGTCGAGCAGCGTCGGGACTTCGGTGCCCATTCGAGGTGCCCGAGCCCGCTGCTGCGCCACCATGTCATGCCGCCTTGCGCAGACGTGGCTCGAGGACGATGCCGACGACCGGCAGGCTGTCGAGCAGCGGATCAAAGGCATACCGCATGGCTAGCTCGTCGCCGTCGATCGCGTAGACGTTGCCCTGCCGGTAGCGGAGGGCGACAGGCAGGTCTGCGAGCGACCGGCTAAGGCTCCGGCGCAGTCGCGCCGAGCTGGCGCTGTCGCGAAGCACCTCCGGGCTTGCGTTCGCGATCACGATCGGCTCGTTGGTTGTTGAGATGAAGCGGGCTTCTAGGTACATCGGGCCCTCCTAGATTGGACTTCGGGTTCGACCCACGGCGGAGGCTGCATATGTAGCTATCGCCATGAGTCGCTATCTAGGCCTAGAAGCTAGAGAGCGATTCGGATGGAAGGAGGAGATCGGGCCTCCGGCACGGCCGGGCGCCAAGCGTGCGCAACGAGCTCGGCTCGACTGCCCTGCGGCGCAGAAAGTTGGGGATAACCCCGAAGTAGCCGCACGTTGCGACCAAAGCACGCCCCCGTCACACGACTCCTAACAGAGCTTTCCACAGAGACCTATCTCATAGGTCTAGTTATGCACAGGTTGCCCCCAGGGCTAAGCGCCGCGAGCGCTCGTAACAGCCCCGCGATTCGCTACGAATAGCCAATGGCGAGCCCTCCTTCGACTAGCGCGGCGCTCTTGCGGACGGCCCGTGGTGAGATCGACCGCGTTCAACGACAGATATCGACGATCGAACAGAGGCGAGACGCTCTGCGCGCGCAAGTCGCGGACGTCGAGGCTGAGCTCGAGAGCCACCTCCGCCGCAAGCAGCTCCTTGAGGAGCTCGTGTTTGTCGAGCAGGCTGAGCCCGTGACCGACGCCGCGGACCGCACACGGGCACGGCCAGTCCGGCGCGCGATCAAAGGCGCCGAGCTTAGGAGGGCGGCGGGGCGCCAGCTCTGGGATGCACAGGGCGAGCAGGAGGTGCACTATCGCGAGTGGTTCGAGCGGCTCATCGCCGCCGGGTACGCGATTGGCGGTAAGGATCCGCTTGCCAGCTTTCTCACCAACATCCGCGATTCCCCCGCCGTGGCTCGCGGGTCCAGGCAGGGCTACTACAAGCTGGATCCCGACAGCGCGGCACCGCTTGAGCAGCAGCTCAGTGAGGTTCAAGCTGAGCTCGCTGACGTTGAGCGGTCGATCGATCTCGCGTACGCAAACGTGGAGCCGTCGGCGCGGATTGAGGCCCTACGGGAACATCGGTCTCATTTGCGCCAGACCGCAAAGCGCCTGGAGGCCAAGCTCGACGAGGTGCGCTACGTCTTCCAAGGCGGGAGAGACGGTGACGACCGGCAGGACCGCGACGCCGCCGATACTGCCGGGGCGTTGCGCGCCGCCTGATTCGACGAGCGCCAATTGCTCGCTTCGGTACCTGGCCCTTTGATTTTACGTGGGCACTCCCTTAATGAGCGATCGCTACACCCGGGGACGCTAACTAAGCGTTCCGCCTCTATCGCTTAGTAAGCTTGTCCTGTGGTAAGCGATCGCAAAGCATCTCCCGCGGCACCGGCCTCGAGCGCTCGCAGCGGCGAGTTTCGACTCGCTCAGAGCGGGTCCGATGGCTATTGGGCCTTCCATCCCCGGCCCCTGCCTCCGGTGCCGCCCCTGCGCATCGACGCGGCCATGCAGCAACTCTTGGACCGCACCAACCAGGCGCTCGGCCGGCTTGACGGGATCACACTGCTGCTCCCGGACCCGGACCAGTTCATATACACGTTCGTGCGCAAGGAGGCCGTGCTCTCCTCGCAGATTGAGGGGACCCAGTCTTCTCTCTCGGACCTGCTGCTCTTCGAGCACGACGCTGCTCCCGGCGCACTACTCGAGGACGCCCGAGAAACCGCCAACTACATAGCTGCGCTCGACCTTGGCCTAGGCCAGATCGCGCGCCCCGGTGCGCCGCCGCTAAGTGCTCGGTTGCTTCGCGATGTTCATCGAAGGCTGTTGCAGACAGGCCGCGGCTCAGACAAGAAGCCAGGGGAGTTCCGACGCGACCAGAACTGGCTGGGCGGTCCGCGGCCTAGCGTCGCCCGATTCGTGCCTCCGCCGTGGCAGGAGGTCGTGTCGGCCATGGCGGCTCTCGAGAAGTTCATCCACGACGACCCCGAGCCGACGCCGGTGCTGGTGAAGGCCGCGCTTGCGCACGCCCAGTTCGAGACCATCCACCCATTCCTGGACGGCAACGGGCGCGTCGGACGCCTGCTCATCACGCTGCTGCTCTGCTCGGAGAGCGTGCTCAGCCGGCCGCTGCTCTACCTCAGCCTACATTTCAAGCGCAACCGCGACAGCTATTACGAACATCTACAGCGTGTACGCACTGAGGGAGCGTGGGAGGACTGGCTGAGCTTCTTTCTGGAAGGCGTCATCGAGGTCGCCGAGTCCACGACGCAGACCACCCAACGCATCGTTGCAATGGTCGAGCGCGACCGCCAGAAGATCCACTCATTCGGGCGTGCCGCCGCCACCGCGCACCGCGTCCATGACCTGGCAACCAGCTCGGTTGTGATCGGAGCAAGCTTCGCGATCGACCGGCTAGGTCTGACCGGACCGCCGGTGTATGCAGCGATCGACAGGCTTGAGAAGGTAGGGATCCTGCGGGAGGCGACCGGACGGCAGCGAGGCAAGCTGTACGTCTATAACGAGTATCTGGCGATCCTCAATGACGGCACCGAAACCGAGTAGCTCGTCCCGGAGTTTGCGGCGCTCAGCTCAAGCCTCAAGGACCGAGCCCTGCTGAGTCGGACCGTTCCTTTCAGACTGGCGGGCGCTTTGTAAGGATCGTGCCGATCTCCGCGGGCGGGCCTGAGCTCGCTGCACTCGCCACAACAGTTCCTCACCGCATTGGTCTCGTACCAATTTTCGTACCAATCTGAGCGAAAGTGGGCAAATCTGTTGGACCTGATTTGGCTCTACAGAGCCAAATCCATCTCAGCTAACCCCCCATGAGCCAGCTCATAACCCGAAGGTCGCGGGTTCGAATCCCGCCCCCGCTATGCCGTTGATCTGCGACCGTCCGTCGGGGCGGTCGCTTTCGTTGGCGCAAAGGACGGGCAGAAGCTCGGGCGTGATCGTCGCCGAGGTGCAGTCGTTGCTCGTGCTTGTCGTAGGTGATCGTCAAGTCGAAGGCTCGAGTGGGGGAACGGGGGCCCCGGGCTCGCGCAGCACAACTCCCAGCCCGGCGCCAGTCGTTGAGCACACCACGGTCCCGCGCTGGGGTTGGGGCGAGGGGCCGCGGACAGAGGGTTAGCTTGATCTGATACCCCGCCGCCGTTCCAGCCGTAGCGCCCTCGGCGATTGTTCTGTTCGCGCCTACTGTGCGTCAGAGAGATTGATACGCAGCGTCAGTCCGGTTGGCGAACAGCCCATTGGATGCCCTGCTCGGAACGGCTGACGGTGCCGGGGAACGGCGGCAGGTTCAGGACTATCCCATTTACCGTGTACGCGTAGTCGAGCGTGCCTTTGACGCTCACTACCGCCTCGTGACTTATCCGGGATGGGTTCCTGAGTCTCGGGTGTGGACGGGCAGAAAAGAACCTCGGCATCGAACTGTCACGGTGCCGCGCACGACACGATCTTGCAACTCAGCGACGCTGGCTACGTCGAGTTTAAGAACCTCAGCTACGAGATCGCTGGAGGCGCCCACATCTCGGGCCTGCACATCACAGGCCGTGGACTTCAGGTGCTGGGCGAGTGGCCTCGCTTTGAGGCCATCGTGTCGCCGCTTACGCTCGCCGCTCTGCTGGAGGCGCTTGCCGAGTACGCACGCACCTGCCGAGGAGGCACGTGAGAGAAGCGCGCCGCCAGCTTCGTCAGGGGCATCGCAGGCACCACGCTAAAAAGCCTTGCCATAGGCGTCGGAAGCAAGCTGCTAAAAGGTGCGCTCGGCATCCCGTAGAGTCCCCGAGGCCAGTCCCGTCAAAGGCTTTGCGGGCACCTTTCTAGGTGGCATTGGGGGTCGCCGAGAAGGCACAACTCCTCGACTCGGTGGGCTATGGCCCGCGGTGGGTTACTTCTGGATCGAGGATTGCCCGCCAGCAGCTGCTTACGACCAGGTCGTAGGGACTAGCGACGTAGCTCTGCTTGTAGCCGGGTGGCGAGGCGGACGGAGGCCTCGATCTCGATTTGGCGGATCGAGACGCTCTCGACACTGAGCCCAAATGGAACTCCGACGCGCCGACAGAATGCGATGAGCTCGACGGCCGTGGCGATGGCTTGATCGTAGGACGCGTCGAGGGTGTCCTCCGCGTGGCGCAGTTCGTTCTCGATCCAATGCGGCACATCGACGCCGAGCCACTGAACGAACTCCAGTGTCTTCAGCGAGCCGCAAACCGAGAACGTGAAGACGATCGGCGCCGGCTTGAGGTCACGAGCGGCACACTCGTAGTGATAATCGGAGACCAAGTTCTTCGCGGCATTGACGTCATAGATGATCTGGGTGACAAAGAAAGAGCAACCTGCCGCCTGCTTCGCCAGCAGACGGACGTGCTCCCCGCGCCCGCGCCTGTGGCGCTCTGGGATCGCGACACCTCCGAGAAGGAGATCCGGGCGCACCTCGGTCCTGAGTTCGTAGGCTCGAAACAGAGAGGTTGCTACCGCCTTCTCACGAGAGGACGCACCGACGAACACCGACAGCGCGTGGGCTGGGGCTTGTTCGCTGAGCCACGAGCGAAGACCTTGCTCTGGATACTTGCTGACAGCGCGGTACACGATGGCCGGCACTTCCAAGCCGAGGAGATCGCGAGCGAGGTAGTCGGCTGGGTCCATCGTGGGTAGGAACGGAAAGGGGCGTTCCTCGCGATTGCGGTCGCTCTCGTCATCAATGTCGTAGAGCACGAGGCCGTCGAGGCCCACAGGGCGCAGGCGCTCGAGCGTTTTCGCGGCGATCTGACTGGCTTGCTCCGGTTCGGTCGTCAGGCGCGGTGGGGTCAGCGCGAACAGCAGGAACTCACCCGTCCCCTCGGCAATGCGCCGCTGCAGCTCCACGCGCTGAAGCGTAACTAACGCCTACGCACGACGGCTGGGCGCTGGGGGGTTGTGAGCTTCCGGTAGCAGCCGCGCCATACAGCGTTCCTGCGTCCACGAGAGCCGCGTCGAAATGCTGCCTGGACGCGCCAACCCGCGAGAGTCGCCGCGAGTCATGCAACTTACGACGACCGTGAAGCAGCAGGTCCTGCCGCATCTAGCACGCAGGAAGCCGCGAGCGGGCGTCACGGCGACATCTCGCCATTCTCGACCAGTGTCTGGGCGCGCTGACCGCAAGGCTAATCTGAGGAAGGCGGGTGTCCCGTAAGCACTGACTTGCGCGCCTTTCTCGGACGACACCGGCTATCCGAGTAGGCACGACTCCTCGACCCTGTGGGCTATGCCCCTGTTTGCGGCCATCAACGGGCGCACGACTGAATCCACGCGTTGGACCTCCGTCAGAGCCGGTCTGGTTCAGGCGGGAGATAATGCCGGGAGAGATCGCCACAGGTGTCGGGCGGCGGATGCGTTTACGAAGAAGGGACGGGAAGAGCTTTTGGCGGCGACGGGACAGGAGACAATGCAGGCGATCGATGTCCCGCTACCTGTCGCCAGCATTCGTCCGTGCCCGATCGGCGCGATCGTGGCGGCTCACTGGATCGCGCACGGGACGGGACCATGTCCCGACTTCGCCGACGTGTCGGACACGGTTCGGTACGGACTGGCGACGCTCGGTGACGGGTGGGGCGTCACCGCATGGCGCGAGCGCCTGCGAGTACGGATCGCTTTAGCGGGACGCAGGCCCGCGAGCTAACTTCGCGTGCGTGTCTTGCAGACGATGATGGCGTTCAGCGGCAACGCTCCACCGCAGCTCGCGGTCACGCGCCGCCTTGTTGAGTGCGGCCATGAGGTGCGGGTGCTTGCTCATCGCGCAGCCCGCGATCGGATCGAGGGCGCCGGGGCGGAGTTCGTTGAGTTCAAGCGAAGCGTGCCCGACATGGACCTGACGACCCGAGAGACGGACACGCTGCGTGATTGGGAGGCGCGTACACGGTTCGGCGCCGGAATGCGAGTGCTCAAGAACGGCCTGCTTCCATTCGTGGTCAACACGAGCCGCGACTGCGCTGAGCTGTTGAACGACTGGCCGGCGAATGTCCTCGTGATGGATTGGATGCTGACCGGCGCGGCCGTCGCAGCGGAGGGCGCGGGGATTCCGGCGGTAGCACTCGTTCATTGCCCCTATCCGATGCCGCTCGACGGCGTGCCGCCGCTGTATAGCGGCCTGCGGCCGACCGGCGGGCGGGTCGGCGCTCTGCGCGACCGTCTCCTGAACGGCATTGCAACGCGTGTATTGGCGAGAGGTCTGCCCCTGCTAAACAAGGCGCGCTCAGAGCAGCGTCTCGCCCCGCTGGACGATTGGGCCGCGCAACTGCTGGGCGTGCAGGCAATATGCGTAATGACGGCTCCCGAGCTTGACTTCTCAAGCCGTGCCGCGCTCTCCGCGAACGTGCATTACGTCGGCCCTGCGTTCGAGCCGTATCCGCGCGGGTGGAGTTCGCCGTGGCCGGAGGCAAACTGCGACCCGCTTGTCGTGCTGAGCTTCAGCACGAGCTACATGGATCAGCAGGCGCTCGCGCAGCGCGCTCTCGACGCCGCGGCCGGATTGCCCGTCCGCGCCTTGCTGACCGCCGGCCCTGCGCTCGATGCGCAGGCGCTTCGCGTCCCCGCGAACGCCCGCGTGGTGGCGTATGTCCCGCACCGAACCGTCTTTCCTCACGCTGCGCTCGTCGTCACACACGCCGGCTGGCAGACGATCAACGCGGCGCTCGCCGATGGGGTGCCGCTTGTCTGCGTGCCTGACGGCCGCGACCAGCCCGACAACGCCGCCCGCGTCGTCGCGTGCGGCGCGGGCGTGCGGGTACGCAAGAACGCCTCGCCCGACAGGCTCCGGCGCGCAATCGCGCGGGCTCTCACGGACGCCAATCTGAGGCGCTACGCAGAGAAGATGGCGGACGCGCTCGCTGCCGATGGAGCAGTCGAGGTAGTGGAGAGGGTCGAGCAGCTTGGGCAGGGCCGCTCCAACGATCCCACCGGGGCTGCGCACTCGTGAGCCTCGATCGCAAACGTGTGCTGATCCTGCTCGGCATAGCAACGCTTGCGTTCACGGTGATCCTCGAATTGATCGAGCCGTCGCACGGCACGGCGATCCTCTACACGCTCTGCGGCGTTGTGCTCCTGCTCGGAGCGCGTATCAAATCCCGCCCCCGGCTATGTCATTAACCACGCGACCCGTCTCACGGTGTCCGCGAGAACCTCGGGTCAAGCGCCGACGTAGGCCGCGAGATATTCGCCGGTGAGCGTGGAGCGGGCGGCGACGAGGTCGGCGGGTGTGCCCTCGAAGACGACCCGGCCGCCGTCGTGCCCGGCGCCGGGGCCGAGATCGATGATCCAGTCGGCATGCGCCATGACCGCTTGGTGGTGCGCGATGACGATGACCGACTTGCCGGAATCGACAAGCCGATCGAGCAGCCCGAGCAGCTGCTCGACGTCGGCGAGGTGCAGGCCGCTCGTCGGCTCGTCGAGGACGTAGACGCCGCCCTTCTCGGCCATGTGCGTGGCCAGCTTGAGCCGTTGGCGCTCGCCGCCGGACAGCGTGGGGAGCGGCTGGCCGAGGCTGATGTAGCCGAGGCCGACGTCGACGAGTCGGGTGAGGATCTTGTGCGCCGCCGGCGTCTTCGCCTCCCCGTGGGCAAAGAACGCCTCGGCCTCGGTGACGGGCATCGCGAGCACCTCGCTGATGTCCTTCCCACTGAGCTTGTACTCCAGAACCTCGGCCTGGAACCGCTTGCCTTCGCACTCCTCGCAGGTCGTCGCGACGCCGGCCATCATCGCCAGGTCGGTGTAGATGACGCCGGCGCCGTTGCAGTTGGGGCAGGCGCCCTCGGAGTTGGCGCTGAACAGCGCGGGCTTCACGCCGTTGGCCTTCGCGAACGCCTTGCGGATCGGGTCGAGCAGTCCGGCGTACGTCGCCGGGTTGCTCCGTCGCGAGCCGCGGATCGCGCCCTGGTCGATCGACACCACACCCGCGCCGGCGGAGATCGACCCGTGTACGAGCGAGCTCTTGCCCGAGCCGGCGACGCCAGTGACGACGACGAGCACCCCGAGCGGGACGTCGACGTCGACGTCGCGCAGGTTGTGCGCGGTCGCGCCGCGGATCTCCAGCGTGCCGGTCGGCGTGCGCACCGTCTCCTCGAGGGCGGACCGGTCGTCGAGATGGCGGCCAGTGACGGTGCCACTGGCCCGCAGTCCGTCGATGGTGCCCTCGAACACCACCTCGCCACCGGCGGTGCCGGTGCCGGGGCCGAGATCGACGACATGGTCGGCGATCGCGATCGCCTCCGGCTTGTGCTCGACGACCAGCACGGTGTTGCCCTTGTCACGTAGCCGCAGCAGCAGGTCGTTCATCCGCTGGACGTCGTGAGGGTGCAGCCCGACCGTCGGCTCGTCGAACACGTAGGTCACGTCGGTGAGCGACGACCCGAGGTGGCGGATCATCTTGACGCGCTGCGCCTCGCCGCCCGACAGCGTGCCCGACGGCCGATCGAGCGAGAGGTAGCCGAGCCCGATCTCCTTGAACGAGTCGAGTGTCTGCCTCAGCGCCGCCAGCAGCGGCGCCACCGACGGCTCGTCCAGCCGGCGCACCCACTCGGCGAGGTCGCTGATCTGCATCGCGCAAGCGTCGGCGATGTTGGTCTTCTTGATCTTCGAGGAGCGCGCCGCTTCGCTGAGCCGGGTGCCGCCGCAGTCGGGACAGGTGGCGAACGTCACGGCGCGGTCTACGAATGCCCTGACATGCGGCTGCAACGACTCCACGTCCTTGGACAGCATCGACTTCTGGATGCGCGGCACCAGCCCCTCGTAGGTCATGTTGATGCCCGCGATCTTCATCCTGGCCGGCTCGTGGTAGAGAAAGTCCTCGCGCTCCCGCTTGGTGTAATTGCGGATCTGCTTGTCGGGGTCGACGAACCCGGAGGCGCTGTAGAGGCGGTAGTTCCAGCCGCCCGCGCCGTAGCCCGGGATTGTCAGCGCGCCCTCGGCCAGCGACTTCGAGTCGTCAAACAGCTGGCTCAGGTCGATGTCGGAGACCGTGCCCATGCCCTCGCAGCGCGGACACATGCCGCCGAGGCGGCTGAAGCTCGCCTTGACCGTCTTGCGGTGACCGCGTTCGACCGTGATCCCACCGCTCGCTCGCACCGACGGCACGTTGAAGGCGAACGCGTTGGGCGAGCCGATGTGCGGCCGCCCGAGCCGGCTGAAGAGGATGCGCAGCATCGCGTTGGCGTCGGTGGCGGTGCCGACGGTGGAGCGAATGTTCGCGCCGATCCGCTCCTGGTCGACGACGATCGCGGTCGTCAGCCCTTCGAGCACGTCGACCTCCGGCCGCGCCAGCGTCGGCATGAAGCCCTGCACGAAGGCGCTGTAGGTCTCGTTGATCAGCCGCTGTGACTCCGCGGCGATCGTGCCGAACACCAGCGAGCTCTTGCCCGAGCCAGAGACGCCGGTGAACACCGTCAGCCGGCGCTTGGGGATCTCGATGCTGACGTCCTTGAGGTTGTTCACACGCGCGCCGTGCACGCGGATCAAGTCGTGGCTATCGGCACCGTGCAGCGCGGACACCTGCGTGTCCGTCCTCGTGGAGGTCATGCTCATCGTGTCTCGTGCCAACCCCAAATCTTAGCGAGCGTGCAGCGAGCGTAGAACCGCGCTCGGACGCTCCTGACGGAGGCGCGCGCCGGCGCCCCGCCGCGGGTCTGTCAGGCGTACCTCGAGACAGCGGTCGAGTGGCGCAGCCAAAGCTCCACCATCGTGAAACCGTTCCGTGCCGCGTGCGCTGCTCTGGGCAATCACCTCGCCAAAAGGATCGAGGACGGCGAATCTAGTCAGCCTCCTTCCACGTGACGAGCTACGTCAGCCCTGCTGCTCGCCGCTGCGCACCGCCCGAGCGATCAGCCCGTCCTGCTCCATCGCTCCGAGCACCTGCCGGCCCGCGTCGGTGAGCCGCCACGCGTTGGCATGTCCGGACGGCTGGGCGAGACCGCTGTTGTCCACCAGGCCTTCGCGTGCCAGCCGGTGCAGCAGCTTTGAGATCTGGCCCTGGTCCTTGACGTCGGCATGTTTGGCGACCTCCACGTTGCTCAGCGGCGCGCGCTCGTGCAGCGCAGTGAAGACCCTCATCGTCCGATAGGTGACACGCCCCATCGGACAGGCATCGAAGCCGCGCTCCCTCGCGCCTGTGCGCGCCGATCTCCTCTGCGATGTCGGATTTGCGCGCGGCGGCGCTCGCTTCAGTTCGGCGGCTGCCGCCGGGCCGCCACGGTAGGGCAGCACGATGATGCCCATCAGCGGGTTGAGCAGTGCCGTGAGCGGCTCGCGGCGCGCTTCGAGCAGCCGTACTTCGATCACGCTGACGGCGCCTGCTGCGAGCGCTTGCGCGGCGAGCGGCGAGCGGCTCGCCCGGCTGTCGTTGGCGCCGGCCTCGATCAGCTCGGCGAGACGCCGCAGGATGTCGCGGCGACGCTCCCCGGCGGCCCCGTCGACGGTCGCCGAGCGGATGATCAGCAACTCGGCGATGTCGCGTCGCTGTTCGAGCAGCTCGAGCAGTGCGTGCAGCGCGGCACGAATCTGGCTGCGCCAGCCCCGCTCGGCGGCGTACGCCGGAGCGGCGCGTTCGTGCGCGACCTCGAGCGCGTGCTCGAAGGCGGCGGCGATGCAGGCGTCGTGCGTGCGGAAGTGTGCGTAGAACGCCGAGCGCGATACCCGCGCACGGCGGATGATCGCCTGACCGCTCGTGCGCGTGACGCCGACCTCGGCGATGAGCCCGATCGTGGCCGTGAGGATCCTGGCGCGCTGCAGCTCATGGGCGCCAGACCGCCCTGCGCTGATGGCACGGTCGCCGGACGCCATGGGCGGCAGCATAAACGATGCCATAGTTGCTAACGCTTATCCGTCCGACCGACTGCCTTCCGCTCTGCGGACCCGTTCCTCGATGAACCGCTCGGCCCGCTCGACGCCCAGAAACGGCGCGAGCATGACGTGCGACAGCTCGGGCGCTATCGCGTAGAGCTGCTCGCGCGTGCCATGGCGAAGCCGCCGGTAGACCGTCTCGAACACCAGCGTGAGCATGCCCTCGCGCTCCGCCTGTGTGGGCGCGCGCTCGTCGTCGGAGTGGCCGTAGCCGTCGCGCAGGGTGACGGTGAGCACGCTGAGGTTCTCCTGCAGGCGGCGGCCGCCGTGCTCGCCGGCATCGGCTTCGACGAATATGGCGTGCGCGATCGTGGGGTTGTCGGCGACCCACCCGCCGAGCGCGCGCATCGTGCGCCAGATTCGCTCGGGCCACGGCGCCGAGCTGAGAAACGCGGGTGCAAGCGCAGCCATCAGGGCCTGATAGGCCAGTTCTTGGACGCCCGCGAACGCCTGCTCCTTGCCGCTGAACACGCGATGTAAGGTGCGCCCATCGACGCCGGCGGCGCGAATGATCTGCGACAGCGTGCTGGCCAGATAGCCGTGCTCGGCGATCACCTCGGCGGTGGCGAGCAGGATGCGCATGCGATGGTTCTCGGCGACCTGGCCGCTGGCGGCGCGCGGGCGACCGGGCGACAGCGGCGCGGGCGCGAGCAGCGCGATCGCGGCGCGACGGCGCGGCGCGGCGCCCCGCAGAGGGCTTGTCGAACGCCAGCGGTGGCGCTCGAGCGGACGCGCATAGCGCGCGATCAGCTGGCCCAGCCCCTGCGCGACCTCGCTGTTGCGCTCGCCGCCGCCAGCTTGTGCCTGACCGAGCATCCGCAGGCAGGCGCCGACCAGCGTGCGCGAGTCGACATCCGCTGCGCTCGCGCCGCCGCAAAGCGGCGCGTACCCGCGCTCCAGCGTAGCTGCGAGCCGCGCGACGGCGCGGTCGCGTGCATCCTGTGCGCGCGGTCCGGCTGCCATCGCCTCGCCGATCGCGACCCGCGCCATCTGCGGCTGCTCATGTGCGAACCGGGCGAGCGCATCGACGGCGGCTTGCGCGGGTCTCGCGGCGCCGACGCCCTGCACCGCTGCGTCAAGGCACTCGAGCATCTCCTTGTAGACGCGCTCCAGCGCGGCCAGCAGGCAGTCCTGCTTGTCGGCGTGGTACTCGTAGAAGGTGGGTCGCGACACGCCAGCAAGCGCGATGACGTGGGCGACGGTGGTCTGTGCATAGCCCTGCGTGGCGCATAGCTCGAGCATCGCGCGCTGAATCCGCTCCAGCTGAGTGTCCTTGCGCCCCACGCTCGCTAGCGCTGGCGGTGACGGTCGCTGCGCACGCGCGGCTGCCCGCAGCGGCGCCCACACCGAGCCGCTCGCATGTGTTTATCGAGCTGGGGGCGAACGGCAAGCTCGCACGAGGCGCAACGCCCCTCCTGCAGGCACGGTGCCTGCCTTCGGCTGTGAGCTGCGAAGCGCATGAGCGCGCACAATGTAGCGGCAAATGCCGGCGTTTATGTGCCAATCTCCAGATGCAGCCGGGAGCGCTTGACCTGCCGTCCGCCGCTCAGTCCGCTATCGAGCGCCGCCCCGATGTGCATCCCAGCCGGCACTCCGGCCGAGCGCCACGACAAACCCCACCCTGTGCGTTTATTTTAGCCGCCATGGGCGACTCGCGCGATGGCCGTGGCGGGAGCGACCGCGGGCGTGAGCCCGGTTAGCTCGGCGCGCCCGCCGAAGCGCCGCCCGCGCCGGGAATACTCCGCGAGGCAGCGCTCGAAGGCCTCGCGCGTGAAGTCGGGCCACAGCTCCCTGCAGAACAGCAGCTCGGCGTAGGCGGCCTGCCACAGCAGGAAGTTCGACAGCCGCTGCTCGCCGCTGGTACGGATCAGCAGGTCCGGGTCGCGCATTCCGGGTGCGCCCAGCAGCTCGGCGAAGGCGCGCTCGCCGCCGCCCCGGTAGCGCTCGGCGGCGCTTACGATCTCATCGCGTCCGCCGTAGTCGACGGCGACGTATAGCGCGAGCCCGCGGTTTGCCGCGGTCATCCGCTCGGCATCCTCGATCGCGCGGGAGAGGCTGCCGGCCGCGCGATCGCGCCGGCCGATGAAGCGCACGCGCACATCCTGGGCGTGCAGCGCGCGGGTGTCGCGAGCTATGCGCCTGGCGAGCATCGCGAACAGCGCCATGACCTCGTCTGCGGGGCGCGTCCAGTTCTCAGTCGAGAAGGCGTACAGGGTGAGTTGCGAGAGTCCGAGCTGCACTGCGTCGCCGACCCGTGCGAGCACGGTATCCGCGGCGGCTTCGTGCCCCTGGTTGATCGACAGCCCGCGCGCGGTCGCCCAGCGCGCGCTGCCGTCGCACACGATCGCGACGTGGGCTGCGGGCTTCTCGCCGTTCGCGATGTTGCCGGGAGCGGCGGTCGCGCGCTGTTGCATCGTGCGAGGCATGTTAGGCGCACGCCACCGCAAGTTGGCGAGCGAAATTTCTAGGCCGTGACTGATATCGAGTTCGGGAGCGCGTGATGATCGCGTCCCCGGGGAGTGTCCTGGTCTGAGGCTGCTCCCCGGCCCTTGTTACCGGCCGGTTCCCCTAGCGGGTCGCAGGGGGCGCCGGTCGGATTTCCCGTCAAGGAGCCGCCCGATCCCACATGAGCTCGCAGCCGTCGTGATCGAAGCCGGAAGCTCTGACAGCGGGCGCGGCGCGCGAGCCGCTCGGCGTGCCGGTGGCCACGGCGTCGCCCGCGGGCCGCGGCACACCGGCGACCTGCGCGAGCGGCTGCTGCAGAGCGGCGAGCGCCGCCTCGCCGAGCGTCCGGCGACGGAGCTGAGCGTGTCGGAGCTGTGCCGCGAGGCGGGCGTATCCCATGGCGCGTTCCGCTCGCTGTTCCGCGATCGCGGCGAGCTGCTGGGTGCCGTGTTCGATCGTTTGGTCGCGCGGGTGCAGGCCGAGATGACGGCTGCGCACGACGCCGAGCCCTGCTGGGTCGACGCCGTGCGCGCCGCGCTCGGCGCGCTGCTGTGCTTTCTGGACCGTGAGCCCGGTCTGGCGCGCTTCCTCCTGGTCGACTCGCTCAAGAGCGATCCGGCGCTGCTGGCGCGCCGCGGCGCCGTGCTCGCGGCGGTTGCGCAGACGCTCGATGCACGCGCTCCCGCGCATGCCGATGGCGTGGCGTCGGCGTCGTTCGGCGGCGCGGCCGTGGTGACTGCAGTCGCATCGCTGCTGCACGGCCGGCTGCTCGCGCAGGGCGACGAGCGCGCTGCGCTCAGCGAGTTGCGCGGCTCGCTGATGGGCATGATCGTGATGCCCTATCTCGGCGTGGAGGCGACGCGCGGCGAGTTGTCGCGACACGCTCGCAGAGACGACGATCAAACCGGCGATCCCCGCGGCGGCGCTTGATCGGCCGATCGCTCAGCGACGCTGCGGGCCGTGCGGGCACGGCACGGCGGTCCTCGCACGGGCGCTCTGGCCGTTGCTGAAAGTAAAGCCCGCCGACAGCTTCCAGCCGCCGCGCGGGCAGCTGCTGGGCAGCCCGATCCCCCGTGGGCGGTAGGCAACGGTGTGCCCATGGACGTGTTCGTAGTAGGTCAACGCGCCGCCGAGGCTCGCGCGCAGGCTGATCAGCGCGATGTACGGCGCGCCCGGCAGGCTGGCGATCGGCGGCACCGTGATGTCCAGCCGCCCGGGGTGCACGACGGCCGACAGCACGACCAGGGCGCGCACCGGTTCGCTGCCGTAGGCGAGGATCGCAAGGTGCACGTAGCCGTCGCTGGAGGGCGCCGCGTACAGCGACAGCGCGACCGTCTCTTTAACCATCACCGGCCCGAATGGGACCTCGACCGTGGCGCTGCCCTGACCCATCTTCGAGTCGGCCGGGCATGCGGGCGCGCCCTGCAGTTCCAGCGCCGCCGGTTCGCACGCGGCCAGGCCGAGGCCGCTGGTGGCCAGGCCGAGGTTGCTTGGGTAGGTGACGCTGACGGCGGATAGCGGGATCGGACCGGTGACGGCGGGCGGGTCGATGTTCACGGCGAAGCTGACAGTCGTGGGCGCGCCCAGCTGCTTGGGGGAGAATGCGGCGCTCAACCTTGCCGATGGCGCCGGCGCGAGGCTCGCGCGTGCGTGTGCGGATGCCCCGACGGCGAGCAGCAGCCCGCCGACCAGCGCCGCCGCCAGCGCCGCCGCAGGGACCCGGCTCAGTAGTGCAGCGTGCCTTCGGTCTGCACGGTTATCGCGTAGCTGCGCCGGTAGAAGACGCCAAACATCTTGCCGCTGCCGCGCGCGTGCGCGTAGCGGCCACTGCCACCGGTGATCGTGAGCGTGCCGGCGAAGCTCGGGCTCGCGCTCGTGGGGCTCGACAGCCGTCCGCTGCCGCGCGCCTGGACCTTCCCGGCATGAGCTGAGATCGTGATCTGCGCGCTGACGCTCGGGTTGCCGTTGTAGACGAAGCGGATGTTGACCGTTCCCGGCAGCGTGCCGCGCACGCGGCCTTCGTCGATCAGCAGCGATCCGGAGCTGCGTACCAGCCGCAGGTAGCCTGCGTCCTTGACGCTCGTGCTGCCCGCGATGCGAGCCGGCTGCGCCGTGGCGCTCGCGCTCAGGCCCAGCGCTGTCAAGCCAATTGCGACCGCGATCGACCACCAGCGCGGCTCCCGCACCGACGGTCGTTGCGTCCGCCGGCCGTGTGCTGTAACGCTGCTTGACCTCACCGGTACTCCCGTTGGCGTCCCTCAAGGCTCCTCTCCACCCTTTCATTCTACGCCCGCTGCGCGCCGAAGGTGTCGCCTCGCGCGCTTGGCCGCTCGCCAGCCGCGCATCACCGCGAGCGCCGGCCAGATCGTGGGGAACAGCTCGGCGCGCGCGGCGAGCACGACCGCGCGCGCGCGCGGCGCGCGCGCGCCTGGGTGGCTGGTGTAGTAGGCGACGACGCCGGCGAGCGTCATCGCGTGGTGCGCGCCGCGCGGGGCTTCGCCGCAGCGGGCGAGCGCCTCGCGCACGAGCGCGCGCATCCTGTCCGGCAGCTCGCCAGGCTCGTACAGCCCGACGAAGCCGGTCTGTCCGCGCGCGCTGTCCTCGGCATGGTCGACGATGCTGTCGAGGATCGTGATCGCAGCGGCGATCGCCAGGTAGGCGGCGTCGGTGCGCCGCGCGTGGCCCTCGGTTGTGTGCGGATCGCTGGCGGCGGCGATCAGCGCGTGCATGGCCAGCACCGAGGACGCGCACCCCGCCGTGTACTCCCGCCACTCCAGTCCGCTCGCGGCGCCGCGCTCCTGCGCCCAGTACCGCAACTGCCCGTCGCCCAGCGCTGGCGCCGCGTGCAGCCGTGTTTGCGCCTCGGCACAACGCCGCGCACACTCGCGCGTCACCGAAGACACGGTGCGCGCCGCAGGCAGCGCGAACATCTCGCTGCGCGTGCGCTCGGACAAAGCGCACAGGTAGCCCCAGTCCGCGCCGCTCACTACGCCGCCGCCGGATGCCGCCTCCTTCGTGTCCTCGCCCGGCGCCGTGATCGCGTCGATGAAGGGCGCGAACAGCCGCCGCCCTTCGGCCAGCGGGTCCTCGACGACCAGCTCCGTCCTCCCGTCGAGGTAGTCAAACAGCAGCTCGAGCGCGACGATCGCGCGTATGGCTGTCGCCCGTCGCGGCCGTGGGGCGAGCGTGGCGAGCGTGGCGGCGACCTCTGCGTTAAAGCGCTCGCCCGTGAGCTTCTGTTGCGCGAGCGTGCGCAGGCGCCCGTCGGAAATCGCTGCCGCGGGCGCCTCCCAGGCGCGCAGCTCCGCCTGCATGGCGGGCACGACGGTGGGCCAGAAGCGGGCGTTGGCGAGCACGAGCGCCGAAAGGGTTTCGCCCGCACCTGCGGGCACGCGTGCGCCTGCGATCCGCGCACGCGGCCCGTCGCGTCCCACGCCTACTCCTCCGCCAGCGCGAGCGCGGGGGGGACATTCGATGCCAGCCACGCGGGCACCGCGACGGCGGCAAGCGCGGCGGCGAGCACGACCGCGAGGATCTCCAGCGGCCGCAGGCTCGCGCCGACCGCTGCGACCGGGAAGCCCGTGACGTGGCGCAGGTAGGCGTCGATCACGAACTGCCCGTACACGCCCGCGAGCGCGCCCGTCAGGCAGCCGGCGCTCAGCACGAGGCTCGCTTCGACTAGCACGATCCGCCGCAGTCGCGACGACGGCGCCCCGGCGAGGCGCAGCCCGGCCAGCGCGCTGCGTCGCTGGTTGATGCTCGACGCGAGAGCAGCGGCGAGCGCCATGATCGCGGCGAGCACCAGCAGCGTGGAGATGATGCCGAGCTGACTGAGCCCTTCGCCGGTCAGCGCGTCGATGCGCGCTTCGCGAGCGGCGGCGGTCACCGTTTGGAGGCCGCTGGAGGGTCCGAGCGCGCGTGCTATCCGATCGCGCACCAAGGCGGCGGGCACGTCCGGCGCGGGCCGCACGGCGAGCGCGCTGGGGGCAGCGCTGCCCCAGGCGCTCGTGTAGTCGCCGCTGCTCATGAACACGACGCCGGGGCTCCACGCGAGGTTGCTCGTCAGCGCGGCGACACGGTAGCTGTGGGCACCGCTCGGTGTGGGCAGCGTGATCGAGTCGCCGACGCCGGTGTGCAGTTCTGAGGCGATCTGCTCAGACACGGCGACCGACCCGGTTTCGGCCAGGCGCTGTTCGGCGATGCGCGCGGCGTGCGCGCCGCCGACGGTCTGTGAGGCGAGCACGTTGCTCGCGCCGCCTGGGGGCCGCGCGATCAGCCACACACGCCGTGGCCCGAGCGTGACGAACCCGCCCTGGAAGCGGCTGACGCTCGCCACGCCGGGCACGCGGGCGATCGCAGGCGCCCGACCGTCGCCTGCCAGTCGTCCGACCGCCTGGTTGTCGTCCGGTTCGCCGACCCAGATCGGCGCGTCGGCGGCGTACGCGTGCGCGAAGCCGCGAATCCCGCCGAGCAGGTCGCTGCGCGCGCCACCCAACGCGACGCTGCCGAACAGCGCGACCGCGCCGGTGGCGGCGAGCGCGATCGAGCGCACCGTCGTGCCGCGCACGCCGCCGAGCGCGATCGCGAGCGTGGACATACGCGGCGCGCGTTGGCTCAGCGCGCGCGCCCCCGCGAGCACGCCGGCGAACGCGACCGGGACCGCCAGCACGGTGGCGAGCGCCAGCGCGACGCTCGCGATCAGGGCGGCGCCCGGCGCGAGCGCGTACAGCAGGCTCGCGAGCGCCAGGAGCACCAGCGAGGCGCCCGACAGCCAACCTCGCCCGCCGCGCACGAGCGTGTTGCCGGGCTGCCCGCCGCCGATGTAGATCGCGTCCGGCGGCTGCGCCCGGCGTAGATCAAGCAGCGGCATCGCGGATGCAAGGCACGTGGCGAGCGCTCCGCCGGCGGCCGTCAGCAGCACGGTGGCGGGCGGCACGACGGAGCCGCCGCTCAGCGAAAAGGCCTCGCTGAGGTAGCCGGTGGACTGGTGAAACACCCACCGTGACAGCAGGTAGCCGAGGCCGAGCCCGACGGCGGTGGCGGCGGCGCCGAGGCACAGCCCCTGAAACAGCGTCAGCTGCACGATCGCGCTGCGCCGCGTGCCCGACAGGCGCAGGTCGGCGATCGCCTGGCGGCGCTCGGGCACCGTGAGCAGGATCGCGTTGAACGCCAGCAGGAAGCCGAGCAGCGCGCCGATGATCGCAAACAGCGCGCTCGCCTGCCCGCTCGGGCGCAGGGCCTGCTGCAGCTGGCTGATGTCCTGTTCGGCACCGCTGACGGTGAGCCGCCCACGCGCTATTCGCTGCAGCCCGCGCGCGACCGCGTCCTCCTGGCCGGCCGCGCTCTGCACGAGGATGCGCGTGACGCGGCCCGGCTGGCCGAGCAGCTGTTGCATGGTGGCGAGCGGCATCACGCCGACGCGCGCGCTGGCGAGCACGCCGACGGCTTCGCTGCCGAGCACCGCGCTCAGCGGCAGCGTGTGGCTGGCGCCGCCGACCAGAACCGTCAGGCGGCGCTGCGCGCCGGCGCCTTCGCGCCGCAGGCGCAGCGCCCGCGCGCTCGAGTCGCTCAGCGCGAGCGTGCCGGGTGTGAGCGCGGTCAGCGGCAGCGTGCGCCCGAAGCCGTTGAGCACGCCGAGGCTGGCATCGGCGCCGGCGAGGTAGACGCTCGCGCTGCGGCCGTCACGCGCCTGCACGCGCACGCTGCGTTCAAGCAACGGCGCGGCGCGCTCGACGCCAGGTATTGCCTCTACCGGCGCGAGCAGTGTTTCCGGGAACCCTTCAGGACCGCGGGCGCGCAACTGAAGGTTGGCGGGCCCGATCACGGCGCGCAGCACCTTGCGCGTCGAGCCGGCGATGCTGCCCTGTGAGATGCCGCTGGCGAGCACCAGCGCGACCGCGGCGGCGATACCGACGCCGGCCAGCAGTTCCTGCGTGCCGTGCGCGCGCAGCCGGCGACGATAGAAGTACACCAGCGTGCGCGCCCCGAGCAGCCGTCGCGTACGCAGGCGCGGGCCGGCGCCGGCGCTCATGGGCTCGGCGCCGCCTCGGAGGCCTCCTCGTGCACGCGCCCGTCGCGCAGCCGCAGCACGCGGTCGGCGCTGGCGGCGGCCTCGGCGTCGTGGGTGACCAGCAGCACCGCCTTGTTGTGCTCGCGCGCGAGCTCGCCGAGCAGGACGACGACCTCCGCCGAGCGCTCGCTGTCGAGGTTTGCCGTGGGCTCGTCGGCGAGGATCAGCTGCGGGTCGCCCGCCAGCGCGCGCGCGATCGCGACGCGCTGGCGCTCACCGCCTGAGAGCTCCTCGGGAGTGCGCTGCGCGCGGCGCGCCATGCCGACGCGCTCGAGCCACGACAGCGCTCGCTCGCGCGCGTCGCCTACGGGCACGCCGCCGAGCAGCAGCTTCGTGGCGGCGTTCTCCACGGCGGGCACGCGCGCCATCAAATGCGGGTTCTGCGCGACCAGGCCGATCTCGCAGAGGCGATACTGCGCGCGCTCCTGCTCGCTGAGCGCGCCGAGGTCGCGCCCGCGGTAGGCGACCAGCCCGGCGTCGGCGCGCAGCGCGGCGGCGGCCAGCAGCAAAAGCGTCGTCTTACCCGACCCGCTCGGCCCCTGCAGCGCGAGCATCTCGCCGGCGTCCAAGCGCAGGCTGACGTGATCGACGGCGCGCACCTCCTCATCGCCGCTGCGGTACAGCTTCAGCACCCCGTGCAGCTCGAGCATGCCCGTGATGCTTCTACACGCTGCGGCGCAGCGCAACCACGGGCGCGAGTTGCGGCGTGGAAGGCCCGCGCAAGCGCCCCTCGCCGAGCGTCAGCGCGCGGTGCGCGCCGGCCATCTCGCTCGGCTCTGCCGTGCTCGAGAGCACCGCGGTGCCGTCGCGCGTGAACTCGCGCAGCTGCGCGAGGATGCCATCGCGCTCTGACAGCCCGACGGCGGCGGCGGGCTCGTCGGCGACGAGCAGGGCGGGGGAGAGCACCAGCGCGCGCGCGAGCGCGACGCGAACGCTCTCGCCGGCGCTCAGCTCGCCGACGGCGACAGCGGCGCAGCGCTCGGCCCCTGCGCGCTCGAGTGCCGCCCAAGCGGCCTTGCGCGCGTGCTCGACGCTGACTCCGCGGGCCAGCAGCGGCGCGACGACCTGCTCGAGCACGCCGTCCTCCTCGCTGGCCCGCAGCGCCTTGCGCACGTAGCCGATGCCCTCGCCGAGCACCGCGCGGCGGGCCCGCGCAAGCTCCTCGCCGGCGAAGCGAACGCTGCCGGCGTCGGGCGTCTCGATCCCGGCAGCGATCCGCAGCAGCGTGGTGCGCCCTGAGCGCCGAAGCCCGTACACGACGACGAGTTCCCCGGCCCGCACCTCGAGGTCGACGTCTGTCAGCGCGGTGCGCTCGCGCTGGCCCTCGCGGTAGTGCTTGCTGACGTGCTCGAGTGCCAGGAGGCTCATCGCATCGCGCCCGCGCTCAGGCGCTCCCGGGGCGTGGCGGCGATTGCGCCTGCACCTGCGCGCGCGCGTACTGCACCCAACGCAGCTTTGCCGCGACCGTCAGCCGGGTCTCCTCGCTGATCAGCCGCGCGACCAGCCGCGTGGTGCCCGGTCCCTCGTCGCTGCCGGCTGGTGGCGCGGCGACCATCTCGCCGAGGCACGCCTGCTCGTAGGCGTCGAGCGCGGCGATCGCGCGCTCGGGAGCCTTGGCGAGCGCGCCGAGCTGCACGATCAGCACGCGCTGGCGCCGGCGCTCCTCGAGCACCTGTCCGACGACCCACTCGGCGTGCTCGGCGACGCCCCGCTCGGTGGCGCGGTACGCGCGCCGCGAGCGGACGCTCGCCAGGGTTCCGGGCATCTCCTCGATCAGCTCGCGCTCGCGCAGCGTGGCCAGCGCCGTGTAGACGTGCGAGACGCTCGACAGCGCCAGCGCCTGGTCGTAGGTGCGCTCGAAGCGGCGTGCCAGCTCGTAGGCGTAGCTGGGGCGTTCGATGACCAGCCCGAGCAGGGCCCAGTTGACCAGTGAATGCATCGGTGCGACTGCGGCGGCGCGCGCTTGCGCGCTCCCCACTCCCATGGGCGCAGAGTAGCGCAACCAGTTGACACGTGCGCGGTCCTTGTCCACCGCAGCGCGGCCTGCTCCACAACGTTACATCCCTTGACTTACCCGGCGCGCGTCGGGGGGCGATCATCATGTCCATGGAGGGGTTGCAATCGCACCACAGCGGTGTGCGCGAACACGCCGAGCGCCGCACCGCAGTGGCTTCTCGCCGCAGACCCACGCCGCCGTTTATTCCTCTCAGTCCTGTTCCCGCGGCGTCCCGATCCCGTCTCTTCGGACGCACGGCCCATGTGCGCTCACTGGGCTCCGAAACGCGCGTTTGGCAGCGTGCATGCGGAAAATCTGTCCGTAGCGCAACCGGCGCCGGGCCTCCCGCGCAGTTCCCGTTTGACATTTCTCTGGGCGATGCTATAGCGTGCTTGACAACGTTTATTCAAGGCGTGGGTTGTTGGTCACGACCGAGGATCGGTCAGTCGTCTGAGCGGCTCACGCCGGGAAGCAGCACAGGAGTGGGAGAGAGGCCAATGCAGGTAGAGGGACCGTGCATCGATGCGTACAGGGGATCACCGTCCGCTTTGACGGCCCGTTTGGCCGCTCGCGCGTCTCTCAAACACCCTGCGCGGTTGTGCCAACCGCGCCGGTCCTTCGATGGAGCGGTCCTCAGCACGCTGTTGTTGGCGTGTTTGGCCATGGCGGCCTCCGTTCTCGCCTTCAGCGGCGCCGAAGCCAAGGCCGCCATTGTCCACGAATTCCTGCCCGCCCCGAGTCAGCAGCTGGACAAAGGAATCCCCGCGGGCTGTGGTGCACCTTCGCCGGCGTGTGTGTCCGGGCCGTTTGGCGAAAACGTGAGCTTGACGGTCGACACCGGACAACTGTGGGTGGCGGATAGTTTGCTCAGGAACGGTTTCGAAAGGATCTCGCGTGTTGACAAGTTCAACGACGCCGGTGGGGAATTCTCGCCGCCGCAGCTGGACGAAGAACGTGGCGTGCTCGACCAAGGTGTCGCTGTGGGGCACGCAGGCGGAGAAGAACAGGTCTACGTGGGCGGCGGAATTGAACGCCACAATGCGCTAGCCGTCTTCGGCCCCAGTGGCAAGCTTCAGCCCGAAGGAGTCTGGTTGGGCACAGCCACACCCCAGGGCAGCTTCGAAGCAATCCGGGGGGTCGCAGTCTCCTCCAACCTCGGTCCGACGCTAGGAGACGTGTACGTCTCCCAGGCCGGTCACGTCGACATCTTTCCGGGAGAAAAAGGAGGCAAGGAACCGGCAAAACCGATTGGGCAGTTGGAGCTGACCGGTGCCGCGGGCTCCGGCACGCTCACGAAAAAGAAGCGACTGAGCACGGACCCAGAACACATCCCAAGCTGGACTATCGAAGCCATCACGACGAACACGGGACGGTTCGGCCGCGGACAGGAAATACGAGGTGCCGGAATCCCCCCGGGGACGAAAATCACGGCCCTCGGATGCGATCAAGGCACTGGATCCGAACCCCCCGGCTCAGAACCGTGTATCGAAATCTCGAAGGAACCAACGTCCGCGGGACCGGTGTCGCTGACCGCGATTGACAAGGTGGGCGCCGTCGCGGTCTCCTCCGTCACCGGCGACGTGGTCGTTGCGGCCGGAAGCAGTGAATCGTGCGGGTCCGGCACAGCGGACTGTGTGATCGATGTCCTTGAACCGTCCACGCTGCCTGGGACCTACACCCGTCTGGTTTCGATCAAGGGACCGCCGGGGGAACCCTTTCGGCGCATTGGCGCGGTAGCGGTGGACGGCCAAGGCGACATCTACGTCGTTGAAGAAGCGGCGAACGTCGTCGACCAGTTCGACAGCACGGGGAAATTCCGCGGCCCTATAACCCACACGCCGCAAGGCCCCTTCAAGAAAGTGACGGGCGTCGCGGTGGATCCGGCTACCGGCGATGTGTATGTCGGGGATTACGACCAGGAACATCAGGTCGGTGTGGTGGATGTGTTCGGGCCGACGCGGATCGTTCCTGATGTCGCCACGACGACTGGGGAAGCCGTCGTGAATGCGGGTGCGGGTGGGGAAGGCGCGATCGAAGCGACACTGGAGGGGATCGTGGACCCGCTCGGCCAGGGCCCTGCGAGCTGCGGGTTTGCGTTTGGTACGACGGCTGCGTTCGGGACGTTCGCGGCGTGTGATGAAGCCATCGCCCAAGGCGAAGGCGCGGTCCCGGTCAGGGCGAGCGTCAAAGCAGGCCTGCTGCCGGGCACGCGCTATGTCTTTCGCTTGCAGGCGAGCAACAAGAACGGCACGAATCCCGGTGAAGAAGCAGACAACAAGGAACTGCTCACGCCGGGCCCCGGTATCCGCGATGAGTCCGCGGCTGATGTGTCCTCGACGGCTGCGCGGCTGCGCGCGACGCTCGACCCGAACGGTGCTCCCACGAGCTACTACTTCGAGTACGGCAAGAGCAGCGTTTATGAAGCGCAGGCGCCCGCCGCGCCGGGGCTCGCGCTCGGCGAAGCTACGGGTGATGTGAAGGTGCCACCCCAGGCGGTGCAGGGCCTCGCGCCGGAAACGCTCTACCACTACCGCGTCGTCGCGGTCTCCCAGCTGCACGTCAACGGCGGGGGCGTGCAGGCGGTGTGGTTCGCCGGCCCCGACAAGACATTCACGACGCAGGGCGCCGGTGCGCAGGCGCTGCCCGACAGCCGGCACTGGGAACTCGTCTCCCCGCCCGACAAGCACGGCGCGGAACTCGAGGGCAACGGCGGCGGCGCAGTCGCAGCGGCGGCCGCCGGCGGCTCGGTCAGCTACCAGGCGACGAGCCCCCCCGAAGCGAACGTCCAAGGCACGAAAGGACAGGACGAGATCCTCTCCACGCGGACCACGTCGGGCTGGTCTTCGCAGGATCTCTCGCTCGGGCGCGCCGAGCCTGTGTCCATCGTGCTGGGAGGCGAATATAGCTTCCTTTCGAGCAGCCTGTCGGATGCGCTGGTCGAACCTCCCGGCGAAGAATTCAGCTCGCTGGCCCCGGAAGTGTTCCCGCCCGACACCGAACGCGGCCCCTACATCCGCCACAACTCCACGTGCACCGAGACGCCCGCCACATGCTTTCAGCCGCTGCTCGTCGGCTGTCCGCCACCAGGCGAACCATGCCCTGCCGCCATCGCCGAACACGCCGACATACCCCCGGGGACCAAGTTCGGCGGCAACCCCACAACCCCCGGCCAAGACTCTTACGGCGCGGCGCGGGTGATCTTCGCGACCCCCGATCTCCGCCATATGGTCGTGGAGCCCAACGTAGCGCTGAGCGAAACGCCGACGGGCGAAAAATCGGAGCTCTATGAGGTCTCGCCGGCGAGCCCGCCCGCGCAGGAGCTCCGACTCGTAAGCATCATACCCAGTGCCTCCGGGGAAGTACCCGCCCCGGGAGGCCCTTCACTCGGTGCTCGAGCCGAAAACATGCGCCATGCCGTCTCGGATGACGGCAGCCGGGTTGTGTTTTCCAGTGAAAGTCACCTGTACATGCGGGATCTGGCGCGTGAACGGACGGTGCAGCTCGACGCGCCGCAGTCGGAATGCCTTTTGGAAGCGACGTGTGGGGACGGTGAAGTGGGGTCGCGCTTTCAGCTTGCCGCCAGTGATGGCTCACGGGTGCTGTTCACGGATCTTCAGCGTCTCACAAAGGGTTCCGGGCGGACTCCCGGCAAGGCCGATCTTTATCAGTGCGACATGCGGGAAGTCGAAGGGGCGCTGCGCTGTGAAATCACGGATTTGACGCCGGCGCCCGGGCCTGGCAGGACAGCGGATGTGTTGGGCGCGGTGATCGGCGCGAGCGAAGACGCCTCGTGGGTGTACTTCGCCGCGAACGGCGTGCTGGGGGACGCCGCAGCGCACGGTGCGACGCCGGGGGACTGCAAAATCACGGCCAGCCAGCCCGAAGGAGCGGGCTGCCATCTTTACTCGTATCATGAAGGTGTCACGCATCTGGTCGCCACTGTCGGCGGGGGCGATTTTGCCTCGTGGACTGGCAGGCAGGGGTCCCTCGACACGTTGACGGCCCGTGTTTCGCCGGATGGCCGGTTTTTGAGCTTCATGTCGCAGGCGTCTCTGACTGGGTATGACAATCGTGATGCGGTGAGTGGCGAAGCGGATCAGGAGGTTTTCTTGTATCACGCTGAGGGTTCGGCTGTTGGGGCGTTGGCGTGTGTTTCGTGTAACCCGTCGGGTGCGCGGCCGTCCGGTGCCGAAGCCGCGAAGCTCTCCACAAATGTGGGCACCCAGGGATGGTTTCCGGATACGTGGATTGCGTCGAGTGTGCCGGGCTGGACACCGTATGCGCCCGGCCGGGCTGTTTACCAGACGCGTTATCTGTCTGACTCTGGTCGCTTGTTCTTCAACAGTCATGATGCGCTCGCTCCTCTGGACATCAACGGTACTGAGGACGTTTACCAGTTTGAGCCTGTGGGTGTGGGTGATTGTTCGAGTGCTTCGGCGACGTTCCATGCGGTGGAGGGTGGTTGTGTGGCGTTGATTTCCTCTGGGACGGCGGCGGGTGAATCGGCGTTTGTGGATGCGAGCGAATCGGGTAATGATGTGTTCTTCCTTACCGGGGAACGGCTGGTGGGGAAGGATGTTGATGCGGCGGTCGACTTGTATGACGCGCATGTGTGCTCGGCGGGGTCGCCGTGTCCTGAAGAAGTGGTGGCGGCCGCGAGCTGTGTGACGGCCGATTCGTGCCGTGCGGCGCCTGCTGGGCAGCCGGGGATCTTCGGTGCGCCTTCGAGTGCGACGTTCGCCGGTATCGGCAACCTCTCGCCCGCTCCGTCTGCAGTCGTGCGCGCGTCGAAGCCGCTGTCGCGGGCTCAGAAGCTCGCCAGGGCGTTGAAGGCGTGCCACCGGATCCACCGCAAGCGGTCCCGCAAGAGCTGCGAACGCAGGGCACACAAGCGGTATGGCCCGTCGAGGCGGGCACGCAAAGCCAGTAGTCGTGGCGCGAGCGTGGGGGTGGGACGATGATCGGGGTGCGCCGGTTGACGGGGTTGGTGGTCGTGGTGGCGGTGCTCGGCGCGGTTTGCGTGCTGGGGTGCGCTTCGGTGGCCTCGGCGGCGTCGGGGGCGTCATGGTGGGGTGTCTCGACGGGTGCGCGTCCGTCGAATCTCGCTGGCGGCTCGGGGAAGGATGAGGTGCAGCAGGTGCGGGTGAAGGCCACGAAGGGCGATTTCGTGATTTTTGGCGAACAGCTCGCGGTGCTCCCGTTCGATGTCAGCCCGGCGGTGCTGCAGGAACATCTGGAAGCGGCGAACCCGTCTGCGAATGTGGTCGTCAGCGAAGAAGCGAGCCATGAAGAACACGCGCGGCTTTTGAAGATCGTCTATCCCGCTGGCACTGTCGCGCCGCCGACGGTGGTCGCGGACACCAAGGAACTTGCTGAACTGATCGAACTGATCACGGGGCAGCCTGGTGGGGAAGCGCTTGAAGATGAAGGCGCGCCCGGTGAAGCGGAAGCGAGCGAGCTGCAAAAAGGCGCGCGGTCTGAAAACGAGGTGGTGGTGTATGCGGAGAATCTCGGGAACGCGAGCACGAGCGGGAAGGTGACGATCACCGACCGGCTGCCGGCGGGTTTGACGGCGACGAGCATCCGTGCTCACGCGGGCGGCACCAACGCGCTCCGTGAACGGGGCCCCGTCAGCTGTGTCGCGAGCACGCTGACATGCACGTTCGAAAAGAATTTCGAAGGTGGCCCTGGGGTGCTGCCCCCGTTCGAACTGATCGAAGTTCGTATCGGGGTGCGGGTTACGGGGAGCGTGTCGGGTGCGAACGTCGCGAGTGTCTCTGGTGGCGGTGTCGCGGGCGCGAGCACGACATCCGAGATGCTCTCGAGTGGCGGTCCGTTGCGTTTCGGGATCGAAAGCGACAGTCTCGTTCCCGAAGAAGCGGGTGGCGGGATCGATACCCAGGCCGGCTCGCATCCCTTTCAGCTCACGGATGCGTTCGTGTTCACCAGCCAGGGGCCTGATCGGGAAGGCAATCCGCGTGCGACGGCGCTCGCGAAGGACATCACCGGCGAGCTGCCCCCCGGGCTGGTCGGTAACACGACGGCGTTCGCGCGGTGCACGGACGCCCAGTTCGAACAGCAGGTCGAAGGCCTAGGCGAAGGCCTAGGCCAAGAAGAAATCTTGAATGCGTGTCCGGCGTCGGCTGCCGTGGGTGCTGTGAACATCACGTTCAATTCGCCTTCACTTCATTTGATCAGCTTGTCGGCGCCGGTGTTCAACATGGTGCCGCGGCCCGGGGAGCCGGTGCGGCTGGGGTTCAAGGTCGCGGGGATCGTCTCGAGCTTCCTCGATACCTCCGTGCGTACCGGTGACGACTACGGCGTGAGCGTCAGCTCGTTGAACGTGCCGCAGGGGCAGTGGCTACTCGGTGTGCGGTTGAGCTTCTGGGGCGTCCCGGGCGACCCCGCGCACGACCAGCAGCGTGGCTGGGACTGCCTTTTGCATCTGGGTGGCGAAGGCGCGTGCCCGGCGAGCAACCCGACCGAACCGCCGCCGTTTCTGGCGATGCCGACGTCGTGTGCGCTGCCGTTCGAGTCGCAGCTGAAGGCCGACTCGTGGGCTGGGCCGGGGAAGCCCGCGGAAGTTGCCGAACCATTCGACTACACGCTGCCGCTGGCGATCGATGGTTGTAACCGGCTGCCGTTCTCTCCCTCGATCAAGGTGATCCTCGACGGGAGCGCCGGGAGCTCGCCATCGGGTCTGAACGTGGACGTGCACGTGCCGCAGGATGCTGTGTTGAAGGCGGAAAGCCTCGCGGAGTCTGCGGTCAAGGACATCACGGTGACATTGCCCGAAGGCGTCTCGGTGAATCCTGCGGGCGGCGACGGGCTGCAGGCGTGCTCGGAGAGCCTCGTCGGGTTCACGGGCTTCGCAAGCCTGCACGGCAGCCAGACCGCGACGTTCACGCCGACGCTGCCGGAACCGTTGCAGCCGGGCGTCGACTTCTGCCCGGATGCGTCGAAGATCGGGACGGTCAAGATCAAGGTGCCGATCATCGCCAACCCGCTCGAAGGCTCGGTCTATCTCGCGACCCAGAACGCGAACCCGTTCGGCAGCCTGATCGGCATTTACATCATCGCGCAGGACCCCGTCTCCGGCGTCCTCGTCAAGCTCCCCGGCGAAGTGCGTCTCAGCGACACGGGCCAGATCACGACGACGTTCCACAACAGCCCGCAAGCACCCTTCGAAGACGCCGAACTGCATTTCTTCGGCGGCGAACGTGCGCCGCTCTCGACCCCCGCCCGCTGCGGCGCCTACACCACCACCGCGAGCTTCACGCCGTGGTCGGGCAACCCGCCGGTCAGCTCGAGCTCGACGTTCAACGTCACGAGTGGCCCGAACGGCACACCATGCCCAGGTGCGAGCCTTCCGTTTAGCCCGTCGCTGACGGGTGGCACGACGAACATCCAGGCGGGTGCGTTCAGCCAGTTGACGACGACGATGAGCCGCCAGGATGGCAACCAGGACATGCAGTCCGTCGTGTTGCACATGCCGCCGGGTTTGACTGGGCTGCTCTCCGGCGTGAAGCTCTGCCCCGAACAGAACGCCAACGAAGGCACCTGCAGCACTGAGTCGTTGATCGGCGAAACGACCGTGTCCGCCGGCGTCGGCTCAGACCCGGTGTCCGTCAAGGGCGGCAAGGTCTACATCACCGAACACTACGCCGGCTCGCCGTTTGGCCTGTC
>DASYKG010000062.1:0-5521 GCA_035995645.1 Solirubrobacteraceae bacterium
GACCGTGACCTTGGTCCCCAGCTCGTCCTCGTAGAGGATGGCCTTGTTGGCCACGAGGTCGACGATCCCCCGGAAGTCGGCCTCCGACCCGATCGGCAGCTGGACGGGGACGGGATGGGCGCCGAGGCGGTCGATCATCGTCTGCACGCCGCGGTCGAAGTCCGCGCCGATGCGGTCCATCTTGTTGATGTACGCGATGCGCGGCACGTGGTACTTGTCGGCCTGGCGCCAAACGGTCTCCGACTGGGGCTCGACGCCGGCGACAGAGTCGAACAGCGCGATCGCGCCGTCGAGCACTCGCAGCGAGCGCTCGACCTCGACGGTGAAGTCGACGTGGCCGGGCGTGTCGATGATGTTGATCCGGTGGCCTTTCCACTCAGCCGTGGTGGCCGCGGAGGTGATCGTGATGCCGCGCTCCTGCTCCTGCTCCATCCAGTCCATCACGGCCGCGCCCTCGTGCACCTCGCCGAGCTTGTACGTGCGGCCGGTGTAGTACAGGATGCGCTCGGTCGTCGTCGTCTTACCGGCGTCGATGTGCGCCATGATCCCGATGTTGCGGGTGTTTTCCAGTGAGTACTTGCGTGGCATCAGTAAGTGGGGGTTGTGCGGCCAGTGGTGATTTCGGGCGAAAAAAATGGACCCCTCGGGTCCACGCGCGCTGCTGGTCTTGTGGACCGGTCCGCTTCGCTATCTGATCGAGGTCTCCATCTTGGGTTGCAGCTCCGTCGTAGCGGCCCTGAAAAGACTGGCGGGCACACGCGCGACGGGGCCGACTATAGCAGAGGATTTGGCCGTCTCAGACGGCTATCGCGGGGTCTGAGAGTCGCTTTGCACACCCTCCACAGAGGGGCCGCAAGCGGCCCCTGGGGAGGCCTCGTCGAACATCGTCGCAAGCCGCTGCAGCACGCGCGTGGCGGCGCGCAGGTCGCGCTCGGAGACGTCCCCCAGGGCGTCCTGCCAGCGACTCTGCCAGGCGCTGCGCTTGGCCGCGATCTTCTCGCGGCCCTGCTCGGTCAGGCGCGACACGACCACACGCCGATCGGTCGGCGAGCGCACGCGCTCGACGTGGCCGCACTCGGCCAGGTGGTCGAGCATCTGCGTGACCGTCGCCGGCGTCAGGCGCGCGGCCGCCGCCAGCTCGCCCGCCGGCAGCTCGCCGCGCTCGTCGAGCTCGATCAGCAGCTCGAACTGCGCATGGCTGAGCTCTGAGCCCTGCAGGTGCGTGTCGCGCCCGCGCAGGCGGCTGAGCGTGCGAAAGACGTGACGGAAGGTCAAGCCGAGCGCCGTCAGCTGCGGGCTCAGCTCGCCGGCAGGGGCGGCAGCGGGCCTGGGCTTGGGCTTGGTGGCGGACTTGGCCGTGGTGGCGCCGGGCATCGCGCTGCTCACACGCCGAGCGGCTCGGCGGCCGCCTCCGCGTTGGCCGCCACGCGGCTGAGGCGCGCGCGCGGGTTCTCCGCTCGCAGCAGGACGATGCAGGGGATCAGCGAGAGCACGCAGATGCCCACCGACCACCAGTAGGCGCTCTGAAAGGCGCTGGTGGGCTTGATCAGGGCGTGCCCGGTCGCGCGCTGCAGCACCACGGCGAGCACCGCCGTGCCGATCGCGCCGCCGATCCGCTGCAGCACGTTCAGCTGCGGCGTGGCGTCGGAGAGCTGGTCGGGGCGCAGCGCCGAGAACGCGGCGGTCATCGCCGGCATGAAGGAGAAGCCGATGCCCACGCCGCGCAGCAGCAGCACGATCGAGATGTACGCGATCGACGTGCCCGCGCCGACGAACGCCAGCGGGATGCTGGCGAGGCTGAGCAGGAGCACGCCGCCGAGCGCTACGCGGCCGCCGCCGTAGCGCTGCGTCAGACGGCTGGTCAGCGGCATCACGAGCAGCATCCCCAAACCCTGCGGGCCGACGAGCAGGCCCGTGACGATCACGCTCTCGTGGCGGACTTCCTGGTAGTAGAGCGGCACGAGGATCATCGCCCCGAACAGCGCCGCACCGAGGCCGAAGGTGGTCAGCGACGCGGCGCCGAAGACGCGGTTGGCGTACAGGCGCACGTCCAGCAGCGGGCGCTCGACGCGCAGCGCATGCCACACGAACATCGCCGACAGCACGATCGCGACGGCGATCGGCCACACGACGATCGGCGCCGTCAGGCTGCTGTGCGTGCCGAGCTGGCTGAGGCCGTAGACGAGCGTCGTCGAGGCGGTAGACAGCAGCGCCAGCCCGAGCACGTCCAAGCGCCCGGCCTCGCCGGAGTCGGTGTGCGGCAGGATCCGCCAGGCCAGCGCGAAGGCGATCGCGCCGATCGGCAAGTTGACGAGGAAGATCCACGACCAGTGCAGGTTCTGCAGGATCGTCCCGCCGACGACCGGGCCGAAGATCGGCGCGAGCATCGCCGGCATCGACACGATGCCCATCACCCGTCCCATCCGCTTGGGCCCGGCGACCTGCGCCATGATCAGCTGGCCCACGGGCATGATCATGCCGCCGCCAGCGCCCTGCAGCACGCGGAAGACGACCAGCGACGTCGTCGAGGCGGCCACCGCGCACAGGCCCGAGCCGACCGTGAACAGCACCAGCGAGACCATGTACACGCGCTTGGCGCCATAGCGGCGAGCCGCCCACCCGGTCACCGGGATGACGGCTGCCAGCGACAGCAGGTAGCCGGTCACGACCCACTGGATCTGCGAGATCGAGCTGTGCAGGTCGTGCCCGAGCGTGCGCAGCGCGACGTTGACGATCGTCGTGTCGAGGATCGACATGATCATCCCCAGGATCACCACGCCGGCGATCTTCCACACGTACGGCTCGATGCGGTCCGATGCAGCCGGGCCGTGTGCCGAGCCGGGGCTCGCAGGGGCGGGCATCGGCCGCTCGGGTGAGGTCGCAGAAGACATTCGGTACCTTAAGTTTAGGTACCGAAGCTTATTTCTTCAAGGGGTCTGGACGATTGCCAAACGCGTAGCGACGTTGATCCGCGCGTAAGTCGGTGCGAACGTACTTGCGCAGTGGGCCTCCTCTCCGACTACTCCAAGCAGGCGCTCGCTTATGACCGCACCCGCGCCGCCAGCCCGTCGGTGCTCGCGCCGGTGCGCCTCGCGCTCGCGGGCGCCCCAGGGCGCAAGCTCGTCGACATCGGCGGCGGCACCGGCAACTACTCGCTCGCGCTCGCCGATGAGGGCTGGCGGCCGGTCGTCGTCGACCGCGAGCCCTCGATGCTCGCGCGCGCCGCCGCCAAGCGCCTGCACACCGTCGACGCCGACGCCACACGACTGCCGTTCGCCGACGAGAGCTTCGACGCGGCGATGCTCGTCTCCATGCTCCACCACGTCGATGCGCCGGAGCAGGCGCTGGCCGAGGCGCGTCGCGTGCTGCGGCCGGGCGGCCGGCTGGCCATTCAGGCGTTCACGCGCGAGGACATCGCCGACGCCTGGTGCCTGGACTACTTCCCCAGCTCGCGCGCATGGATGTACGAGACACATACCCCGCTGGCGCAACTGCTCGCCGAGCTGCCCGGCGCGCGACACATTCCCGTCGTCTACTCAGACCTGCAGGACGGATCGATGGCGGCGCTGCTCGCCCACCCCGAGCTGCTGCTCGAGCGCGAGCGCCGCGCGCAGACCAGCTACTTCGAGCGCATGGAGCGCGACCACCCGGACGAGCTTCGCGCTGGCCTGCAGCTGGTCGAGTGCCAACTGGCGGCCGCAGACGGCAGCGCCCCAACGCGCGTCGGACGCGCGAGCGTCTTGGCGTGGGTGAAGCCGGCAAGCGGCGGGAGCGCCGAAACGCCGCCGTGAGGCAACCCGCCCGTAGGGGGCCGAGGACCAAGCTGGCCAAGGACGCAAGGAGCGTGGCGTGCTTCGCACGCAAGCGACTGAGGACGCAGTATCGCGCCGGCCCTCGGTCCGCTACCAGCGGTAGTGCGCGAAGGCCTTGTTGGCCTGCGCCATGCGGTAAATGTCGTCCTTGCGCTTGTACGCGCCGCCCTGCTGGGAGATGGCGTCGGTGAGCTCGTTGGCGAGGCGCTGGGCCATCGTCTTCTCACGGCGCTGGCGGGCGAACTCGACGAGCCAGCGCACGGCGAGCGTGCGGGCGCGACGTGAGGCGACCTCGACGGGCACCTGGTAGGTGGCGCCGCCGACGCGACGCGATTTGACCTCGAGCGTCGGCGTGAGTGTTTTGATCGACGTCTCGAGCGTCTCCAGCGGATCTTTGTCCGAGCGCTCGCCGATCAGCGCGAGCGCGTCGTAGACGATCCGCTCAGCCGTGGACTTCTTGCCATCGAGCATCACCTTGTTGATGACCTGCTGGACGAGCTTGGAGCGGTGAACGGGATCCGGCTCGATCGGACGGATCTGGGCGGCTGCGCGGCGGGGCATCTATTTTTTCTTCACGCCGTACTGCGAGCGAGCCTTCTTGCGGTCGCTCACTCCGGCGGCGTCGAGCGTGCCGCGGACGACCTTGTAGCGGACGCCAGGCAGATCCTTGACACGGCCGCCACGGACGAGCACGACAGAGTGCTCCTGCAGGTTGTGGCCCTCGCCGGGGATGTACGCGGTGACCTCGATCGAGCCGGAGATACGCACGCGCGCGACCTTGCGCAGCGCGGAGTTAGGCTTCTTCGGGGTCGTCGTGTAGACGCGCGTGCAGACGCCGCGGCGCTGAGGCGCGGCCGTCTTCTTTTTGCGGCCCTGGCCAGACTTCAGACCGGGGGTGGCGAGCTTCTTCTTCGGGGCGACGCGGCCCTTGCGCACGAGTTGCGAGGTGGTAGGCATCCGGGCGGTGATGCTAGCAGCGCTAGGCGCTTGCAGCAGCGCCGGCGGCGCGCACGGGCGCGGGCATCATCGCCGCGGCGACGATGACGGCCACGAAGGCGACCGCCTGGAGCGTGAGGCCGAGCGGGCTGCCGGCCATCGGGTCGCCGAACACGAGGATGCCGCCGGTTATGCCGGCGATGTTCGCGGCGGTGCCCGTGACGGCGATGACGGGGACGGCGTCGCCGTCCTGCAGACCGCGGGCGGAGGCGTAGAAGGCGACGATCGACGCGAGCACGGCGACGATCAGCCACGGGCTGAGCAGCAGGCCGAGAAAGCCGTGCGCGCCGGTGATCCCCGTGAGCGCCTTGATGGCGGTGTCGGAGACGCCGAAGAGAATGCCGGCGGCGGCGCCGAGCATGACGCCGTGGTGCTCGACCGGCCCGCCCATGCGCGGACCCATGATGAGCAGGCCGCCGAGGCCGAACAGCCCGGCCTCGAAGGCGATCATCGCGGCGACCGAGAACTGCGAGTGCGCGCCGTGCATCGCCGGCGCGGTGATCCCGAGCACGGCCAGCCCGACGGCCATCAGCGAAAGTCCGATCCACTGGCGACGGCCGACTTCGAAGCCGAACAGCTTGTCGGCCATCACAGCGATGAAGACGACGCCCGCGGCGAGCGCGACCTGGACGACCGACATCGGCGCGATCGCCAGGGCGGCGACGTGCAGCGCCCAGCTGATCGTCGCCGTGATCATGCCGAGCGTGAACCAC
>DASYKG010000063.1:0-52515 GCA_035995645.1 Solirubrobacteraceae bacterium
GCGACTCGGACGGCGAGCGCCTGGGCAAGGTCGAGGACGTGATCGTGAGGCTTGGCGGCGCCGGCTACCCGCCGATCACCGGCCTGCTCGTCAAGGTCGCCGGTCGCACCTCCTTCCTCGGGATGGACCGCGTCTCTGACATCGGCCCCGGGGGCGTCGTGCTCCGCAAGGCGCAGCTGGATCTGCGGCGCTTCGAGCGGCGCGCCGACGAGGTCCTGCTGAGGCGCGACCTGCTCGACAGGCAGCTGATCAACGTCCAGGGCGCGCGCCTGGTCCGCGCGAACGAGATCGAGCTCGCCCTCGTGGGTGGCTCCTGGCGCGTCGTCGGCGTCGACACCGGCCCCCGCGGAGGGCTGCGGAGGCTGCTGCCCAGACCCCTTGGAGAGCGCATCGCGACCGGCGAGTTCCTCGATTGGGCCGGGGTCGAGCCGTTCGTCGGGCACGTGCCGACGGTGCGCCTGCGCGTTCCCCATCCCAAGCTGGCCAAGCTGCACCCGGCGCAGATCGCCGACCTCGTCGAGGCTGCGTCGCGGCGCGAGGGCGAGGAGATCATCCAGGCGGTCGGCGACGACGACCGCGAGCTCGAGGCGGACGTCTTCGAGGAGCTCGACGAGCACCATCAGCAGGAGTTCCTGGAGGACCGTCCCGACGCTCAGGTCGCAGAGATCCTCTCGCGGATGGCGCCCGACGACGCCGCGGACATCGTCGGCGAGCTCGACGAGGACCGCCGCGAGCCCGTGCTTGCGCTGCTGCCGGTCAGCCACCGCGTGAAGGTGCGCGCGCTGCTCGGTTACGACCCGGCGCAGGCGGGCGGACTGATGAGCCCGGACTTCGTGCTGCTGGCCGGTTCGACGTCGGCCGCCGACGCGTTGGAGGCGGTGCGCCGAAGCGCGATCGCGCCGGAGCTGCTGACGACGGTGTTCGTCAACTCCGCCGAGGGTTCGCTGGAGGGCAGCGTGCCGGTGACGGCGCTCGTGCGCGCCGACGGCGGCGATCGGCTGGAGTCGTTCGTCAAGCACGAGACGCCGTGCCTGTCGCCGGATGCCGATTTCGAGGAGGTCGCGCGCCAGATGGCCGACTACAACCTGACCTCGATTCCCGTCGCCGACGAGCAGCGGATGGTCGGCGTGGTGACCGTCGACGACGTGCTCGAGGCGATGCTGCCGCGCGGCTGGCGGCGGCGTTTCGGCCTGCTCGGCGAGGACTGAATAGACTGCCCGGCGTGAGCACCGCTCCCGGACAGTTCGATGGCGGTCCGAGTACCGCCCGTCATGCGTCGTATCCGGTCGGCCACGCGTGGCCGACCGCGGCTGCCTGCGCGGCTTAGCTCTCGCCGCGTCCGCCTGTTCGCCTTTCTCGGCCTGCTCGGCCCGGGGCTGATCGCCGCCAACGCGGGCAACGACGCGGGTGGCATCGCGACGTACTCGTCGGTCGGTGCCAAGTACGGCTACACGCTGCTGTGGACGATGGTGCTGATCACGATCTCGCTGGCGATCGTGCAGAAGCTCGCCGCGCGCATGGGCGTCGTGACGGGCAAGGGCCTCGCGGAGCTCGTGCGCGAGGAGTACGGGATTCGCTGGTCGGTCTTCGCCACGAGCGCCGTGCTGATCGCCAACGTCGGCATCTGCATCTCGGACTTCGTCGGCATCGGCGCGGCGGTGGGGCTGACGGGCGTGCCCGTGCAGATCTCCGTGCCGATCGCCGCGGTCGGCATCTGGCTGATCATCGTGCGCGGCTCCTACCGCTCGGCCGAGCGCATCTTCATCTGGTTCACGATCCCCTTCTTCGCCTACCCCGTCGCCGCGATCCTCGCCCATCCTCATTGGGGCGACGTGGGCAAGGCGATCGCCGTGCCCCATCTGCACTCCAGCTCGGCCTTCATCGTGCTGCTGATCGCGCTGGCGGGCACGACGATCACGCCATACATGCAGCTCTACCTGCAGTCGGCCGTGGTCGAGCGCGGCGTGCGCGAGGACGAGCTGCCGCACGAGGAACGCGAGGCGGTCGCGGGCGCCGTGTTCGCGAACCTGATCGCCGCGTTCATCATCATCGCGACCGGAGCGACGCTGTACACGCACGGCATCCACGACATCGGCTCGGCGGCCGAGGCGGCGCGCGCGCTTACTCCCTTCGCGGGCCACTACGCGGAGGCGCTGTTCGGCATCGGCCTGCTGGGCGCCAGCCTGCTGGCCGCGGCGATCCTGCCGATCGCCACCTCCTACGTGGTCTCCGAGTCGCTCGGCTATGAGAAGGGCGTGGGGCGCCGGCGCGAGGAGGCGCCGGTGTTCGTGAACATCATCACCGCGATGATCATGCTGAGCGCGTTCGTGGCGATGATCCCCGGGGTGCCGGTGATCTCGCTGCTGGTCGGCGTGCAGGTGGTCAACGGCCTCTTGCTGCCGATCAACCTGTTCTTCATCTGGCGCCTGGCGCGCTCGCACAGCGTGATGGGCGAGCACCGCAGTCGCGGAGTGCTCGACGGCGCGGCTGCGCTGACGGTCGCAGTCACATCCTCTCTTTCGCTCGCGCTGGTCGTGATCACCGTCACCGGCGTCTGACGGCGGGCGAGCTCAGGCGGTTGCGGCAATGGCGCGATCGCCCTCGACGAGCAGCGCCGCGCCGATCGCGCCGCCGAGGTCGCCGAGCGCTGCAACGTGCACGTCGGGGGGGCGGAAGTCGGCGAACAGGTGAGGCTGCATCGCCTCGGAGATCCGCTTGGCGAAGGGGTGGCCGAGCCTGACCCCGAGGCCGCCGCCGATGATCACGGCCTCGACGTCGAGCACGTTGACGGCCGAGGCAACGCCCGCGCCGAGCGCCTTTACGGCGCGGTCGATCGTGTGGATCGCCAACTTGTCGCCGTGCTCGAGCGCACGCGCCCAGATGCCGCTGGTCAGGCGCGTGCGATCGCGCTCTTTCATCAGCTTGAACAGGTCCGTCTTGCGCCCCTTCTCGACGAGCTCGCCGACGTGCGCTTCCATCGCCGCGCGCCCGGCGTAGGCCTCCATGCAGCCACGGCGCCCGCACGTGCAGCGCGCGCCGTCCATCTCGACGACGACGTGGCCGATCTCGCCGGCCGCGCCGCGGCCAGTCCATGGCTTGCCGTCGAGGATCAGCCCGCCGCCGACGCCGGTCCCCCAGAACACCCCGAGCAGCGAGTCGTACAGCCGTCCGGCGCCCAGCTCGAACTCGGCGTCCGTCGCGACCTGGACGTCGTTGCCGAGCCTGACCTTGCAGCCGAGGCGTTCTTCCAGCGCCGGGCCGAGCGCGAAGGCGCCTTCCCAGCCCGGCAGGTTGCGCGCGCTGGTGACCGTCCCGCCGTCGATCGTGCCGGGCGAGCCGACGCCCAATCCCGCGAGCGTCTCGGGCTCGACCTCGGCGGCCTTCGCGGCGTCGCGCAGCGCCGCCTCCATCGCGGCGGCGACATCCGCCGGGCCGCCGGTCGTCGGCGTCGGGCGTCGGGCTGAGCCGAGAACGCTGTGATCGGCGTCGACGATCACCGCCTGGATCTTCGTTCCGCCGAGGTCGATGCCGCCGTGCAGGGCCATCGCGGCGGATCATCGCAGACGCGCCAGGCGTCGATATGGGAGCGGCTCAGGCCTTCGGCTTGGGCTGCTTGGGGTCCTTGATCGCGGCGGAGCTCGGCTTGACGGCAACCTTCGGCGCCGGCAGCGCGCCGATGTGCGCAACCAGGCGATCCCACTGCGTGCTGCTGAGATCGCTGGGAACGACGAGCGGCGCCGGCGCGGCCTTGCCAGATCCCGCCGAGTGTGCGGTCTTGGCGGCCATCGCGGGGGTCAGCGCGAGCTTGGTCGCCGGGCGGAAGCCGACGTGGATGTGGTCCCAGTGTTCGGCCATCGCGAGCGTGTTCGTTGCGCCCGGGTACTGCATCAGGCTGATGATCTGGTGTGGCACGAATTCGCCCTGCAACGTGAGCAGCGCGCGGATCGCCAGATCGGTGATCGTCCCAGCGCCCTGGTGGCCGGCTATCGCCGTGCCGTTGATCGCCGATATGTCCACGGCGTCTCCGGTGTAGTGCTCGGAGACATAGCCGGACACGGTCTGCTCGGCGTGGCCGCAGCGCAACGCGCTGACGGTCGGCCGCAGCCCGATGCGCGAGAGGAACGCGAGCACCGCGAGCACGCGCTTGTCGATCGTTCCCGAGGCGATGTCCTGCCTGCCGCAGGCGTAGATGTCGATGCCGGGGTCGGAGAGCACCGCGCGCTCGAGTTCTTCCTTTGTCATCAGGAACACGCCGCTGGCGGTCGCGCCGAGCAGGTTGGTGTCGCCGGTCACGCCCTGCGGGTGCAGCGCCGCGCCCAGCTGCGCCCAGTTCTGCAGGATCGGCCGCGGATCGATCGTGCTCTGATCGCCGCCCGGGCGGATCGCGAAGCGCAGGTGACCGGCGCGCGCCTGCGTCGGGGTGCTCACGCGGCCGAGCACGGTGCCCTGAGAGACGATCGCACCGGCGCGCAGGGCAAGCAGCTTGCCGGCCTTGTTCGAGCGCGTGGCGCGCTTGCGACTGCTCGCCGACGCAAGCGCGTCGGGGTTGCCGGGATGGGCGAACAGACGGACCTTCCCGGTGGCCGCCGTCGCTTCGCCCGCGCCTGTCGGCGCCGCGGCCTTGGCGGCGCTGGAACCGGCGTGCGCGCCCTTGCTCGCCGGCTTCTTGACCTTCAGCGTGACCGGCGGGTGGGCGCCGGCCGTGGCGGGCAGCTTGGGCTTGGGTTCGGCGTTGGAGACCGCCGGCAGCGATGGCGTGGCGGACGCGGCGGCGCCAGCAGAAGTTTTCGGCTTGGGGTAGTGCGAGGCGATGCTGCCGAGCCCGGCGTAGGTGAAGACGTCGCCGTAGACGTCGCGCAGGATCACGTACTTGCCCAGTTCGTGCGAGCTGCCGAGCTTGACGATGCGTCCGTCCTGGGCCGCGACGACCTTTGCGTTCGGGGCACTCATCAGATCAACCAGCTGAAGCGCCGGAGGGCTCTTGACCGCCTTGCCGGAGGTCGCGGCGGCGGCCGGCGCGGGCGCGGCCGTGCTGCCGGGCGTGGCCGCTGAGGGCGCCGGGGGGGCGGGAGCCGCCGCAGCGCCGCCGGCGCGCTTGGCGGAAGCGCTAGCGGTGACGTTGACGGCGTGCGCGGTGGCGCTGGAGACGGCGACGGTCTTCAGCGACCCCCACGTGACTGCCTTGCCGGCCACCGGCAGGCGCCCGTCGGTGAGGCCGGTGAGCGTGGCGATCACGTCCTTGGGATAGCTGGAGATGAGCTTCGCGCGCAGCAGCACGGATTTGACGTATTCGTCGGAGTGGTTGTAGGCGAGGATCGCCGCGTGCAGGTCGGTCGCCGCGCCGGCGGCGCGCAGGTAGCGAGCGGCCGCGAAGATCGCGTCGACGGGGTTGTAGGGGTCGGCGTAGCCGGCGTTCAGCGCGTCGACGCCGTACTGGATCCACGTGGCCGGCATGAACTGCATCCAGCCGACCGCGCCGGCCGTCGACACCGACTGGTCGGCGCCATAGTTCGTCTCGATTTCGTTGATCGCCGCGAGGATCTGCCACGGCACGCCGTACTGCACCGCCGCGGCCTGGTAGATCGGCAGCAGGAACAGTGGTATGCGGTAGAAGGAGAGCGCCTGCGTGGACGCGGCGGACCCGGCCAGCTGGGCCGCGAGCGCTTCCGCCTGCGCCGCGACGACCAGCGGGGCGGCGGCGACGTTGTTGTTCGCAGCCGCCAGGCCGGGCGCCGGCGCCGTTGCCGGCTGCGTGGTCGTCGTGCTGGTCGTGCTGGTGTTCTTCGAGGCCGTTGTTTTCTGCCTGCGCTGGAGCACCACGGCGGGGCCCTTCGCGGCGGGCTTGGCCGGCGCAGGGATCTCCGTCTGCGCGGAGGTGGTCCCCGCGGGCGTGGTCGCCGTGGGCGCCGGGGTCGTGGTCGGCGTGCTGGAGGGCGCCGGCGTGCTCGGCGTCGGCGTCGACGTCGTGGTCGTTTCCGTCTTCGTCGGTTCGGTTTTCGTCGGTTCTTCGGCCGGCGTGGTCGTCGTGACCGTGCCTTCGCCGCCTCCCGTCGCGCCTTCCACGGCGAGCGCGCCGCCGGAGATCGGGCCGAGGCTGGCGGCGGTGATGCCGCTGCCGGCGAGCGCCGAGGCAAGCGCGCGCCACAGCCAGCGCCTTGGAGCGGGCCGAGGTGTCATGCGCCGATCTTGGTCATCGTTTGGTCGTCCCATGGTCGTGGTCCGGCGCAGCTAGCCCACAAACGCGGGGTACGCCCACCGCAATTCATATCGGCAGGCAAGCACGAAGGCGTAAAGGATTCGTAATCGCGTTCATACGGCACATGCGCGCCAACGCTCGCTCGCGGGCCGCCTGACCCTATCGACAGCCGAGGCGACGTCGCTGCAGAGCACCCGCATGGACCGTCCACTGAAGCCTCTTCGATGGCTTCCGTGAGCCCCCTTCCGGCCCGCTGGCGTTGCAAACAATCCCTTCTTGGCCCGAGCGACCAGACCAATGTCGCGGCTGGCCGGTTAAGCTTGTCGCAGGGCTCGGCGAGAGCCGAGCGGTCGGTGGGAGAGGAAAGGTGGACGCTGGTGCGCATGCCGCGAAGCTCGCTCATGGCTGTGCTTGTCTGCGGCTCGCTGCTGCTCGCCGCGAGCGCCCAGGCCGAAGAGATCCTGACGATCACGTCCGCGGGCTTCAATCCTGACAAGCTCGGCGTGCCGACGAACGTCTTCGGCTCGGCCACGATCGGCTCGACGAACCTTCCCGTCCCCTCTCCGATCACGCATGTCGACGTGTACGGCCCCGCCGGCGTCACGCTCGATCTCCGCGGAACGGGAACGTGCGACGAAGCAAGGCTGGTCAACCTGGGGCCGCAGGCGTGTCCGGCCAACTCCAAGGCGGGCTTCGGCGGCGGCGAAGGCATCTATGAACTTGCGCACGAAATCATCAACGAGAAATTCACGCTCGACTTCTTCCTCGGCGACAACCGTCCGGGGCACACGGTGCTGCTGATCTACCTCAACGGCTCCACGCCCGTCTCCATCCAGCTCGTGTTCACGGCGCCGGTGATCAACTCGCCAAAGCCTTACGGGCTGGGTTTCAGCCTGAACGTGCCGATCATCAAAGTGCTCCCAGAAGCCTCCGACGCCTCAGCGAAGAGCTCCTTCCTCACGCTCGGCGCGAAAAACGCCGCCTACTACCGCACCGTCCATGGCAAGCGAGCGCTATTTCACGTGAGAGGCATCATCACGCCGAAGACCTGCCCGGCTGGCGGCTGGCCGGTTGCGACGCGGTTCAGCTTCGAGGACGGCTCGACGGTGATGAGCACGAGCAAGATCGCCTGCCCGAAGCGATGACGGCCGTGCGTTGCGCGTTCGCGACGGCGCTCGCCGCGTGCATCTGTGCCGCGGCGCCGGCGCTGGCGGCGACGGGCGCGAGCATCGAACCCAGCTTCGCGCCCTACCGGCTCGGCGCGAGCGCCGCGGGCACGATCTCGCTGCGCTTCTTCGGCGGCGCAGATCACGTGCCGGCGCCGTTGAGCACGATGACGCTGCGCCTTCCTGCGGGGCTGGGCATCGACCTGAACGGCGTCGGCGTCTGTCAGCCCTCGCGCCTGCGCAGTCGCGGCGCCGCGGGCTGTGGCACGGGATCGCTGATCGGACGGGGCCACGCACTGCTGGAGGTGCACGCCGGCTCGCAGACCGTGCCCGAGGATGCAGCGGTGTCGGTGTTCCGCGGTCCCACGCGCGGCGGTCGCACGACGTTTGAGATCTTCGGACGCGGTGAAACGCCGCTCGACGAGAGCACGGTCAGCACGGCGGTGCTGCAGGGCGACTCGGCACCTTACGGCCTGCGGCTGGTCGTCGCGGTGCCGCCGATCCCCACGTTGACGTACGAGCCCAACGCCTCGTTCAGCTCGCTGTCCCTGACGATCGGCAACGCGGGCGGCGGATCGCACGCGAAGATCGTTCTGCCACGCAGCTGTCCGCGCGCCGGGTTTCCCTTTGCAGCGACCTTCGGCTTCGCCGACCGCAGCTCGACGAGCGCAGTCGCCAGGCTGCGCTGCCCCTAGGCACGCGCGCGACGCGGCGCATGAGCGATTCGCGTCCGCCCGGCGCTGGCCGAAAGCGGACCGAGACGATACGCTGAGCCCATGGAAACGATCCTCTCAGTGCTTCAGGTGATCATCTCGGTGATCGTCGTGTTCCTCGTGCTCATGCACTCCGGCAAGGACGCTGGGCTGTCGGGGGCGTTCGGCGTGGGCAGCGGCACGGGCCCGCTCGGCGGCGGCTCGATGGTTGAGCGCAACCTCAACCGCTGGACCGTCTTCTTCGCGATCCTGTTCATCTTGAACGCGATCCTGCTGCTCAAGCGCCCCTGGGCCTAGTCTCCGTTCGTCTCGGGCGTCTCGGCGCCGGCGAGCGCCCGCAAGCGGTCGAGGATCTTCAGCGCTTCGGCTCGCAGCGTGCCGTCGATCGACTCGTAATCGGCGCGCGAGAGCTTGCCGGTGCGCAGATCGAGCTCGGCGTCGCGAATCTCGCGGTACTTGGCCTCGCGCGCGGCTTCCAGCTCCGCCTGCTCGAAGGACGGGTGCGTCTGCTCCTGCGCGTCCCCGGCCCTGCGTGCGCGCAGCGGCCCGCTGATGACGAACAGCACGACGGCGAGCAGCACGAAGGCCAGGATCACGGCGACGGCCTGCACTCAGTGCCTCGCCGGCGCGATCTGGCCGGCTGCTCGCGTCATGCGCAGCTCAGGCGCGCGCCAGGCCGTGTGCGCTGCGCGCACGCGAGCGCATGGCCACACGCCGGCGCACGGCGCTCGGCGCCGGCCAGATCGCGATGAGGCCGCCGCCGAAGACGATCAGCCCGCCCAACCAGATCCACATGACCAGCGGCGAGACGATAAAGTGAAACTGCGCCGGCGGCGGGTTCTTCAGGTAGGCGCGCGCGAGGAAGCCGAGCGCCACGACGGCCTCGTCGGCGGGCAGGGTGCGGTTGCCGATCGTGACGATCCGCGCCAGCGCAGGCGCCGATATGTCGGGGGCGATCGCCGTCCACACGTCGCGCGTGGGACCGGCGCTCATGCTGATGTGGCTGACGGCCTGACCGCCGATCAGGTGCCCGACGGTTCCCTGCGCGGGTTCGCCGGAGTCATAGAAGCCCTCGCTCGGACGCAGCGTCGCCACGTGGTGTCCGTGCTTGCTGACGTCCACGACGGCGCCGAGGCTCAGCGTCGAGCCGGTGTGCGCGGCGTCGTTCTTCGGCGTGACGGTCGCGGTGGGGCGAACGTAGCGCAGCGTGTAGGCGCCGACGCGCGACGAGGACCCCGGCGACAGGCGCTGCTCGACCGCGTGCTGGAAGGAAGACGAGGCGGCGACGCCGACGAACAGCACGGCGATGCCGATGTGCACGATGTAGCCGCCGTAGCGCCGGCGGTTGCGTCGCACGAGCGCGAGCAGCGCGACGGGGGGCGCCTCCCCGGCGATCGCCCGCCGCGCGAGCGTGCCGCGGACGAACTCCTGCCCGACGGCGCCGAGCACGAACGCCGCACAGCAGAACATGGCCAGCGCGAAGGGCTTGTGCGAGACGCCGGCGGCCAGCAGCGCGACGAGCGCGACGAGCGCGCTGAGCAGCGGCGCGACGAAGTTGCGCCGGGCGTTGGCCAGCGTCGCGCGACGCCAGGCGATCACCGGGCCGATGCCGCTCAGGAGCACGAGGACCAGCGCGAGCGGCACCGTATAGCGGTCGAACCACGGCGGGCCGACGGATGCTTCGTTGCCGGTCAGCGCCTCTGAGATCAGCGGGAAGTACGTGCCCCAGAAGATCACGAAGCAGAGCGCCACGAGCACGACGTTGTTGGCGAGGAAGATCGATTCGCGCGAGAGCAGCGAGTCCAGCCGGTGCTCGGAGCGCAGCATCTCACGCCGGGAGACGACGAGGTAGATCGATCCGGCGATGAGCACGCCGATCAGCGTCACGAAGGGGACTCCCAGGGTGGCGCCCCCAAACGCGTGGATCGAGTTGAGCACGCCGCTGCGCACGAGGAACGTGCCCATGATCGCCAGCGTGCCCGTGGCGAGCACGAGCGAGACGTTCCACACCTTCAGCATGCCTCGCTTCTCCTGCACCATCAGCGAATGCAAAAAGGCGGTGCCGGTCAGCCACGGCATCAGCGAGGCGTTCTCCACGGCGTCCCAGCCCCAATAGCCTCCCCAGCCCAGCTCGGCATAGGACCAACGCGCCCCGAGCAGGATGCCGACGCCGAGGAACAGCCACGCTGCGAAGGCGAAGCGCCGCGTGGCGCGGATCCAGTCGGCGTCGACGCGCCGCGCGATCAGCGCGCCCATCGCGAACGCCAGCGGGATCGTGCACAGCGTGTAGCCGGAATAGAGCATCGGCGGGTGGATCATCATCGTCGGGAAGCGCAGCAGCGGATCAAGGCCGACCCCTTCGACGGGCGCGGGACTCCTCGTCGCAAACGGCGTCGCGTAGAAGATCATCAGTGCGATGAAGAAGGCGCCGAAGCCAAGCAGGATCGCTGTCGCGTAGGCGGCGATGTCGCGCATGCGCTTGCGCACGAGAAACAGTGCGAGGCTCGACCACAGCGACAGCAGCCACGCCCACAACAGCAGCGAACCTTCCTGCGAGGACCATACGGCCGCCGCCCGATAGAAGGTCGGCGTCGTGCGACTCGACGTGTCGGCAACCGTGTTGAACGCGAAGTCGTTGCGCAGGAAGGCGACCTCGAGCACCGCGAAGGCGGCCGTGAGGACGATCGCCAGGGCGTACACGGCCCGCCGCCCCGAGTCAGAGAACTCCACGCGCCCGCTGCGCGCGCCGTACAGCGACGCGCCGATGCCGTAGACGCAGATGACGAGCGCCAGCAGCAGGCAGATGCGCCCGAGGACGGGCACTCAGTAGTTCTGCTTCTCGCCCGCCGGGGCGGACTTGTACTTGGACGGGCACTTCGTGATCAGCGAGTCGCGTTCGCCGACGAACTGCCCGTGCTGCTTGTCGACGGTGACGATCACCTCGCGGCCTTCGCGGAATGGGTCCGGCACGGTGCCGGTGTAGGCGACGGGGATCGTCGTGCCGCCGGCGCGATCGGCGACGCGGAAGTCGAGCGTGTTGCCGACATGACGAACCGAGCCGTGCACGACGGTGCCGGTCAGCTGATAGCTGCGGCCCGGCTGTGCCTGGCGAACGAGCTGCGTCGGGCTGAGCGCCGGACTGGCGGCGCTGAAGCTCGTGTAGATCAGCGCGCTGGCCAGCACGACCGCCGCGCTCAACGCCACCACCAGCCGCACCGTTCGCTTACGCGCGGGGTTCATCCAGGCCATTATCTCAAACGCCCCAATCCGCCGTGCCGCGGGCTCTGAAGGTCAACGATCGTCCACTGCCGGGGCTATCGGCGAGGAAATCCTGCTTGCGAAGCGAAACCTTTAGCAATGGGCAGAGTCTTTGCAGGTAGAGGCATGAGAGCAAGACTCCCCCACACCCTGCGCGAGCCGCGACGCTCGCGGGCCGACCAGCACAGGCGACAGCCCGCACTCCCGGCCCTCCCGGCGCCGACACGCACGGCAGATCTCGAGCTCGAGCGCGTGCGCAGCGCAGGCGGACCGCTCGACGAGGCCTCCTACGCATGCGTCTGCGGCTTCGTCTTTCGCGCAGCAGTGTCCACGACGGTCGTCTGCCCGCACTGCCGCGCCCCGCAGAGCTGGTAGCCCACCCGTTCTGCCGGCGGCTCACGCCGCCGCTGAGGCCGGGCTGAGAGCGCCTGCCCGATCGAGCGACCTCCGTGCCCAGACCCCTAGCGCAGGTTGCCTTGACATTCTAGATAAAGTTGATATGCTTACTGAACAAGGTCCGTTCACGTAATCCCTCCCACCATGCACGTCCGCATCCGTGCAGGTGGTCGGGCTGGCGTCGTCTCAGCGCCGGCCCGCGTGATCGGGCGATGTCGAGGCGCCTGACAGGGCCTCGTCTTCTCCTTGGGGAGCGATCCACTCTCCGAGAACCCCCCTCGCAAACGGGCCGGGCCTCACCCCACGGCCCGGCCCGTTTGTGTCTCATACCCCATCCAGCTTTCAGAAGGGAGAAACCGATGGCGAAGATCATCGTCACGGCCGATCGGCAAGAGCACCAGACACCGGCTGTGCTGCTCGAGGAGAGCGTCTACTCGGTCCACCTGAGCACCGGTCACGCGGCGGGTCAGCTGATCGAGCGGCTCAACTGGGCGCTGCGCGACGCCGAGGAGCTCGAGCGCCTGCAGCCTCGTTCCGACTAGCTTCGCCAGGCCTCTCTGGACCCAGCTCAGGCGGGAGCCGCTGGCCGCTGCGGCGACGGTTCGCTACTGTCGCCCGCGAGGGAGGGGCCATTCACGTCGATCCGTACATAGTCCTGGGGAGCGCCATCATCGGCTTTCTCGTCGGCATGACCGGCGCGGGCGGAGGTGCGCTGATGACGCCGATGTTGATCCTGCTGTTCGGCGTGCAGCCGTCTTCGGCGATCTCCAGCGATCTCGTCGCGGCGGTGATGATGCGCCCGATCGGCGCGATCGTGCACCTGCGCCAGAAAACGGTCAACCTGCGTCTGGTCGGCTGGATGGTGCTGGGCTCGGTGCCGATGGCCTTCTTCGGCTCCTACCTGCTTTCGCTGATGGGCCATGCGAAAACGGCTCAGAAGAACATCGAGCTGGCACTCGGCATCGCATTGCTCGTCGGCGCGAGCGCGATGGTGCTGCGCTACATCCTCGATCGCCGCTCCGGTCAGGACCGGACGGGCGTCGTGCACGAGATTGCGCCCAAGCCGCTGCGGACGGTTGCGATCGGGATGATCGGCGGGACGGTCGTCGGCATCACGTCCGTCGGCTCGGGCTCGCTGATGATCATCATGCTGCTGTTTCTCTATCCGATGCTCGGCGCCAACCAGCTCGTCGGCACGGATCTCACGCAGGCGGTGCCGCTGACGCTCGCCGCCGCACTTGGCGCGCTGGCGTTCGGCCACGTCGAGTTCGGCGTGACGACCTCGTTGATCATCGGCAGCGTTCCCGCCGTGTTCGTCGGCTCGCTGCTGTCCTCCAGCGCGCCAGACCGCTTCATCCGACCCGTCATCACGTTCGTGATCGCCGCGTCCGGTCTGAAGTACGTCGGCGTCGGCACCACTGCGCTCGGCTGGGTCCTGTGCGCGGCGCTGCTGGTCGGCGGCGCCAGCTGGCTTGCGCTCAAGCGCCCCTGGCGCAAGCTGGTCGTGCCAGGCGACAAGCTGATCGTGGCTGCCGACTCACTCCCGGTCAGCGAGGAACCGGCGCTGCTGCGCACCGACGCCCCGGAGGTCGAGCAGATCTGAGCCCGTCCGGGGGGCCTGCTCTGCGGCTACTTGATGTGCATGCCGGAGATCGCGCGAGAGATCACCAGCTGCTGGATCTCAGCGGTGCCCTCGAAGATGTCATAGATCTTCGCGTCGCGGTGCCAACGCTCGACGGGGAACTCGCGCGTATAGCCGTTGCCGCCGAGGATCTGCATCGCGCGCTCGGTCACCCACACGGCGACCTCGCCGGACTTCAGCTTGGACATCGAGCCCTCGGCGTTCTTGAACGGGACCTGATTGCGGCCCATCCACGAAGCGCGCCACACGAGCAGACGTGCAGCGTCGATCTCCAGCTTCATGCGCGCGAGCGTGAAGGCGATCGCCTGGTTCTCGATGATCTTGCGGCCAAACTGCTCGCGCTCCTTGGCGTAGTCCAGCGCGTACTCGTAGGCCGCGCGGGCGATGCCGAGCGCTTGCGAGCCGACGGTCGGGCGCGAGGACTCGAACGTCTGCATGGCCGCCTGGGAATTTGACTTCTTGCCCTCGCGCACGCGCGCCAGGCGCTCGTCGAGCTTCTCCTTGCCGCCGAGCACGTAGGCCGCCGGGATGCGGCAGTCGTCGAGGAACACGTCGGCGGTGTGCGATGCGCGCAGGCCGTGCTTTGAGACCTTCGAGCCCTGGGAGATGCCGCTGGCCTCTGACATCGGCACGACGAACGCCGCATGGCCTTTGGAGCCGAGCTCGCGGTCGACCGAGGCGATCACCACGTGCACGTCTGAGATGCCGCCGTTGGTGGCCCATGCCTTCTGGCCGTTGAGCACCCACTCATTCGCGGCCTCGTCGAACTTGGCGGTCGTGCGCACGCCCGATACGTCCGAGCCGGCGTTTGGCTCTGACGCGCAGAACGCCGCCACCTTGACGTCCTCGACGGTCCCGAAGCAGCGCGGGATCCACTCGCCGATCTGCTCGGGCGAGCCCTGCCCGAAGATCGCGGCGACGGCGAGTGCCGTGCCCATGATCGACATGCCTATCCCCGCGTCGCCCCAGAACAGCTCCTCGTTGACGATCGGCAGGCCGAGGCCGCTTGGGTCGGCGAAGAACTGCGCCATGCCTTCGAAGCCGTACAGGCCGATCTTCGCGGCCTCTTGGATGATCGGCCACGGCGTCTGCTCCTTCTCGTCCCACTCGTGCGCCGCTGGACGGACGACGTCCGCGGCGAAGCCGTGCACCCAGTCGCGGATGTCCTTCTGATCCTGGCTGAGTTCCAGCGAGAACGTGACGTCCTGACCGGCCGAGCCGGAGATCGCCTCGACGGCGGCCTCGGCGGCGTCGGTTGAGGCGGGGGTGGCAATGGCGGATGGAGCGGATGCTGACATCGAGGGGGGTTCTCCTGAGGTAGACGTCGAGGGAACGGACCGGATCGCCGGGCTGGCAGGGCCCGCGGGCACTCGCACAGAGTACCCGCCGCAACCTACGGCCAAACGGACGCCGCCGCAAGCCGCTCTGCACAGTGAAGGGCCAGACGCGCCATTGCGCAATCGATGTCTCCTATTTCACAAAGCTATACGCCCTAATCCCGATCTTGTTTACGCCATTGGTTTCGACTACCATCACGACTCTGATTCTTCCGATGTCTCCGATGAAGAAAGTGGTTATGACCAAAAACACCTGCGCTGCGATCGTCTCGGTGTGTGCGGCCGTGCTCGGCCTGAGCGCCTGCGGCTCCTCCGGCTCGTCCTCCGGCTCATCCTCCGGCGGCTCGGCGAGCAGCCTCACGCTCGTCGCCTACTCGACCCCGCAGGCGGCCTTTGAAAAGCTGATCCCCGCGTTCGAGGCGACGCCGGAAGGCAAGGGTGTGAGCTTCAAGCAGTCCTACGGGCCGTCGGGCGAACAGAGCCGCGCGGTGACCAACGGGCTGCACGCCGACGTCGTCGACTTCTCCTTGGAACCGGACGTCGAAAGGCTCGTCAAGGCGGGCCTCGTGTCCGCCGACTGGAACAAGAACGCCACGCACGGCTTCGTCAGCAACTCCGTCGCGGTGATCATCGTGCGCAAGGGCAACCCGAAGCACATCACCGGCTGGGCGGACCTCGTCAAGCCGGGCGTGCAGGTCGTGACGCCCAACCCGTTCACCTCGGGCGGCGCGCGCTGGAACGTGATGGCCGCCTACGGCGCGCAGCTGAAGGAAGGCAAGACGCCCGCGCAGGCGCAGGAATACCTGAAGGCGATGTTCCACAACGTGGTCAGCCAGGACAGCTCGGCGCGCAACGCGCTGCAGACCTTCGTATCCGGCCGCGGGGACGCGCTGATCGACTACGAGAACGAGGCGATCACCGACAAGAAGAAGGGCGAGCCGATCGAATACGTGATCCCCAAGGACACGATCCTGATCCAGAACCCGATCGCGGTCGTCGGCAAAGGCTCGACCTCGGCGACGGCGCAGAAGTTCGTCAACTACCTCGTCTCGCCGGCCGGCCAGGCGATTTGGGCGGCGCAGGGATATCGCCCGGTGATCTCCGGCGTCGCCGGGGCCAACTTCCCCACGCCCGCCGGCCTGTTCACGATCGACTCGCTGGGCGGCTGGAAGAAGGTGACGAAGGAATTCTTCGAACCGGAAACGGGAATCGTCACGAAGATCGAGCAGTCGCAGGGGGTCTCCACTGCCAAATAGCAGCGCAGCCGTCGCCGTAAAGCGCCTGCGCGCGCCCATGCTGGGCGCGCGGGGCGGCAGCGTGCTCGGCAAGGGCCTGCTCGGGATCTACCTGTCGGCGCTCGTGCTGCTGCCGGTGGCAGCGCTGCTGGCGAAGTCGGGAACCGGTGGCACGAGCGCCTTCTGGCGCGAGATCTCCAACCCGGAGGCGGTCGCCGCGATCAAGCTGACGCTGATCATCTCGGCGATCGTGGTGGCGATCAACGCGGTCTTCGGCACGATCATCGCGTGGGTGCTCGTGCGCGACGAGTTCCCCGGCAAGCGCGTCGTCAACGCGCTGATCGACCTGCCCTTCGCGCTGCCGACGATCGTCGCCGGCGTCGTGCTGCTCGCGCTCTACGGCAACGGCAGTCCGGTGGGTATAAACGTCGCCTTCACAAGGGCCTCGATCGCCTTGGCGCTGTTGTTCGTGACGCTGCCATTCGTCGTGCGCTCGGTGCAGCCGGTGCTGCACGAGCTCGACGCGTCGATGGAGGAAGCCGCGGAGTCGCTCGGCGCCAGCCCGATGACGGTGCTGCGCCGGATCGTGCTGCCCAGTCTCACGCCGGCGATCATCTCCGGCGTGGCGTTGAGCTTCGCGCGCGCGGTTGGCGAGTTCGGCTCGCTGGTGCTGATCACGGGAAACCTCCCGTTCAAGACAGAGGTCGGCTCGGTCTACGTGTTCGGGCAGATCCAGAACGAAAGCCTGCCGGCGGCGGCGGCCGTCTCGGTCGTGCTGCTCGTGGCGGCGCTCGTCGTGCTCGCGGCGCTGACGCTGCTGTCGCGCTGGAGGTCAAAGCATGTCCTCTAGCGCCGCGGGATCGCTTGCCCTCCCCTCTGGCTCGGGCCGCCAGGCGGCTCCGCGCCGCCGCGCTTCGGGAGTGGATGGCGCCGTGCGGGCGCGCAAGCTGGGCGTGCGTACGATCGCGCTGGGATACCTGGCGTTGCTGCTGCTGGCGCCTGTGGCGATGATCTTCTATCGCACCTTCGAACACGGCCTGACGCCCGTGTGGGACGCCGTCAGCGCCCCCAACGCGCAGCACGCCTTCTGGCTGTCGCTGAAGATCGTCGCGATCGCCGTCCCGCTGAACACCGCCTTCGGCATCGGCATGGCGCTGCTGCTCGAGCGAGGGCGCTTCAAGGGGAAGGCGCTGCTGGGACTGCTGATCGACCTGCCCTTTGCGATCTCACCGGTCGTTATCGGCCTTGCGCTCGTGCTCGCCTATGGAAAAACAGGCTGGCTCGGCGACTGGCTGGCCGAAAATGGAATACAGGTGATCTTCTCGGTTCCCGGCATGGTGATCGCGACGGCGATCGTCTCGCTGCCGTTCGTCGCGCGCGAGACGATTCCCGTGCTGCGCGAGCTTGGCACCGACGCCGAGCAGGCCGCGTCGACGCTCGGTGCGAGCGGTTGGCAGACCTTCTGGCGGATCACGCTGCCGGGCATTCGCTGGGGCGTCGTCTACGGCGTCGTGCTGACGACGGCGCGAGCGCTGGGCGAGTTCGGCGCCGTTAGCATCGTCTCGGGGCGGATCGAGGGCCAGACGCAGACGCTGCCGCTGTACGTGCAGGCGCGCTTTGAGAACTTCGACGCCACCGGCGCTTACGCGGCTGCCGTCGTGCTCGCGCTGCTGGCGTTCGCGACGCTCGTCGCGATGAACCTGCTGACACGTCGCACGCGCTCGGACACGGCCGTCTGATGGCGATCGAGGCTCGCCACGTGAGCAAGCGCTTCGGCACGTTCGCCGCGCTGGACGACGTATCGGTGACCGTCGACGACGGCGCGCTGATGGCGCTGCTCGGACCCAGCGGCAGCGGCAAGTCAACGCTGTTGCGGATCATCGCCGGCCTGGAGGCACCCGACGAGGGCGACGTTGTGATCGGCGGCGAGACGGTCACCGACACGCCGGCGCGCAGGCGCGGAGTTGGCTTCGTCTTCCAGCACTACGCGCCGTTCAAGCACATGACCGTGCACGACAACGTCGCCTTCGGGCTGAGCGTGCGCAAGCGGCCGAAGGCGGAGATCGAGGCTCGCGTCAAGGAGCTGCTCGGGCTCGTACGGCTCGACGGCCTCGCCGCGCGCTACCCGTCACAGCTTTCCGGCGGCCAGCTGCAGCGCATGGCGCTCGCGCGCGCCCTCGCCGTCCAGCCGAAAGTGCTGCTGCTCGACGAGCCCTTCGGCGCGCTCGACGCGCAGGTGCGCGGAGAGCTGCGCGAATGGCTGCGCCGCCTGCACCAGGAGATCCACGTGACGACGATCTTCGTCACGCACGACCAGGAGGAGGCGATGGAGGTCGCCGAGCAGATCGTCGTGATGAACAAGGGGCGCATCGAGCAGGCGGGCACGCCGCGCCAGCTGTACGAGTCGCCGAGCAACGAGTTCGTGATGTCGTTCATCGGTCCCGTCAACCGCATCGGCGATGCGTTCGTGCGCCCGCACGACGTGGAGATCCTCGCCCACGACGACGGCAGCGCAACTGAGGCGCTGATCAAACGCGTCGTGCACCTCGGCTTCGAGGTCCGCGTCGAGCTGACCCTCCCCGATGGTCGCGACATATCCGCGCAGGTGACCCGCGCAGCCGCCGCCGAGCTCGAGCTGCACGAGGGCCAGATCCTCCCCGTGCGCCTCCCCCAGCCGCGCGTCTTCGCGGCCTAGCGCGTTTCCCAGGCTTCTTCGTGGCGCGTGAGCGCGATGATGTCTTTGGGCAGCTTGCCCTTGGAGACGTCGGCGACGGTCACGTTCTCGAGCACTTTTCGCAGGTTCGAGCGAAGCGCGATCCACACCTGCTGCAGCGCCTCGGCGGAGCCCACGTACTCGATCTCCTCGGGACGCTGCCCGCGCACGCCCACGAGCGGTCCCTCGACCGCGCGGATGATCTGCGCCAGGTTGACCTCGTCGGCTGGCTTGGCCAGCCAGTAGCCGCCTTCTGGCCCGCGCTGGCTGCGCACGATGCCCGTGGAGCGAAGCTGCGTGAGGATGTTCTCCAGAAAGGAGACCGGTATCCCCTGGGCCTGCGCGACGTCGTCGACCTTGCGCGGCGAGTCCTGCGCGCTGTCGGCCAACTCGATGACCGCGCGGACTGCATAGTCGGCCTTCGCTGTCACGTGCATGCGGTGATTCTCCTTGAAACGGCGGCGGACGGCGTCATGGCCTTGGCAATCGTCGAGAGATCCGCGCTATTGGGAAGCCGACAGCAGCACGGCGCAGCGCGCACAGCCGCCGGCGCGACACCGCCCAGCCGACGGCGCCGATGTCTAGCATCCGTCGCATGAGCCCGCGCTGGAACTGGGACTTCGAGGACCGCGAGCGGGTCAGGCGCACCCCTCCGCCTCCGCCTGCGCCTTCCCAGCCGGGTCGGCCGTCCGTGCAGCCGAGCGCCGACGCGCGCTTTCGCAGGCGCCGGCTGGGGGCAGCATTGGCGTTCGCGGCACTGGCGATCGTGCTGGTGGTCGCGCTATCGGGCTCACACCAGCGCAGCGGCGCTTCCTCGTCGGGCACGAGCGCGCACGCCGGACGCGCCGCCTCGCCGCGCCCGGTCTCCCCCGCCGAAGCCCTGCAAACAGGCGACAAAGCCGTCGGCTCGGTGCTCGGCTACACGCCGTTCGTGAGAGCCGGGGGAACGCAGGGACGCGATGTCGCACTGACATTCGACGACGGTCCCGGACCGTACACGCCGGGGGTGCTGAGCGTGCTCGAGCGCGAACACGTCCCCGCTACGTTCTTCGTGATCGGCGAGGAGCTGCGCTACTTCAGCGCGTCGACGGTTCGCGAGATCCGCGACGGATTCGTGATCGGCGACCACACCGAGACGCACCCGATGCTCGCTCACCTCTCCGCGCACGACCAGCGCGAACAGCTGTTCGAACAGGCCGCGCGCATCGAACTGCTCGGCGGCAAGCGCCCTAGCCTGTTCCGCCCCCCGTACGGCTCGTTCAACACCACGACATTTCATCTGCTGCACCAGATGCGCATGCTGATGGTGCTGTGGTCGGTCGACACCGACGACTACAGGCACCCGGGCGTCGAAGTGATCGTCCAGCGCGCCACCGAAGGCATCAAGCCGGGGGCGATCATCCTGATGCACGACGCCGGCGGCGACCGCTCACAGACGATCGCCGCGCTGCCGGCGATCATCCGCGCGGTCCGCGCGCGCGGATTGCACCTGGTCACCGTGCCCCAGCTGCTCGCCGACTCGCCGCCACCGGCGGGTCAGCCTCTGCCGCAGAACCTCAGCGGCGACTGACGGCGACCGGTCGGCGTCGGCTCAGCCGTCGGCGCACGTCTCGCACGCTCCGTGGATGACGATCTCGTGCTCGGAGACGTGCAGCGGCAGCCGCTCGGAGACTCGGCGGATCGTGCGCTCCAGCTCGTCGTCGGTGAACGGCTGCAGCAGGCCGCAGCGGTCGCACACCAGGTGATGATGGTGACCGGGGCCATGGCGGACCGGCTCGTAGCGGACCACGCCCTGGCCGATCTCCACGCGCTGAACAAGCGCGATCTCCTCGAGCTCGTCCATCACCCGATAGACGGTCGCGCGCGAGACCTCGCGCCGGCGTGAGGTGAGCGCATGCTCGATCTCGACCGCCGAAAGCGCACACGTCTGCTCGTCGAGCAGTTCGAGAATCGCCCGGCGCGCGCCGCCACGGCGGTAGCCGGCGTCGCTCAACGCACGTTCGGCGTCCGCCGCCCACGTCAATTCCCCGCTCGACACCGTCATGCCTGCCAGTGTAGGCGTCGTCTGCGGCCCTGCGGTCTATGCTCACGCGCGGGCAGGTCGGGAAGGTCAAGCAGTCGAGCACGCAACCCTGAGCAGGAGACCGGCGGGTTATCACCAGATGGACATCGACAGTCTGCATACGCGCCGCGAAGCCAGCAGGCTCGCCGTGCGCCGCCGCCGCCGGCGAGCCGCCGGCCTGCTCGCCGCGGTCGCAGCGGCCGCCGTCGCGGCGGTCGTCCTGCTGAGCGGCTCCGGCGGCGCGAGCGGCCCGCGGACCAGCCCTGTCCACTCGGCCGGCCACGGCGGCCATCTCGCGAGCGGCGCGGGCGCGAACGCGCCTGCGCGCCGCGGCGGCGGCGTTCGCACGGGGCACCCGGGCGCGCGGCCCGTGCCGATCCTCACGTACCACGTGATCGCCGCACCGCCGGCCGGCGCGCCGTTCCCCGGCCTGTACGTCGAGCCGTCGCAGTTCGCCGCACAGATGCGCGCGCTCAAGCGTGCCGGGTGGACGGCCGTAACGCTCGACGAGCTTGCCGCCTACTGGCGCGAAGGGATCTCGCTGCCCACCGGCAAACCGATCGTCGTCAGCTTCGACAACGGCTACCACTCACAGTTCACGCAGGCCCTGCCGGTGCTCGAGCGCCTCGGCTGGGTCGGCGACGAGAACATCCAGCTGACCGGCCTGCCGCCATCGCAGGGCGGCCTGTCCGAAAGCGAGGTGCGCGCGCTGATCGCCGCCGGCTGGGAGCTGGACACGCAGGGCATCAACCACGCCGATCTGATCAAGCTCGACGCACTGCAGCTGCACGAACAGGTCGCCGGCACGCGCGCGATCCTGCGCCGGCGCTACCACGTGCCGGTTAACTGGTTCTGCTACCCGTCCGGCCACTACGACGCGACTGTCGTGACCGCCGTTGCGGCGGCCGGTTATGCCGGCTCGACGACCGTCGTGCCCGGGTGGGCGCATCGCAGCGACGACCCCTACCGCCTGCACCGGCTGCGCGTGCTCGGCGGAACCTCGCCGGCGGCGCTGCTGTCGCTGATCGCCGCCACGCAAGGCGATCCGCCCGCGCCAGCTTCCTACAACGGAACCTGAGCAAGGCAGGCGCAGCTCACGACAACGCCAGTTGGCGTTGAGAACGGTCCGGCTCGACAGCCTTGCCCGCCGTACATCCGCCCTCCAGCTCCAGCAGCGCGCGCTTGCGCGGCAGCCCGCCCCCGTAGCCGGTGAGCGAACCGTCGGCGCCGATCACGCGATGGCACGGCACGAGGATCGGGGTCGGCGTACGGCCGACCGCCGCGCCGACGAGCCGGGCGCGCTTGTACTGCTCCAGGTCGGTCGGATAAAGCGACTCGTCGATTCGCTGCGCCAGCTCACCGTAGCTCGTCGTCGTTCCGTACGGGATCTGCAGGAGCCGCTCCCACACTTGCTGCTGCAACGGCGTGCCGCGCAGGTCGAGCTCCAACTCGAAGCCGTGAAGCTCGCCGGCGAAGTAGCTCGCCAGCTGCTCTGCCACGGCGGGCATCCGCCGCTGCGCGGCCTGCGCCAGGCGCGCCGAGTGACTGGGAAAGCGAAGACTGCGGATCCCCGCCGGGCCGGCGACGAGCGTCAGCCGGCCGATCGGGCTCTCGTACGTCGTCCACGTGAGCTGCTCTGTGCTCATCTCGTCTCCTGCGCATCCGCTGGCTGCAAGCTTGCGTGCCGAAAAGCCGGTCATCGCAAACTACAACGGCCGGTGGCGGCGCTTTGTGAGATCCACACGGATGCGCGGGCGGAAGATCGGATCCCGGCAAGCGGCGAACGGGTCTCGAACCCGTGACCTCGAGCTTGGGAAGCTCGCGCTCTACCAACTGAGCTACCGCCGCGCAGCGCAGATAGTACGCGACCGCCTCTACCCTTCACGCAGTGAGACGCCGCCTGCTGCCGATCCTCGCGACGCTGGCCGGCGCCGGTCTGATCGGCCTGCTCGTGTACGGCGTCACCGCCCGTTCGGCCAGCCGCACGCTGGATGAGCGCGTGGTTCGGCGCGAACAGCCGCGCGCGCCCGACGCGACGCGCACGCTGCCGATCCTCGGCGGCCAAGGCGAAAGCTCGCTCACGGCCTATCGCGGCAAGGTCGTAGTGCTGAACTTCTGGGCCTCGTGGTGCGTACCGTGCCAGGTCGAGGCGCCGCTGCTGCAGCGCTTTCAGCCGTTGCTCAGGCGCCATGGCGCGACGGTTCTGGGCGTCACCTATCTCGACGCCTCTCCCGACTCGCTGAGCTTCGTGCGCGAGCACCACCTCAGCTATCCCAGCCTTCGCGACAACAGCGGAAAGTTCGCCCATGCCTACGGAACCAATCAGCTGCCCGAGAGCTTCGTCGTCAACCGCGCCGGCGACGTCGTCGCCGTGTCCAGGGGCGAGATCGCAGAGCCCTTCATGAGACGGGCGCTGGCGGTCGCGGAAAAATCATGAACGCCGGCCGCGCCATGCACCCCGTCGCTCTGCTGCTGGCGGTGCTGCTCCTCGCGACCGCGATCCCCGCCGCTCAGGCCCAGGCCGCCTCTCCGCGCGCGTCGCTGCCGGAGATCGAGCGCCAGGTGATGTGCGTGACATGCAAGATCCCGCTGAACGTCGCCCAGTCGCCGCAGGCCGACCGCGAGCGCGCATTCATCCAGGGCCTGATCGACAAGGGAGCCGACGAAGCAGCGATCAAGCACGCGCTCGTCGGCCAGTACGGCCCGACGGTGCTCGCGCTGCCGAGCGACAACGGCTTCGACGCGACGGCGTACCTCGTGCCACTCGCCGCCTGCCTGGCGCTGCTGGCGGCGCTCGCCGTGCTGCTGCCGCGCTGGCGGCGCCGCACTCGCGCCCAGGCGCTGAGCACGGGCGCGGCGCCGACGCTCAGCGCCGCCGACTCCGAGCGCCTGGACGCCGACCTCAGGCGCTTTGATTGAGCAGGTGCGGCGGCCGAGCGGGCGCTACATGTGCGCGGGCGCGCTCACGCCGAGCAGGTCGAGGCAGCGTGCGATCGTGCTCCTGCTCGCCACGCATAGGGCGATCCGCTGAGACTCGAGCGCCTCGGGCTCGGCGCCGACGACGCGGCAGTCGCGATAGAAGGCCGTAAACCCCTGCGCCAGCTCCAGCGCGTAGGCGGCGAGGCGGTGTGGCGCACGGCGCGCGGTCGCCGATTCGAGCTCGACGGGGAAGTCCAGCAGCTGCTTGATCAGCGCTCGCTCTGAAGCGTGAAGCGCCTCGTCGGAGCCGTCCGTCCACCGCTCGCCTGCGCTGCGCACACGATCCTCGCCGGCCCTGGCCAGCATCGAGGCGATGCGTGCATGCGCGTACTGCACGTAGTAGACCGGGTTCTCGGCGGACTGGCTGCGCGCCAGATCGAGGTCGAGGTCGACGGTCGTGTCGTGCGATCGAGCCAGCAGGTACCAGCGCGCCGCGTCGACGCCGATCTCATCGACGAGATCGTCGAGCGTCACGAACTCGCCCGCGCGCTTTGACATCTGCGCGCGCTCGCCGGAGCGCACGAGGTGCACGAGCTGCATGATCAGCAGCTCGAGGTCCTGCGGATCGCCGCCGAGAGCCGCGTACACGGCCTTCAGGCGCAGCACATAGCCATGGTGGTCGGCGCCCCACACGTCGATCAGTCGGTCAAAGCCCCGCTCGCGCTTGTCCTCGTGGTAGGCCACGTCGGAGGCCAGGTAGGTGAACTCGCCACTGGAGCGCACGAGCACGCGATCCTTGTCATCGCCGAATGTCGTGCTGCGCAGCCACAGGGCACCATCCTCGGTGTAGGTGTGCCCGAGCTGCGCCAGGCGCGCGAGCGCCCGGTCGACGAGGCTCGGCTGACCCTCGTGCAGCGTGCTCTCATACGCCCAGTGGTCGAACTCCTTGACGCCGAACGCCGTGAGCGACCGCTGGATCTCGCCGACCATCATCGCCACGGCAGCGCGACCGACGTCGGCCGGATCGCTCGTCGCGGCGCCATCTATGCGCTGCCCGAGATCGGCGATGTAGTCGCCCTGGTAGCCGTTCTCCGGCGCGCTTTCGCCGCGCGCCAGCGCCTGGATCGACTCGCCGAACGTGCGCACCTGCGAGCCGGCGTCGTTGACGTAGAACTCCCGCTCGACGCGCTGCCCGGCGAATTCGAGCAGCCGCGCGAGTGCGTCGCCGTAGGCGGCGTTGCGAGCGTGACCGACGTGCATCGGCCCCGTTGGGTTGGCCGAGACGAATTCCACCATCACGCGCTCGCCCGCTTCTGCGGCGCCGGCGCCGTAGGAGTCGCCGCCTGCAAGGACAGCGCCGAGCGCCGTGCGCAGCCAGCCGTCGGCGATGAACAGGTTGAGAAAGCCCGGCCCGGCGACCTCGTAGCGCTGCAGGACCGAGCCGAGGTCGTCCGCCAGCTGCGCCCCGAGCCGCTCGGCCACCTGCCGCGGCGAGGCGCCCAGGCGGGGCGCGAGCAGCAGCGCGGCGTTGGTCGAGTAGTCGCCGAAGTCCGCACGCGGCGGGCGCTCCAGCGTGATGCCGCCGCGCCCGTGCGCTGGCGACGCGGCCGCGTCGCCCTCGGCTGCGCGCAACAGCGTGTCGGCGGCCCGCAGCACGGCCGCGCGCAGCTCGTCGAGCGAGGCCTGCTCGCCCGAAACCAAGGGCACCGAGGAGGCTGGCTGGTCGCTTGAAGGAGGTTGGCTCATGATTCCCGCTCGGCGGTTGCGATACTAGCTGCGTGACCGACGAAGACTCAGGCGCCGAGCGCCACATCAACATCCACCTGTCCCCAGAGATCATGGGGGGCGTCTACGCGAACTTCGCCAACGTCAGCCACTCCGACTACGAGTTCACCGTCACCTTCGCGCGCGTCGACCACGAGGTCGAGGCCGAGGAGGTGCCAGGCGTCGTGGTTTCCCGCGTAAATCTTTCCCCGCGCTTCATGCGCGAGCTGATCGACGCGATGGAGGACAACTACTCCAAGTGGCGCACCCGCGAGGGGATCAAGAACCTGCCCGAGTACGGCGGCACGGAGGCTGGGTCTGACGAGCAGTAGGACCGCACGACCGTCAACGGCGCCACTATGAAGGTCGCGGTCATCAGCGACATCCACGCCAACCGGCAGGCGTTCGAGGCGACGCTCGAGGCGGTAGCCGCGAGCGATGCCGCCGAGCTGTGGTGCCTGGGCGATCTCGTCGGCTACGGAGCCGACCCGGACGCGTGCGTCGAGTTGGCCCGCGACCACGCCGCGGTCTGCCTGGCGGGCAATCACGACCTCGCCGTCACCGGAGAGATCGCGCTGGATGAGTTCTCACGCGGCGCGAGCCTCGCCGCGCAATGGACGCGCGAGGTGATCGCGTCGGCGAACCTCCAGTTCCTCTCCGGTCTGCGCCCGCAGGGCGAGGAGGGTCCAGTCGGGCTCTACCACGCCAGCCCGCGCGACCCCGTGTGGGAGTACGTGCTCTCGACGCTGCTCGCCGAGCTGTGCCTCGATCGCCAGGATCACAGGATCTGCCTCGTCGGCCATTCCCACGTGGCGCTGTCGTTCGTGCGCGAGGAGGGCGAGCTGGCCACCGGCGAGCCGCAGCGCGAGGGAGTCGAGCTGGACATCGCGGCCGGCGAGTGGCTGCTGAACCCGGGCAGCGTGGGACAGCCGCGCGACGGCGATCCGCGCGCCTCCTGGCTGCTGCTCGACCTCGACGGCCTGACGGTCTCGTTCAAGCGCACCGACTACGACATCGCGGGAGCTGCTGCAGCGATTCGTGCAGCGCGCCTGCCGGACTCGCTCGCCGAGCGCCTGGAGTACGGTCAGTGAGCATGCACCGCGCCTCATCGCCGACCGATCGGAGATCGTCCAGCGCGCGACGCGCCCGTGTGACGCAAGCTCCGCCGCTGCGCATCTCGCTCGCGGCGGCGCTGGGCGTCCTCGCGGCGCTGCTCGTCGCCTGCTCGGGCTCGGGCAAGGGGCTTATCCCCACGGGCGACGCCGGCCCGCTGCAGAGCGACTTCGAAGCCGTCGCACAGGCGGCCAAGAACGGCAACGGCGATTGCGCCGCCACCGAAAGCGCCCTGCTGAAGACCGACCGAGATTTCGCCGCGCTGCCGTCGAGCATCGATGCCGGCCTGCACAACACGCTGCGCCAGGGGGTCGAAAACCTGCGCACGCGCGCGCTCGCGCTGTGTGCGCAGCCGCTGGCGCAAGCGACCGAAACGACGACGACGCCCAAGACGACCACGAGCGCACCGACCACGACGACGCCGACGGAAACGCAGACGACGCCGACGACGCCGACCACGACCACGCCGACGACTTCAGGACCCGGCGGCGGGACACCCGCGCCAAAAGAAGAAGGTGGCGAAGGAGAAGGCCCGGGCCTGGGCAAAGGCGAAGGCGGCGGCAAAGAACACGATGGGCGAGGCGGCTCCGGCGGGACCCAGCCGGAAGCCGGCGGTCAGGAAGCGGGCAAATGAGCGCTGCGGAGATCGGCGGCCGCTATCGCTTGGAGGGGCGTCTCGGCTACGGCGGGATGTCCACGGTGCACCTCGCGCTCGACCAGCGCCTGGAGCGTCAGGTCGCCGTGAAGCTGCTCGCCGAGCACCTCGCCGAGGACCCCACGTTCATCTCGCGCTTTCAGCGCGAGGCGCAGGCGGCAGCGCGTCTGGTGCACCCGAACATCGTGCAGGTGTTCGACTCCGGCCAGGACGAGAGCACGGGCCAGTACTACATCGTCATGGAGTACATCGAGGGCCAGTCGTGCGCGGAGATCCTGCGCGACGACGGCTGGCTGGAGGTCGACGAGGCGATCGCGATCATCGACCAGGCGTGCGAGGGACTGCACTACGCCCACCGCCACGGAGTCGTGCACCGCGACGTCAAGCCCGGCAACCTGCTGCGCGCGCGCGAAGGCGAGGTCAAGCTCGCCGACTTCGGCATCGCCAAGGCGACCGAGCAGTCGAGCATCACGCAGGTCGGCTCCGTGCTGGGCACGGCGGCCTATCTCGCGCCCGAGCAGGCGCGCGGCGAAGAGGCTGGGCCGCGAGCCGACCTCTACGCGCTCGGCGTTGTCACCTACCAGCTGATCTCCGGTCGCCTGCCCTACGAGGCGAGCTCGCTGACCGAGCTGGCGCTCAAGCAGCAACAGGAGGCGCCGCCAACGCTCGACACGCTCGTCGCCGCGGTGACGCCGCAGCTCGCCGAGGCCGTCGCGATCTCGCTCGCCCTGGACCCGCGCGAGCGCTATCAGACCGCGCGCGAGATGGGCCGCGCGCTGGGCGACGGCGCGAACGGCATCGCTCCCGGCGTGCGCGCGCACGGCGCCCGCACGACACCCGCCACGGAGGCGACGAGCGTGCTCAGCTCCGGCGCCCGCCCAGCGGGCCGCAGCGGCGAGCGCACGGTCGCGGCGAGCGCCGTGACGCCGCGCCGTCCGCGTTCGGGCCCGCCGCGCCGCCAGCCTGCGACGGCACAGCCGGCGCAGGCCGCCGCGACACGGGCGCCGCGTCGACGGCGCAGCCGACTGCTCGTCGGTGTGCTGGCGCTGCTGGTGCTGGTCGCCGTGGTCGCCGTGGTCGTCGTCGCGACCGCCCCGGGGCCGACGAAGGTGGTGCTGCGCAACGTCGTCTACTCCGACGTGCAGCAGGCGACCTCCGCGCTGAAGCAGCTCGTCGCCGAAAACACGAAATAGCGCGGCGGCGAAAGCGTCCCGTCGATGCTCGCATCCTTTCTCAACGTCGACCACCTCGTGCAGGTCGCCGGCTACCCATTGCTGTTCGTGCTCGTGATGGGCGAGTCCAGCGGCGTGCCGATACCCGGCGAGACAGCGCTGATCACCGCCGCCGTGCTCGCCAGCCGCGGCAAGCTCACGATCGAGCTGGTCATCGCGCTCGCCGCCACAGGAGCGATCGTCGGCGACAACATCGGCTACTTGATCGGACGCAAGGGCGGGCGCTGGATCCTCGAGCGTCCCGGGCGCTTTCACCGTCAGCGCCTGGACGTGCTTCGCACCGGCGAGCCGTTCTTCGAGCGCCACGGTCCCAAGGCGGTGTTCTTCGGGCGCTTCGTGCTCGGCCTGCGCGTGTGGGCGTCGTGGCTGGCAGGAGCCACGCGCATGCATTGGCGCTCGTTCGTCCTGTGGAACGCGCTCGGCGGCATCTGCTGGGCCACGGGGATCGGCCTGCTCGCATACTTCCTCGGCAACTCAGCCGGCAACGCGATCGAAACGTTCGGGATCTACGGTCTCGTCGCGGCGGTCGTGGCGATCGCCAGCGCGGTATTCCTTCACCGTCGGGCGCACCGGCGCAGCCCGTCCTCCGACGAGGACGCCTCCTCGCCAGAGCATCCGCAGACCGGCGAGCGGCGGGCCCCCGACGAGTCGTAGGCGCGGGTGCACGAGCAACGGTAAGCGGTAGCGGCGAGCTTCCGCGGAGAAACGTTCAGCAGTGCGAGGAGTCAGCGCCGTTGCACGGCGCCACGCGCTGGCACATGTCGGCCAGCAGGCTGAGCTCGACCTCGGAGAAGCGCGAGAAGAACTGCTCACGCACGACGGCGAGGTGCGTGACCCTTGCTTCGGCCACACGTTCTCGCCCGGCGTCGGTGAGACAGGCGAACGACCCGCGCGCATCGTGGTCGCACGAGCAGCGCTCGAGCAGGCTCTCGCGCTCGAGACGGTCGACCAGCCGCGTCAGGCCGCTGCGCGACAGCTGCGCCTGCTCGGCGAGGTCGCACATGCGCATTCGCCCGCCGCTCGAGTCCTCCAGCCGGGCGAGGACCTCATAGGAGGTCAGCGGCAGGCCATGCGCCTGGTCAAGCGCCGCATCGAGCTGCTTGGCGAGACACGCATGCGCTTGCAACAGCCCGCGCCAAGCGCGCTGGCCGGCCTCGCAGCGGTCTCCCGCGATGAGGCTCTCTGGCTCCCCTGTTGCGATCTTGACGGCGGTGGCGGTCGACATGACGGTCTCTTACCCCTGTCCTCCTCAACCGAATGTAGCAGCGTCGAGTGCCGCTGCGCGGGCGCGGATCGTCAATCGCGGGTGGCCCGCCACGCCCACCACATCATCAGCGGCTGCAGCGGCAGGCGCACGTACAGCGCCCAAAGCGGCAGGCGTGAGAAGCGCTCGGGCTCGCGCGCCATGTACAGGTTCGCGGGGAACACGGCTGCGAGCAGCGCGATCAGACAGGCGCCGGACAGGCGCCGCGTACGCGGCACCAGCACGCCGAGCCCGCCGAGCACCTCGGCCACGCCGCTGACCTCGACCACGCGCTTGGCGTCGTGCTGCAAACGCGGCGGCACGATCGCGCGATAGAAACGCGGCGAGACGAAGTGGTTGACGCCGGAGCCGACGAAGAACGCGGCGAGCAGCTTGCGCGAGAGGTTCACCGGTCGTCCTCGTCGTCGAGCAGCAGCGTACGGCCGGTCATCTCGGCGGGCTGTGCGATCCCGAGCAGCTCGAGCACCGTGGGCGCCACGTCCGCGAGTATGCCGTCCTCGGCACGCAGCGCGAGGCCCGGCACGGTGACGATCAGCGGGACGGGGTTCAGCGAGTGCGCCGTGTTCGGGCTGCCGTCGGGCTCGAGCATGTGGTCGGCGTTGCCGTGATCGGCCGTGACCACGCACGCTCCGCCCTGCTCGCTCACCGCCGCTAGGACCTCGCCGAGGCAGGCGTCGACCGTCTCGATCGCCTGCACGGCGGCGTCGATCACGCCCGTGTGGCCGACCATGTCGGCATTGGCGAAGTTGACGATCGCAAACGCCGGGCGATCCTCGCGCCAGGCCTGCGCGAACGCGTGCGCGGCCTCGCGCGCGCTCATCTGCGGCTTGTGGTCATACGTCGGCACGTCACGCGGCGAGGCGACGAGCTCGCGCCGCTCGCCCTGCAGCCGCTGCTCGTCGCCGCCGTTGAAGAAGTACGTCACGTGCGGGTACTTCTCCGTCTCGGCGACGTGTAGCTGCTCGACGCCGGCGCGCGCGAGCACCGCTCCCAGCGTCGTCGCCGGGCGCTCGGGTGCGAACACGACCGGATACGGCCAACCCTGCTCGTACTCGGTGAGCGTCGTGTAGTGCGCGAGCGGCGCGGCCCCGCCGCGGCCGCTCCAGCCGGGGAGCTCGCCTTCGGGGCGCCCGGCGCCGGGGCGCGTCTCGGCGAACTCGCGCTGGGCCAGCGCACGCGTCATCTGGCGCATGCGGTCGGGGCGGAAGTTGAACGCGATGACGCTGTCGCCGGCGCCGATCGCAGCTGGCGCGCCGACGAGCGTCGGCTCGATGAACTCATCGGTCTCACCGCGCCGATAAGCCTCATGCACGGCTTGCTCGCCGCTGGCGGCGCTGTGGGGCGCCTGGCCGTGCACGAGCAGGTCATACGCCCTCTGCGTGCGGTCCCAGCGGCGATCGCGGTCCATCGCCCAGTAGCGCCCGACCACCGAGCCGACGCGCGCGCCAGGCGTGGCGTCCAGCTCGGCCAGGTAGGCGGCCCCAGCGTGGGGCAGCGTGTCGCGTCCGTCTGTGAACGCGTGCACCACGACCTCCTCCACGCCGCGCTCGCGCGCGAGCGCGATCAGTGCATGCAGGTGCTCGAGCGAGGAGTGCACGCCGCCGTCTGAGACGAGCCCGATCAGGTGCACGCGCCCGCCGGCGGGCAGCGCCCGCAGCAGCGCCTCGTTGCGCGCGAACGTGCCGTCGGCGATCGCGTCGTCGATGCGCACGAGGTCCTGGCGCACGACTGCGCCGGCGCCGAGGTTCAGATGACCGACCTCCGAATTGCCCATCTGACCGTCAGGCAGCCCGACCGCGCGGCCGGACGCCGTGAGCGTCGTGTGCGGGAAGTCGCGCCACAGCTCGTCGAACACCGGCGTGCTCGCGAGCGACACGGCGTTGCCGGGTCCGGGCTGCGCCAGCCCCCACCCGTCGAGCACGACGAGGCACACGCTGGCGACCGGCAGGCCCGCCGCCACGCCGTGCTCGCTCATCGCTCGGCTGCCGCGCCCACGATCTGCGCGAACGAGTCGGCCTGCAGCGACGCACCGCCGACGAGCGCGCCGTCGACGTCGGGCAGCGCGAGCAGCTCGGCCGCGTTGTCGGGCTTGACCGAGCCTCCGTAGAGGATGCGCACGCCCTGCGCCGCCTGCGCGTCGCGGTCGCCGACGAGCGCGCGGATGAACGCGATCGCCTCCTGCGCCTGCTCGGCCGTGGCCACTTTGCCGGTGCCGATCGCCCAGATCGGCTCGTAGGCGATCACCACGTCGGTGAGGCGCTCGCTGGGCACGTTGACGAGGTCGTCCTTGACCTGCTGGCGCAGCTTGCGGTCGGTGTCCTCGTTCTCGCGCTCTGACTCGGACTCGCCAACGCAGAGGATCGGCGTCAGCCCGGCGGCAAGCGCGGCCGGCACCTTCAGCGCGAGCGCGCGGTCGGTCTCGCCGAACTGCTCGCGGCGCTCGGAGTGGCCGAGCACGACGCCCTGCGCGCCGACGTCGCAGAGCATCGGTGGCGAGATCTCACCGGTGAACGGGCCCTCGGGCTCGTGGTGCATGTTCTGCGCGTACACCTCCACGCGCGAGCCGCGCGCGCTGTCGACCATCGCCCGCAGGTCGGTGAACGGCACGCAGATCGCCACGTCGACGCCGTCGATCGAAGACACGCGCGGCAACAGCGCCTGGATGTAGTCCTCGGCCTCGCGCTCGGTCTTGTACATCTTCCAGTTGCCGGCGATCAGCGGTGTGCGGGCGCTCACGACGACACGCCCGCGCCGGCGCCGTCGAGCGCCGCTACGCCGGGCAGCGTGCGCCCCTCGACCAGCTCGAGCGTAGCGCCACCGCCCGTGGAGAGATGGTCGACGGCGTCGCCGAAGCCAAAGCGCGCGAGCGCCGCCGCGGAGTCGCCGCCGCCGACGACTGTGACGCCCGGCGCCGCGGCGACCGCCTCTGCTACTCGGCGCGTGCCGGCGGCGAACGGCTCCAGCTCGAATGCGCCCATCGGCCCGTTCCAGAACACCGACCCCGCGCGAGCGATCTCCGCCGCGTAGCGCTCGGCGGTCTTCGGGCCGATGTCCAAGCCCATCCAGCCTGGCGGGACCTCGATGCCGTCGAGCACGCGGTGCTCGGCGTCGGCCGCGAGGCGGTCGCCGATCACGAGGTCGGTCGGCAGCAGCACGCTCGCGCGTCCGGGGTCGGTCGCCTTGGCCAGCGCGCGCCGGGCGTGCGCGGTGTCCTCGTCGTCGCACAGCGACTCGCCGACGGCGTGACCCTGCGCGCAGAGGAACGGGAAGCACATCGCGCCACCGATGATGACCACGTCGGCGAGGTCGAGGAAGCGGTCGATCACGCCGATCTTGTCGGCGACCTTCGCGCCGCCGATCACCGCGACGAGCGGGCGTGCGGGGCTCTCGAGGATCTCCGCGAGCGTCCGCACCTCGCTTTGCAGCAGCCGCCCGGCGACGCTGGGCAGCAGGTGCGCGACGCCCTCGGTGCTCGCGTGCGAGCGGTGCGCCGCGCCGAACGCGTCGTTGACGTATGCGTGGGCGAGCTGCGCCAGCGCGCGTGCCAGCTCCGGGTCGTTGGTCGTCTCGCCGGGCTCGAAGCGAACGTTCTCCAGCACCAGCAGCTCGCCCGAGCAGAGCTGCTCGGCCAGCGCCTTGACCTGCTCGCCGACAACCGCCGGCGCCAGCTTCACCGGCGCGTCGGTCAGCTCGGCCAGCCGTGCGACGACCGGCGCCAGCGAGAGATCCTCCTCGCGCCGCCCCTCGGGCCGGCCGAGGTGCGAGACGAGCACCAGGCTCGCCCCCCGCCCGCGCAGCTCCTCGATCGTCTCCAGCGCGGCGACGATGCGGGTGTCGTCGGCCACGACGACACGACCGTCGGCGTCCTTGCCGAGCGGCACGTTGAAGTCCACCCGCACCAGCACCCGCCTGCCGTCCACGTCCAGGTGCTCCAGCGTCCTCATACGCACACCTACAGGACCCTCTGCACCAGGTCCACCACGCGGTTGGAGTAGCCCCACTCGTTGTCGTACCACGCGACGACCTTCAGCATCGTGCCGTCGACGACCGCCGTCAGCAGCGAGTCGACGATCGAGGAGAACGGCGACTTGACGATGTCGGTGGAGACGATCGGGTCTTCGGTGTACTGCATGATCCCGGCGAGCGGACCGCTCTCGCTGGCGGCCTTCAGCGCCGCGTTGACCTCCTCGACGCTGGTCGCGCGCGCACACTCGACCGTCAGGTCGACGACCGATCCGGTCGGCACGGGAGCGCGCACGGCGAAGCCGTGCAGCTTGCCCTGCAGCTCGGGGATCACCACCCCGATCGCCTTGGCGGCGCCCGTGGACGCGGGGATCAGGTTGATCGCCGCGGCGCGCGCGCGGCGCAGGTCCTTGTGGGGCAGGTCCTGCAGGCGCTGGTCGGCTGTGTAGGCGTGGATCGTCGTCATCAGGCCGTGCTTGATGCCGACGGTGTCGTTGACGACCTTCGCCACCGGCGCCAGGCAGTTGGTCGTGCACGACGCGTTGGAGACGATGCGGTGCGCGGCGGGGTCGTATGCGTCGTCGAAGTTGACGCCCAGCACGACCGTCGCGTCGGGGTCGGTGGCGGGCGCCGAGATGACGACCTTCTTCGCGCCCTGCGCGAGGTGCTTGGAGGCGCTGTCGCGATCGGTGAACAGCCCGGTCGACTCGATCACGACGTCGACGCCGAGATCGCCCCACGGCAACGCGCCGGGGTCTCGCTCGGCGAGCACCTTGATCTCCTTGCCGTCGACCTCCAGCGCGCCGTCGCGCGCCTGCACCGAACCCGGGTACGGGCCGAGAATCGAGTCGTAGCGGAGCAGGTGCGCGAGCGTCGCCTCGTCGGTCAGATCGTTGACCGCGACCCACTCGATCGCCTGGTCGGTCTCCTGCGCACGGGCCTTTGCGGCGCGGAAAACGTTCCGGCCGATGCGGCCGAATCCGTTGATCCCAACGCGAACTGGCATGCAATCCTCCTGAAGCGAAAATGAACGATGCCGAGCCTCAGGAGCGCTGGCCCCGTCGCCCGGCGTGCCCGCGGGAGGCTATCAATGCGCGTTTACGAGCCGCGCGGGCGCTTGTCGATGTCGCGGTGCGTGACCGCCACGTCAAGGGCGTCGTCGTCGCGGTAGCGCTCGGCGAGGTGCTCGGCGATCGCCACCGAGCGGTGACGCCCACCGGTGCAGCCGATCGCGATCACCAGGTGCGACTTGCCCTCTGCCACGTACTGCGCCAGCAGGAAGTCCAGCAGCGCGTGCAGGCGCTCGTAGAACTCCTCCAGGCGCCCGTCGCCGGCGATGAACTCGACCACGCGCGGGTCCTCGCCGGTCAGCTCGCGCAGGTCGGCCTCGTAGTGTGGGTTGGCGAGGAAGCGCACGTCGAACGCCAGATCCTCCTCGCGCGGCGGCCCGTGCTTGAAGCCGAAGCTCATGATCGTCAGCGCGAGGCGCCCAGCCGCCTTGCGCGGCAGGAACTGGTCGGCGATCTTGCCTCGCAGCGTCGCCGCGGACATGCCGGTCGTGTCGATCACCATGTCGGCCTCCTCGCGCAGCGGGGCTAGCAACGCTCGCTCTTCGCCGACGCCGGCCGCCACGCTTCCCTCCGGCGCCAGCGGATGTCGCCGGCGCGTCTCCTTGTAGCGCGTGACGAGCTCCTGCTCGGCCGCCTCCAGGAACAGCACGTGATGGCTCAGCCCGAGCGCGTCGAGATCGTCGACGACCGCGCGCAGCGCCTCGAAGTACACGCCGCCACGCACGTCGGACACGACGGCAGCCCGCTCGACCTTCGAGCCCTGGTGCACGAACAGCTCGACCAGCGAACGGATCATCTCCGGCGGCAGGTTGTCGACGCAGAAGTACCCCGCGTCCTCAAACACGTTCATCGCCGTCGACTTGCCCGCTCCGGAGAACCCTGTGATCACGACGAGATCCTGCAGCCGCGTCTGCACGACCGGCTGCACGACTTTGCCGGCCTTGCGGTCCGCACCCCCCCGCAACGGACGCAACGGTCTGATCACGGCCATCGACCTATTCTGCTCCACCCGCGGGACGACAGTGTCAATTTGTCGCTAATGCAGGGAAAGTTCCAGCTTCGCGGGGGCGACGCGTCTCTCGCCCGGCTGAACCCTCTGCTCAGCTCGCTCTGCTCAGTGCCCTGCTCAGCCTGCCCTGTGCAGCCGCGCGTGAAGTTCGCGCGCGACCTTCGCCGGCAGCCCCGGCACGGCCTGCAGCTCCTCGCTCGACGCCGACACGACCGCGTCGGGCGAGCCGAAGTGGGCGAGCAGCGCGCGCTTGCGCGCCGGGCCGACGCCTGGGAGCTCGTCGAGCAGCGAGCCGGTCATCGCACGGTCGCGCCTGTTGCGATGGTGGGTGATCGCGAAGCGGTGCGCCTCGTCGCGCACGCGCTGCAGCAGCTGCAGCTCGGGCGTGGAGTGGTCGAGCACGAGAGGCGCCCGGCGGCCGGGGATGAACAGCTCCTCGATGCGCTTGGCCAGTGAGACGACGGCGACGCCGCGCTCGCGAAAGCCGCGCAGCGGGCCGAGGCCGGCCGAGAGCTGGCCCTTGCCGCCGTCGATAACGACGACGTTGGGCAGAGAGGCGAAGCTGGCGTCGTAGTCGGGGTCGTGCGGGGAGAGGTCGGCTTGGCGCTCCCACTGCGCATAGCGTCGCGCCAGCACCTCGGCCATCGCGGCGAAGTCGTCGGACTCGCCGTCGGCCAGCGTGCGGATCTTGAAGCGGCGGTAGTCGGACTTCTTCGGAGCGCCGCCCTCGAACACGACCATCGAGGCGACCGTCTGCGTGCCGCCGAGGTGCGAGATGTCAAAGCACTCGATGCGGATCGGCGGCACATCCAGTCCGAGCGCCTGCTGCAAGCCGTCGAGCGCCTCCACGCGGCTCTGGCGACGGCGCTCGGATTTCAGGCGCTCCTGGTCGAGCGCCAGGCGCGCATTGCGCTCGGCGAGCTCGAGGATGCGTCGCTTCTCGCCGCGCTCGGCCGCGCGGATCTCCACGGGGCCGCCGCGGCGACTTGCCAGCGCATCGGTCAGCGCCGCGCGCTCGTCGAGCTGGTCGAGCTCGCGCTGCACGACGAGCAACGCGGGGATGGACATGTGGCCGGCGTAGTACTGCAACATGAACTCCTCGGCCACCTCGGCGACGCTGCGCTCGGTCTCGTTGGACAGGTAGAACGACTGGCGGTCGGAGAGAACGCCGTCGCGCACCTGAAAGACCTGCGCGTTGGCCTCGCGACCGTCGACGGCCACCGCGACGGCGTCGAACGTGCCGACGGACTCGTTGGCCACGCGCCGGCGCTCCAGCAGCGAGTGCACGGCGCGCAGCCGGTTGCGCTCGACGGTCGCCTGCTCGAACTCTTCCGCCTCCGCCGCCTCGCGCATGCGCTGCTCGAGCTCGCGCTCGATGTCCTTGAAGCGGCCGGATAGGAAGTCGATCACCCCGTCGATGCTCGCGCGGTACTCCTCCTTGGAGACATAGCCGACGCACGGCGCCTCACAGCGCTTGATGTAGTAGTCCAGGCACGGGCTGCCGCTGCGCCGTCCCGGCTCGGGGCCGGTGCACGAGCGGAACATGAACACCTTCGCGAGCACCTCCAGCGTGCCGCGCACGCGCTTGGCGTTGGAATAAGGGCCGAAGTACGCGCGCCCCGGACGGTGGCGCTCGCGCGTGAAGTACACCCGCGGGTAGTCCTCGTCGAGCGAGATCGCGATGAACGGATAGGACTTGTCGTCGCGCAGGCGGATGTTGAAGCGCGGGCGGTACTGCTTGATGAAGCTCTGCTCGGCGAGCAGCGCCTCGGCCTCCGTCGCCACGACCACGCACTCGACGCTTTCCACGCTCGCGACCATCTCCGCGTGGCCGGGACTGCTGGGGACCTGCGCCTTGGAGAAGTGCGAGGCCACGCGCTTGCGCACCGACTTGGCCTTGCCCACGTAGATGACGCGCCCTTTGCCGTCGCGAAACAGGTACACGCCGGGCTGGTCGGGCAGCGCGCGAAGTTGGCCGAAAAGGGGATGCTCGCTCAAGCGAGCGTCTCCCTGCTTCGGTCGACCAGGGTCGTGCGTGTCTCGCCCTCGCTCGCCGGTGCCTTCGTCGCCATCACATCCGAGGATACGAGGCGCCCGCCGGCGCCAGGGTGCTGCGTCAGTAGCTGCGCCAGCGGCGATACACGACGATCAGGCCGTAGACCGCGAGCGCGGCGAGCGCGAACCACAGGAGCTCGCCGAGGCTCGTCTGCCACATGCGTTTCTGGCCGATGGCGACGAACGCTATGGCCGCCAGCGAGCCGTACAGCGTCGCGCGATAGCGGTCGCCAAGGCCGTGCCGCGTGACGCGATATTCGCGGTACAAGCGCAGCCCGAGATAACCGAAGCCGACGCCGAAGCCGACGAGCAGGATGCCTTCGAACGTGCTCGCCGCGCGCCCGCCGCCCGGCAGCAGGAACACCGCCGCGGCGATCAGCGCGACGATGGCGACGTTGCGGGCCGTGCGGTAACGGTCCATCGGCGGATTGTACGGCTCGCGCACGCGTGGCCGCGAGCATCCGGCCGAGGTCAGGCCGAGGTCAATCGATCAGCGCCTCCAGGCGCGCGTAGGCGTCCTCGACGGCGCGGCGGGCGGCCGTGTGGCGCGCCTCGGACTTGGCCGACTCGTACTTGCTCGCCCACGCGGCGGGATCGGCCAGCTCGTCCTCGAGCGCGCGCATCGCCGCCTCGGCGTCCTCGACGGTCCGCTCGGCCTGCTCCTGCGCGCTGACGCGGTTCTTCGACGGCCCCTTCGGCTTCGCCTTGCCCTTCTTCGGCGAATCGCCGGCGCGCTCGGCGGCCGCGGAGCCGTTCGCGCCGGCGTCGCCTGAGCCGGGCGTGCCCGGCTCGGCGCCGTTGGCCGCGCGCTTCGCCTGCGCGGCCGCCGGCGCGGACACGAGGCCGTCCCCGTCGCCGTTGGCGCGGCGCTCTTCGCGCACGCGCACGTACTCCGGCCAGCCGCCCACGTAGCTGTGCAGCGAGCGCTGCTCGACGGACACGGTGCGCGTGCCGACGGCGTCCAGCAGCGCGCGGTCGTGCGACACCAGCAGCACGGCGCCGGTGAACGCCTGCAGCGCGTCCTCCAGCGCCTCGCGGCTCTCGATGTCGAGATGGTTGGTGGGCTCGTCGAGGATCAGCACGTTGGCGCCGCAGTGCACGAGGATCGCCAGCGACAGGCGCCTGCGCTCGCCGCCGGACAGGCCTTCGAGCGGCTTTTCGGCGTCCTCGCCGGAGAACAGGAAGCGTCCGAGCAGCGCGCGGGCCTTGCCCTGCGTCAGGCCGGTCGCCCGCTGCGCGGCGTCGAGCACGCTCTGCCCGGGATCCCCGCCGGCGCCGAGCTCGTCGGCGTGCTGGGAGAGGTAGCCGACCTTCACGTTGTGCCCCGTGCTGAGCTTTCCCGCCGCCAGCTCGCGCCGTCCGGCGAGCGTGTCGATCAGCGTCGTCTTGCCCGAGCCGTTGGGTCCGACCAGCGACACGTGCTCGCCGCGCTCCAGCCACAGCTCGGCGTGCTCGAGCAGCAGCACCTTCTCCGCGCCGATCTCCACGCGACCGTCGAGCAGCTCGAAGATCACCCGCCCGGAGCGCTCGGGCGTGGCGAACTGGAACTCCAAGCCCTTGCCGGCCGCCGGGTCTCGCTCGATGCGCTCGATCTTCGCCAGCTGCTTCACGCGCGACTGCGCCTGGCGCGCCTTCGTCGCCTTCGCGCGGAAGCGCTCGATGAAGCGCTCCATGCGCGCGATCTCCGCCTGCTGCTTGTCGATCGACCGCCCCAGCGAGAGCTCGCGCGCGGCCTGCTCCTTGCGCCAGTTGTGCCACGTGCCGGCGAAGAAGCGCGAGCGCCCGGCCTCGATCTCCAGCACGGCCGTGCCGACGGCCTCCAGGAACCAGCGGTCGTGCGCGACGAGCACGACGGCGGCGTCGAGCTCGGTGAGCGTCTGCTCCAGCCACTCCAGCGACTCGATGTCGAGATGGTTCGTCGGCTCGTCCAGCAGCAGCACATCGGCGCCGACAGCGAGCGCGCGAGCGAGCGATGCGCGCGTGAGCTGGCCGCCGGAGAACGTGTCGAGCGGACGGTCGAGGTCGTCGCCGTCGAACCCCAGCCCACGCGCCATGACGGTCGCGCGGTCGCGCCACAGATAGCCGCCGCGCGCCTCCAGGCGCCCCTGCGCGCGTGCGTAGCGCGACAGCAGCGCGTCGTCTGAGTGGCCCGCCGTCATGCGGCCCTCCAGCTCGGTCAGCTCGGCCTCGATCTGCAGCTCCTCCACGCAGCCCGACAGCACGTAGTCGCGCAGCGCCATCGCGCGCTTGCCCGCCGAGCGGCGATCCCCCTGATCGCCGATCGGCGGGCGCTGGTCGTGCAGCGCGATGCGCACGCCCTTGGCGACGCTGAGCTCGCCACGGTCGATCGACGTCTCCCCCGCGAGCATCCGCAGAAGCGTCGTCTTCCCCGTGCCGTTGCGCCCGGCGATCGTCATCCGTTCGCGGCGCTCTAGCTTGAACGACACCCCGCGCAGCAGCGGCTGCCCGGCCATGTCCTTGTGCATATCCGATGCGATCAGAAGCGCCATCGCCTCGTGATGGTAGGGGCGACGCGTGGTCGTGGCGGGGGGCGGCGTGTGGTGTGTTGCTCTTTTTATCGCGCGGTAGCAATGGTATCTACGCAGTATCTACCATCGCGCACGAATCTCTTTTATATAGATGATGTCGTTCGTTCGGTATATACGATCGCTACCAGTCCACGAAAAGGCAGCAACCGTCTCGAAACGGGAGCGGCGTGCGACGCGCCCGTCGCCTGAGCTACGATCCGCTGCGTGACGCGCCGACTGTCGACAGCCGTGTTCGTGTGGGCCCTGACGATGCCGCTAGTGCTCGCGCAGGTCGCGCAGGCGGAAAACGACGGGCGCGGCTTCTACGGCGCGACGGACGACAAAGTGGTCACGGACGCGGGCTTCATCCTGATCGTCTTCTTCCCGCTGTTCATCTTCTGCATGAGCATGCTGCAACGCCACTTGGACAGGCGCAAGGAAGCGCGCAAAGCCGCGCACAAGGCGCAGCTGAGCAACGCTCAGTGGCGCGGCGGCTGGTAGAGGGCCGCAGCGCGCCGCGCCGCGCGGTGAGAGGCCGATGAGCAGCGAGCAGCCGCCGCCGGACGCAGGTCGCGCCGTGCACTACGAGCGTCGCGGCGCGGCCGCGCTGGTGACGATCGACCGCCAGCACCGGCGCAACGCCGTCGACGGGCCGACGGCCGAGCTGCTGCACGACGCCTACCGGCGCTTCGAGGCCGACGAGCAGGCGCGCGTGATGGTGCTCACGGGCGCCGGCAATGTCTCCTTCTGCGCGGGCGCGGACCTGAAGGCGACGGAGACGTTCGTGCCGCGGCTGATGAGCGAGGAGGGCCCGATGGGCTTCACGCGCCTGACGCCGTCCAAGCCGACGATCGCCGCGATCTCCGGCTTCGCGCTCGCCGGCGGCCTGGAGCTGGCGCTGTGGTGCGACCTGCGCATCGCCAGCGAAGGCTCCACGCTCGGCTACCCGGAGCGGCGCTGGGGCGTGCCGTTGATCGACGGCGGGACGCAGCGCCTGCCGCGCATCGTCGGCCTCGGCCGCGCGCTCGATCTGATTCTCACCGGCCGTCTGGTCGATGCCGAGGAGGCGCTGGCGATGGGCATGCTCACCGAGGTGGTCGCGCCGGGCGCGCATCTGCAGCGGGCGCTGGAGCTCGCGCAGGGGCTGGCGCGCTTTCCGCAGCGCACGATGCTCGCCGACCGGCGCGCGGCGATCGACGGGTTCGGGCTGCCGCTCGAGCAGGCGCTCGCGCTCGAGGCCCAGGCGGGCCCGGAGGTGTTCGACGACGGCGCGCGCGGCGCCGCGCGCTTCGCCGCCGGCGAGGGCCGCGGCGGCGCAGGCGCCGGCGCCTAGCTAGTCCTGCCCGCCGAGCTGCGTTCCGAGCGGTATGGCTCGCGCGCGTGGCGGCGCCGCGAGAGGAACGGCAGACGCGTCCTGCGCACGGGCTCCGATGCAGCGGCTTGCGGTGTTGTCTCTGCGGTGGCCGCCGGCGTGCCGCGCGGCGCGACCTCGGCGGGCTCAGTGCGCCCGGTCGCGACCGGAGCGGTTGCCGTCGAAGCGACCGGCGCAGTCCGTCGCGCGACCGGCTCGTCGGCGAGGATCGCCTCCTCGGCGGCGATCTGCGGCCGTGAGGCGTAGCGTCCGATCGCGAGCGCGCTGAACGCGATGATCAGGGCGCCGGCCCCGTAGAAGTATCCGACGAGCTCGAGCATCTGCCGCGTGGTGCCGAACAGCGGCCGTCCGATCGGACCCGGCCCGCTCTCCCACGTCAGGCTCACCGGCGGGCCGATCACCAGCCAGCCGCCGGCGACCATCGCCAGCCAGCCGCCGAGGATGCCAGCGGGTCGCGTGCGCGCGGCGATCAGCAGCATTCCGCCGAGCACCGCGAGCGCTCCCGGAAGGATGTCGAGCCACAGGCGGTCGGTCGTGTAGTGCCACGTCGCGTTCGTGCCGAACGAGTAGTCGAAGTACGGGCCGACGAACGGGATCAGGGCCACCCACGTGCCCAGCAGGACGATCAGCAGGCCGCTGACCGCTCCGGTCGAACGAGCAATGCGCATGATCAACGCTCCTTTCTTGCGCTCAGCCCTGGTGTTCCCCGTGTCCCGCCGATCAAACGTGGTGCGATCGCATCGCCCCGCCCGACGCCCTCCCCGCCCGCCTCACCGCCCAGCCTCGCGTCCTCGCGCGGGCTTCCCGTATCCGCTGGGCGGGCCGTTAGAGATAGGCTCTGCGGCGCGATGGCCTACTTCGTAACAGGAGCTACCGGCTTCATCGGGCGTCGTCTGGTCGAGCAGCTGCTCGACAAACGCCAGGGAAAGGTCTACGTGCTTGTGCGCGAGACGTCGCTCGAGCGCCTGGCCGACCTGATCGAGCGCTGGAGCGTCGTCGCAGGCGCGGCGGCGGGCAAACGGGTCGAGCCGGTGATCGGCGACCTGCGCCGTCCGCTGCTGGGCGTCGAGCAGGAGCAGGTCACGGAGCTTCGCGGCAAGATCAAGCACTTCTTCCACCTCGCCGCCGTGTACGACATGACGGCGGCGCCGGAGCTGAACACGGCGGTGAACGTCGGCGGCACGATGCACGCGGTGGAACTGGCGCGCGCGATCAACGCCGAGCGCCTGCACCACGTCTCCTCGATCGCCGTCGCCGGCGAGTACAAGGGGACCTTCGAAGAGGAGATGTTCGACGAGGGCCAGAAGCTGCCGTCGCCGTATCACCGCACGAAGTTCGAGTCCGAGCGGATCGTGCGCGAGCAGATCTACGTGCCCTGGCGCGTGTACCGTCCGGGCATCGTCGTCGGCGACTCGCGCACGGGCGAGATGGACAAGGTTGACGGCCCGTACTACTTCTTCAAGGCGATCCAGCGCGCGCGCCAGCTGCTGCCCGAGTGGGCGCCGCTCGTCGGACCGGACCTCGGCAACACCAACCTCGTGCCGGTCGACTGGGTCGTCGACGCGCTGGAGCACATCGCCCACGAGCCCGACCTCGACGGCAAGGCCTTCCACCTGACCGACCCGCGCCGCCAGCGCGTCGACGAGATGATTAACGAGTTCGCCTCCGCCGCGCACGCGCCGCGCGTCGCCGTGAGCATCGACAAACGCCTGACCGATCCGCTGCCCAAGTGGCCGTTGGCGCTTGCGCTGGACCTGCCGCCGTGGCGCCAGCTGCGTAAACTCGCGCTGCGCGAGCTCGGCATACCCGAAGAGGTGATCGCGCACATGGAGCTGGTGCCGCGCTTTGACACGCGCGCCACCGGACGTGCGCTCGCGGGAACGCCGCTTGAGCGCCCGCCGGCGCTGCACGACTACGCCGGGCGCCTGTGGGACTACTGGGAGCGCGAGATGGACCCGAGCATGTCGGCCGGGCGCACGCTGAAGGAGGCGCTCGAGGGCAAGCACGTGATGATCACCGGCGCATCGTCGGGGATCGGGCGCTCGACCGCGCTGAAGGTCGCCGAGGCCGGCGGCGTGCCGCTGCTGGTCGCGCGCAACGTGGAGAAGCTCGAGGAGGCGCGCGCGGAGATCGTCGCCGCGGGCGGCACCGCCTACGTGTACGCGGCGGACATCTCTGACATGGAGTCCGTCGAACGGCTGGTCGAGCGCGTGCTCGCCGACCACCGCAACGTGGACATGCTGGTCAACAACGCCGGCCGCTCGATCCGCCGCTCGATCGCGCTCAGCTACGACCGCTTCCACGACTTCGAACGCACGATGCAGCTCAACTACTTCGGCGCCGTCAAGCTGATCATCGGGCTGCTGCCGCACATGCGCGAGCGCGGCTCCGGGCACATCGTCAACATCTCCTCGATCGGCGTGCAGACCAACCCGCCGCGCTTCTCCGCCTACGTCGCCTCCAAGTCGGCGCTCGACGCCTTCACGCGCGTGGTCGCCTCGGAGGTCGTCGGCGACGGCGTCACGTTCACGACGATCCACATGCCGCTCGTGCGCACGCCGATGATCGCGCCGACGAAGATGTACGACGCCTTCCCGGCGATCACGCCCGACGAGGCCGCGGACATGATCTGCGAGGCGATGCGCGGCCGCCCGAAGCACATGGGCACGCGCCTGGGCACCATCGGCGAGATCGCCTACGCGCTGTCGCCGAAGACCGTCGACCGCCTGCTGCACCTGGCCTACCGCGTGTTCCCCGACTCGGCCGCGTCGAAGGGCCAGAAGAACGAAGAGGAGAAGGCCTCCTTCGAGCAGATCGCGATGGCCACGCTGACCAGGGGCGTGCACTGGTAGGAGCCGCGGGGCCGCGTTGCGTGTTGGGATGATGGGGGCGTGAGCGACGCCGCGGCCATCGAAGTCCATGCCCTGAGCAAGCGCTACGGCGAGTTCGAGGCCGTGCGCGGCATCGACATCACCGTCCAGCGCGGCGAGGTGTTCGGCCTGCTCGGCCCAAACGGCGCCGGCAAGACCACGACCGTGGAGATCCTCGAGGGCTACCGCGCGCGCAGCGGCGGCGAGGTGTCGGTGCTCGGCCACGACCCGGGCAAGCGCAGCCGCGCGCTGCGCCAGCGCATCGGCATCGTGCTGCAGTCGGGCGGCATCTACGGCCACGTGACCCCGCGCGAGGCGCTGCGCCACTGGGCCGGCTTCTATCCCAAGCCGCGCGACGTCGAGGAGGTGCTCGCGCTCGCCGGCCTACAGGACAGGGCGGACGCGCGCAGCCGAAAGCTCTCCGGCGGACAGCTGCGGCGGCTGGACTTCGCGCTCGCGCTGGTCGGCGACCCGGAGCTGATCTTCCTCGACGAGCCGACCACGGGCTTTGACCCCGAGGCGCGGCGCAGCGCATGGGAGACCGTGCGCAAGCTGCGCGACCTCGGCAAGACGATCCTGCTGACCACGCACTACCTCGACGAGGCGCAGGAGCTCGCCGACCGCGTGGCGATCGTCAAGGACGGGCGCATCCTGGCGATCGGGCCGCCGCGTGAGCTCGGCGTCGGCGCCTCGCACTACCGCGTCGCCTACCGCGACCGCGACGGGCACTTCGTCGAGCGCCAGACCGACGATCCGACGGCGCTACTGCACGAGCTGAGCGCCGAGGCGCTGGCGCGCGGCGAGAGGCTCGAGGAGCTGAGCGTCGCGCGCCCGACGCTCGAGGACGTGTACCTGGAGCTGACCGCCGATGGCTGACGCGATCGCGCTCGGCTGGCGCCAGTATCGCCTGGAGCGGCGCATGTTCTGGCGCAACCCCAGCGCCGCCTTCTTCAACTTCCTGCTGCCGCTGCTGTTCCTCGGCGGAGGCGGCGCGATCCTCGCCGGCAACCAGCACGAGCTCGATCGGCTGATCCCCGCGATCGCGGGCATGAGCGTGATGTCGACGACGTTCACCGCGCTCGCCTACAACATCGTCTTCCTGCGCGAGCGCGGCGTGCTCAAGCGCATTCGCGGCACGCCGCTGCCGACCGGCTCCTACTTCGGCGGCGTCGCCGCCAATGCCGTCACCAACACGGCGCTGCAGATCGCCATCGTCGTGCTCGCCGGCAAGCTGATCTTCGGCATCGGCTGGCCGCGCGACTGGGCCGAGCTGATCGTGTTCGTGCTCGTCGGCGTCGTCTGCATGGCCGCGCTCGGCGTGGCCTTCGCCCACGCGATCCCCAACTTCGAGTCGACCGCCGCGTACGTCAACGCGGTGTTCCTGCCGGTCGTGTTCATCTCCTTCTACGTGTTCGACTCCAAGAGCGCCCCGGGCTTTCTGCGCCAGATCGCCGAAGCGCTGCCGCTGAAGCCGTTGATCGACGGCCTGTACGGGGCGATCGTCACCGGCTCGGGGCTGGGCAACCAGCTCGATGCGCTCGCCGTGATCGCCCTGTGGGGCCTTTTCGGCATGTTCTTCGCCGTGCGCGGGTTCTCCTGGGAGCAGTCGCGAACGTGATCCGCCCAGCACACCGACTACCGCCACCGACATACTCGAAGGAGTGCCAATGAAGCAGCTCGCCGACGGCCTTCACCAGTTGAGCGGCTTTCCGCCCAACGCGATCAACGTGTACCTGCTGCAGGACGTGCTCCTCGACGCCGGCACGCGCCAGGCGGAGGGACGCATCATGCGCCAGATCCGCGGGCACACGGTCAACGCGCACGCGCTCACGCACGCGCATCCCGACCATCAGGGCGCTAGCCACGCGATCTGCCAGCGGCTGAACATCCCGCTGTGGTGCGGCGAGGGGGACGTCTACGCGATGGAGACGCCCGGCGCGATCTCCAACAGCCAAGCGCCCGGCTGGCTCAACAGCCTTCAGAAACGGTTCTGGACCGGACCGCCGCACCCGGTCGCGCGGGCGCTGAAGGAGGGCGACGAGGTCGCGGGATTCACCGTGCTGGAGGTCCCCGGCCACTCGCCCGGACACGTGGCGTACTGGCGCGAGTCCGACCGTGCGCTGATCCTCGGCGACGTGCTCAACGGGATGAACCTGATGACCGGCAAACGCGGGCTGCAACAGCCGCCCACGGTGTTCACGCCCGACCCTGCGCGCAACCGCGAGTCGGCGCGCCGGCTGGCGGCGCTGGAGCCACAGCTGGTGTGCTTCGGCCACGGGCCGCCCCTGCGCGACCCGCGCGCGCTGGCCGACTTCATCTCACGCATGCCCGCCTGAGCGGCTCGATGGCGCAGAGCATCTTCATCGCCGACGGCGATCGCTTCGTCCCGACCGAGCACGCTCGCGGCCCGTGGGACCCGCGCGCGCTGCACGGCGGCGCCCCGGCCGCACTGATCACGTCGGCGTTCGAGCGCTTGCAGCCGGGGGCAGAGCTGCGCATCGGACGTCTCGGCTTCGAGTTCCTGCGACCGATACCGATGGCGCCGCTGACGCTATCCACGCGCATCGCGCGTCCCGGCCGCCGCGTTCAGGAGCTGACCGCCGAGCTGCGCGCCGCAGACGAGACGGTCGTACGCGCGAGCGCGCTGCGCGTGCAGGCGGTTCCCGCGGAGGTCGACGCCGCAGCCGCGCACGCCGCCGCCCGTGGGGCCGACTCGGGCAAGCCCGAGGCCGAGACGACTGCGCAGGAGACAGCCGCGGACGAGGCGACGGCGGACGATTCAGGCGCGGCGATGCCGCCGGCGGCGGAGGGCGAGCACAAGCGCTTTGCGCTCAACGACTCGACCGACGCGAGCTTTGCCGGCACGGCGATGGAGATGCGCTGGCTGGACGACCCGTGGCGGCTGGGGCCGGGACGCGTGTGGCAGCGCCTGCGCCATCCGCTGCTCACCGGCGAGCAGCTGAGCCCGCTGACGCGACTGGCGGCGACGGCGGACTTCTGCAACGGCGTCAGCGCGACGCTTTCGTTCGATCGCTTCGTGTTCATCAACGCCGATCTGACCGTGCACCTGCAGCGCCTGCCACAGGGCGAGTGGATCGGCCTCGACGCACGCACGCGACTGCACGAGGGCGGCGCCGCGCTGGCGGAGGGCGTGCTGCACGACGAGCGCGGCCCGCTCGGGCGTGCCTTTCAGACGCTCGTCGTGCAGCAGCGCTGAGCGTCAGCGCACGATCACGTCGGCGAGTGCCGCGTCGATCGCCGAGAGGGTGTCCGCGTCGAGCTCGATGCCCGACGCCGACGCGTTGGCGTGCACCTGCTCGGGGCGTGTCGCGCCGACGATCGCCGAAGCGACGTTGCGCTGGCGCAGCACCCACGCGAGCGCCAGCTGGGGCAATGTCAGACCGGCGCCCTCGGCGATCGGCTTGAGCCTCTGCACGGCCTGCAGCACGGGCTCGGCGACCAGACGGTCGATGAAGCCGCTCATGCTCTCGCTCGCAGCCCGCGAGTCCGGCGGCGGCGGCTGGCCGGGAAGGTACTTGCCGGTGAGCACCCCCTGCGCGAGCGGCGACCAGACGATCTGCGAGATGCCCTCGCGTTCGCACAGCGGGATCAGCCGCGCCTCGGGCTTGCGCCAGATCATCGAGTACTGCGGCTGGCTGGACACCCAGCGCTCGACGCCGGGCATTGCCAGCGACTGCTCGACCTTCTCCACCGGCCACTCGCTGAAGCCGATGTAGCGAGCCTTGCCCGCGCGCACCACTTCCGTGAGCGCCGTCATCGTCTCGTCCAGCGGCGTCTCGTCGTCGTAGCGATGGCACTGGTAGAGGTCGACGTGGTCCGTGCGCAACCGCTTCAGCGAAGCGTCGATCTGCTTGTGGATCTGCGCGGCCGAGAGCCCGCGGTCCTCGGCGGACATCGGGAAGTAGACCTTCGTCGCGAGCACGTAGGAGGAGCGCTCGCGCCCGGAGAGAACCTCGCCGAGCACCTCCTCGGCGGCGCCCTGCCCGTACACGTTGGCCGTGTCGATGAAGTTGATCCCGGCGTCGAAGGCCGCGTCGACGCACGCCCGCGCCTGCTCGCGCTCGACGCCGCCGGAATACGTCAGCCACGAACCGAGGCTGATCTCCGACACCTCCAGGTCGCTGCTGCCGAGCCGCCGCAGGTTCATGCCGCGAGCTTATCCACCCGGCGCGCAACACGCGCGCGTCGCCGCGCTCGCGCGACGCGCAGCGCTAGCCTGACGTGAGATGGAGCCGGCACCTCCGATCGACCCGTCGCTGCGCATCGCGTCGGTGCGCCTGGACGTCGGCGACCTCGCGCGCAGCAGCGAGTTCTACGAGCGGGTGCTCGGCCTGCCGTTGATCTCACGCGACGAGGATCGCGCGCTGCTGGGCGCCGACGCGCGGCGCCCCGCCCTGCAGCTGAGCGCGGTCGATCAGCCGACGCTCGCCTCGCCGCACAGCACCGGCCTGTTCCACGTCGCCTGGCTTCACCCCTCGCGCGCGGCGCTCGCTGACACGGTGCGCCGAATCGCCGGCGCACGCTGGCCGATCGACGGCGCGTCCGATCACGGCGTCTCGGAGGCGCTGTACCTGAGCGATCCCGACGGGCTGGGCATCGAGATCTACGCCGATCGCCCGCGCGAGCAGTGGCAGCGGCCCGCCGACGGCCACGGCGTGCGCATGTTCACGCTGGCGCTGGACATCGACGACCTGCTGGCGCAGTCGCCCGGCCAGCCGCAGGCCACGGTCGCACCGGGCACCTCGATCGGCCACGTGCACCTGAAGGTCGCAGACGTGCCGCGTGCGTTCGGCTTCTACCACGACGCGCTCGGCCTGCAAGAGCAGGCGCAGCTCCCCTCGGCGGCGTTCCTGTCGGCCGGCGGCTACCACCACCACATCGGGCTGAACTCGTGGCAGAGCGCCGGCGCGAGTCCTCCAGCGGACGATGCGCCGCGGCTGCGCGCGATCGAGTTCGAGCTCGGTGGCGGCGACGCGCTCGCTGCGCTGCGCCAGAGGGTCGCCGGCGCCGCCACCGATGGCGCTGAGCGACCGACGACGAGCTCACACGACGCCGGCGGCGTGTCCGTCGAGGATCCCGACGGCAACCTGCTCAGCTTCGCCGCGCCGTCAAGCTGAAGCGTCGCTCAGGCGCTGCAGCTCGTCGCCGGACAGCGTCAACTGCACAGAGGCCATCAGCTCGCTCAGCTGCTGCGGCGAGGTGGCGCTGGCGATCGGGCTGAGCACGGTCGGCTGCTGTCGCAGCCACGCAAGCGCCACCGCCGCGACCGCCACCTCGTGCGCGGCGGCGATCGCGTCGAGCGCCTCCAGCACGGCGAAGCCGCGCTCGTTGAAGTAGCGCTCGCGCACGCCCGCCGCGCGCGGGCTGTCGACCTGGGCGCCGTCGGGGCGGTACTTGCCCGTGAGAAAGCCCTGCGCGAGGGCGAAGTAGGGGATGCACGCCAGACCGTGGCGTTCGCACAGCGGCGCCAGCTCCCGCTCGTAGTGCTCGCGCTCCATCAGGTTGTAGTGCGGCTGCAGCGCGACGTAGGAGGCCATCCCGTCGCGCTGGCCGATTCGCAGAGCCTCGTCGAGGCGTCGCGCGCTGTAGTTGGAGGCCGCGTGGCCTATCAGCCCGTCGTCGATCAGCGCGCCGAACGCCTGCAGCGTCTGCTCCAGCGGCGTATGCGGATCGTCCTTGTGGGCGTAGTAGAGATCGATGCGATCGACGCCCAGCCTCGCCAGCGAGGCTTCGGCGCCCTTTCTCACCGTCGCCGGCGACAGTCCGGGCATGTCCGGCGACATGCCTACCTTCGTCGCGATCACCAGCTGCCGGCGATTGCCGCGCGCGGCGATCCAGCGCCCGATGATCCGCTCGGACTCACCCGCCCCGCCTTGACCGCGGCGCCCGTAGGAGTCGGCCGTGTCGATGAAGTTGCCGCCGCCCGCGACGTACGCGTCGAGCACGGCGAACGAGCGCTCTTCGTCGATCGTCCAGCCGAACACGTTGCCGCCGAGGCAGAGCTCGAAGACGTCCAAGTCGGTGTGGCCGAGGCGCGCGATGCGCCCAGCGTAGCCGTCCATCCGTCCAGAGCCCCTCGGATTCGCTTGCGAAAACCCTCACATTCACTGCCCAACACAAGATTTAAGCCTGTCTTCATGCGCGGCGAGCAACACTGTCGGTGGGAGGACATGACCCCGGATCCCGAGGAGGGAGTTATGCCCAGAATCATCGTCACGACCGACCCCACCGACCAAGCCGACGACGCGCCCGTGCTGCTCGACGAGCGCGTCTACTCGCTGCACCTCTGCGACGACCACGCCGCCGAGCAGCTGATCGAGCGCCTCGCGTGGGCAGTCAGCGACGCCGAGGACACGCAGCGCCGCGTGCTGCACGCCTGACCGTCCCCACCTCCGGAGCCGACCCGCGCCGCGCACCCCCTTGCGGCGCGGGTCGTTCCGAAGCTCTGGCCGCCGGCGCGGCCTTCTGCGCTCAGCGCCGGCGCCCCATGGCAAAGCTCTGTATCGGCGGCGCGACCGCGCGCATGCTCGAGCCGACTTCCACGTCCTGTTCGTCGTCGTCTGACCGCGGCTCGTCCTCTGGCTGCTCGAGAACAGGCAGTCGATGCACGCGGGCGGTCGCCGCTTCGCGCTCGGCACGCTCGACGCCGCCGGAGACGAAGCGCTCCAGTGCGGCCAGCTCGCGCACGATCAGGTTGACGACCCTTTCCGAGCGCTCCACGCGGCCTCGCGCCAGCAGCAGCGGCTCCGCGCGCGCGAGATACCGATGGCGCTCGTACACCGCCTTGGGCACGACCAGGTTGACCGTCCCCCACTCGTCCTCGAACAGCAGGAACATCGTCCCGTTGGCGGTGCCCGGCCGCTGGCGAGCGATCACCAGCCCGGCCATCGCCACCGCGCCACCGCTCGGCAGGCGCGTGAGCTGCGCGCTGGTCGCGAGCATCGGCACGTCCAGGCGCCCGCGCAGGATCGCCATCGCGTGATCGCCTACCGTCACCCCGCTCGTGGCATAGTCGGCGATCAGCCGCTGCCAGCGCCCGAGCGAGCGCAGGCGCGGAGCGCGCGGCAGCTCCAGCGGCAGCGCGAGCTGGGTGCCCTCGCCGGCGCCGAGACCCGGCGCGGCGATTCCCAGCTGCCACAACGCCGATCGCCTGCCCGTCTCGCCGATGATCTCATCGCAGGCGCCAGACCACGCGAGCTGCTCCAGCGTCCTGTGCCTCGCGCCGATGCGCCCGGCAAGTTCGCCGAGGCTGGCAAACGCACCGTTTCGCTCGCGCTCGGCGACCAGCTCTGCCATCTCCTCACTGGCCACGTCCTTGACGTAGCCCAGGCCGAGGCGCACGCCGCCGTCCTGCACCGCGCACTGCACCTCCGAGGCGTTCACGTCGAGGCGCAGCATCGCGATCCCCCGGTGCTCGGCCTCGTGCACGAGGCTGTCCGGCGCGTAGAAGCCCATCGGCTGCTCGTTGAGCAGTGAGCAGAGAAACTCCGGCCCGTAGTGCACACGCAGCCATGTCGATTGGTAGGCGAGCAGACCGAAGGCCGCGCTGTGCGCCTTCGGAAAGCCGAAGCCCGCAAAGCCTTCGATCTTCTGCCATACGCGCTCGGCCACCTCGCGATCGGCGCCGCTGTGGCGAATCGCGCCCTCGACGAAGCGCCCGCGGTGACGATCGAGCATCTCCTGCGAGCGCTTGCGGCTCATCGCCCGGCGTAGGCCCTCCGCCTCGCCCGGCGTGAAGCCAGCGATCGCTTCGGCGACTTCCATCACTTGGTCCTGGAAGATGATCGTGCCGAGCGTGTCGCGCAGGACCGGCTCGAGCGCCGGATGCTCGAACGGGATCTCATACGCCGGGTCCTCGCGCAGGCGCCGCCGGCGCTCGATGTATGGATTGACCGCCCCGCCCTGGATCGGCCCCGGGCGGATGATCGCCACCTGAATCGCCAGGTCGTCGAGGTTTTCCGG
>DASYKG010000064.1:0-111016 GCA_035995645.1 Solirubrobacteraceae bacterium
CCCGACGAACATCCGGCCCACGACGCGGCGGTGGCGGAGCTCGGGCGGCAGCGGAGCTCGGGCCGCGGCGGTACTCAGGCGGTGGCGGTACTCAGGCGGTGGCGGTGGCGGTGGCGCCGGCCGCGCGGACCGGCGCGGGCGTGAGCGCGGAGGCGACGATCACGAGCACGAAGGCGATCGCCTGCAGGACGATGCCGAACGCGTCGCCGGGCAATGGATCGCCGAAGACGACGATGCCGCCGGCCACGCCGGCGATGTTCGCGGCGGTGCCGGTGACGGCGATCACAGGGACGGCGTCTCCGTCCTGCAGCCCGCGCGCGGACGCGTAGAAGGCGACGATCGAAGCGAGCACGGCGACGAGCAGCCACGGGCTTAGCAGCAAGCCGAGGAAGCCGTGCGCTCCGGTGATCCCCGTGAGCGCCTTGATCGCCGTGTCTGAGACGCCGAAGAGGATGCCTGCGGCGGCGCCGAGCATCACGCCGTGGTGCTCGACCGGACCACCGATGCGCGGGCCCATGATCAACAGGCCGCCGAGCCCGAAGAGACCGGCCTCGAAGGCGATCATCGCGGCGACGGAGAACTGCGAGTGCGCACCGTGCATCGTCGGCGCGGTGATGCCGAGCACCGCCAGGCCGACGGCCATCAGCGACAGGCCGATCCACTGGCGACGCCCGACCTCGAAGCCGAACAGCTTGTCGGCCATCACGGCGATGAACACGACGCCGGCGGCGAGCGCGACCTGGATCACCGACATCGGCGCAAGCGCGAGCGCGGCGACGTGCAGCCCCCAGCTCACCGTGGCGGTGATCATGCCGATCGTGAACCACTTGGACGAGTACAGCGAGCGCGCCGCGGCAAACGGGTGGCGGACGTCAATCTTCGGCACCGAGTTGGCGCCGCGGTGCTTGTAGAAGAAGCCGAGGTTGGCTACGAAAGCGCAGGCGAGTGCGAGGAGGATTCCAAGGTCTAGTGTCATGTAGAGATAGGGAGAGTCGGGAGGTGCGTGAGGGTAGATCGACGGGTGCGGCGGGGTGCTTTACTGCCTGCGCCCAACCCTCGGCGGATCGGCCGTCGCGAAAGAGTACCCCTCACAACCTCTGTGGAAACTAAAGAGAGCGCAAAAGCAGCCACAGGGCCATCAAGCGGCGATTCGCACAAGCCGCTGCTGCTCGTCGACATCGACGGCGTGATCTCGCTGTTCGGCGGCAATCTCGGATCCCAAGCGGGCTCGTTCCACTCGATCGAGGGCATTCCCCACTTCCTTTCGTCCACCGCCGCCGCTCACCTTCTCGACCTGGCCGAGCATTTCGAGCTCGTCTGGTGCAGCGGCTGGGAGGAGAAGGCCAACGAGCACCTCCCCCACCTGCTCGGGCTGCCGGCGGGCCTGCCGTTCCTGCGCTTCGATCGGTCGGTCGGGCGCGCAAGCGCTCACTGGAAGCTCGACGCGATCGACGCGTATGCGGGCGAGCGCCCGCTGGCGTGGATCGACGATGCCTTCAACCCGGCCTGCCACGACTGGGCCAGCGCACGCGCTGCGCCGACCTTGCTCGTCGCGACCGCCCCCGCCGACGGGCTCACGTCGCGGGAGCGGGAGCCGTTGCTGGCGTGGGCGCGGGGGCTCCTGCCGGCGTGAGCGTCGCGCCGGCGAGCACGAGCTGATCGGAAACCGCGGCGCCCGCCCCAGGCGGGCCTCCGGCCCCGGCGGCGGCGCCTGCGTAGAGCGCACGCAGCGACACCGCGCCGGCGCCGGGCACGACGCTCCCCGGCAGCGTCCAGCGCCCTTCGGCGTCGCTCTGCACCTGCGCGAGCGTCTGCTCGGCGACCGCTTCCCCGCGCCGGGCGACGCTGCGCGCCTGGATCTGGACGCTCGCGCCGGCGATCGGCGTCCCGTCGAGGAACGCGAGCCTGCCCGCAAGCCCCTCGCTGACGCCCGCCGTGCCCGTCGGCGGCGCGGGCGCCTGAGGCGGCGTGCCTGTCGCCGGCGGCGCGCCGGGCACGGGCGGCGGAGCTGTGACGGGGCTCGCGCGGGTCAGCGCGAGCGTCGCGAGCACCGGCCGTGGCGCCAGACGGCGGACATTCGTGCGGATCGCACGCAGCTCTCGATAGAGCGCGTCGCCGGGGCAGTCGGTCGTGTCGGCGTCACGGTGCCCGGCGATGCGCGGCAGCGCCACGCGCGCGTTGGCGGGAAAGCGGCTGTAGACGGCGCCAGCCGGATTGACGCGCACCGTCACTCGGCCTTGCGCCGGCGCGCCGTGCAGCGAGAGCTTCCACGCGAGCAGGCGCTGCAGGGCCAGCTTTGCGGGCGCGGAGATCGGCTGGCTGGCGAACGAGCCGAGCACGGCGACGCCGGTGGAGGCGAGGTTGTAGCCACCGGCGTGGGCGCCGACCACCGGCTCATCGATGCCGCCGGCGCGCGCCTCGAAGATGCGTCCGAAGGAGTCGACGACGAAGTTGTAGCCGATGTCGTTCCAACCGCGGACGTCGCGGTGAAACAGGAAGATCGCGCGCAGCATCGCCGGGACCTCGCTTGCGAGGTACCCGTTGGGGTTCTCGGTGTGGTGCACGAAGGCCAGGCGCACAACTGCGTATTCCGGCGCAACACGCGGATGGGCGAGGCCGCGCGCCCACGCGCTGCGGGCGACGATCGGCGGCTGACCCGGCCCCGCTTGCAGGCTGGGCGTGGCCAGCGCGAGCGAGGCCGACCGCGCGAGCTTCGCGAAGGGCGACCGGTCGGCTGCGAGCGCTGCTCGGTGCGCGCCCACACCGTCGCTCACATCGATCAGGTGCATGCGCACACCGCGCAGCGGGTTGCTGGCCCGCAGCTGCACCGTTCGCGTTCCGCCGGTCCACACCGACTCGCCGATCAGCGCGGTGCGCGTGGTCTGACGATCGGGGCCGTGAGCGGTGGCGCCGGCCGAGACCCAGTCGCTCCAGCGACCGTCGTAGTCGGTGAAGCGAATGTGCAGGCGCGCGTCCGCGGGGGACTGCCATTCGACGCCCAGCAGATCGGCGCTGCGGGCAAGCTCGATCGTGTGCTGTCCTGCCGCGACGGCGCCCAGCCAGCGACCGCTGAGCGCGGGAGTCGACGGCCCGGTCAGCACCGCGAGCACGCGCGCGGGATGCGCGAGGGCGCCAGATGCGACGGCCCCGCCGGCGGCGACGAGCAGCGAGCGGCGCGTCATGCGACCGGCGGTCATCGCCAACAGAACATCACTTGCGCCGCCAAGGTGCGCCGGCTGTGCGTGAGAATCCGCTCAGCTTGGACCCGGGCGGCCTCGCGGCCGCCCGGGGAGCCGGACTGCTACTTCTGCTCGGGCGCGGGGTCCTCCTCGGGGACCTCCAGCTCAGCGAGCTCCTCGACGAAGCCCGGATCGCTGTCGCCGGCGCCGATTTTCTCAAGCGACGCGAGATCGGCGTCGAACTCCTGGCCGTAGCCGCCGCCGAGGCTCTCGCCGCCGGACAGTCCGAGCTCGGCGGCGATCTCGTCCTGGTCGAGCAGGCCGACATCGTCGATCGCACGCGGGAGCGGCTCGGACGGTTCGATCTCGATCCGCCGGTAGCGCTTCAGGCCGGTCGCCGCGGGGATCAGCTTGCCGATGATCACGTTCTCCTTCAGGCCGTTGAGTCGATCGGTCTTGCCCTCCAGGGCCGCGTCGGTGAGCACCTTGGTGGTCTCCTGGAAGGAGGCCGCCGAGAGGAACGAGTCGGTGTTCAGCGAGGCCTTGGTGATGCCGAGGATGATGTCCTCGAACTGCGCGGCCTCGTCGCCCTTGGCGATGACCGCCTCGTTGACCTTGGCGAATTCGAAGCGATCGACGAACTGCCCGGGCAGGTAGTCGGTGTCGCCCTTCTGGTCGACGCGCACCTTCTTGAGCATCTGGCGCACGATCAACTCGATGTGCTTGTCGTCGATGTCCACGCCTTGGGACTTGTAGACCTCCTGGACCTCCTTGACCAAGTACACCTCGGTGTCGGTGCGCCCGCGGATCGCCAGCAGCTCGTGCGGGTAGACCGACCCCTCGTTGAGCTGCTTGCCGGCGGAGATCTTCTCGCCCTCGCCGACGAACAGACGCGTGCGTCGCGGGAAGGCGTGGCGATGCTCCTCGCCGGCCTCGTCGGTGATGACAACCGTGAGCGCCTTCTCGGTCTCCTCAATCGTGACGACGCCGTCCTGCTCGGCGATCTGCGCGAGGCCCTTGGGCTTGCGCGCCTCGAACAGCTCGACGACGCGCGGCAGGCCGTGCGTGATGTCCGCGCCGGCGACTCCGCCGGTGTGGAACGTACGCATCGTCAGCTGCGTGCCCGGCTCGCCGATCGACTGCGCGGCGACGATTCCAACCGCGTCGCCGATCTGCGCCAGCGCGCCCGTCGCCATCGCGCGGCCGTAACAGGCCTGGCACACACCGCTCTGGGCCTCGCACTTGAGCACAGAGCGAACCGGGACGGCCACAGCCGTGCCCTTCTCGTGCTCGTCGGCGAATGCCTCGACCATGTCGGCGAGCTGCGCACGTCCGATCTCTGCGCCCTGCTCGGCGAGCATACGACCGCGCTTGGTCTTGATGTCCAGCGCGGCCACGCGCCCGACGAGGCCGTCGTTGGGGTCGCCACCGTCCTTGAGCACGGGCATCTCGATGTAGTCCCCCGTGCCGCAGTCGGGCTCGCGGATGATCACGTCCTGCGCGACGTCGACCAGGCGCCTGGTGAGGTAACCGGAGTCGGCGGTGCGCAACGCGGTGTCGGCGAGGCCCTTTCGCGCGCCGTGCGTGGAGATGAAGTACTCGAGCACCGACAGGCCCTCCATGAAGTTGGCCTTGATCGGGCGCTCGATGATTTCGCCCTTCGGGTTGGCCATCAGGCCACGCATGCCCGCCAGCTGGCGGATCTGCTTGAAGGAACCACGCGCGCCGGAGTTGGCCATCATGAAGATGGGATTGAGCGTGTCGAGGTTTTTGACCATCGCCTCGGCGACGTCGTCGGTCGCGGCGTTCCACTTCTCAACGACCGCCTCGTGGCGCTCCTCCTGGGTGATCAGGCCCATGTCGTACTGGTCGGAGATCTCGCCGACGAGCTTGTCGTAGCCATCGATGATCGACTGCTTCTCCGGCGGGACCACGACGTCGTTCTTGGAGATCGTGATTCCGGCTTGCGTTGCGTACTTGAAGCCGAGATCCTTGAACGCGTCGAGCACGAGCGAGATCGTCGTCGCGCCGTAGGTCTGCACGAGCATGTCGATCAACCGCGTGGTGTCGCGCTTCTTCATCGACTGGTTGACGAACGTGTACTTGGATGCGTCGAACTCGTCGCCGAGCGCCTCCGCGAGCGCACGCTCGATGCGGTCGTTGTAGATGATCCGCCCGATCGTCGTAAGCACGTGGCCGCCCTCGCGCCCATACGGGCGGAACTCGGCGAGGTCGTGCAGCTTGACCACGCGACCCTCGTAGGACAGCTCGGCCTCCTGCGCGGTGCGGAACACGTGCGGGCGAGGATCGTGCGTCGTGCGGTCGATCTTCGACAGCTCGTCGGCTTCCGGACCGTAGGTCAGGTAGTAGGCGCCGAGGATCATGTCCTGCGTCGGCGTCGCCAGCGGAGCCCCGTGAGCCGGGCTGAGGATGTTGTTGGACGACAGCATGAGGATGCGCGCCTCGGCCTGCGCCTCCGCGGACAGCGGAAGGTGCACGGCCATCTGGTCGCCGTCGAAGTCGGCGTTGAACGCGTGACAGACGAGCGGGTGCACCTGGATCGCCTTGCCCTCGACGAGCAGCGGCTCGAATGCCTGGATGCCGAGACGGTGCAGGGTAGGCGCGCGGTTGAGCAGCACCGGGTGCTCGTGGATGACCTCCTCGAGCACGTCCCACACCTCGCCGATCATCGAGTCGACCATCTTCTTGGCCGCCTTGATGTTCTGCGCGGACTTGCGCTCGACCAAGCGAGCCATGATGAACGGCTTGAACAGCTCCAGCGCCATGATCTTCGGCAGGCCGCACTGGTGCAGTTTCAGGTACGGGCCGGCGACGATCACCGAGCGTCCCGAGTAGTCCACGCGCTTGCCGAGCAGGTTCTGGCGGAAGCGTCCCTGCTTGCCCTTGAGCATGTCCGAGAGGCTCTTCAGCGGGCGGTTGCCCGGCCCGGTGACCGGCCTGCCGCGGCGGCCGTTGTCGAACAGCGCGTCGACGGCCTCCTGCAGCATGCGCTTCTCGTTGTTGACGATGATCTCCGGCGCGCCGAGATCGAGCAGCCGCTTGAGGCGGTTGTTGCGGTTGATCACGCGGCGATACAGGTCGTTGAGGTCTGACGTCGCAAAGCGGCCACCGTCGAGCTGGACCATCGGGCGCAGCTCCGGCGGGATCACCGGGACGGCGTCGAGCACCATCATCTCCGGCTTGTTGCCGGACTGGATGAAGGCCGAGACGACCTTCAGGCGCTTGACCGCGCGGGCCTGCTTCTGGCCTTTGCCCGTCTTGACCTGGTCCTCGAGCTCGACCCTTTCGGCCTCGAGATCGACCTGCTGGAGCAGGTCTCGCACGGCTTCCGCGCCCATGCCGCCGCGGAAGTACTCACCGAAGCCGTAGGAGGAGCCGAAGCGCTCCTTGAGCTCGCGGAACGTAGCCTCGTCGTGCTCGATCTGCTTGGGCTCCATCGTCTTGAACAGCTCCCACACGTTGCGCATGCGCTCGGCAGCGTCCTCGATGTATGCCTCGGTGTCGGAGATGTCCGCCTCGAACGCCTTCGTCAGCTCCTTGGTGAGCTTGTCGCGCTCCTCGTCGGAGATTTTCTGAAGATTGATGTCGAGCGAGTCGGCCCACAGGTGGTCTTCGTCGTTGAAGTGCGTCTGTTTGCCGTTCTGCAGGTACTTCTCACGACGCTTGAGCGACTCCTGCAGCTCCAGCACGCGCTCCTCGCGCTCGGCCGTGTAGGCGTCGAGCACCTTGTTGACCTCCTTCTCCAAGGAGTCGAGGTCCTTCGTGCGCGCCTCGTCGTCGACCCACGTGACGATCGACGCGGCGAAGTACAGGACCTTCTCAAGTTCCTTGGGCGCCATGTCCAGCAGGTAGCCGATGCGGCTGGGCACGCCCTTGAAGAACCAGATGTGGCTGACGGGAGCGGCCAGGTCGACGTGGCCCATGCGCTCACGGCGAACCTTCGACCGGGTGACCTCCACGCCGCAGCGCTCGCAGACGATGCCCTTGTAGCGCACGCGCTTGTACTTGCCGCAGTAGCACTCCCAGTCCTTGGTCGGACCGAAGATGCGCTCGCAGAACAGCCCGTCCTTCTCAGGCTTCAGCGTGCGGTAGTTGATCGTCTCGGGCTTGATCACCTCGCCGGAGCTCCAGCTGCGGATCTGCTTGGAGGAGGCGAGGCTGATCTCGATGGCGTCGAAGTTGTTTATGTCAATCATGTGGCTCTAGCTTTCGCTCGCGGGTGAATCGAATCTGATGGTGCTGCTTGCTGGCACTGCTTGCGGGACTGCTGCCAGCCGCCGGTCGGGGGCGTTCCCCGTGCGCCGCGGCGGCTTGCGGCGCGATCCACTACGTCTCGGCAACCTCGGACGCGCCCTCCTCGAGATCCTCGAGGTCAACCGGCGCGTCGCCGTCGACGACCGCCTCTGCGGCGGCCTCGGGCTCTGAGCCGTTGGTGGACGGCTCGGCGTCGGTGGCGTCCTCGCCCTCGACGGCCTCGTCGGCCGCGTCGCCGCTCAGCGCGCGCACGCCGGAGAGGTCGATGCCGAGCTCCTCGGCGGCGCGCAGCAGGTCGTCGTCTTCGTCGCGGATCTCCGCCCGCTGGCCCTCCTCTGAGACGACGTTCACGTCGAGCGCGAGCGACTGCATCTCCTTGAGCAGAACCTTGAAGGACTCGGGGATCGACGGCTCGGCGATGTTCTCGCCCTTGACGATCGCCTCATATGCCTTGACGCGCCCGACGGTGTCGTCGGACTTGATCGTGAGCATCTCCTGCAGCGTGTAGGCGGCGCCGTATGCCTCCAGCGCCCAGACCTCCATCTCGCCGAAGCGCTGGCCGCCGAACTGCGCCTTGCCGCCCAGCGGCTGCTGGGTGACCAGCGAGTACGGACCGGTCGAGCGGGCGTGGATCTTGTCGTCGACGAGGTGCAGGAGCTTGAGGATGTACATGTAGCCCACCGTCACCTGCTCCTCGAACGGCTCGCCCGTACGGCCGTTGAACAGCGTCATCTTGCCCGACGCCTGCTCGCCGTCGCGGCGGCTCTTGTCGACGTCCATGCGGATGCGCCCGGTGTGCGCGTCCTGCCACTTGACCAGCGCCGTGTCGACGTCTGTGACGGTCGCTCCGTCGAACACCGGCGTGGCCACGTACACCTTGCCGTTGCCGCCGTTCTCGTGAGCTTCCTTGTAGGCCTCGGTGCCATCGTCGTACCAGCCCTGCGCCGCGGCCCAGCCGAGGTGCGTCTCGAGGATCTGCCCGACGTTCATGCGCGAGGGCACGCCCAGCGGGTTGAGGATCACATCGACGGGCGTGCCGTCCTCGAGGAACGGCATGTCCTGCTGATCCACGATCTTTGAGATGACACCCTTGTTGCCGTGGCGGCCCGCGAGCTTGTCGCCCTCGGAGATCTTGCGCTTCTTGGCCACGAACACGCGCACGAGGTCGTTGACGCCCGGCGGCAGGTCGTCGCCGGCGTCGCGGCTGAACGTCTTGACGTCGATCACCACGCCGCCCTCGCCGTGGGGAACCTTCAGCGAGGTGTCGCGGACCTCGCGCGCCTTCTCCTTGAAGATCGCGCGGATCAGCTTCTCCTCGGCCGTCAGCTCGGTCTCGCCCTTCGGCGTGACCTTGCCGACGAGCAGGTCGCCGGAGATGACCTCGGCGCCGACGCGGACGATGCCGCGGTCGTCGAGGTTGCGCAGCGACTCCTCCGAACGGTTGGGGATGTCGCGGGTGATCTCCTCCTCGCCGAGCTTCGTCGTGCGCGCGTCGATCTCGTACTCCTCGATGTGGATCGAGGTGAGCTCGTCGTCCTGCACGAGCCGCTTGGAGAGGATGATCGCGTCCTCGAAGTTGTAGCCCTCCCAGGACATGAAGGCGACCATCAGGTTCTTGCCGAGCGCCATCTCGCCGCGGTCGGTCGAGGACCCGTCGGCGAGCACGTCGCCGGCCTTGACCTTCTGGCCTGATCTCACTTTCGGCTTGTGGTGGATCAGCGTGCCCTGATTGGAGCGCATGAACTTCTGCAGCTCGTACTCGTCCTTCTTGCCGTCGCTGCCCTGGATGACGATCTGGTCGGCGTCGACGTAGTCGATCGTGCCGGCGCTCGTGGACAGCAGCACGTCGCCGGTGTCCAGCGCCGCGCGGCGCTCCATGCCGGTGCCGACCAGCGGAGCGTCGGTCCTCAGCAGCGGAACGGCCTGGCGCTGCATGTTCGAGCCCATCAGCGCGCGGTTGGCGTCGTCGTGCTCGAGGAACGGGATCATCGCCGTGGCGACCGACCAGATCTGCTCGGGCGAGACGTCGACGAGGTCGACGTCCTTCGGGCCGACCGTCACGTACTGACCGGCCTGCGTGCGGCAGAGGATCTCGGTGCCCTTGAGCTTGCCCGTCTTGGCATCGACCGGCGTGTTCGCCTGGGCGATGATCAGCTCCTCTTCCTGAGTCGCGTCCAGGCGCACGACCTCCTCGGTCACCACACCGTCCTTGACGACGCGGTAGGGCGTCGTGACGAAGCCGTACTCGGAGACCTCAGCGAAGGAGGACAGCGAGCCGATCAGGCCGATGTTCGGACCCTCGGGCGTCTCGATCGGGCACATGCGCCCGTAGTGCGTCGGGTGCACGTCGCGGACCTCGATCGGCGCGCGCTCGCGCGTGAGGCCACCGGCCCCCAGCGCCGACAGGCGGCGACGGTGCGTCAACCCGGCCAGCGAGTTCGTCTGGTCCATGAACTGGCTGAGCTGGCTGGAGCCGAAGAACTCCTTCAGCGCGGCGACGACCGGGCGGATGTTGATGATCGTCTGCGGCGTGATCGTGTCGGCGTCCTCGGTCGTCAGGCGCTCGCGCACGACGCGCTCCATGCGGTAGAGGCCGATGCGGAAGGCCTCCTGGATCAGCTCGCCGACGGTGCGCAGGCGGCGGTTGCCGAAGTGCTCGTACTCATCGAGGTGCTCGGCGACGGGCTCGCGCGGCATGCTCATCGCCTCCGCTGCGTAGTCCTTGATCTCGACGTCGCCGTCCTCGGGGATGCCGAGGATCTTCGGCAGGCGCACGAGCTCGTTGATCAGGGCGACGATGTCGTCCTTGGTCAGCGTGCGCACGTCCAGGTCGGTGCTCTGCTTCAGGCGCGAGTTGAGCTTGTAGCGCCCGACGCGCGTGAGGTCGTAGCGCTTGGGGTCGAAGAACAGCTGGTTGAGCAGCGCCTTGGCGTTGTCGACGCTCGGCGGCTCGCCCGGACGCTGCTTCTTGAACAGCTCGATCAGCGCGCCCTCTTCGGTGCGCGTGACCTCCGTGTCCGCCTCGATCGTGTTGCGGATGTACAGCGAGTTCTCGAACAGCCGCAGGATCTCCTCGTCGGTCGCGTAACCCATCGCGCGCAGCAGCACGGTCACGGGGAGCTTGCGCTTGCGATCGATGCGCACGAAGACCTTGCCCTTCTTGTCGATCTCCAGCTCCAGCCACGAGCCGCGAGCCGGCATCAGGTTGGCGATGAAGACCTGCTTCTCGCGGTCCTTTGGCTCCATCAGGTAGGCGCCGGGGGAGCGCACGAGCTGCGTGACGACGACGCGCTCGGTGCCGTTGATGACGAACGTGCCGCGCTCGGTCATCCACGGGAAGTCGCCCATGAACACTGACTGCTCGCGGATCTCTCCCGTCTCGCGGTTGATGAACGCGACGGTGACCGTCAGCGGGCGCGCGAAGGTGAGGTCCTTCTCGCGGCACTGCTCAAGCGATGCGACCGGCTCGTCGAAGACGAACTCACCGAACTGGACGGCGAGGTTGCCGGTGTAGTCCTCGATCGGCGAGATGTCGTCGATCGTCTCGCGCAGGCCGCCCTTGCTCGCGTCTGTAAGCCACGCGAACGAGCGGCGCTGGATGTCGATCAGGTTGGGTACGTCAACGGTCTTGTTGAGGCGCGCGAAAGTGCGGCGCGTCCGGAGAGCATCTACAGCAGCCAAGAAACGACTCCTTCGGAGGGCGATGAAACGGGCAGAGGAGGCGCGCCGAAGCGCGACTGGTAAAGATAGCACAGGCTATCGACGCCCTTAAGGGCAGCCGACGCTCACGGACCCCACCCCGGACGTCCCGCGTATGTGGCGCGGCGTCGCTACTTCGGGTGGCTGCGGCTATTGGTCAGCGCCCGCAAGCTTACCGGAAAGTGCGCGGATGTGAACGAAATCTAAAGACGGCGCGTCGCCGGGTGCCACTCCCGGACCGCCGACCGCTATCTGGAGAGGTCGACCGAGAGCCCGCCCCACTCCTCGGGAGCGACGTCGGCGATCGACTGCGTGAACGTCCAGCGGTGGTCGGCGAGGTCCAGCAGCGTGCACTGGCGCTCGCCGTAGGGATGGTCGCAAAGGTCCCGCACGACCCGCGCTCCGCACGCGACGGCGCCGGCGAACCGGGCGTCGACGTCCCCCACACGCACGAGAACCGATGAGCATGCCCCGGGCACGGGTGCGCCGGAGTCGACGTCGGGTGGGCGATCGCGCACGACCACTGCCCCGTCGCCCACATGCAGCTGCGCGCGGTGACTGCCGGCCTGCCAGCGCACGGAGAACCCGAACGCCCGGCACAGCCACTCGACGGCCCGTTCGACATCGTCGTAGACCAGTTCCGGGATGACGGTGCTGCACGGAACGGAGCGGTTGGCGAGCACGGTCGTGTTCTACCGCAGCCGTCGCTCGGCAGCAACTGAGCGCGAGGCTGTCCCCAAGCGCGGGCAGCTAGATCGCCACGCCCGGCGCGAGCCCGCCCGCCAGTGTGCAAAGCGAAGCCGATGCGCCGGAGGGTCGCCCGCGAAGCCGCGACCTCGGGCGCCTCGGCGTAGCGCCTACTTGACTTCGACCGAGCCGCCGGCCTCCTCCAGTTCCTGCTTGAGTTTGTCGGCCTCCTCTTTTTCGACGCCCTCCTTGACGGGCTTGGGAGCCTCGTCGACGAGCGCCTTGGCCTCTTTCAGCCCGAGCCCGGTGGCCGCGCGCACGACCTTGATCACCTGGATCTTCTTGTCGCCCGCCGCCGAGAGGATCACGTCTACCGTGCCGCTTTCTTCCTCGTCGGCTCCCGCGCCATCGCCGCCACCGCCACCGGCGGCGGCCACCGGTGCGGCGACCGCAGCGGCCGACACGCCGAACTCCTCCTCGAGCGCTTTGATGCGCTCGGCGAGCTCGAGCACGGAGATGCCCTTCAGCTCCTCGATCCAATCCTGTGTGCTGGTTGCCATGTTCGTCAGTCCTCCTTGGTGGATTTCGCATCGGCGGGGTCCTGCTCGGCCTCGGCCGATGCGTCCGCCTGCTTGTCGTCGTCTTGCGCCGGCTCACTCGCCGGCTCAGCTTGGCCCTGCGCGGTCGTCTCGACTGCCGCCTCAGCTGCGGGCTCCTCGGCCGGCGCCTCCTCTGGCGCGGCCTCGGTCTCCGTGGCGGCCTCGGCGGCAGGCTCCTCAGGCGCGGGCTCATCGGCGGCAGACTGCTCGGCCGGCGCCTGCGTGGGAGGAGCATCGGCCTCTACGGCAGCAGGCGCCTCCTCGGCAGCGGGCGCCTCTGCTGTCGCGGCAGCAGGTGCCGCCTCGCCAGCCGGCGGCTCGCCCGCGGGAAGCTCGCCTGACTCCTTCTTCTCGCGCACCTGGCCGAGCGCCGAGGCGAGACCGCCGACGAGCGCGCTGAGCGAGCGCACGAGGCCGCCGACGGGAGAGGCGACGACGCCGACGAGCTGGCCGTAGAGCACGTCGCGCGACGGCAGGCGCGAGAGCGAGCGCAGCTGATCGACGTCGAGCGTCGCCCCGTCCATCAGGCCGCCCTTGAACGGCAGCAGCTGCGTGGCGCGAGCGTAGTCGGCGACCGCCTTGGCGGCGGTCGCGACGTCGCCGCGCACGAACGTCAGCGCGGTCGGGCCTGCGAGGTAGTCCTTGAGGCTCTCCGCACCGGCCTGGTCAGCTGCGCGTTCGGTGAGCGAGTTCTTGACGACCTTGAACGTCGCGTCGGCGTCGCGCAGCTTGGCGCGCAGCTCGGCGACCTGCGGCACGGAGATGCCGCGGTAGTCGACGGCGAAGATCGCGTGCGACCCGTCGATGTGGGCGGCGATCTCCTCGATCGCCACTGCCTTCTGCTCTCGGTTCATGTATGTCCGTCGCTCTCGAAGTGTTCGGTGTGCCCGTGCAGGCAGACGAGAGAGCGCGGTCGAACCGGCATCCTCGCTCCAACCTGCCCCGGACTTCTCCGCCGAGCACGCTTGTGCCGGGCGGCGCCGAGGGTCTCGGGCGGTGCGTTTGCTTGGCGGAGTGTAGCCGCTAAGCGGCGACGGCGGCGGCGTCGCCGGTGATTTCGCGCGTGCGGCTGGGGTCGACCTTCACGCCCGGCCCCATCGTCGACGTCACGGTGATCGAGCGCAGGTAGCGGCCCTTGGCGACGGACGGCTTGGCGCGGATCAGCTCTTCGATCACGGCCGCGTAGTTCTCCAGCAGCTGGCTCTCGCCGAAGCTCGCCTTGCCGATCACCAGATGCACGATCGCGGTGCGGTCGGTGCGGTACTCGACCTTGCCCGACTTGGACTCCTCGACGGCTTTGGCGACGTCCATCGTCACGGTGCCGACCTTCGGGTTGGGCATCTTGCCCGACGGGCCGAGCACGCGGCCGAGGCGACCGACGACCGACATCATGTCGGGCGTGGCGATCGCCACGTCGAAGTCGTCGAAGCCCTCCTCGATGCGTTTGGCGAGATCCTCGCCACCGACCACGTCGGCGCCGGCGCCTTCGGCCTCGGCGACCTTGGGTCCTTGAGCGAAGACGACGATCTTGACGTCCTTGCCGACGCCGTTGGGCAGCGCAATCGTTCCGCGCAGCTGCTCGTCGGCGTGGCGCACGTTCAATCCCGTGCGCACGTGCACCTCGATCGACTCGTCGAACTTCGCGTTGGCCAGGCTGCGCACGAGCGATACGGCCTCGGCGGGCTCGTACTCGCGCTCGCGGTCGACCTTCTGCAGATCCTCGGAGTAGCGCTTGCCGTGCTTGGCGCTCACGATGCCACGTCCACGCCCATGGACCGCGCGGTGCCCGCGATGATCTTCGCCGCCTGGTCGACGTCGTGCGCGTTGAGATCGGCGAGCTTGCGCTCGGCGATCTCGCGCAGCTGTCCCTGCGTGATCGTGCCGACCTTCACGCGGTTGGGCTCGCCGGAGCCCTTGTTGATTTTGATCGCCTGGCGGATCAGCACGGCTGCGGGCGGCGTCTTGGTGATGAACGTGAACGAGCGGTCCTCGTACACCGTGATGACGACCGGGATGACCGTGCCGGTTTCGCTCTGCGTCTGCGCGTTGAACGCCTTGCAGAACTCCATGATGTTGATGCCGTGCTGGCCCAGCGCAGGACCGACCGGCGGCGCAGGGCTCGCCTGGCCGGCGTTGGCTTGCAGCTTGATCGTCGTCAGAACCTTCTTGGCCATCTAGATCTTTTTCACTTGATCGAATCCGACCTCAACAGGGGTCTCCCTGCCGAAGATTGATACCAGCACCTTGAGCTTGGCGGCGTCGTCGTTGATCTCGGAGATCTCGCCGGAGAAGTCCGACAGCGGCCCGGAGACGACCTTGACGGACTCGCCGATCGTGAACTGGGCGCGCGTGCGCGTCGCCGTGGCGACCTCCTTGTGCAGCAGGCGATCGACCTCGACCTGCGTCAGCGGCACGGGCTCCTGGGAGGCGCCGACGAAGCCGGTCACGCCGGGGGTTCCCTTGACGACCCCCCACGAGTCCTCGTTGAGCTCCATGTTGACGAGCACGTAGCCGGGCATCGTGCGCTTCTCGACGGTGACCTTCTGGTTGTCCTTCATCTCCGAGACGGACTCGGTCGGCACGACCACGTTGCGCACGGCGCGCTGCTGACCCAGCGAGACCACGCGGTGCTCGAGGTTGTGCTTGACCTTGTTCTCATGGCCCGAGTATGTGTTTACGACGTACCAGCGAAACATTCAGATTTCCTCTAGAGATTCAGTGGCTGACGGGCGTTACCCGAGGATGAGTTCGACAACTTCCTTGGCCACGAAGTCCGCCGCTCCGAGATACGCGCCGGCGATCGCCACGAAGCCGAGCACCACGGCGGTCGCCTGCGTGACCTGACGGCGGTCGGGCCATTGGACCCGCTGCAGCTCCGCCCAGCTGGCGCGCAAGAACGCAAGGGCGCGATTGCCGCCGCGAATCGGCGCGCCGGAAGCCTGCTGGGGGCTGACGCCACCGCCGGGCCCGCCGCCGCCGGGAGCGCCGCGCGCGCCGCTGCTGGAAGGTTCCTCGAGCAGGTCCTCGCCGATGTCGCCCTCGGAAAGAGCCTCGGCCTCGACTTCGCCCTCGGACAGGTGGTCGGTGTCGACTCCGTCGTCAGATGGCGCATCGGGTACGGCCGGGGTACCGCCCGCGCCGCGAACGAGCGCGGCGTCGAACTCGTCGGCGTCGGCCGAGGCATGGTCCAGCGCGCCGGGGACGTCCGCACGCGCCGGCGGGCTGCCCGCGCCGGCGCGGGCAGCCTGAGCCCTGCGCTCGCGGCGCTGCTTTGCACGTTTGCGGTCACGGGCCACGGCAGCGCTCCCGCGCTAGCGAGTCTCCCGGTGGCTGGTGTGCTTGCGACACCAGCGGCAGTACTTACGCAGCCCGATGCGATCGGGGTTGTTGCGCTTGCTCTTATTCGTCTGGTAGTTCCGGTGCTTGCACTCCTCGCAAGCGAGGGTGATAGCGATCCGAACGTCTCCGCGGGCCATGTGTAATCCCTGCGTAAAAGGTTTGCATACCGGGTCTGGACGAAGAAAAACCCCGCCCAGACGCGAGGTAAGGGCAGTTTAGCGTGCTTGCCTGGTATGCGGGGGCCGCCCTGCGCCGGCCGCCGCTACGGTGAGCCGATGGCAGGGATCCAACCACCGCCGCGCGGGCCTCGTGGCGGGCGTCGCGGAGATCGGCGGGGCGTCGCGCGCGGGCAGATTCGTCTCCGACAGGCCGGGCTCGCGGCGGCGGTCGCCGGGCTCGTGCTGGTGCTCGTCGTGCTGCTCGACAACGCCGGGTCGCACGGTCACGCTCACTCGCCGAGCGCAGGTGCACATGCGCGCGTGGCCCTCGCTCACCAGGCTCGGTCCGGGTCGCACGCCGCCGGGGGCGCGGGCTCAGCCGAGTCGAGCCAGATCCGCAAGCTGGTGGCGCTGGGCAAGCCGATCTACTGCGCCGGGCGCCGCGGCAACGAGGTCGCGCTGACGTTCGACGACGGCCCCGGTCCGTACACGCGGCTGATGCTCGCCAAGTTGCACAAGCACGGCGTGCACGCGACGTTCTTCATCGTCGGGCGCAACATCGGGCTCGTCGCCGGAGCCGTGCGCGAGGAGCGCCTGCAAGGGGCGCTCGGCGATCACACGTTCACCCATCCGCTGCTGACGTCGCTGACCGACGCGCAGGCGGAAAACGAAATCGTCAGAACGCAGACGGCGCTCGAGCGCGCCTCGGCGAGCCCCGTGTTTCTGTTCCGCCCGCCCTACGGCGCTCACAACGCGCAGATCGACGCGATCGCTCGCGCGCACGGGCTGCTGCAGATCCTCTGGACCGTCGACAGCGCCGACTCGCTCGGAGCAAACTACGCGCAGATCGAACGCAACGTGATCTCGGGCCTGCACGCTGGAGCGATCATCCTCATGCACGAGAACCACGGACAGACCGTGCGCGCGATGCTGAGCATCTTCGCTGCGCTGCAGAGCAAGCACCTGCGCGCGGTGAGCGTGCCGCAGCTCTTGACCGACGACCCGCCGAGCGTCGCGCAGGTCCAAGCGGGCGGCGGCGCCTGCGGAGTTCACGGTGCGCTCACCGGAGGCTGATCGCGCCGACGCCACACGCCGGGCAGATCGCAGCGATGCGAACTGCGCGCCACGCGGGCGCGACTACTCGTACAGCGTGAGCGCTCCGAGGATCACGTACAGCGCCACCAGCGCCCAGCCCTCGAACTCCGCCGCCTCTCCGTCGCCGGTGACTTGCGCAAGGGCCAGCGCGGTGAGCACGAGTGCGCCGATGTACACGGGCGCGAGCGAGAACGTCAGCGTGGTGCTCAGCGCGAAGGAGATGAGCACGAGCAGCGGGAACAGGAAAGCGGCGATCTGCGCCACGGAGTTCTTGACGACGGAGATCGCCAGATCCGAGCGCCCCTTGTAGGCGAGCACCAGGCCGGCTGCGTTCTCCACGGCGTTGCCGGCGATCGCGACGATCACCAGGCCGGCGAACGCCTGGGAGATGTGCAATTGCACGATCGCCGGTTTCAGGCCGTTGACGAACCAGTCTGAGACGAACGCCGACGCGGTCCCGGCGACGAGCAGCAGGGTGAGCGTGACAGCGAGCGACAGGCGCGGGCGCGGCGCGGTGCCTCGGCCTGCTGCGGTGCTCTCGCTGCTGAAGTCGGCCTCGGCGGCCGCGGCGGGGGCGACGTCTGAGCGCAGGTACGGCACGACCCACGAGAGGTAGACGACGAGCAGGCAGATCGCGCCGACGATCGAGATCGCCTTGACGTGATGGCTGGCCGGGTCGTGCGAACCGAGCGACAAGCCGAGCAGCACGATGATGAAAACGGTCACCTGCAGCAGCGTCGCCGTGTCGCGCGGCAGGCGCTTGGAGAAGCGCATGACCCCGTCGGGCGCGCGGCGCGCACCGACGACGATCACCAGCCCGAGCACCAGCAGCGCGTTGGCGAGGATCGAGCCGACGATCGCCGTCTGTGCGACAACGAGCTCGCCCTTCTGCAGCGCGAAGATCACGACGAACAGCTCCGGCAGGTTGCCGAGCGTCGATTGCAGCATGCCCGTGATGGCCGGGCCGAAGCGTTCGCCGAGCTGCTCGGTGGCAAACGACACGACCCATGCCAGCCCGGCAAGCGCGAGCGTGGCGATGGCAAAGCGCGGCACGGCCGCCCACCCGCCGTAGTTGGCGACGCCGGCGAGCGCGGTCAGCAACGCGATCGACAGGAGAGCCGTGCGCTCCCGTGTGCTCAGCGCGGACATCGTGCGCTGCGAAGAGTCAGTGGCTCTCGAGCACGCGGTCGATCAACCCGTACTCCTGCGCCTGCTCGGCGGAGAAGAAGCGATCGCGCTCCATGTCCGCGCGCACCTCAGCGGTCGGTTTCTCGGTGTGCTCGGCGTAGATCTCGTCGATGCGCTCGCGCACTTTGAGGATCTCGCGCGCGTGGATCTCGATGTCCGTCGACTGACCCTGAAAGCCAGCCGAAGGCTGGTGGATCAGGATGCGCGAGTTGGGCAGCGCCGCGCGCTTGCCTTTAGTGCCGCCCGCGAGCAGCAGCGAACCCATCGACATCGCCACGCCGACGACCATCGTCGCGATGTCCGGCTTAACGAAGTTCATCGTGTCGTAGATCGCCAGGCCCGAGTAGATGCTGCCACCGGGCGAGTTGATGTAGATGGAGATGTCCTTGTCGGGGTCCTGGCTCTCCAGGTGCAGCAGCTGCGCAACGACGAGGTTGGCGACCTGGTCGTCGATCGGCGTGCCGAGGAAGATGATCCGCTCGTTGAGCAGGCGCGAGTAGATGTCGAACTCGCGCTCGCCGCGCGCCGTGCGCTCGATGACCATCGGGATCAGGGGCATGGACGCCACCCTAGCGGGCACGCGCGGCGGCACGCGGATTGGCCGCATGTCCGAGTTCGCGCGGCCTTGCTGCCGGGCAAACCCCTTCGAGACGATGTTCGACAGACGCCGTCCACCCACGCAAGGAGCCCAGCGCATCCGATGACCGACCGACCTAGCCTCCACCCCATGCCCGCCCACCGAGCCCCGCGCCCGCGCGCCCCGCGCATCGCCGCCACGCTGACGGCGCTGCTCGCCCTGCTCGTGCTCGCGGCAGCCTCCGCGACGGCCATGACCAGCCACGCCGGCTGGCCGCCCGACGAGCACCTGGTGATGGACAAGGGGCCAGCCGGCCAGCAACGCGTGCTGACGGGCGTCAACGGAAGGCACAACTACCTGCTCGGCGGCTACGGCGACGACACGATCTACGGCGGCGACTCCGGCGACGTGATCTGGGGCGACTACCACCCCTCCGGGTGGCCCGCGCATCAGACGGCGGTGATCCACGCCGGCAACGGCAAGAACATCATCTACGCCAACGACACCGTCAACTTCGTGTGGACGGGCACCAACCCGCAGACGGTCGTGCACGCGCACGAGAACTCCGGCGTGATCCACTGCGAAAATCCCCATCAGGTCCTGTTCACCAGCCACCACGCCCTGCCGCGCTACAAGCTCGACGGCTGCAAGCGGATCAGCTTCTACTCCGTCGGCTACTGACGGCGCAGCGACCCGCCGTCTGTCTGGCCGACAATGCCGACTGGCTGGCTGACGGCCGCGGGTCGCGTCGGGCGTGGGCGCTGTCTTCGCTTTTGCATACCGCGATAGCGATGGTATGTGCGCGCGACGCACGGGCCGCCGGGAGCGAGAGCGCGGTCGTGCGCGTCACGATCCTTTCGCCGGCGGCTATTGTCGGCGCGGATGTTCCCGCTGAACCTACCCAACGTCCTGACGGTGTTGCGGATCATGCTCGTGCCGGTGCTCGTCGTGGCGCTGCTCGGCAACACCGAGGGCGGCGACGTGCTCGCGGCGATCGTGTTCGCCCTCGCGTCGCTGACGGACTTCGTCGACGGCTACCTCGCACGAGCACGCGACTCGGTGACGAACTTCGGCAAGTTGATGGACCCGCTCGCCGACAAGCTGCTGATCGTCGCCGCGCTGATCGCGCTCGTCTCGCTGCACCGCCTCGCCGCGTGGGTGGCGATGGTGATCATCACGCGCGAGCTCGCCGTGACGGTGCTGCGCATGGGCGCGACGCAAGCCGGCGTGGTGATGGCCGCGAACATGTTCGGCAAGGTCAAGACGTGCCTGCAGATCGCCGCGATCCTCGCCGTGATCGCCGTGCACGGTCAACCCCTGTGGGTTTCTGCGCTTCTGTACACGACGGTCGCCGTGACGGTGCTGTCGGGGCTGGACTTCTTCTTCGGCGTGCGCCGGCGCATGGCCCAGGCGCAGGCTCGCGGCGCCGGCAGCTAGACGTCGGGCCGGCCGGCGTCGAGCCACTGCTCGAGCGTCGTCTGGCGCGCCACGGGGACGCCCGTGTCCAGCTCGCTGCGCAGCTCGGCGAGCAGGCCGTGTCGCTCGGCGACGACGTTGTGCTGATGGATCGTCTCGAGGTTCTCCTGTCGCGCGGAGACGAAGCTGCGGCCGTCCAGCTGCGGAAACTCGCGCACGACGCCGGCGACCATCTCGCGCACGCAATCCTCGACGAAGCGCGGACGACGGTGCGCCTTTTCGACGACCTCGACCTCGTCTGAGCGCTTCATCAACTCGTAGATCTCCGAGGACATGCTCGACTCGGCGATCTTCAGCAGCGCCGACGCATCGATCTCCTGCACGCACTCCTCGATGCATCCGATGTGCAGCGTCGCCAGACCGCGTTGGTTGTGCGTGGCGACGGGGACGCGCTCGATGATCCGCTCGATCTCCGACCCGGAGAACCCGTCCGCGGCGAGGCGGTCGCGCGCACGACCGGCGACCAGCTCCTGCGCGCACGGGCATGCGGTCATCCCCGTGGCCGACACGCCGACGGTGCGCCGCGTGCCGTGCGCAAATGCCACCGCACGGCCATACAGCGTGTAGATCTCCTGTGTCTGGATGCCAGAGACCGGCGCCGGCTTGTGCTCGGGATAACGCGCCGCGATCGTCACCTCGGCCCGCTCGGCCTCTTGGCGTGTGCGCACGAGCTCGGCGACGTGCTGCGCGAGGGTCTCTGCGCGAAAGGGAGACTCACTGAGCACGACCTCGCCGATCGCCTCGTTGACGACCTCCTCGAAGCGCGACATGTGCGCGCCCTTCTGCTCGCCGCCGAGATCGACGAAGCACTCCAGGCGCGCGAAGAACAGCTCGTCGCGGATGCGGATGACCTTCTCGACGCCCGTGACGCCGACGCGCGACAGGCCGACTGCGACACGCGGGGGGCGCGATTGGACATCCTCGCCGTCCGCCTGCACGGCCGATGGCGAGACGCTGGAACCGATCGCCTGCACGCCCGCCAGCGTAGCGCGGGCGCACGAGCAGGCGCAGTGCAGCGGCGGGCGTACCCCTCAGGCCGCGTGCGTGACGGCCGAGGCGCAGCCGCCGAGGCGCACGCCACGAGAAGACGGCGACGCCGGTTGCCGGTATGAGGCAATCGGCCCGCTCGACCGTGGATTCTGGTATCAATCCGCACTTCGGCCAAACGGACGATCTAAAGGCGCAAGCCGACAGCGATCATGGGGGTCCAGGTTGAGGGAGAAGCTTGAGGGTGCAGTGGTCACGGACACCGTGATCGAGCTGGAGGAGATGCAGGGCGTTCTCGCCGGCGGTCGCGAGAGGGGTTTCGTGACCGCCGCGAGCCTGCACAGCGCGGTGGAGGAGGCCGAGCTGAGCAGCGAGCAGACGCAGGATCTGTTCAGCTACCTGGAGGAGCACGCGATCGAGATCGTCGACTCCGAGGAGTCCGCCGGCGAGCTGCAGGCCGGTCACTCTCCGGTCGCCGCAGCGTCTGACGCCGATCGGTCGGGCTCAGGCGGCGGCGTGGAGGGCGAGCAGGAGACAGACGAGGAAGCTCAGGGAGTGCGCGCGCGGCTGCAGGAGCTCAAGCGCGCGGAGGCGGACCTGTCGGTCGACCCGAGCCTGGACTCGCTGCGGCTCTACCTGCGATCGATCGGACGCGTCCCGCTGCTCGACGCCGAGCAGGAGGTGTCGCTGGCAAAGCGCATCGAGCGCGGCGACATGGCGGCCAAGCAGCACATGGTCGAGGCCAACCTGCGCTTGGTCGTCTCTATCGCCAAGGGCTACGTCGGGCGCGGCCTGACATTCCTCGACCTGATCCAGGAGGGCTCGCTCGGGCTGATCCGCGCGGTCGAGAAGTTCGACCACCGCCGCGGCTACAAGTTCTCCACGTACGCCACGTGGTGGATCCGCCAGGCGGTCAGCCGCGCGCTGGCCGACAAGGCGCGCACGATCCGCATTCCCGTGCACATGGTCGAGCGGCTGAACAAACTCATCAGCGCCGAGCGCATGCTGATCCAGCACCTCGGGCGCGAACCTACCGCCGAGGAGATCGCCGCCGAGCTCGAGTGCGAGGTGCGCGAGGTGCGCGACGTCCTGCGCCTGGCCCAGCAGCCGGTCTCGCTGGAGAAGCCGATGGGCGAGGAGGACGACTCGGCGCTCGCGGACTTCGTCGAGGACGTCTCCGCGGAGTCGCCGTTCGAGATCGCCTCCGAGGCGCTGCGCCGCGAGAACATCCAGCGCGTGCTGGCCTCGCTGCCGCGGCGCGAGCGCGAGGTGCTGGAGCTGCGCTACGGCATCGTCGGCGGGCGCGCACGCACGCTCGAGGAGGTCGGCCGCGCCTTCAACATCACGCGCGAGCGCGTGCGCCAGATCGAGAACCGCACGTTGAAGAAGCTGCAGACGCTGCCTGAAGCGCAGCAGCTTCGCGAGGCTTCCTGAGCAGCAACTACCGGTCCCGGCGCCCACGGCGCTGGGATGCTCGTTGAGCCCCTATCCTTCTCAGCCGCGGCGGGGTTCCCGAGCGGTCAAAGGGGAGGCGCTGTAAACGCCTTGGCTCTGCCTTCGCAGGTTCGAATCCTGCCCCCGCCATCCCGGCCTGCTCCCTGGTCGGACAAGACCGCCGCCGAAGTCATCGCCTTCGCCGTATCCCGACCCAGCGCCCGTCGCTCCACGAGATCCTCATCCGACCCACGTCGCAGACGTTGTGAGCCCGCGACCGCTATGACCAAGGAGAACGCATGCAACTGACCAAGAGCTCCATCGAGACCGCGCCCGGACCGAGCGACTGGTTCACCGGCTCGGTCTACCTCGACACCGTCGCGGCGCCCTCGGGGTCCTCACGTCTGTCCGCCACCAGCGTCCACTTCACGCCGGGTGCGCGCACGGCATGGCACACCCACCCCAAGGGCCAGACGATCTTCGTCACCGAGGGCGTCGGCGTGTGCCAGCGTCGCGGCGGCCCGATCGAGCTCATCCGCCCTGGCGACCGTGTCTTCTTCGAGCCCGGCGAGGACCACTGGCACGGCTCCGCCCCAAACCGCTTCATGACCCACCTCGCGATGCTGGACGTCGACGACGACGGCAACAACGCGAGCTGGGGAGAGCACGTCACTGACGCGGAGTACGCGAGCGCGCCGCAGCCATAGGCGCGGCTTGCCTGTCGCTCACGGGCGCGCCATGCTCCCGTGGCGCGCCCGTGGCTCAGGCTCGCTCGATCCGGCGTGCGAGGTTCGCCGCCTCGTGCGTGCTGACGAGCACGCTTTTCAGCGGCTCGTTGTTGCGCACGGCGAACGACAGAGCGGGAACGCCGCGGCGCACGAGGAAGGCGCGGTCGAGGCGGATCGTGCGCGCGATGTAATACAGCCCGGGAATGCGCAGACCGGCTTTCAGGCCGCTGCCCATGACCTCGCCGATCGGATCCTCGACGACGCGCACGTCGCTCACATCCGCGATCGGAACACGAATGCCTTTCATCAGCCCAAGCGCCTTCTGCCACGGCGACAGCAGCACTTCGACGGAGTCCTCTGTCACGCGCACTCGCACGCGAGCAGACTAGCCGTACGCTCGCGCGCGAGAAAAGGCGCCGATGCGGGTAATCGACGCCGAGACCGATCGCGCACGCGGGCCGGGGACTTCTCGCGTCGCCGCCGCTCGAATGGCATGATCGGGCCAACCAGCCAGAAGGGAGTCGTTTCATGGAGTCATCTGAGGGTGCCGCGAGGGTGCTCGTCGTGGCCTACAGGACGGCCGCCACACAACCGCTGCTCGACGCCGTGCGCGACCGCGCCCGGCGCGGGAACTCGAAGTTCACGCTGCTCGTCCCCAACGCCGCGCCGGGCCTGCACAAGGTCGTCGACCCCGAGGACCAGGGCGGCGGTAAGGCCCAGTCGGTGATCGAGCGAGCCGTCCCCGCGCTCAGCGACGCCGCCGGCGCGCCCGTCGAGGGCATCGTCGGCTCGACCGACCCGATCGCAGCGATCGAAGACGCGATCAACCTGCGCGGATTCGACGAGGTGATCATCTCCACGCTGCCCACCAAAGTCTCGCACTGGCTCAAACTCGACCTGCCGAGCAAGGTCACCGGCATGGGCCTGCCCGTCACCACCGTCACGCCCGAAGACTGATCGAACAGGCGCTGCGCAACGCCGCCGCCGCCGCCGCCGACAGCAGCGTCCTGCTCGACCTCTTCACCGAAGACCCACGTTGGCTGTCCTGGTCACAGCAGCATCTGACCGAAGCCGCTCAGCGAGGCGCGATCGTCCTCAACGCCGTCGTCCTCGCCGAGATCGCTCCCCGGTTCCCACGCTTTGAGACGCTGCGCTCGGCGCTGCCTTCGATGGCGATTATCGAGGAGATCCCGCCTGCGGCGGCGTTCCTCGCCGGCCACGCCCACGCCGACTACCGCCGGGCAGGAGGAACGCGCGAGGCCGTACTCCCCGATTTCCTGATCGGCGCGCATGCCGCCGTAACGAAACGTCGGCTGCTGACTCGCGACCCGCGCCGGGTGGCGACCTACATACCCGGCGCCGCGCTCATTGCCCCGTCCTGGGCGAGCTAGGGATCGACCACCCCCAAGTCTTCACGCTTGCAAAAAACCGCTTGCCCATGCGGTTTTTGAGCTAAGCCGACGCGGGGACTCGAACCCCGGACCCCCTCCTTACCATGGAGGTGCTCTACCAGCTGAGCTACGTCGGCGCGAACGAAGAATGCTAGTTCATCGCCGGCGATCGCGATCTGATTTGCCGCTCGGAATCGCTAGAAGTGCCCTCGAGGTTATGGGGCGTTTTTCGGCAATTTCTTGGGGCGTCATTGGGGGCAAATTGCCCCCCGGACGCCGGTCAAACTGAGTCACCCCGGCACGACAACCAGCCCTCCGATCAACGCGTGGACGGCGGCAAGGGCCTCGAACCGGCGCCGTCGACCTGGCGGCATGCGTCAGCCGCGAGCGCCTAGCACCCGCTCGGACGCCGCCCTGTGCCGCGTTCTTGAGCCGGCAGCGTCTGCGGCGGCGCAGGCAACGGGTAGCCCTGAACGGTGGGGAATTCGGCGCTGCCCGTGTCCGGCGCCTGCGTGGGACAGTCGCTGGCCAGCACGCGCGGGTCGGCCAGCGTCGGTGCCGGCAGCGTGGGCACGGAAGCGTCTGGGGCGGAGGCGAAGTTGAAGGCCTGCGTCATGTCTCCCGTGTGCCCGCGCCGCCAGCGGCTGAGGTTTGGCACTTCTGGGCCGAAGCGCCTCTCCAGGAAGCGCAGCAGAGAGGTGTGGTCGAAGGTCTTCGAGCACACGAAGCCGCCACGCGAGAACGGCGAGACGACGAGCATGGGCACGCGGAAGCCGAGGCCGATCGGCCCGCGCACGCCACCGGCGATGCTCGGCAGCGGTTCGACGGTCAGGTACTCGCCCGCAGTCCCCGCCGGCGGCACGGGCGGTGGCACGTGGTCGAAGAACCCGCCGTTCTCGTCGTAGGTGGCAAACAGCGCGGTCTTTTCCCACACCGCCGGATTGGAGACGAGCGCCTGCAGGACCTGCGACAGCGCCACCTCCCCATATGAGACGGGTGCCGGCGGGTGCTCGCTCTGAACCAGCGACGCCAGCACCCACGACACCTTCGGCAGCGTTCCCGCGGCGCAGTCGGCCAGGAAGTCGCTGGGGAACTGCGGCGAGAACGCGTTGGCGGCCAGCGATGGATCTTCCTGATAGGCCTTGAAGTACGGCAGCACGTTGTCGCCGTAGTCGCCGTCCGGCGTGGAGTAGATCTTCCAGCTGACCCCCGCCGCCTGCAGCTGCTCGGGATACGTTCGCCACGTGAACTTGCCGAACTGCTGCTCGCGGTTGGTCACGAGCGTCTGCAGCGACGGACCGCCGTGCTTGCCGTCGGGATCGATCGTCGCGCTCATCGTGTACATGCGGTTCGGATCGGTCGGCCCGATCACCGAGCAGTGGTAGTGGTCGCAGATCGTGAAGGCGTCGGCGAGCGCGTGGAAGAAGGGCAGGTCCTCGCGCGTGTAGTAGCCCATAGTGTTCGGCCCGTCGCGCAGGCCGTTGCTCTGCAGATGCGTGGACACGAACCCGTCCATCGCGCCGCCGTTCCAGCATTCGTGCAGCGCCGCCCACTCGTGCGAGATGTCGTTGACGCACTCGCCGCCGCTTTTCGTGTCGAAGCGAAATGGCAGCAGATGGCCGCCGTATGGCCCACCTGCGGCGCCCGGGAACGGCTGGTTGAAGATCGATTTGCCGCTTCCGTCCGTGAGCGTCGCAGCCGCGCGATCGCCGAAGCCGCGAACGCCCCGGTAGGTGCCGAAGTAGCTGTCGAACGAGCGGTTCTCGTTGATGAAGATCACCACGTGCTCGACGTCCGAGAGTGCCCCGCACGCGGCCGGCGCGGCCAGCACCTGCTCGAGCACCTTCGCCGGCGCCGCGAGCGACTCGAACGTCGCCAGCGCTCCCGCCGCAGCGGCCGCGCGAAGCAGGTCGCGGCGCGTGAATCCCGACGATGGCTCGCCCGCCACCGACGACCCCCGCTGCGCGCCACGTGCAGACCCCGTCATCTGCGCGCCGGTTACCCGTTTTGCGCGCGCACGAAACGCCGGCGCGATAACGGTCAGCTGAGGCGGCTCGCCTCCACGGGGCGCCGCGTCTGCGCCTTGGCGCCGACGTGCCGGCGCAGGAAGTGCAGCTGATCTGCGACGGCCCGCTCGAACGGAGCACCGGTGTAGATGTCGAAGTGGCCGATCGGGTACGTGCGCACCTCCGCGCGCCCGGTCGCCCGCCAAGCGGCGTCCTGAGCGGCCTTCACCGGCGCCACGGCGTCCCGATCGGCGATCTGCACGAGGATCGGGCACGGCAGCCGGTCGGCCTGCAGGCCGGGACGGTAGGAGCCGGCCTGCAGCGCGATGCGCGTGGCGACCTCGTTGCGCCACGAAGGCCCGGCGACCGCGCGCATGCCCGGCTCGGAGTCCGGCGTCGTCATGAACGCGACGCTGCCCGGAGCGCCGACCGCCGCTGCCGTCACCGGAGCTCGCCCGCGCAGCGACGCGACGACGTCGCCCAGCGCCCTCGCCGTCATCTTCGCCATGCCCGCCACGCCGGACTTGCGCGCGGCGTTGAGCATCGTCGCCACGCCGTCCATCGCCGGCACCTGCGAGATCACCGCCGCGACCTTGCCGTCGGCGACGGCGACCACAACGACGTGGCCGCCCGCGTAGGAGGAGCCCCACACGACGATGCGGTCGGGATCGACCCCCTCCAGCGCGCGTGCGAACCGGATCGCGGCATCGTAGTCGTCGAGCTGGCGGCGAATCGACAGCAGCTGACGCGGCTCACCCTCGCTTGCCCCGAAGTGGCGGTAGTCGAACACGAGCGCGTCGAGCCCCGCCTCGGCGAAGCGCTCGGCGAAGGGCAGCAGACCAGAGTCCATCGTGCCGGCGAACCCATGCGCCATGACCACGCACGGCCGTCCGCCGTCCTCGCCGGCGAACGCACCCCCCTCCCCACGAAGATGCACGCCGGCGCATCGCACGCCGCCGCTGTCGAATGAGACGTCGCTCACGCGAGCGATCCGCTTCGGTCGAGCGTGGCGGCGCGTAGGGAGCTCACGCGAGCGATCCCGTCCGCTGCAGCTTGGCGGCGCGGCCCGCGCTCGCGCGCCCCGTGGGCGCCCCATCGCGCGCACGCGCCTGGCCGGCGGGAATCGAACGCGTGTTGAGCTCGTGCTCGAAGCCATACCACTCGAGCTGCATCGTGTGCCGCGGCTTGTCGGTGAAGTGCCCGGTGTGGAACGCCTCGTCGCGGCGGATCTCCGTCTCCATCTCGCCCTCCGGCGGCGGCGCCCAATCGCCGCTGAGCCAGCGCGCGGCGAGCTTTGACTGCAGCTCGGAGAACGGGAAGATCGTCGGTATCGGCTGGCCGAGGCCGATGAACGCCAGGTCGTCGATCCCCGGCTTGAGCATCCGCTTGTACAGCGGCAGCCTGTTTTCCGGCGCGGAGAGGAACTCGGGGTCGAAGAACGGGAAGCTGACGTTGTAACCCGTCGCGTAGATGATCGCGTCGACCTGCTCGACGCTTGCATCTGCGAAGCGCACGCGGTCGCCCATCAGCTCGGCGACGTCGCCCTTGGCCACCGCGTCGCCGGCGCCCAGTCGCCCGAGCAGCTCGCTGGAGACGGTCGGGTGCGCGTCGAGGAACTTGTGGTTGGGCGTCGGCAGCCCGAAGTCCTCCATGCGCCCGGAGAAGATCCGCGGCAACCCACTGGCCAGGCGCCGCTGCAGCGCAACGGAGATTCGCGGGTTGGTCTTGACGACCTGGTCGGCGGGCTTGCCGAAGATGTACTTGGGGATCACGTACGCGCCCGAGCGGGTCGAGAGGTAGACGGTCTCGCACATCGTCTTTCGCGCCAGCTCGGAGACGATGTCGACGGCGCTGTTGCCGATGCCGACGACGAGCACGCGCTTGCCCTGCAGGTCCAGCGGGGTGCTCGGGTCGATGTAGTCGTGCGAGTGCACCTGCGGGCCGTCGAAGCTCCCGGGAAAGTCCGGGTAGCGCGGGTCCCAGTGGTGGCCGTTGCACACCAGCAGCGCGTCGAAGGTCTGCTCGGCGCCGTCCTGCAGCGTGATCCGCCAGCCCCCCTCCTGACCGCGCTCGGCGCGCTGCACGCGCGTGTTGAAGCGGATCGCCTCGCGCACGTTGAACGCGTCGGCGTAGTCGCGAAGCCACTCGAAGATGTGCGAGTGATGCGGGTAGTCCGGGTAGCGGTCGGGCATCGGGAAGTCGCGGAAGGAGATCGACGGCTTGGAGATGTCGATGTGCAGCGAGCGGTACGCCGAGGACACGCCGTTGGGATTGCGGAAGTACCAGTTGCCGCCGACCTCGTCGGACGCCTCGAAGCACGTGTGCGGCACGCCGAAGTCGCCGAGCGCCTTGCACGCGGTCAGACCGCTGACCCCAGCGCCGATGACGCAGACTGACGGAAGCTCGCCCATTGCGCGCATGCTACGCGCCCTCTGTGAACGTCGGCGCATTCCAGTCCGCGCTGCGCGCCGCGTGCGTGTCATACCAACCCGGAAGCGGCCGCTGCAAGCGGCGCAGCGCCCACCCGTGCAGCCTGCGCCCGATCCGCGTCTGGCGCAGCAGCGATTGGGCGCCGATCAGCCGGTAGGCGAGAAAGACCCGCCTGTACCTGGAGATCGCCGCCGCGCGGCTCAGCCACGGGCCGACGTCAGATCCGAACGCGCCGCTGGAGTCCTCCTCGAAGCGAAATGTCAGCGGGCTGCCGTCGAGCTTGCGCGTATGGATGCCCTTGCCGGGAATGTCGCCCTGCTGCACGACCGCGAAACGGTCGTAGCCCAGCCGCGAGAGCAGCGCGAACTCCTGCTCGATCCGCGACCAGTCCGTCTTGTGCGCCTCGACGCTCAGCGATCGCGGTCGCTGCTCGAACTCCAGCAGCGCCTGCAGGCAGAGCATGTCAGAGCCCTCGATGTCGATCTTCATGAACGACGGCATGCCGGTCTCGCGCAGCTTGTCGGCGAAGTGCACCGCCGGCACGTCGACCGCTTCGCTCGTCGCCACCATCAGGTTGCGCGTGACCATCTCGTCGACCGTCGTTCCCCACGTGCTCAGCGGGTGGCGATAGAAGCGCACGGTTGGCTGCTCGGAATCGGTCACCGCTCCCTCGACGAGCGTCAACCGCCCCTCGGCGATCTCGCTGGAGAAGCGCTGCTCGCAGGCGCGAATCAGCTCGGCGTTGGCCTCGAAGGCGACCACGCGGTAGCCCTTGGCCAGATAGAAGGCCGTGTCCTCCCCCTTGTGCGCGCCAACGTCGTAGACGAGGTCCTCGACGATCTCTACCGGGCCGCTCACCGAGCCCGCCGAGCGCCGCGCGCCGGTGCTGCTGCCTGCGTCGAGTGTCGGGTGGCGCAAGCGCTTGACATTAGGCGGATCCTACATCGGCGCACGAAGGTGCCCACTACGCTGGTAGGTGATGTCGCTCAAGCATCCCATCGAGCGAGGCGAGGCGAATCGTCGTGGCGGCTTTGACAGGCTCGCCCAGCGCGCGTCCTACTTCTCCAGCTCGCCGCTCTTCTTCGTGCTCTGCGCGGCGCTCGTGCTCGCCTGGCTGGCTGGATACGCGTTCGGCGCGAGCGCCGCCTACGAGCAGGCGCTCGGCACGGCGCTGACGGCCGTCACGCTGCTGCTCGTCGCGCTGCTGAAGAACGCCGAGCTGCGCGCCGAGGCGGCCGTGCAGCGCAAGCTCGACGCGCTGGCGACGGGAATGCTTGAGGCGATCCGCAACGAGGACAAGCAGGCCGACCCGATGCTCGAGCGAGCGATCGGGATCGACGAGCAGCTCTAGCCGGGACCTGCTCGACGCGCCGGCTTCTGGCGATAGGGTCCGGCCCGTGAGGCTCGCGCCGAAAGAGCACATCGATGCGTGGACGGGACAGGCCGTCGAGCGGGCGATCGGCGCGCATCACAGGCTGCGGCTGAAGCGGGCCGGGCGCCTGGACCAGCTCGCGCCGCCCGACAGCGGATCCCTGTGGGCCGCAGGCGACCCGCCCCCACGCGAGGGCAACGCGCTGGAGGTCCTGATCGACGGCGAGCGGGCCTTGCCGCGCATCGCCGAAGCTCTCGCCGGCGCCCGCTCGCACGTGCACATCGCCGGCTGGCACATCACGCCCGAGTTCGGCCTGACGCGCGACGCCCATGCCGCCAGGCTGCGCGACCTGCTCGCCGATCTCGCCGAGCGAGTCGACGTCAGGGTGCTCCTGTGGGGCGGCTCGCCGCTGCCGTTGTTCACGCCCGACCGCGCAGCCGTGCGCGATGTGCGCGAGCGGCTCGTGCGCGGCTCGCGCGTGCGCTGCGCGCTGGACACGCACGAGCGCCCGATGCACTGCCACCACGAGAAGCTCGTGATCGTCGACGACGAGGTGGCGTTCGTCGGCGGCATCGACATCACCTCGCTCGGCGGCGATCGCTACGACAGCAGCGACCACCCCATGCGCAGCCGGCTCGGCTGGCACGACGCGGCCAGCCGTGTCAGCGGCCCGGCCGTCGCCGACGTCGCCAAGCACTTCGCGACGCGCTGGCGCGAGACGACCGGCGAGGCGCTCGCCGAGGCGCCGCCTGCCCCCGCCACCGGAGACGTTCGCCTGCAGGTCGTGCGCACCGTGCCGGAGAAGATCTACGACGCCCTCCCGCGCGGCGACTTTCGCATCCTCGAGTCCTACACGCGCGCGCTGCGCTCGGCGCGCGAGCTCGTCTATCTGGAGAGTCAGTTCCTGTGGTCGGCGCAGGTCGTGCAGATCCTCGCCGCCAAGCTTCGCCAGCCGCCGACCGACCGCTTCCGCGTCGTCGTGCTGCTGCCGGCGAAGCCCAACAACGGCGCCGACAGCACGCGCGGCCAGCTGGCGGAGCTCGTTCGCGCCGACGACGGCGCCGGGCGCTTCCTCGCCGCGACGCTCTCGGCGCGCACGGGCGAGCTCAGCGGTCCGCTGTACGTGCACGCGAAGATCGGCATCGTCGACGACCGCTGGCTGACGCTCGGCTCGGCCAACCTCAACGAGCACTCGTTCTTCAACGACACCGAGATGAACATCGTCACGTGCGACCCCGCGATCGTTCGTCAGACCCGGCTGCGACTGTGGTCAGAGCACCTGGAAAGCTCGCTCGACGACGTCTCCGCCGACCCCACCGAGGTGATCGATCGCCTGTGGCATCCGATCGCGCAGGAGCAGCGCCGGCGCCTGCAGCGCGGCGACGCGCTGACGCACCGCCTGCGCGAGCTGCCTGGGGTGTCACGTCGCTCGATGGCGCTGCTCGGGCCGCTCGACAGCCTCGTCGTCGACGGCTGACCGCGCTGTCAGTCGCGCTTGCCGGCCGCCGCCTTGCGCGCGCTGCTGCCGCGCCGGCCGTACAGCAGCCGCTTGGGCACCGGCAGCGGACTGAAGTGATCTGCCGCCGATCCGACGAACGCGCGCGGCTCGAGCTTTGCCACGAGCGCGCCAAGCTCCTTTCGCTCGGCCTTGCTCAACGCGCCCCACCCGTGTCGCGCCTTGGCGACGAGCGCGAGCAGTCGCCGGCGCTCCGCCGGCTGCAGCCTTGCGAGGTGCCCACCGGCGGGGGTTTCGCTACCTCGGCCGCCGACAGCAGCGCCACCACCGGGACGCCGCGCGCCAGGCGCTTGACCGGCGTGTGCTCGAGCAGGAATCGCAGCATCCTCTCAATCTATGCCCTTGCGCTGTGACCTCTAAGCGGGATCGAGCCGCAGGCCGGACCGCGCGCCGAATGCCGCCGGCCTCTGCGACACTGCGTCGCCGATGGCCGAGACCAACCAGGCGATCACTCCCGAGCTCAGCACGCAGTTGCTCCCAGGCACGTTCCCCGGCAATCTGGACATCGAGCTGACGGAGATCACCGACGAGCACGTGCGCGGGCGCATGCGCGTCGACAAGCGTCATCTGCACCCGATGGGCTACGTGCACGGCGGCGCCTGGGTCGCGTTCGCCGACACCGTCGCCGCGTGGGGCACGATGCGCCACCTGCCCGAGGGCAAGGGCTTCACGACGGTCGAGCTGAAGGTCAACGTGCTCGCGTCCGCGAAGGACGGCGATGAGCTGACGGCGCTGGGCGAGCCGCTGCACGTCGGCTCGCGCACGCACGTCTGGCAGGTTCAGGTGTTTCGCGACGACCGTCTCGCCGCGAACTTCACGTGCACGCAGATCGTGATCTGACTCAGGACTCGGGGCCCGCGCCCGCCGCGAGCGGCTCGCCGGCGGCGCGCGCTGCGCGATCGCGCGCCTGGAAGAACTCGGCGCCCTCGATGCTCATGTGCGGGACGATGCGATCCAGCCACTTGGGCATCCACCAGTTGACCTTGCCCATGAGCAGCATCAGCGCGGGCACTAGCAGACAGCGCACGACGGTCGCGTCGAGCACCACGGCGACGGCGAGGCCGATGCCGAACTGCTTGATCGTCGGGTCGCCGTTGAGCACGAAGCTGCCGAACACGAACACCATGATCAGCGCGGCCGCGGTGATCACGCGCGCGCTGGTGACCAGGCCGGAGACGACCGAGCTGCGGTTGTCCTCGCCGGCGTGCACGTGCTCCTCGATCTGGCTCACGAGAAACACCTCGTAGTCCATCGACAGGCCGAACAGCACGGCGAACATGAACAGCGGCACGTAGGAGACGATCGGCACGGCGCCCTTCAGGCCGATCGCGTCCGCGAGCCAGCCGTACTGGAAGATCGCCGTGAGCACGCCGTAGGAGGCGCCGATCGAGAGCAGGTTCATCACCGCCGCCTGCACGGGGATGACGGCCGTGCGGAAGGCGAGGATCAACAGCACGAAGCTCAGCGCGATCACCACGAGGATCTGCAGCGGCAGCTTCTGCGAGATGCGCGACGCGAGGTCGATGTAGCCGGCGGTGCTGCCGCCGATGTCCGCCTTCATGTCCGTGCCCTTCGCGGCGCTCGGGATCACGCTCGAGCGCAGCTTTTCCACGAGCTCCGTCGTGGCATCTTCCGCCGGGCCCTTCGTGGAGATCGCGTTGAAGAACGCCGTCGTGCCAGCCCTGTCGAGCTGCGCCGGCGTGACCGCCGCCACGCCGGGCGTCTGCGCGATGTCCTTCTGCAGCGTCTGCAGGCGCACGTCGGCCGTGCGCGCGTCGCTCGGCGCGGACTTCGCCGGCGAACCGGAGGCGCCCTTCGGCGGCGCCGCGCCTTCAGGGGGCGCCTTCGCGGGCGAGCCGAGCGTCACGGCGACGACCAGCGGCCCGTTGATGCCCGGCCCGAAGCTCGCCGCAAGCAGGTCATAGGCCTTGCGCGCGGTCGTCGACTGCGACAGCGCCGCCGTGTCCTGCTGGCCGAGGTTCAGCGACAGCAGCGGAACCGTCAGCGGGATCAGGATCGCCAGCGCCGCCAGACCGGCGAGCAGCGGGTAGCGCGCGATCTCGTTGGCCCATTTCGCCCACAGCCCCTCGCGGGCCTGTGACTCGGGCCGCTGCGCGCGCACGCGCAGGGAGTTGATGCGCGGGCCGGTTATCGCCAGCACTGCGGGCAGCAGCGTGAGGGCCGCGAGCACCGCGATCACGACGGCGACAGCCGCCATAAAACCCATCGTCGTAATGAGCGGAATCCCCGCCACGGCGAGCGACACGAGGGCGATCGTCACGGTCCCGCCGGCGAAGAAGACGGCCCCGCCGGACGTCGCCGCCGCGCGCGCGATCGACTCGTCAATCGACAGGCCTTCGTTCATCCCGCGGAAATGTCGTGTGACGATGAACAGCGCGTAGTCGATGCCCACGCCGAGGCCGATCATCGTCGCGAGCGTCGGCGCAACCGTCGGCACGGTCGCCACGTGCCCGAGCATGCGGATGATCGCCAGCGTCGCCAGCAGCGCGACGATCGCGTTGAGGATCGGCAGCAGCATCGACACGACCGTGCCGAACGTCAGCGTGAGGATGATCATCGCCGCGACGATGCCGATCAGCTCGCTGGACTCGGTCGCCGGCTTGGAGACCTTCTGGCCGAGCTGTCCGCCCGTCTGCACGTCCAGCCCCGCCGCCTTCGCCGCACTCGCTCCGTCGATGATCTTTTCCGCGTCCGCCACCGACAGCGAGCCGGGGCTGACCGACAGCGTCACCGACAGGTAGCCCGTCGTCTTGTCCTTGCTCAGCGCCGTCGCGCCCTGCGGCGTCAGCGGGTTGGTCACCGACGCGACGTTCGGCTCCTTCGCCAGCGCCGCCGCCGACTCGTTCACGGCTTCTGCGTTCTTCGCGTCCGTCAGCTTTCCCTGGCCGCCTGACGCGTGCACGACGATCGGACTCGACCCGTTTGCCTGGTCGGGGAACGACTTCGTCAGCGCGTTCGTCGCCGCCTGGCTGTCCGTGCCCGGCAACGACAGGTTGTCGTTCGTGTTGTCGCCCAGCCGGTGCGACACGGCCACGAGTGCGATCGTCGCCACAAGCCACACGGCGAGGACGACGAAGCGGCGCCTGATGCAGAACTGCGCCAGGCCGTACAACGCCCCCGTCATGGAGTCATCCTACGCCTACGCGACGGCGACGTTCTCGAACACCGCCGCCATCCCCTGGCCGCCGCCGATGCACATCGTCTCCAGGCCGTAGCGCCCCTCGCGGCGGCGCAGCTCGCGCAGCAGCGTCGCGAGGATGCGCGCGCCGGTCGCGCCGACGGGGTGACCGAGCGAGATGCCCGATCCGTGGACGTTCACGCGCTCCAGCCCATCGGGCAGCTTCCACTCTCCCAGCACGGCGAGCGCCTGCGAGGCGAACGCCTCGTTGAGCTCGATCAGGTCCATGTCCGCGAGCGTCAGCCCGGCCCGCGCCAGCGCGCGCGCCGTCGCCGGGATCGGGCCGATGCCCATCGTCTCCGGCGCAACCCCGGCGACCGCCCAAGACACCAGCCGCGCAAACGGCTGCAGCCCGAGCTCGGCGGCCTTCTCGGGATGCGTGACGATGCACACCGCCGCGCCGTCGTTCTGGCCGCTGGCGTTGCCCGCCGTCACCGTCGCCTGCGGGTCGTCGCGTCCCATCATCGGGCGCAGCGCCGCCAGGCGCTCCAGCGTCGTGTCCGCACGCGGGTGCTCGTCGCGCTCGACCACGCGCTCGCCCTTGCGGTCGGCAACGCTCACCGGCACGATCTCTTGCGCGAACGTGCCGTCCTCTTGCGCGGCCACCGCACGCCGGTGCGAGCGAAGCGCCAGCTCGTCCTGGTCCTCGCGCGAGATCGCGTACTCGCGGCGCACGTTCTCGGCGGTCTCGATCATCCCGCCCTGCACCTCGTGGTAGGCGCCGCCGGCGGTCACGCGAGCGCGCGCGAGGCGGTCCTGCAGCGCCACGCTCGCGCTCTTGACGCCCCAGCGCATGCCCATCGCGTAGTACTCCGCCTGGCTCATGCTGTCGGCGCCGCCCGCGAGGATCACGTCGGCGACGCCCGTCTGCACCTGCATGCAGCCGAGCGCCACCGCCTGCAGCCCCGAGCCGCAGCGCCTGTCCAGCTGCAGCCCGGGCACGTCTATGCCCAGGCCCGCGTCGAGCGCGGCCACGCGGCCGATCGCCGGCGCCTCGCCGTTGGCGTAGCACTGCCCGAGGATCACGTCGTCGATCACGCTCGCCGGCAGCGACGTGCGCTGCACGAGCTCGGCGATCACCGTAGCCGCGAGCTTTGCCGGCGGCACATCGCGCAGGACGCCACCGAACCCGCCCACGGGCGTTCGCAGCGGTTCACAGATGACGGCGTCGCGCATCGGCGCGCAGACTGCCACAAAAGACGCCCGACGGGGCCGGACCCGGCGGGCCGGGGGGACCGGGCCTTTGGCTTAGGCGAGCCGGCGCCCGCGGCTAGGGCGAGCCGGCGCCCATGCGCTGGCGCTGCTCCAGAGCGCTCACGCGCTTGCGCAGCTTGGCCAGGCGCTTGGCCAGGCGCTCCTGTCTCACTCGCCCGGCGCGATGGCGATGGCGCGCGGCGCGCCCGGTGGCGGCGCCGGCCGGTCCGCCGGCGCGGCCGATCTCGGCGGCCACCCGCTGTGGCAGCTTGGCCGTCGCGGATGCGAGTCGAGCCCTGCGGGCGGCGACCAGCGCTTCGGCCAGCCCGGCGGCGGACTTGCCGGGGGTCGCGTCGGCGATCTGCGCAAGCGTCTTCGTGGAGCCGAGCTCGCTTGACAGCTGTGCCGGCGAGATGCCCAGATAGGTGGCGGCCGTGGCGAGGTCGCGTACGTGTCCGCGGTGCTGGCCGACGCCCAGGCGCTGCCCGAGGCCTCCAGCGCGCGAATGCTTGCGCGGGCTGCTCTGGCCGGTAGCGGACACGGCGGCGACGGACCCGCCCGCGAACAACGCCGCTGCTGCCGCTCCGGCGATTACCTTCTGCTTGAGGCCGCGCCGCATGTCGAGCATGCTTCTCCCTTTCCCTAAAGGCCGAGTCCCTACGCGCTAAATGGTACGTAAAAGCAGCTGGCTGACCAGCAAACGACTCGTGCCGGCGGGCAACGCCGCGGGTGTGATCTACGGCGTGATCACGGTCGGCGCGCTGATGGCCGCGGAGAGCGGCCGTCACGAGTCCTACGTGGACACGATCGCCTCAGCGCTGATCGCCACGCTGCTGTACTGGCTGGCGCACGCTTACGCCGACCTGCTCGGGCGCCGCCTGGCGACGGGCGAGCGGCTGACCGCGGGGGCACTCGCGCGAGCGCTGGCGCACGACTGGGCGATCGTGCGCGGGGCCGCGCTGCCGCTGGCGGCGCTCGTGATCGCATGGGCCGTTGGAGCCAGCCAGGAAGCCGGCCTGACAGCAGCGCTGCGCACGGCCGTGGTGACGGTCGTCGTGTTTGAGCTGCTCGCGGGCATGCGCGCGAAGTCGTCGGCCGGCGAACTGCTGCTGAAGGGCGCCGTCGGCGTGACGATGGGGCTGGCGATACTCGCGATGAAGGGCATCCTTCGCTGAAGTGTTAGATTCCATGCAGACAAAGCGCCGCTGACACGAAACGATCCTGACTGCCAGATTCTGTGCCATGATCCGATTCACAGATCAATTCTGGGGGATCGAATGTCAGGGAGTGAGACCGACAGGAGCGGCGCGGCGAAGGCGCCGGCTCCCCTGTATCAGCGCCTACCGCATGGACCGCACCGGCTCGGTCCCGACGAGGTCATCCGCAACCAGCGCAGGCGCATGCACGGCGCGATGGTCGAGGCCGTGGCGCTGAACGGGTACGAGCGCACGAGCGTCAAGCAGGTCGTCGGCCTGGCGGGGGTCTCGCGACGCTCCTTCTACGAGCAGTTCGCCAACAAGCAGGAGTGTTTCCTGGCGACGTATGACCGCATTGCCACACGCGGCGCGCGACGCGTCAGCACGGCCTACCGCAGCGCGCAGGGCGACACCGAGCAGCGCATGCAGGCGGCGTTCGGCGAGCTCGGGCAGGCGGTCAGCACGAACTGGAACAGCGCCAACCTGGTGATCGTGGAGGCGCCGAAGATCGGCGCGCCTGCGCTGCTGCGCCTGCGCCAGGCGTCGGCGACGTTCGAGCAGATGCTCGCGGACTGCTTCGAGCACACCTCCGCGGCCAGCGCCCTGCCGGCGCCGGTGATCCGTGGCATCGCCGGCGGCCTGCACGCCGCGCTTTCGGGCTGCCTGCGCGAGGGCACCGCCGAATCGGCCCCGCGGGTCGCCGAGGAGATGTTCCGCTGGACGCTGCTGTTTCAGACGCCTGCCGCCAAGCAGCTGGCCGAGCGCCTATCCGAGCGCGCTCGCACGGCGCTCGTGCAGGGACGCAAGCCAGCGGACGGGCCCCGTGACTGGGGCGACGCGCACGCGCCTGTTGCGAGCGAGCGCGATCGCCTGCTCGAGCACGCCCTGCGTCTGGCCGTGCTGGAGGACTATCACGAGCTCAGCGCGCCGCAGATCGCCGATGCCGCGGGCGTGCCGATCGACGAGTTCTTCGAGCTGTTCGACGGCAAGCACGACTGCTTCCTGGCGGCGCTGGACATGCTTGGCGATCGGCTGATGACGCTCGCGGCGAACCCGGACCTGTGCTCGGGCGACTGGCCGCAAGCCGTGCGCCGGACGATCGGCGAGCTGATGCGCTACCTCGCCGAGCGGCCGATCTACGCGCAGACGATCGCCGGTGGAGTGTTCGGCGCCGGCGCGGAGGCGAGCGAGCGCAACGTGCGCCTGGCACACGCGATCGCCTCGCGCCTGACGGAGGGCGCGCCGGAGCAGGCGCGCAGCAAGCTCGTCGTCGAGGGTGTCGCGGGCGCGCTCTCGCACACCGTCCGCTGCCAGGTCGCCAGCGGTCAGATCCAGCTGCTGTCGGTCCTCTCGGACTACCTCTCCTACATCGTGCTGACGCCGTTCATCGGCGCCGAGCAGGCGGCGGCGCTGGTGATCGAGCAGGACCAGGCGGCCGAGCGCGACTAGCGCGTTTTCTTCGGCCGGCGGTCGGCGAAGTAGGCGAGCACGATGCCAACGAGCAGCGAGATGACGATCACGATGATCAGCGGCGCCTTGCCGGTGCCGAAGACGTAGCTGACCTTCACCTCTTTGAGGTTGAACACGGCGAACAGCGTGATCAGCACGGCGAGCACGATCAGCCCACCGGTGCGCGCCGTCTCGCGCGTGCTGCGCTTGCCGACCTTCGGCTGACCTTTGTTCGGCTGACCTTTGCCGGGCGTTTGAGGCGTCTGTGCGGGCGTCGACATGCTGGACCGATGCTACTCGCTGGCGCGCAGCTCGTCGGCGACCCACGTGCAGCCGACGGACAGGTCCTCGACGCCGAGCGCGGCGGCGACGTTGAGCGCCATGCCGTGGCGAAAGAAGTCGTCGATGCGCTCGGCGTCGGCGCCGGAGAGCTCGCGGACGAGGTCGACCAGCTCGGCGTAGCTGCGGCGCACGCACGCGCGCACGACGTCGTCGTCGCAGGCGGCGTAGGACTGGTGCTGGAGCATCAGATAGTCACGGTCGCTGAGCAGCATCTGCTTGTACGCGCGCCCCATCGCCTCCAGCGCGTCCTCGCAGTCGGCGCCCGCTCGACCCTCGGCGTACTCGCCGGCGGCGCGGCGAAACGTCTCGGCGACGCGCTGAAAGCCACGCTGCAGCGCCGCGAGGAACAGGTCGCGCTTGCTTGGGAACAGGCTGAATACGTACGGCTGCGCGACGCCGACGCGCCGCGCGATGCGCTCGACGGGCGTGCCGTGCAGGCCGCCGTGCGCGAACTCGTGCACGGCGGCGGCGATCAGCTCCTCACGGCGCTCGGCCGCCGGCACGCGCCTGCGCGCGGGCTTGCTGGTGACATTCACGCATTCCTTCCTACCACGACCGGCTCGCGACCGCCAGCGCCACGGCCGCCCGTCGGCGACGCGCCCGCTTGCCGACGGCTCCCGCCGACACCCCCGACGACACCTCCGGCCACGCCCGGCGCACCGCCCGCGCCAGAGCCGCCCGCGCCAGCCGCGTCAGTCTCCTCAGCGCCAGCGGCGAGCTCGGCACGCCCGTCTTCGACGACGGGGGTGGAGAACGGCAGCAGCAATACGACGAGCGCGCCGGCGGCGAGCACGGCGACGCCAACCCAGATGGCGGGGATGAGGCCGTCGACGAAGGCCTGCGGCGAGCTGTAGCCGCCGGCGCCGGTGAAGACGGATGCGAGCACGGCGACGCCGAGCACGCCGCCGACCTCGCGGATGGCGTTGTTGGCGCCTGACGCCTGCCCGGCCTGGTCGGTGCGCACGGAGGACAGGATGGCGTTGGCGGAGGGAGCGAACACGAGCGCCATGCCGGCGCCGGCCATGACGAAGGGCACGAGCATGCGCGAGTAGGCGAGATGCGTGGACGTCATCAGGTTCAGCCACGCGAGCGCGCCGGCCTGCAGGCTGAGCCCGGCGAACATGAACATGCGGCTGCCGAAGCGCTCGGAGAAGACGCCGGCGAGCGGCGCGACGACCATCGTGCCGCCGGTCCACACGAGCAGCTTCAAGCCGGCTTGAAACGGCGTGTTGCCGAGCACGTTCTGCATGTACTGCGAGAGGAAGAAGATGGAGCCGAACATGCCGAAGTACATCGTCAGCGAGGCGACGTTGGTGACGGCGAAGGAGCGCTGGGCGAAGAAGGACATCGGCAGCATCGGCTCGCGCGTGCGCAGCTCGAAGGCGACGAACGCGACGAGCAGGACGGCACCGGCGATCAGCGAGGCGAGCACGGCGCCGCTGGTCCAGCCGAGCGACTGCGCGCGCACGAGGCCGAAGACGACGCCGAACAGCCCGGTGGACGCGAGCGCGAGCCCGCGCAGGTCGAGCGTGCCGTACGGGCCGCGGCTCTCGCGCAGCGAGCGCGCGGCGAGCGGGGCCAGTACGAGGCCGATGGGCACGTTGATCCAGAAGATCCAGTGCCAGGAGATGCCCTGCACGACGGCGCCGCCGACGAGCGGGCCGAGCGCGACGGCGACGCCGGAGATGCCCGACCACACGCCGATGGCGATGCCGCGGCGCTCCTTCGGGAAGGCCTCGGCGAGCAGCGTGAGCGTCAGCGGTGTGACGATCGCGGCGCCCAGCCCCTGCACGGCGCGCGCGGCGATCAGCAGGTCGCTGCTGCGCGCGAGCGCGGCGGCGGCGGAGGCGGCGGTGAAGATCGCGAGCCCGAGCAGGAACATGCGCTTGCGCCCGAAGCGATCGCCGAGCGCGGCGCCGGTGAGCAGCAGCACGGCGTACGCGAGCACGTACGCGTTGACCGTCCACTCGAGCGCCTGAATGGAGGCGCCGAGGTCGCGATGGATGGTCGGCAGCGCGACGCTGACGACGAGGTTGTCGAGCACGACCATGAACAGCGCCACGGAGACGATCCCGAGGGTCCAGCCGTTGCTGCGTGATGTGCCGCTCATCTTTTGCTCCTTTCGAAGGTTCGCCAGTATATTAGCAGTCGCTAATAATTATTAGTTCAGGCGGCCTTCCGGCCGAGTGGGCGCGCGTCGGCGGCCACGCGGCGCAAGTCGCGTCATGGCCATGCGCTGACGCATGCGAGGAGGGCGAGTTCGGGCGGCGAATACCATGGGCACGATGAAACGGACGGCTACTCGCGCGATCTCGACTGCTGCGCTTTGCGCGTGCGCGGCGGCGCTGCTGGCGGCGTGCGGCTCGTCGACGAAGACGGTGACGGCGTCGAGCGCCCCGCCGGCCACGCAGACGGCGGCGGCGACGACGGCGAAGACGACGAGCACGGCGACGACGCCCGCGCAGACGACGTCGACGAGCACCGCTGGCACGACGCCGTCGGCGACGACGCGAGCGGCGCCCGAGCCGGCGTTCACGCAGCACGAAGCGAAGGCGGAAGGGGTGAGCGCGGCCGCGGCGATCGTGCGCGAGCGCGGCTTCACGCCGAACGCCACGTCGGACTACCACGCAAATCAGGCACTACGCGTGCTCGTGGGGACGCGCACGGGCTCTGGCGACGGCTACGGCCAGCAGGCCTTCTTCTTCGTCAACGGTCGCTACATCGGCACGGACGCAAAGCAGCCGAGCGCGACCGTGAAGGTGGTCGGCCAGTCCGACACGGAAGTGACGCTCGGCTATCCGCTGTATCGCAAGAGCGATCCGCTGAGCAGCCCGAGCGGCGGCGAAGCGCGCGTGACCTTCCAGCTGAACAACGGCAAGCTCGTCCCGCTCGGCAAGATCCCACCGGCTGAATCCACCTCCGGCTTGAGCCGGCAGTAGTCACCGCCCTAAGAGGGGATTGTCGTCCGGCGCGATGGGCGACGTCCTAAGGTGAGTGCGAACGACTGCTGACACTCGCGAGGAAAGGGTTGATCCGATGAGCGCAAAGATCGAGGGGCGTGCCGAGGAGCTGCTGCGGGCGAAGAACTTCTGTCACGTGGCGACGCTGCGCACGGACGGCTCGGTGCACGGCGTGCCGGTGTGGGTCGACGTGCAGGACGGCCTGCCGACGCTGAACACGGCGGAGGGGCGCGCGTGGCCGCGCAACCTGCAACGCGACCCGCGGGTGACGCTGACGGTGCAGAACATGGAGAACCCGTACGAGTACGTGGAGATCCGCGGAACGGAGGCCGAGCGCACGCACGACGGAGCCGACGAGCACATCGACGCGCTGGCGAAGAAGTACATGGACGCCGATACGTACCCCCTTCGCCAACCTGGCGAACAGCGCTTGATCATCCGCGTGGCGCCTGAGCACGTGAGGGTCTACGGCAGCTGACCAGACGCGGCTCCCCGCCTTGATCCTCGCCTGAGATCCGCCGCCCAGCCCGGGCGTCGCGCGCGGGTGAGCGCGCAGGACGAGCTACGCGCGACGCAGCAGGCGCCGCCACAACGACGGCGGTCGCGGCTGGGTTCGCAGCCACTCGTCGCGCAGGACGAGGGTGCCGGCGCGACGGGCGGAGAGCACGCACTCGGTGTGGGCGTGGCGGCGGCGGCGGGTATCGCCTTCGGGGGCGATGAGCATATGCTCGCTGAGCGCAGGCAGATGATGACCACACAACGGACAGCGATACGTCGCCGGCTTACGATTCGCCGCACGACGCACCGTCCACCATGGGGCGGGCGGAGGTTTGGACACGACTCCATTGTCGCGCCGCTGCGGGCAACCCTGGCGGCAACGGCTGCGGTGGCGGCAACGGTGGCGCTGGCGCGCGCAGAGCGTGAGCGTCGCGCGGCGTCGGTGCGCCGGGCACGCGACCGTCGCTTTGCGCTGCTGGCGGGCGAGCGCATGGGCGAGGGCCTGCGGCGGATGGCGCTGGCGCAGCTGGACGTGGCGATCGAGGCGCTGGAGGGGCGCGACGCGAAGATGTCGCCCCAGAAGCGCGTGCACGAGGCGCGCAAGGCGCTCAAGCGCTTGCGCGCACTGCTGCGCCTGGTGCGCGACGAGTTGGGCGAGCGCGCGTACGCGCGCGAGAGCGAGCTCGTGCGCTCGACCGCCAAGCGCTTGGCGCAGGCGCGTGACGCGGAGGTGCTGCTGAGCACGCTGGACGACCTGATCAAGCGCCACGCGAAGAAGCTGGGCGGCCGCCGCGGCGTCCAGCGCTTGCGGGCGCGCCTGCAGACCGAGTGCGACGGCGCGGCTGAGCTGGCGCTCGCCGACAGCGCGACGCGGGCGGGCGTGCTCGACGACCTGCGCGCATTGCGTGTGCGCGTCAGCGGCTGGCAGCTCGCCGAGCCCGGCGGAATCGAAGCTGTGGAAGCTGCGCTGCAGCGCCTGTACGGCACGGGGCGCCGGCGCATGGGGCGGGCGGAACGGGCCAAGCGAGGATCGGGGCGCAAGCTGCACGAATGGCGCAAACGCGTCAAGGACCTGCGCTACGCCGCGGAAATGCTGCAGCGCGGCGCCGACGACGCCAAGCGGCCGCGCAAGGTGACTCGCGGCAAGCCGGGCAAGCCGGGCAAGCGCACGGACAAGGGCAAGCGCACACGCCGGCGGCGCAGCCGAGAGGCGGCGTTCATCGGCAAGGTCGCGCGCAGGGCCGACGATCTCGCGGAACTGCTCGGCGAGGAGCACGACCTGGCGGTGCTCGCCGAGCGCGTGCGCAAGGAGGCGAAGGCCACGCGCGCCTCCGGCGCGCCGGGTCCGGGAACGCGCAAGGCGCTGCTGAAGCTGATCGCGCGCCGGCGCAAGCGCCTGCGGCGTCGCGCTCTGCGCGAGGGCAGGCGTCTATTCGCGCGGTCGCCGAGGAGCTTCGTGCGTCGGGTCCGCGCGGCGGCGGCGCTCGAATCGATCAGTCGACGCTGAGGATCGTCAGCTCGCGCGTGCCTTTGGGCAGCGCGACTGACGCCTTGTCACCGGAGGCGCGACCGAGCAGCGCGACGGCGACGGGCGATTCGGCCGACAGCTTGCCCTCGGCGGGCGCGGCGTCGTGCGAGCTGACGATGCGCCACGTCTGCTCGACGCCGTTCTGGTCGCGCACGTGCACGGAGGAGCCGAAGCCGACGAGCCCGCCGGCGCTCGACGCGCGCTCCTCGACGATCACAGCGGCGGCGATGCGCTCGCGCAGGCGCGCGATCTTCGTCTCCAGGTGCGCCTGCTCGTTCTTGGCGTCGTGGTACTCGCTGTTCTCCTTCAGGTCGCCCCATTCGCGCGCCGTCTTGATGCGCTCGGCGATCTCGCGCCGGCCGTCGCCCTCGAGCACGGCGAGCTCGCCGTGCAGCTCCTGCAGACCGTCGGCGGTCATCATGTTGGCGGCGTCGGACACCCGCTGAGACTATCGCTTGGGGCCCGCTCAGAAGTACGTGCTCGGCGATGAGGCCAGCAGCGCGTATATCTGCACGATCGCCGCCTGGTAGAGAAGCTGCGCGGAGGCGGGCGAGCCGGCGACGAACAGGTCGTCGCTCAAGCGCAGGTGCTGCCACGCGTAGTCGACGTAGGCCTGCGCGAGCTTTGGCCCGGGAGGGTCGTGCGTGACGGAGTCCAGGTAGAGGATGTTGCGGAAGTAGATGGACGGGAAGAACGGGTTCTCTTCGCCGAGTCGCTGCGGCGTGAAATAGGCGCGCGCGGCCTGCGCGGTCTGCCGCGCCTGGTAGAGGTAGCCGGAGTTGCCGGTGCCCTGGTAGAGCAGCGTGCCGGCGCCGATCATCACGCCCTGGTTGTAGCTCCAGAAGGTCGCGTCAACGACGCCGTGCGGGCGGATGTGGTCGGCGTACAGGCCGTTGCCCTGCAGCAGGCAGTTGCGCACCCAGTTGTAGGCGTTTTCGGCGAACTGCAGATACTGCACGTTGCCGGTGATGCGGTACAGCTGCATCGCGAGCTCGACCGCGGGACCGGTCGTGATCGTGTTGCGGTCGGTGTTTTCAGCGCCGTTCGAGAAAGGGATGCCGCCCGGGCAGGCGAGGCTCTGGTCGGTCGAGAAGCCGGCCATCTCGAAGGCCATGATGCCCTCGGCGTAGCCGAGCGCGCCCGGATTGCGGGTCGTTTTGTAGATCCGCGCGAGCTCGATGCCTACCCAGTCGTTGTCGTCGTAGTACTTCGCCCCGCCGGGCCCGGCGGGCGGCGCGACGGTGCCGTCGAAGGCGGCGAGCGTGCTCGTGTAGGTGCCTTCGGGCGCGCCGGCGTTGTTGGCGTCGAGGTAGTTGCGCAGGCCGATGAGGCGCGCACGGACTTCCGGCGCGAAGGACACGGGCAACCCGGGAACGTTGGCCATGCTGACGGTCGCGGCGAGCCCTTGCGAGAACGGCCAGAGATAGGAGAACGGTTCGCCCTCGTACAGCCCGGAGCCCTGGATGTAGTAGTAGCGCTGCATCGCTTCAAACGCGCGCAGTGCGCGCGCGGGGTTGCCATGAAGCACGGGCTTGCGCGGCTTCTTCTTGGCCTTTTGCTTGGCGGCCGAGCCGGCGGCGAACGGCGAGCGGCCGGGATGGCTGAACGGGCGCGACACCGCAGAGGGATAGGTCGAGCCCGCCCGGCCGCGGCGCGTGGCGCTGGCGGCTTGCAGGCGATGCGCAGCGCGGCCGCCGCTCGCCGCGAGCGCGCTGGCGCCGAGGCCGTGCAGCGCCAGCGCGGACAGCGCGAGGCACAGCACGAGCGCGCGGCGGCGAGCGCGGGCGCCGGTTTCGCAGACGCGGCGCGTGGAGCGCCGTTGCACGGTCGTCGATCTCATCGGCTCAGCAAGCACAACAGGCGAGAGCGTCATTCGATTTGGTATACGCATGGCCGGGTGTCCTGCGACTACACCACGGTGGGACACGTGACGGCCGACGTGACGGCCGACGGGTCCCGCCGCCCGGGCGGCGGCGCCTTCTACAGCGCCCTGCAGGCTGCTCGCCTGGGATGGCGAGCGCGCATCGTCACGCGTGGAGTAGGCGCGGAGATCGAGCAGCTGCTGGCGCCCTACCGCGAAGAGCTCGAGCTGGAGCTCGTCGAGGCACCGTGCACGACGACGCTTGCGACGTCCACCGCTGGCCGCTCGCGCTCGCAGCGGATGCTCGCGTGGGCGGGTGAGATCGGTGAGGAGGTGGCGGTCGACACCACGATCCTGCACCTCGCGCCGGTCGCACGCGAGACGCCCGCCCGCTGGCGCGGGCGTGCGCGCTTCGTCGGGCTGACGCCGCAGGGACTCGTGCGCACGTGGTCGCGGCCGGGCGCGGCGATCGTGCCGGCCGCGCTTGCGCTGACGTTGCTGCCCGAGCGCTGCGACGCGGTCGTGCTCAGCTCCGACGAGCGCGAGAGCTGCGCTGCGCTGCTCGCGGGATTCGAGCGGGGCGAGGGCGAGCGACATGGCGGCAGGCCGGTGATCGCAGTGACGGACGCGGCCGCGCCGACCGAGCTTTTCCTGGCGGATGGCGAGAGCGCGCGGGTACGCGTTCGGCCTGTGCGCAATCCATGCGACGACCTCGGCGCCGGCGATGTGTTCGCGGCGGCTTTCTTCGTCGCCCTGGTCGAGGGCTCGTCGCCGCTGCAGGCCGCGTCGTTCGCCAACGCTGCGGCGGCCGTGCGGATCGCTGGGCGCGGCCCGGGCGCGATCGGCGACCGCGCGGCGGTCGAGGCGCGGCTGGACACGGTCGATTAGCCGTGGCTCGAGAGAATCGCCGACGACAGGTCTGGCGATGCGCGCGAATCACCGCTGCAGCGCGAGCGCCGTGTCGATCGACCGGCTGAGATCGTCCTCGTCGATCGCGTCGGCGCGTCCGCAGGCGCGCGCGGCCAGCTGCAGGCTGCCGCCGACAGGAGCCATCTCGACGACCGCCACGCGTGCGCGTGGCGCAACCGCGTGGACGGCTGCAGCGATTGGATCGACGAAGATCGGTCCCGCCCTGAACACGCTGCCGATCAGCCCGACGGGAAAGTCGCCGTCGACGCGGCCGCCGCGTGCGTCGCTGCTGTCAGAGGCCGCGCGTGCGTCATCGACGTCGGCTGCGTCATCGACGCCGGCCAGCCCGGTGCGCCGCATCACGACGGCGATCTGCGCAGCCAGCTTGTCGGCGCCGCGGCGGTAGAGATCGCGCGCGACGGCGTCGCCGCCTCGGGCCAGCTCGCAGGCGACGACGGCGAATGCGGCGATCTCGCCCTTGGTGAGCGGCTTTGCGTAGACGAGCGGTGCGAGCGCCTCGACGCTTGTCACGCCGAAGAACTGCTCGGCGGCGGCGGACAGCGCTGTCTGCGGGCCCGAGCCGTCGCGATCGGCGAGCGCGGCGCGGATCGAATGATTGCCGAGCCAGTAGCCGCTGCCCTCGTCGCCGAGCAGGTGGCCCCACCCGCCCACGCGCCACGGCTGCCCGCCGGGACCGACGCCGAACACGTTGGAGCCAGTGCCGGAGATCGCGCCGACGCCCGGCCGGGCGCCGGTCGCGGCCGCCCAGGCGCCGACGACGTCGTTGACGACGATCCAATCGTCGGTGCGCGCGGCCTGCACCCTGCGCGCGAGCGCATCGGTGTCGGTGCCGGCGACGGCGAGCACGGCGGTGGCCAGCTCGCTCTGCGCTATGCCCGCTCGCTGCAGCGCCCGATCGGCGACTTGCAGCAGGGCGTCGACGGCCGCGGCTGCGCCGACGGCGTCCTCGTTGCTGGGTCCGCCTTCGGCGAGATGCACCGTGCGCTCGTCCAAGTCGAGTACCGCTGCGAGCGTCTTGGTGGCGCCGCCGTCGATGCCCATGACATAGCGGCCATGCGAGCGCGCGTCGGGCGGCGGCGGGGCGGCGAGCGCTGGGGGCAGCTGCACGAGCGAGTCTCGGTTCATCGACGTGATCCTGGCAGGAATGCGCTCGCGGCTAGGATCGCGGTGCGATGGACGCGACGCCGATGTTTGCAAGCGCGCCCGCGCGCAGGGGCATGTACGAGTCGTTCTACCTGCGGGCGGTATCGCCGCGCGAGCCGGTGAGCGTGTGGATCCGCCACACGGTGCACAAGTTGCCGGGCGAGAGGGCGCGCGGCTCGGTGTGGTGCACGGTGTTCGACGCCGCTCGCGGCCGGCCGTTCATGCACAAGCTCTCAAGCGACGCGCTCGGCGTCCCGAGCGCAGGCTGGATCGAGGTGGGTGGACGGGGAGAGCGCGAGCAGGGCGCGACGATGGGGCCGGAGTCGGCCAGCGGAGCGTGCGGGCGGGCGCGGTGGTCGCTGCGCGTGAGCTCGGCGGAGCCGCAGCTGCGCCACCTGCCTCGCGAGTGGCTGTACCGCGCGCCACTGCCGCGCACGAAGCTCACGAGCCCGGCGCCGGCGGCGCGCTTTGACGGTGAGCTGCGCCTGGCCGGGGATCGCGAGATCGCATTGGACGGCTGGCCGGGCATGCTCGGACACAACTGGGGGGCCGAGCATGCCGAGCGCTGGATCTGGCTGCACGGCGTGGGCTTCGAGCAGGCCCCGGAGGCATGGCTGGACGTGGCGCTCGGCCGCGTGAAGATCGCCGGGCGGATGACGCCGTGGATCGCCAACGGCGCGCTGTCGATCGGCGGGCGGCGCTTTCGCGTCGGCGGCGTGGGCGCGCGCGGACTGCGCGTGAGCGAGAGCGTGGAAGGGTGCGCTGTGCGGCTGCCCGGCGAGCGTGGCCTGCGTGTCGAGGCGAGCGTGGAGGTCCCCGCCGGGACGGCTGCCGGCTGGCGGTACGCCGATCCGCACGGCGGCGCCGGGCACGACGCGGTCAACTGCTCGATCGCCGCGCTCGCGCTGACGGTGACGCTGCCCGGCGAGCGCGGTGCGCGCTCGTTGACGAGCGCGCACGGGGGCGTGTACGAGCTGGGCATGCGCGAGCGCGATCACGGCGTGGCGATCGCGCCGTTCGACGACGGGATGGAGGGTTAGATGCGCTACGCGCAGGGACAGCCGCTGAACCCGCTCGTGGCCTTCCGGCAGATGGCCGAGCCGACGCAAAGCAAAAGGGCGGAAAGCGGGCTCCTACCCGCCTTCCGCCCTTGGCAGAGTCACAAAACGACGCTCCGCCTACTGGAATTCCAGGTTGCCTCCGCTGAGCAGCTGCGGGAACGAACCGAAGTAGGTTCCGCCGCCGCCTTCAGGACCTTCTTCTTTGCCCCATTCTTCGCATGGTTCGCCTTCGAGTTCGTATTTGATCCCTTTGAAGGCGTTCGAGATGACGATGTAGTGCTGCAGGCCGTCGGGGAAGCTTTTATTCACAAGATGTGGAGCCGTGGCGTTCGAGTACGTCGCCGATGAATATTCTTCTTCCGGTTTTCTTTCTGCCTTCAGCGGAATCGTCTGTTCGGGCCAGGACAGGTGGCATTCGGATTTCGCACCTTCTGCCGTTTTGCCCGTGTTGATCTTCAGTTCGGCCGATCCGCCGGCGATGACGGCCTTGCCTTCGACTTCTTCGAGTTCCGAGCCGGTTTCGACGAATCCGTTGGCGTGATATTCAATCGCAAGCGGCGTCAAGAACCGCGTGCCGAGAAAGATTTCATGTGTGCCGACCTTCGCCGTGGTCAGGCATTTGGCGTATTTGATCGCCGTGGCATATGTTTTGGATGTCCCGGCGGCGACATGCCCTTTGGCGCTCGCCTTCAGGCATTTGATTTTGATGGCGCCGAATTTGAAGAGCTGTTCGGTTTCGCTGGCGCCGTGCGTGCCGCCTTCTTTACTGGCAATGAATTCGTGGGCGAGTGCGGGGGCCGCGGCGAACGCGAACGCGCCCGTCGTGGCCAAAAGCCCCAAGCCCAGTCTGAGGTGTCTCATGTCTCCAAAGTCTCCCTTGTCGCCTCTTTCTCGCGCTGGATGCCGCTCCGCGCCCAGCCCCTTATAGTCGCCCTGCCCAAGTCTCCTGCGACCATCGTGCACCCACGCACCTCCGATCCCGGAGCACGTGGCCGGGTAGCCTACCACGATTGACAGAGAGAGAACGCGTATTTCTCAGGATGGCAACATCGGTTCGTCGGCCCCGACGGCGCTCCTTTCTGCTCAGGGTTTCGACCCGGCCACGCCCCGCAGCGCCGGGCTGTATCCGAGCAGCACGAAGTTCTCAAGCGCCCAATCGACATCGGATTCGGCCAAGGAGATGCGCTTCTGGGCGGCCGTGTAGCCGGAGGCGCTGCGTTCGCCGGCGGCGGCGGCGAGCGCGGCATAGCCGTCGCGGGCGCGTCGGATCGACGACGAGAGAGCGCTTTGCAGGGGCGCCGCGGGGGTGGCGGCTTCCAGGTGCGACAGCGAGGCGCCGGCTTGCGCAAATCCAGCGGCCAGTTGCGTCGCGAGCTGCCGCGCGCGTTCGGCGGTCACCTGCGGCTGGAGCTGGCGCTTGAGCGAAACGCGCAGACGATCCAGCGGAGAGATCGAGGCGCTGATCTTGGTGGCGTATTCCCGTTCGGGGGCCAGTTGGTAGACCTGCGATTGGCCGATGACGGTGACGCCCGACACGGCCTGTTCGCACTGCTGCATGTACTGGCGCGCCTGCGCGGGCGCGTAACACACCAGCGCTGTTGGATGGCCGCCGGGGTTGGGGATGACGAAGACGGTCAGCGGCTCACCCAGCCCCGGGCCGCTGAACTGCGCGTATCTGTAAGCCTGGGCTTCGACGAGGTCGACGACGGCCGTCTGCGGCAGTCGTCGCAGACGCGAGACGAACGCCCTGGGGAGCGGACCGAGTTCTCCAGCCGGAAGCGTGCCGACGATCAGTCCCACGCCGGCGTGGCGTGCGCGCGGGACGATCAGCTGCGGATGCGCGATCGCCAGGCCGGGAATCCGCGTGGAGCTGGCGACGGGCCTCCATCCAGCGGGATATTCGATCAGCACGTGCGCGCCTTTGGCCGTTCGCGGCGCTTCGCTGGATTCGCCGCCGGAATGCGCGTGCCCGGCGACGTAGCCGAGTATCGCGACGGCGACGAACAACGGTATGACGGCGGTTGGCAGGCTGCGCTGGCCGTGGCGCATGGATCGGATGCGCATCACCGGCGAACGCCGCCATCGATTGCGCATACGCGACTATTCCGAGGTTTCGAACGAGGAGCCGTTCGAGGAGCCCGAACCGCCCTTTGCCGAGCTCGCGCCCGACGAGCCGGACGAGCCTGACCCGCCGCCGTTGGGCGCCGGGCCAGACAGCTTGGGAGGCGCGGCTTCGGGGACAGGTTCGCGAGCAGGCGCGCCGTGGGCTTTCGATGGGGACGCCGGGGCTTCGCTGCGAGCGGCTTCGGCGGTGAGCGACTGGACCGGCGTGGCGGTGCGCAGGTCGGCAATCGACGCTGGCTGAACGGCCCGACGAGGTCGCGGCTTCACGGCGATCGCGACCGGCACAGCCCCGGCGATCGGCGACCCTCCGCTCAGCCCAGTCGGGACCGCCGGATGCCCGGAGGGTCCGATCAGCGCGGAGGGCGCCGCGGACGGCGAGCCCGTGCCCCCACCGCTGCGAAGACGTCCGATCGCGAAGAAGCACGCGAACACGGCGAGCAGCGAAACCGAGAGCAGGACCCGTTGCCCTCGCAGCGTCGCGTCGGGACCGCCGATGCGCACTCCGATCCAGCGGTAGCGGAGCTCGTCGATCGTATGACGCATGGAGCTCATGACGATGCGCAGGAGATCGGGTTGGAATCGGCAGCGACCATGCAGGCGTCCTGGCGGACGGGCAGCTTGTGTCGCCGGACCTTGAAGACGGTGTACTTGCCGATCTCGCCCGGCTTGAGGACGAGTATCTCCAGCCGCGCGCCGGCACGATAGCCGCGCGCAAAGCGACTGAACGAAAGGAGGACCGCCACGGCTTTCTGCTTGCCCGTGCTCGAGGCTCTGGCCGAGCGGCTTTCGGATTTCGTGCGGCAGCCGCCGCCATGGCAGCGGATCGTGATCCGGGCGCCAGCCGGCGCCTGGACTGTCAAGAGCTTGATTCGTGCGCCCTCCGGGGTGATCGCCCCTGCGATTCTCACCACTGGAAACGGCTGCATCAAGACGACCGGGCGCGCACTCACCGACACCGTCTCGGTAGCGATGCTCGATCGTCCGGCTGCGTCGGCCACGCGCAATCGCACGAGGTGAGCGCCAGGCGTGGGGAACGATGTGGTGAGTACCGGCTTGCCGGCGGCAAACGTGCCGCCCGCGGCGAGCGACCACCCGAAGTCCGTGATCGGGCTCGCCGAATCGGTCGAACCGGACACGAGCGAGACGCTCTCGCCTACTACAGGAGCTGACGGCACCCAGGTGAACGATGCAATGGGCCCAGGCGGGGCCTCCGGGACATCGACGCTGAAGGTTGCCGGTGCGCTCGTCCCCACGTTCCCCGCCGCATCGCGTTGAGAAGCCTGCACCGTGTATGCGCCCGGCGCAAGTCCTCCGAGCGTCCCCGACCAAGCTCCGTTCGACGCCTGGACTGCCAACGTCTCGAGCGGCGCCTGGACCGTCCCAGCTTCGCCGCTGTAGAGCGACACGGCGATCGTCGGGAGATCGCCGCTGGAGGTTCCCGCCGCCCCTCCAACGGCGACCGACCCGTCAGTCGTCGAGCCGCCGCTAGCGGGCGAGCTCAAGCCGACCGTGGGCGGGCTGGTATCCACCGTGAAGGCGACTTCGTCAGACCCCGTCCCGCTCACGTTTCTTTGTGTGGCCACCACCCTGTAGCCGCCAGGAGGAAGCGGCGCCTGCGGCGTTGCAGACCAGGCGCCATCTTCCCCAGGAACCGCTCGAAGCGGCGGCTGTGCCGGTCCACCGCCCGCGAGCGCATAGATGCTCACTTCGACATCTTCCCCAAGGCCGGGTTCGAGAGGGGGTTCTTCGCTGAGCGGCGGGTCTGTCATACCCGTGATCACGGGCGTCGTGTCGTTGGTGGAACTGCCGCTGGCCGGCCCCGTGATCTGGACTTTGGGAGCGCCCACGGGCACTGCCCCCACCGCCTCGGAGCCGTTCGCGAGCGCGGCGAGCGCCAAGGTCGTATACCAGAGGACGGGCAGGACGGCCCTCGCAAGCCTCATGACGAGGGGCACGCGATTGGTTTGCCGGCCGCCGATTCGATACAGGCGTCGCTACGGACAGGCAAACGGCCGCGACGAACTGCAAATCGTGTGTACTTGCCGATCTCGCCGGCTTTGGAGATCCGTATCTCCAGCACCGTCCCCGGTCTCAAGGAACGCTCGAATCGACGGAATTCGAGAGGCGCCGCACCGGCCCTCACGGTGGCGGCAACACGACTCTGGGACTTGACAGGACAGGCCTTTCCCGAGCAGCTCACGGCGATGTGCGCCCCCGCCGGCGCGCGAACGCTCAGCAACTTGAGTCTTATCCCAGCCCCCGAGCCGCTGGCTGTGATCCTGACCATCGGGAACGGCTGCATGAGTCGCAAGGTGGATGGCGCGACGTCAATCGCCTCGGCGGCAAGGCCCGCTGCCCCGGTGGCGTCGGTGACCCGCAATCGCACCAAGTGCCCGCCTGGTGTGCCGAACGATATGGCGCTGACCGGCCCCCCGCTCAGGAATGCCCCGGTGCCGGAAAGGTCCCATGAGAACGTTGCGATGGGGCTCGCGGCATCGGTCGAGCTGGAGAGCAAGGAGATCCGTTCCCCGACATGCGGGGTGCTCGGCGACCATGAGAACGACGCCGCAGGACCACCCTGCGTGACCGCCGCGGCGGATGCCGGGACCGCGAAGCTTGTCGCCGCGCTGAGTCCGAGATTGCCTGCGCCATCCGCCTGCTCGGCGCGTACCACATAGCTGCCCGGCGCGACCCCAGCGAGCGTTACGGACCACTGCGCGCCGTTCACAGGCACTTGCACGCTCTGCACCGGCGACTGCCCGTCGGCGATCTGCGAGCCGGTGAAGAGCTGAACCGTCACCTGTGCAATGTCACCGGCGGCCGTCCCTGCAGTCCCTTCGACGGCTTGCGTGCCCCCGCTGGCGGAGCTGCCGTCGGAGGGCCGAGAGAGGGTCACGTTCGGTGCCACGGTGTCGACCACGAACCGGGCCGGTCCGTCTGCACCGGGTTCGTGGCCATAGGAGCTTTTCTGGGTGGCGACCGCGACGTGCGGCCCATCCGCCAGCGCCGGAGACGCCGGCCCCGTCGCCCAACCACCACCGGTTCCGCCGGCCATTGCGACGGCGACGGGAGCGCCGGAGATCGTAGAGCCGGCGTAGATGTCCACGGTGACGGGGTTCTTTTCGCTGGCAGTGCCGGTGAACGACGGCGTGGTGTCGTTCGTCTGCGAAGGAGGTCTGTTGAGCGTCACCGACGGCGCTTCGGTATCGACGGCGAACGTGACAGGTGGACTCGTGCCGGTCGGGTTTCCGAGTGAGCTTTCCTGGCTCGCGACAGCGGTGTAGGCGTGCTTGCCCGGGAGCAGCGTTACGGGCCCCGATTCCCACGCTTCTCCGCTTGGAATAGCCGTCGTGGTCGCAAGGGGCGATCCCGTGGCTTTCGTCCCGAGATAGACCTTCACCTTGACTGGGGTCGTGTCGCTCGCGGCGCCGGTGAACGTTGGCATTGCGTTGTTCGAATGCGTTAGCGGCTGATCGAGTTTCACGACAGGTGGCGCGGTGTGGATCGTGAAGGCGACGGGCAAGCTTTTGCCTTCATTGCCGAGCGAACTTTCCTGTGTTGCAACTGCCGTGTATTCGCCTTCGCTCAGCGGCGGGCTCGCAGCGGTGGACGCCCAGGCGCCTCCGTTGCCGCTTGCGGAAACACTCTCGACCTTTGCGCCTTCTTTGTAGATGGTGACGACGACCGGCGTGGTGTCGCTCGCCGTCCCGTTGAATGTTGGGGTGGTGTTCTTCGACGGCGATGCCGGCTGGAGCAGGATCACTTCGGGTGGCGCTGTATAGATCGTGAAGCTGACGGGCGAGCTTTTGCCTTCATTGCCCAGCGAACTCCCCTGCGTTGCGATGGCCGTGTATTCGCCTTCGCCGAGTGCCGGGCTCGCCGCGGTGGACGCCCAGCTCGCTCCGCCGCTGGCCGTCGCACTGGAGACTTCTGCGCCTTCCTTGTAGATGTGGACGACGACGAGCGTCGTGTCCGTTGCCGTCCCGGTAAACGACGGGGTGGTGTTTTTCGACGGCGATGATGGCCGATCCAGCGTCACGGTCGGCGGGGCGGTGTCTACGGTGAACGTCACCGGTGAGCTCTTGGCCGGTTCGAAGGGAACACGGGCCTGTTCAGCGACGGCGGTGTACGTGCCGTCTTCCGGAAGTACTACTGATTCGACCGACCAGGTTTCACCCGCTGGTATGGCTTCGGCGATGACTAGGCCGCCGTGCGGCGTGGTGATCGTCAGCTTGACGAGATCCGTCGCACTGCCGTCGGTCGCGCCGGCGAAGGACACCGTCCGCGTGCCCGTCGTGCTTTCGCTCACCGGGCTCGTGATCGTCAGTTCCGGTTCGGCGCCGCTCGCAGACGACAGGGGAGCGACGGCCAGCAGCATCAGCACGCTGGCCACCGCCAGCACGAGCCTGCCAATCGTCTTCATGTCGTCGATCCGGCTGTCGACCATGTCGCCTTCGATCCACCCAGGAGTCTGTTCGTCGGTATCGTCCATCCCCGGCCGATGCCGTGTCCGCCCCTTCGCATGATAAGGCCGGTCGGACTCCGCTGGCGCCACCTCGCGTGATGTCCAGCTGCATCTGCGTACCCGTCGGCGGCGAATGTTTCCTGAGCAAGCAAAGCCCAGGAAAGCGGCAAGATCGAGCGCGCCCGAGAGGATTCGAACCTCTGACCTTCGGTTCCGTAGACCGACGCTCTATCCAGCTGAGCTACGGGCGCAGAGCCGCCCAGTCTAGTCGGCGGGCGCACAGCTCGGCTCCTCCAGGGCGCCGCCACGTTTGGCGAAGCGCACGCCGGGTATCGAAGGCGCGGGCCTTGCGTGCGCCGCAGGCTCGGTCTGCGCCGCGGCCCGTCGGTAGCGATGGGCCGCGGCGCGGCCCATCGTCACGAACAAGGGGAGAAACGATGCGCAACCGTGTACATGCAGTCGTCGCCTGCGCGCTGGTCTGGTCGGCTGTCGGCGCGGCAAGCGCTTCGGCGGCCCCGCTGCCGGTGCTGTACGACGGGGTCGTCGGCCTAGCGCACGTCAGTGCAACGGCCAGTCCGCCAGGCGCCAACGACTGGTCATGCAAGCCTTCCGCCGCGCACCCGCGGCCGGTCATCCTCGTGCACGGGACGTTCGAGGACATGTCCAACAACTGGCAGGCGCTGTCGCCGCTGCTCTACGACAACGGCTACTGCGTGTTCGCCCTCAACTACGGCTCCTACGCGGGAGGCGGCCTGCTCGGCATCTACGCGACGGGAGATATCGCAGCTTCGGCCGCGGAACTGTCGGCGTTCGTCAACCGCGTTCTGAGCGCCACAGGAGCAAGCCAAGTGGACCTCGTCGGCCACTCCCAAGGCGGGATGATGCCGCGCTATTACCTGCGTTTCCTCGGCGGCGCAGCGAAGGTGCACAGTCTCGTGGGACTGGCTCCCTCAAACCACGGCACCACGCTCGACGGGCTGTTCACGCTGGCGGGCTACTTCCCCGGCGCAACCGCTCTGATCGGTCTTGGCTGTCCGGCCTGCGCGCAGCAGTCCGCCGGATCGAGCTTTTTGACAACGCTCAACTCCGGTGCGGAGACCGTTGCGGGGGTGAGCTACACGGTGATCGAGTCGGCCAACGACGAGGTCGTCACCCCGTACACCTCCGCCTTCCTCAGCGGCCCGTCGGTCACGAACATTCTGCTGCAGAGCCAGTGCCCTCTCGACCAGGGCGAGCACCTGTCGATGGCCTACGACCACATCGCCGATGCGGATGTCCTCAACGCGCTCGATCCAGCGCATCCGCTGACACCTGCGTGCACGCCCGTGCTGCCGGTGGCCGGCGGATAGAGCTACTCGTGGATAGAGCTACTCGTGGCTGCCGGCGGTGACGAGAGCTAGCGGCTGGCGCCGACGCCAGCGCTCGCGCTCGTCCGCGGAGCGCGAGCCTGCGCGAAGCCGACCATGCGGCCCGTGCGCTCGTCCCACAGCTTCAGGCGCACCGCGCGCATGCCGTCCATGAACGACAGCGTGGGCACGCTGTGGAAGATCGGGTTCTCGTCATGTGCGCGCTGCAGGTTGTAGTTGGGGATGCGCGCATTGAGGTGATGGACGTGGTGCAAGCCGATGTTGCCCGAGAAGAACTGCAGCACCTTCGGCAGCTTCAGATACGAGCTGCCGCGCAGCGCGGCGTCGGCATAGCTCCAGCCGCCGGACTCCTGCCAGTAGGCGTCCTCGAACTGGTGCTGCACGTAGAACAGCCAGATGCCGGCGGATCCCGCGAGCATCACCGTCGGGGCCTGAACGAGCAGGAAGTCCTGCCAACCGATCAGCCAGCACAACGCGGCGACGACCACCGCCAGGACGATGTTCGTGCCGATCACGCTGCGCTTCATGCGCGGGCGCGCATCGCGCGAGACGATGCGCGGTCCCACGAGCAACGCGGCGATCGGGCCAATCCCGAACATCACCAATGGATTGCGAAACAGCCGGTAGAGCAGACGCGAGCGCGGCGACAGCGCCTGATACTCGCTGACCGTCAGCGTGTGAACGTCCCCGCCACCGCGGCGATCGAGGTCCCCCGAGGTCGCGTGGTGGATCGCGTGGTCGTGGCGCCAGCGCAAGAACGGCGAGTAGACGAACAGCCCGAGCACGGCGCCGAGCCACGTGTTCGCCCGCTTGGAGCGCAGCAGCGACCCGTGCGAGCAGTCGTGGAAGAGGATGAACGTGCGCACGAGAAAGCCCGCCGCGGGGACTGCAATCGCCAACACGAGCAAATAAGAGACTTTCAACGAGAGGTACATGAGCACCGACAGGCCGAGATAGGGCAGCACGGACGTTGCCAGTTCGCGCATGCTGCGACCGAGGTGCGGCTGTGCATAGGGGGCGAGATCCTCGCGCCAGAACGGCCGCTGCGCGACAGGCTCCGCGGCGAGGGCGAGAGGGGGACTCGCGGTTTGACTGGCGCACCGGTCCTCGGACGAATCGCCGGGGCGCTGCTCAGGAGGATGCTGCAAGGTCTTCTCTCTTTCCGGTCCCGTCACACGCCTGCGAAAGCGTCGCAGTCCCGTCGTCACGAAGGTGCAGGATCGCAGGTGCCGCGGTCGCCTGCAAGCGCCAACCAACAAACGTCCGCGGCGCAGTGCTCACGCCGTTTTGCCGACGATCTGCTGGCGCTCCCTCAGTCCCCGCGCGAGGCGTCCTCCGAGCGCGCCGAGGAACATGCCGAAGATCGCGTCGATCACGATCAACAGCGGAGGAAAACCGCCAAGCGAGACCTTCGCGTCAGTCCCGGCGATCGCGTGCGCGACGAGCACCGCGAGCCCGAACAGCGCCCCACCGACGAGACCTCGGTCCGCTCCGCCCCACCCGTCCCGATGCTCGAAACCGGCCAGCACCGCCCCCAGTCCGGCGATCACGGCCAGCGCCCAGTAGACGCCGGCGGAGATCCCCAGCACGATCCCCACGACCGCCCCGAACACGAGCGGCACGGCTCCGCCGAGCGCGATCTGCACCGGGCGCGGCCGGTCGCGAAACAACGTTGGCGTCGGCATTCGACTCAGTCTCCTCTCCCACTCCCACGGGCCCCTCAGAGCGCGACAGTACCAGCCCACCGGGCATCTAGAGTCCAACGATGCTCTATGTCGCGCTGGCCGGGCAGGTCGTGCTGGTCGCCGGCGCCTTCTGGCTGGAGACGCGCACAAGCCGAGACGAGGGGCGCTCGGCGATCCGCGGGGCGCTCGTGTGGAGTGCCGCGTGGCTCGCGCTCGGGCTGCTGCCTACGCTCTGGTTCGGAGTGTTCGACAGCCCGCACGCGGCGAGTTCCTACGCCGCCGTCTATCTGATCGAGCGCTCACTGTCGCTGGACAACGTGTTCGTCTTCGCCGTGCTCATCGCGACGTTCGAGATCCCCGGCGCCGAACAGGACCGGCTGGTGTCCTTCGGCGCGCTGTCGGCGTTCGCCCTGCGCGTTCCCGCGATCCTGCTCGGCGTAGCCGTGTTCGATGCGTCGCACGTCGTCGGCTACGTGCTCGGAGGGTTGCTGCTGGTGCTCGCCTGGCAGACGGCCCGCTCGCGCGGTGAGGAGCCCTCTGGGCCCAACCGCGTCGTCGCCCTGCTGCAACGGCGTCTGCCGGTGAGCGAGCACCTGTCGCGCCGCTGGCTGGTCGTGCGCGACGGGCGCAGAGAAGTCACGCCGCTGCTTCTCTGCCTGATCGCGATCGTGTTCGCGGACTTGACGTTCGCCGTCGACTCGATCCCGGCGGCGCTTGCGATCTCGAACGACGCGACGCTGCTGCTGACCGGCAACCTGCTTGCGCTGCTCGGCCTGCGCGCGCTGTTTGCGCTCGTCACGATCGCCCGCGAGCGCTTGCGCTACATGGATCAGACGATCGCCGTCCTGCTGGCGCTCGTCGGCGTCAAGCTGCTCGCCGGCAGCGTCGTCCATGTCGGTCCGCTGGAAAGCCTCGCGGCGGTCGTGCTCGTGCTCGCGGCTGGAACCGCCGTGTCCCTGCGCGCAAGCGCCCCGCAACGCGCCGGGCGCATCCCCGACCCCTAAGCGATGTCTTTGCAAGCAGGACCGCTTGCCCGCGCGCCTACAGCAGTCCGACCTGACGCAGGATGGACACCGAATCGGAGTAGACGTCCTTGCGCTTGACCTTGCCGCGCTCGAACGGGATCACGTCCATGCCGTCCCATTCGATGCGCTTGCCCGACGGCTCGGCCACGAGTTCGCCACGGCTGAGCGCCTTGACGTGCGTCGCGCTGGCCGTCCACTCCTGCACGACGAGATCCTCACGAACGTACAGCCTGCGCGTCTTGAACTCGATGTCCGGCCACGACTGGAAGATCTGCGCGATGTGCAACAGCGCGTGCTCGCCCTCCGCGCGCTCCCCCGCCGTGTGGTTCTCGAAGACCATGTCCGTCGCGTGCATCGATCCGATGCGCTCGACGTCGTGAGCGTTCCACGCGTCGTTGTAGGCGTCGATCGTCTCGCGCAGCTGTTCGTCCGGGCTCATGCCCACTCCATCGGCTCGTATCCACTGGAGCGCGGCGCCGAGACGATCAGCACCTCGGCCGGGTCCGTGGCATCGTTGCGCATCGTGCGCTTGTGCTCGGGGTCCAGGCGCGCGAACGTGCCGGCGGGCGCCGCATGGGTCTCGCCGTCGATCACGAGCGTCGGATCGCCGGCGAGCACGAAGAAGATCTCCTCCTGGTCGCGATCGATCTCGTCGTGTTCGGGGATCTGCTCGCCGGAGGCGATGTCGACGATGTTGATGCCGAACGCCTGCAGCTCTAGCGTACGCCGCACGAGCTGCCAGCTGCCGATCGTCTCGCACTCCGCGCGGTGGGCGAGCCTGAAGCTCATCGCAACCTCCTCGGTTGGCACTTTGGCTTGCAACCTTCGCGTTACGGTCCCGCAGCGACCATACCGGCGCGAGCGCGCGCGTGCGCGAGCGCCATCAAGCGGCTCGATCGACGAACGGACGTGTGTCACACAGCCATGCCAATGACGCCAGCTAAGCTCGGGCCGACCGGCGGATCTCGACCTGGAGACGCGACTTTGTCAATCGAACACGTTGACGTGCTGATCGTCGGTGCCGGCCTTTCGGGCATCGGCGCCGGCTGTCACCTGCAGGCGAAATGCCCGCAGAAGTCCTACGCGATCCTCGAGGCGCGCGAGAGCATCGGCGGCACGTGGGACCTCTTCAAATACCCGGGCGTCCGCTCTGACTCGGACATGTACACCCTCGGCTATTCCTTTCGCCCGTGGGAGCAGGCCAAGTCGATCGCCGACGGTCCTTCGATCCTCGAGTACGTGCGCGAGACGGCCAGCGACCACGGCGTCGAGCGCCGCGTCCGCTTCGGCCACCGCGTCGCGCGCGCCGATTGGTCCTCAGCGGACGCGCGATGGACGGTGCAGGCCACGCGCGAGGGCACCGACGAGACCATCCAGCTGACTTGCGGCTTTTTGTTCATGTGCACCGGCTACTACCGCTATGACGAGGGATACACGCCGCAGTTCGCGGGCAGCGAGAGCTTCGCCGGGAAGATCGTGCACCCGCAGCACTGGGGCGCCGACGTCGACCCGGCGGGCAAGCGCGTGGTGGTGATCGGCAGCGGCGCCACCGCAATAACGCTCGTCCCCGCGCTCGCAGAGAGCGCCGAGCACGTGACGATGCTGCAGCGCTCCCCCAGCTATGTCGTCTCGGTTCCGGCCGAAGATCCGATCGCCAAGCGGATCCGCCGCGTGCTGCCGCCGAAGGCGGCCTACGCTGTCGTGCGCTGGAAGAACGTGCTCGTGGCGATGCTGGTCTACCAGGTCAGCCGCCGCCGTCCCAGACTGGTCAAGCGGCTCGTGCGCCGGGCGGTCGAACGCCAGCTGCCGCCCGACTACGACATCGATGCCCACTTCAGCCCACGCTACAACCCGTGGGACCAGCGCATGTGCCTGGTGCCCGACAGCGATCTGTTTCAGGCGCTGTCCAGCGGGAAGGCATCGGTCGTCACCGATCACATCGACACGTTCACACCGAGCGGGCTGCGTCTGCGCTCCGGCGCCGAGCTGCCGGCCGATCTCGTGGTGACGGCTACCGGCCTGAACCTGCTGGCGCTCGGCGGCACGCAGATCGCCGTGGACGGACGCGACGTCGACATCGCCGACACGATGAGCTACGAGGGGATGATGCTCGGCGGCGTCCCCAACCTCGCGATGTCGTTCGGTTACACCAACGCCTCCTGGACGCTGAAGTGCGACCTCACGTGCGGCTACGTGTGCCGCCTGCTCAACTACATGGACGCGCTCGGATACACACGTTGCACGCCAGTCAACGACGACCCGTCGCTCACCGCGGAGCCCTTCAGCGACTTCTCATCCGGCTACGTGCAGCGCTCGATCCACCTGTTCCCCAAACAAGGATCGCGAGCGCCGTGGCGGGTGCACCAGAACTATGCGCGCGACATGCTCAGCCTCAGGCGCGCGGAGCTCGATGACGGCGAGCTGCGATTCGCTCGCGCGCATGCGCCGGCCGACGACATGGCCGCGCCGCTCGTCGCGGCCGCGGCCACGGCCACGGCTGGGGCCACGGCTGGGGCATAGCGCTCGATGCCGCGCGTCCCGCCACTTGCGGAGTCCGAGTGGAACGACGAGCTTCGTCAGATCCTCCAGGCGACGCCGCCGGGCTTTGGCGTGCGCCTCGGCGACAACAACATCTTCTCGACGCTTGCGCGCCACTCCGAGCTGTTTCGCGCGTGGCTTCCGTTCGGCGGCTTTCTGCTGGGACGCGGCGTGCTGCCGGCGCGCGAGCGTGAGCTGCTGATCCTGCGCACCGGCTGCAACTGCGCCTCGGACTACGAGTGGGGACAGCACGTACGCCTTGGCGAATCGATCGGCCTCGCGCGCGAGGAGATCCTGCGGATTGCCGACGGCCCAGACGCACCCGGCTGGGCGCGTGGCGACGCGACGCTGCTGCGCGCCGCCGACGAGCTGCACGCGCAAGCGAAGATCTCAGACGGCACGTGGGCACTGTTGGCCGAGAGCTACGACGAGCGCGGGCTGCTCGAGATCGCGATGCTCGTCGGGCACTACCACATGGTCGCCTTCGCACTGAACTCCGCCGAGGTGGAGCTCGACGCGGGGCTCGAGGGCCTGCCCTAACCCATACCGGGCGCGAGCCACGCGGCGCCGGACCGTCTCACTCGCGTTCGAAGGGCCAAGCCCACCGATCCTGCGGCTGAAGCGGGCTCGGCCCAGGACAAGCGCCCAAATGGGCTCGCTGCTCTGGGCCGCCACCCGATCCTGTCCAGGCAGATCATCGTCTGCCTGTCTGTTTCGTCTCGCTCAATAGCCCGATTGCATTTAGGGCTCACGGCGCCGTGCGGGACACCGCCCACGCCGATACTGCGCTGATTCGGGCAACCTGCGCTCCCCACATCGGTCTGGCTCCAACCGCTCGAACGTTCAATCCGAGCGTTGCTCGATGTCGAAATCGAGCGACGGCGGGAACAGTGTGATCTTCATATGCAGCCTCCGCGAGCCGCGTCCCTTGTATCCCAGGGCATGTAGGCCAAAGAGTGCCACCGACAGCAAGACCACGACACCCGCCAGCAACAGGACGGGCGTCATATCTGACTCCTAGCCGCGTGTGAACTGCTCCATTTACCGCTCCCTTCGCTCGGGAGTATTCAAACTGCCGTGCATGCAGCATACGATTCTAATAGCCGAAATTGCCAGTGGTGTTTCTGACTCCGCGCCCGTACTTTCGGGGCTTTTGCGGCTAATAGTGGGGATGTTCCGGTGATTTTGCTAGACGGGACGGGGTTCCTAAGTAGCACTACACGAAAGGCGACAACGGGCCTAACGGGACGACTCTCCGAAACAGCTCCCGCTTTGGAAGAGGATCAGGGGCCTGCACGCCGAGCGCTTTGGCCAGCGCACCTAGGCGAAAGCTACGCAGCCCGATCCGACGCGGCGCGGATTAGAGACCTCACGACCTCGCCCGGCCTCTGCCCCTGGCTACGTGCTATCTCGTCGAGCACAGCAGCGTCATCGCCGTCCAGCGTGAACTGCACGACCAGATGGCGATCATGCGAAGCCTCGACAACTTGCACGTCCGCCGGATCTAGCGTCGCGAGCTCGTCGTCGAAGTCTCCGGGCAGCGGATCAGTGTTTGGATGGGTCATGCCTTCATCAAGATCATACGCTCGGCAGGCGTTGACTCCCAGCCTGTGATGAGCAGCCATGTCGTAGGCTCGACGGTCACCTCGATGACCAGAGTAAGGAACCGGCCACTGTCGCTGCGCCCGATCGGGAGCCTGCGGATGTTGCGCTGCGGCCGCGCCGCACTGCCGCGGCGGTTCCTGATCACGACATAGCGATTCCAGATCATCTGCTCGGCTTCGCTGATCGAGATCCCGCGAGCCCCGAGCTTGTCGATCGCCGCCTCCGTCGCAAGCATCTCGCTAATGAGATCGGGCACGCTTCAAGCATGAACAGCGCTTGAGACGTCCCGGCGGTGCCGAGTCGAGCAACGCCCACAAGCCCGGCGCGACAACGGAGAGGGAGGGATTCGAACCCTCGAACGAGGTTTCCCCCGTTACGCGATTTCCAGTCGCGCCCGTTCAACCGCTCCGGCACCTCTCCAGCGCGTTGCCGTCGAGCCCCGTCGGCCCGGCGGCCCCATCTCCCCGACCTGGCGGCCGGGAGGGCGGCAACGTGAAGGCTACGACACGCGCGCGCGGTCCGTTGCTAGGCTCCGCGCATGGTGCTCGCGATCAGCAAAGCGCTCAGCATGGACATCGGCTTGATCGCCACGTTCGGCGGGATCGGCGTGGTCGTCAACGCGATCGTCGTGTACATCGCCATTCAGATTCGCGGCGAGCGCCAGCAGAACCAGGAATACCGCGAGCAGCTGCTCGACCGCTAGCGAGCCCGCAGCGCGCGGGTTCCCCACGCGTCGCCGCGCCGTGGGGCCTGCGGGCCAGCTGCAGACCCCGTCAGACGATGTAGACGGGTGTGCCGACGGGCGACTTGCTGTACAGCGCGATCACGTCGGGAATGCGCATGCGGATGCAGCCGTGCGAGGCGTCGTGGCCGATCGAGGAGTACTCGCTGGGATCGATTCCGTGGATGCCGGCGCCGCCTTCGAAGGACATGAAGCGCGCCTTCAGCGGATCGCCGGGACCAGGTGGGACGACTGTGCCGGCCAGTGCGCCGGCCCACGCTTTTTTGGGCACGTACCACGGCGGATCGACCTGCTCCCATTCGATGTGGTGCAGACCGGCCGGCGTTTCCAGCCCTTCCATGCCAACGGCGATTTCGTAGGTTTTGGTGAGCTTCAGGTGGTCGTAGAAGTGCAGCTTGAATTCAGAGCGGTTGACGACGATGTAGGCGGGATACTTGGCCGCCAGCTGAGCCGTCGTGACCTTCGGCTTGACGACATGCGCGGGGACATTGACCGTGCGCGCCGCTCCTGTGGCGGCGAGCGCGTGCTCGACGCGGCCACCCAGGCGCGCGTTGTCGACGGTCATTCCGTTCACGCCGGCTACCTGCGTCAATTCGCCCCCCACCGGCGCAACCGAGGCGTCGCGCGGTTGGCGATCGACGCTCGCGCGGATCTTCGCCGTGAGGCTGCGCACGGCCGGCAGCGAGTAGCCCACGACGAGCGCGACGTTGTGGTGCACGCTGCCACCGAACAGCCCGCGAAAGGTGCGCGTGAAGATCGAGCCGCCGCGACTGGCGCTGAGCGCCTGGGCGACCATGTTGCTCGCATCCACCGTCACGCCGGCGCTGCGCGCGGTGAGCGTCCAGTGCTTTGAGCCCGAGCGAACGATCACGGGCTGATTGAGCGGCGCGATCAGCTCGCGCTGGATCTTCGCTCGCGCCGCCGCCTGGCTCATGCCGCCGACGTTGACGCCGTCGATCGTCACGCCCTTGGCGATCTGGTTGCGGCGCGAGTGGTCGTAGAGCAGCATGGCGACCGCCACCAGCACGATCGCGATCGCCGCGATCGCGACGACGATCAGCAGGCGGCTGCGCCGCTGCGGCGGAGGTGCGGCCGGCGGGAGTGCCATCGTGGGTGCGCTCATCTGCTCGTGGGGTCTGCTCCGCTGAGGCGATTGCCGATCTTCCAGGTATACCTGTTCGGCAGGGCCAATGGATCACCTTGCAGACGAATGCCCAGGAGAGTGGGCGATGAAACGTGGACCTGCCCCGCATCCGGACACGCCGCGTCCAGACACGCCGCGCATCCGGACGCCCCGCGCATCCGCATCCTCGCTCGTCCGCAGCCCTCGCATCGCGGGCCGTCGCCCGCCTGGGCGCCCCGCCGTCAGCTGGGCGGTTGCGCGGCTGGAGCCTGCGGCGCGTCGTGCGCCTGCGCCGCCTCTTCGCGGTGCGCCTCTTCGCGCGCGCGCCGGTACTCGTTGACGACGATGTCGGTGAGCTCCTCGACGGAGGTCTCAGAAGTGGGCTTGTCGAGCGCGATGACGCCGTCTTGGATCATGCTCACGCGGTCGCACGCCTGCAGCACGTGGACGTAGTTGTGCAGGATCATGATGATCGAGACGTTGCCTTCGTCTTTCAACCGCGCGACGAGGTCGAGGATCTGCGCTCCCTCTTTCGCGCCCATCGCGGCGAGCGGCTCGTCGAGCAGGATGATGTCGGCGTCGCCGTTGACCGTGCGCGCGACGGCGATCGCCTGGCGCTGGCCGCCGGACAGCCGCGCGACGGCGACGTCGATGCGCGGGATGTTGATGCCGATCTCGTCGAGCGCGGTGCGCGCCTCGCGCTTCATCTGGCGGTTGTTCAGCAGGGGCAGCGGTTTGAACACGCGCTCGCGGCGCAGGAAGAGGTTGTGGTAGACGGACAGTTCGTCGACGAGCGCGAGATCCTGGTAGACGGTGTCGATGCCTTTCGCGCGCGCGTCGTCGACGCTTTTCGGCGTGTAGGGCTGGCCGTGCAGGAGCATGCTGCCGGAGTCCTGCTTCTGAAAGCCGCTGATGATCTTGATGAGCGTCGACTTGCCGGCGCCGTTGTCGCCGAGCAGGCCGAGCACCTCTCCCTTTTTCAGGTGCAGGTTGACGTCGCGCAGCGCGGTCACCGGCCCGAAGCGCTTGGAGATGTGCTCGACGCGCAGGACGTCGTCGGATGCGCTCGTCGGCGGGACGACGTCGGGCGCTTCCGCGGCAGGGACCACGCCGTGTGGCTCCGTCGGGTCAACCACTTCCGCTGTGCCCCCTGCGGGCGCGCCCCACGTAGACGTTCGCGGTCATCGCCACGATCACGGCGAGGCCGGTGTAGAACAGCAGGTAGTTGGCGTTGACGCCTTGCAGGATCAGCCCGTCCTTGAGGATGCCGAGGAACAGCGCGCCGATCAGCGCGCCGACGACGGTGCCCGATCCGCCCGTCAGCAGCGTGCCGCCGATCACGCCGGCGGCGACGGCGAGGAAGAGGATTTCGTTGGCGCCGGCTGGGTCCGGCTGCACGGTGGCCGAGCGGACCGCCTCGAAGATCCCGACGAGCGCGGCCGTCGTGGCGCAGAGCATGTAGTTGCGGATCATCACGAGCTTCACCTGCACGCCAGCCTCGGCGGCGCCGAGCTTGTTGGAGCCGATCGCGACGGTGTAAAGCCCCCAGCGCGTGAACGTGAGCACCAGCTGCAGGATCGCGATGATCGCCACCGCCCAGATCACCTCCGAGTACGTGCCCCCACCGAAGACCTTGCCGAAAGTGCCGAGCGGCACCTGTCCGCCGGGAGTCGGCACGGGGGTGCCGTGGGAGATGATCAGCGCGAGCCCCTCGAAGGTGAACAGCATGGCGAGCGTGGTGACGAACGAGTTGATGCCGACGACGGCGACGAAGAAGCCGTTGAGCGCGCCGACGAGCATGCACAACAGCAGCGTGACGATCACTCCCGGCACGAGCCCGAGGCCGATGCTCGAGTTGAGCTTGTAGAAGAGAATCGGCGCGAACAGGTACATCGCGCCGATCGACAGGTCGATCTCGCCGAGGATCATCACGAACACCTCGCCCGCCGCGAGAATGGCGAACGGAGCGAAGTAGGGCAGCAGCGTCTTGAAGTTGCCGCCGGTGAAGAAGCTGCCGGTGTTCGCCGAGAAGTAGATCGCAGTGACGATCGTGACGACGATGATGCTGCCCTCGCGCAGCGAGATCACGCGCTCGAACAGCGCCCGGCGAGTGGGGACCCGGGACGCGTGTCCCGGGTCCCGCGGCGCCGCGGGCGGCGTCTCGGCGGCCGATCCCCCTGCCACGCTCGCCATGCTCGCTCCTCAGACCTTTCCGCCGGGCCTCAGGCGATGACCTTGGCGGCCGTCGACGTGCCCTCGAAGCGGGATTTCGTGTTGACGTACGGGGTGATGGTTTCCTTGTCGAGGAACTTCAGCCCGGTGTCGGCTTCGAACATCCCCGTGAGCGTTCCGGAGACCTTGTACATGAACAGCTCGAGCACCGGCAAGAAGCCCTGCAGGTAGGGCTGCTGGTCGATCGTGAATTCGATGTCGCCGGCTTTCAGCAGGTTCTGCGTCTGTTCGGTGAGGTCGAAGCCGCCGGCCTTGACTTTGCCGCCAAGGCTGTACTTCTGCATCACTTTGGCGAGGCTTTCCGTCGAGCCGCCGTCGACCGCGTACATGCCCTTGGTGTTTTTGTGCCCTACCCAGTAGGCGTCGATCGTGGAGAGCTCGCCCGGGACGGCGGCGCCGGTGGCGACGGTGTGCAGGGTGATCGGCTTGCCGGACGCCTTGACGGCCTTTTCCGCGCCTTCGATGCGCGGCTGCAGGTTTGCCGAGCCGGGCGTGGCGATGAACAGCGCGACTTCGCCGGAGCCGACGTCTGCGACGATCCGTTCGCCCATCTTTTCGCCGGCCTTTTTCAGATCCTGGCCGATGTAGGCAAGGCGGGCGTTGCCGGGCGCGTCGGCGTTGTAGGCGACGACGGGGATGCCCGCCTTGATGGCCGCTTCGACGGGAGCGTTGAACGCGTGCAGGTCGATCAGCGCGACGGCGATGCCGTCGGCTTTGGCGGTGACCGCAGTGCTGATCGCGTTGACCATCTGGTTGACGTTGCTGCTTTCCGAGCCGGTCCACTGATACGAGCAGCCGAGCAGCTTCGACGCGTCCGCCGCGCCGTACTGCGTGGGAGTGAAGAAGGGGTTCGTGGTGACGTGGTTGACGAACACGAATTTGTAGCTCGGGTGCGAGCCGAACACGCTGCCCGATCCGCCGCTGCCGCCGCTGGAGGCGCTGGACCCGCACGCGGCGAGCAGCGTGCTCACCGAGCCGACGCCCGCGCCGGTGAGGGCGGTGCGGCGAAGGAAGGCACGTCGGTCGAACCCTGGGCGGTCGATCGCCGGCGCGTCGGCGCCGGCGAGTTGCGCTACCGCATCGTGGCCCTGATCGGTCTCTGGCATTTCACTCTCCTCTGATCGAGGGCCGCGCCAGGTCGGCGCCATGCCCACCGCATTACTCCCCGCGAATCTACTCCTTCAGTCAAGCACTTTCATTGCGCTCTTCAGGATGCGCGCAAAAACACCTTTCGGCGTGCAGCGGCGTGGGGTAATACTCTCGCAAGATGGCCGCAGGCTCCGCCGATCAGCCCGCGCCCGACGGGGCGGCGCAAGATGAGCGCTACGGAATCCTCACGCTCGCGCGCATGCGCAAAGACGACGGCCGCTCGCTGATCCTCTACAGCCACGACGAGGACGGCGGCGACAGCGGCGAGGCGCGCGAGTCCGCGCCGCCGCGCGAGGACAAGGACGGCAGGGAGGCCGGACGGGCACCCGAGCAGGCCCCCGGCGGCGATGGCAATGGCGGCGGCGAGCGGGCATGAGCGAACAGCGCTTCAACGAGCTGCGCGGCGAGCAGGTCGTGTACGCGATCGACCGCCAGGAGCGCACGTTCCTGCCCTCGCGCGAGCACTGCCCCCTGGACCCGACGCGCCCCGGCGGGCCGCCGACGGAGATCCCCTTCCCGGCGTTTCAGATCGCCGTGTTCGACAACCGCTTCCCCGCCTTCGAGCAGCCGGGCGGGGCGGCGGAGGTGGTCGTGTACACCGACGAGCACGACGGCTCGTTCGCGACGCTCTCGCCCCAACGCGCGCACGCGCTGATGTGGGTGTGGCGCCACCGCTACGAAGAGCTCGGCGAAAGGCCGGACGTGGAGTACGTGATGATCTTCGAGAACCGCGGCGTGGAGGTGGGCGTCACGCTGCACCATCCGCACGGGCAGATCTACGGATATCCGTTCGTGCCGCCCGTCGCGGCGCTGGAGCTGGCGGCCGACGAGCGCCTCGGCGGGTGTGCCTCATGCGCGCTGCTGGCGCGCGAGCTCGACGACGGTGAGCGCGTGCTGATCGAGCGCGAGAGCGTCGTCGCGTACGTCCCGCACGCTGCGCGATGGGCGTACGAAGCGCACGTGGTGATGCGCGAGCACCGCGCGAGCCTGCTCGAGTGCGAGCCGGGTGAGCTGCGCGAGCTGTCGCAGGTCCTGCAGGCGCTCGTGCGCGGCTACGACGCGCTGTTCGGTCGTCCGTTCCCGTACGTGATGGTCGTCCACCAGGCGCCGACGTCGCAGCCGGCGGACGCGCCGCGGCGGAGCGGGCACTTGCACGTCGAGTTCTACCCGCCGCTGCGCACGGCGGAGAAGCTCAAGTTCCTCGCCGGATCGGAGCAGGGCGCCGGCACGTTCATCTCGGACACGCTGCCGGAGGAGTCGGCGGCGGCGCTGCGCGAAGCGATCGCCCATGCCGCCTGAGCGCGTCCGCGCGTTCGCTCCCGGGCGCGTGAACCTGATCGGCGAGCACACCGACTACAACGGCGGCCTCGCGCTGCCGCTGGCGATTTCGCAGGGCATTGTCGTCGCGGCGCAGGCGAGCGCAGAGAGCGGCATTCGTGCGCGTGCCGTCGATTTGGATGAGGAGGATGCGTTCGCGCTGAACGACCGGGCGCGTGTCGACGGCTGGCGCGCGTTCGTGCGCGGCACGGTGGCGGAGCTGAGCGACGCGGGCACGGCGCTGCCGGGCGCGAGCGTGCAGATCGGCGGCGACCTGCCGCGCGGAGCTGGGCTGTCCTCTTCAGCCGCGCTGGAGGTATCGCTGTCGCTGGCGCTGCTCGCGCTCGCGGGCGAGCGTGTGGAGCCGCTCGAGGACGACCGCGCGCTCGATGACCACGCGCCCGACGACCCCCACGCCGGCGGCGCCGCAACCACCGCGCGGGCGCGGCGGATGGAGATCGCGCGACTGTGCGCGCGCGTGGAGAACGAGTGGGTGGGCGCGCAGACGGGCCTGCTCGACCAGTTGGCGTCGCTGTTCGGACGCCGCGACACGGCGCTGCGCATCGACTTTCACACGCTTGACATCCAGCCGGTGCCGCTGCGCCTGGGCGACTGGCGGCTGGTCGTGCTCGATTCCGGCCAGCGCCACGCGCACTCCGGCGGCGACTACAACGAGCGCCGCGCGCAGTGCGCGCGGGCGTGCGAGCTGCTGGGGATCTCCTCGCTCAGCCTCGCCGGCGCGCAGGCCGTGGAGCGCCTGGGCGAACCGCTGCGCCGGCGTGCGCGCCACGTGCTCTCGGAGAACGAGCGCGTGCTCGCCGCCGTCGACGCCCTGCGCGACGGCGACATGCCGGCGCTCGGACGCCTGCTGGACGCATCGCACGCGAGCCTGCGCGACGACTTCGAGATCTCCACGCCCGCGGTCGAGGCGGCTGTCGTGCGCCTGCGCGACGCGGGCGCCGCCGGCACGCGCATCATGGGCGGCGGCTTCGGCGGCTGCGTGCTCGGCCTGTTCGCCCCCGGCGCACAACCGCCGGCGGACGCCATCGACGTGCGCCCCGGCCCGGGAGCGCATTTGCTCGAGTAGGCGGGCATCGATCGGGATCCCCGGTGCGCGGCGCACCGCGGCGCGGCAGCGCTCAGGCGACAGCGCAGGCCGCGACTCGCGGCCTCTCCGTCACAGCCGCGCGGCGACGAACGCGCACGCGGTCACGACGACGGCGAGCGACAGCGCGGCTAGCGCTCCGTCCAATGGAGCGAGCAGGCGTGCGAGCGACAGCTCCTCGGTGCGCCCGTCGGACAGCGTGCGCACGCCTGTCACGGAGCTGGTGCGCCGGCGCAGCTCGCGCGCGGGCGAGCTGAGGCGGCGCTGGGCGACGCTCAGCAGCATGCACGCGAGCGCGATCAGCACGCCCGGCAGCGCGATACGCAGCGAGTTGACGAAGTAGCCGGTGAACGCCGGGAACGCACCCCAGCCGATCGCGAACCACAGGTCGCTGTGCAGGCGCCCGCCGGCCCACTCGAGGTTGTACGCCGGCAGGAACAAGCCGCCGAGCACGACCAACGGCACGAGCAGCGGCGAGACGGCGATCGCACCGGCCACGCCGATCGCCAGCGCGCCGAGCAGGCTGGCGATCGCCAGCGCGATCAGCGTGCGGTCGCTCAGCCCCGTGCGCAGCGGGCGGTCGTGCAGCTCGTCCAGCGCATGCGCCGCCACGCCGACGGCCAGCGCGAACGCCGCCAGTCCCCACAGCAGCCTGTCGACGTGCAAGTGCGGCGCAGCGGCCGCGCCGAGCGCGAAGTAGCTGACGTGCCACGCCGTGTACGGCGGGTGCAGCAGCGTCAGCAGATCCCCCACGCGCCCGCCGCCGAGCGCGTAGAACGCCGGACGCTCAGGCGCCGCGCGCATCGCCCGTCCCCGCCCCCGGCGCTGGGCGGGCCTTCGTCGCCGACATGACAACACCGCCGCCGAGGCTCATGCAGCGCACGCTCACGTCCGTCAGCCCTGCGTCGTGCCAGTAGCCGACGATTGCCTGAAGTGGATGACGCGCGTAGTAGCCGCGGATGCTCGGCCCGAGGAAGCGACCGACCTGCGCCCACTCGCGCGAGGCCAAACGCCCGAGCGTCGGCAATCCCACGGCCGTGTAGAAGCGCCACGCCGCACGAGCGGGCAGCGACGGAGGGACGCCGAACTCCAGCGAAGCCACGCGCCCGCCTGGCTTCACGACGCGCGCGAGCTCGCGCAGCGTCGCCGGCGGATCGTCGACGTAGCGCAGCAGATACGTGAACGTCAGCGCGTCGAAGCTGTCGTCGGCGAACGGAAGGCGCTCGGCCTGGCCCTCGACGAGCTCCACGCGAGCGTCGCCGGCGAAGCGCGCGCGGGCGGCCGCGAGCATCTGCGCGCTCTGGTCGATGCCGACGACTTGGCATTCGCCGCAGTTCGCCAGCAGCTGCGCGGCGACCATCCCCGTGCCCGTCGCCACGTCGAGCACGCGCGAGCCCGGCTGCGGGGCGACGGCTGCGACGAGCGCGCGGCGCCAGCGCGGGTCCTGGCCGAAGCTCAGCGCGGCCGACAGCAGGTCGTAGCGGCGCGGCAGCGCGCGGAACAGCTCCAGCGCCTCGCGCTTTCGCGGCGACCGCAGGCCGCCCGACGCGGCGTCGTCTGCGCCGCTGGAAGGGTTCACGCTCATGTTCTGTCGATCTGAAAGGCTAACCGCCGTCCGCCTGACGCACTCCTGGCGGCCAACGCGCGAAACGAGCACCCATCATCAACTCCCCAGCGACCCCAGGCCGGCCATACGCAGCTCTCGTCACCGGCGCCGGCAGCGGAATCGGCGAGGCGACCGCGCGCCGGCTCGCGCGTGACCCCGGCTGCTCGCTCGTGCTCGTCGCCCGTCGCCAGCAGCGGCTGCAGGCGCTCGCCGCCGAGCTCGGCGAGGATCGCGCGAGCGTGTTCGCCGTCGACCTCCTCGACGAGGACGCCCCCGAGCGCATTCGCGACCACGTGCTCGAGCGCCACGGTCGCCTGGAGCTGCTCGTCAACAACGCCGGCTCGGCCTGGCGCGCGCGTTTCGCCGACGGCGGCTACGAGAACGTGCGGCGCACGATGGCGATCAACTTCGACGCGCAGGTGCGCCTGACCGAGGCGCTGCTGCCGCTGCTGCGCGAATCCGCGCCGAGCGCGATCGTCAACGTGTCCTCCACCGCCGGTCGCGTCGCGCGCGCCGGCTCCGGCGCCTACAGCGCGTCGAAGTTCGCCCTCGCCGGCTGGTCGGATGCGCTGTGGGCCGAGGAGCGACCGCACGGCGTGCACGTCGGCCTCGTGCTGCCCGGCTTCATCGCCACCGAGGGCTTCCCCCAGTCCGAGCTCACCGAAAAGCCGTGGACGCGCTGGATCGTCTCCACACCCGAGCGCGCCGCCGAGGCGATCTACGAAGCCGGCGTCGGGCGCCGTCCCGAGCGCTACGTGCCGCGCCCCTACGGCATCGCCGCCGCGCTGCGCGTGCTCGCACCCGGGCTCGTGCGCCGCGTGCTCGGGGGCAGCGCCGCGTCGGTGATGACGACCACCACCGGCCCCGACATCGCCGCGCGCCAGAACGGCGGCTCTCCCGCCGAGTGAGCCTCGCCGTCTGCCCGGCGGCGGCGGCGGGTAGGCTGCGCTGCGGGCGCTCCCCCGCGAGTGCAAAGCGAGACAGGAGGCGGCGATGATCATCACGACAATGAACGACCTGCCCGGCTATCGCATCGACGAGGTGCTCGGCGAGGTGTTCGGACTGACCGTGCGCGCGCGCAACGTCGGCGCGCAGCTCGGCGCTTCGCTGAAGTCCCTCGTCGGCGGCGAGCTCAAGGGCATGACGAAGATGCTCGCCGAAGGCCGCGTCCACGCGCAGGAGCGCCTGGAAGAGGAGGCCGGCGCGAAGGGCGCCGACGCCGTCGTCGCCTTCCGCTTCGACACCTCCGAGCTCGGCACCACGTGGACTGAGATCTGCGCCTACGGCACCGCCGTGCGCGCGACCAAGCTCTAGCCGCCTCCCGCGCGCCCCGGCTGCGGGCCTTCGGCGCTCTGCGACAATCACCGGCGATGCGCCGGACGCTCATCCTGCCCGTGCTCGTCCTCGCCGCCGGGCTGCTCGCGTCCTGCGGCAAGGGCACGTTGACCGTCACCAGCGGACAGGTCTCTGCTGGTCGCTCCGGCACGACGACATCCGGATCCAGCTCGCCGTCCACCGCTCCCGGCGGACCGACGCCGAGCAAGCAGCGCGCGGTCACCTTCGCGCGCGCCGTCAACCTGACCGCCGCCGACGTGCCCGGTTTCGCCGCCACCCAGAAACAACACAGCAGCTCCGGCAGCGAAAAGCAGCTCGAACGCCAGATGCTGCGTTGCGCCGGGCTCAGCGGAGCGGCCAAGGCGGTCGCCGAAGAGAGCTCGCAGAGCTTTCGCCTCAAGCACCAGATCGTCGACCTAACCGTCAGCTCCGAAGTCGCCGTCGAGTCCAGCGCCGCGCAGGCGCAGAAAGCCCTGTCGGCGATCCGCAGCTCGCACGTGCGCGGGTGCTTCACTCGCTACCTCCAGCAGACCCTCGCCGGGCAGCAGGCCAAGGGCGCCACCCCCGGGCCTGTGACGATCCAGTCGGGAACGCCGCCCGCGCCCGGGATGAGCGGCAGCTTCGGCTGGCGTGTCACCGCAAGGTTCGACGTGCGCGGCATCAAAGTGCCGATCTACCTCGACTTCCTCGGCTTCGTCGACGGCCCCAGCCAGGTCACGCTGCTCAGCTCAGGGCTGCTGCAGCCCTTCCCCGCCGCCGCCCAGCAGCACCTGTTCTCGCTGCTGCTCGCCCGCGCGCGCGCCCACAAGCTGTGAGCGATCGAACCTGGAGCGACGTCGACCGGCTCGTCGAGGCACAGCTGATCGGCGAGGATCCAGACCTCGACGCGGCGCTCGCCGCCAACGCCGCCGCCGGCCTGCCGCCGATCGCCGTCACGCCCAGCCAGGGCAAGCTCCTGCACCTGATCGCGCGCTCCATCGGAGCACGCTCGATCCTCGAGATCGGCACGCTCGGTGGCTACAGCTCGATCTGGCTGGCGCGCGCGCTGGCGCCGGGAGGTCGCCTGGTCACGCTCGAGGCCGACGCGCGCTACGCCGAGCTCGCCCGCGCGAACATCTCGCACGCGGGTCTTGGCGAGCTCGTCGACGTGCGTGTCGGCAAGGCGCTCGACACGCTGGCGCAGCTCGCCGCCGAGCAACCCGATCCGTTCGACCTCGTCTTCATCGACGCCGACAAGGTGCACACGCCCGACTACTTCCAATGGGCGCTGCGCCTGACGCATCCCGGCAGCGTCATCGTCGCCGACAACGTCATCCGCGGCGGCGCGCTCGCCGATCCGAACAGCAGCGATCCCGCCGTGCTCGGCTCCAGGCGCCTGCACGAGATGCTCGCCGCCGAGCCCCGCGTCGGCGCCACCACGATCCAGACGGTCGGCTCCAAGGGCTACGACGGCTTCACGTTCGCGCTCGTCCTCGGCGATCGCGTAGCCGGCGATGACCCAGACGCCGGCAGCGATCGCGGGGCGCGCGACGATCGCGCGCCTGGCGACAGCGACAGGTAGCGCAGGACGTCCGCGGCCTCGGCCTCCAGCGCGGTGGCGTCAGCGCGCGTGAGGCGCTCGAACGGCTCGAGCTCGATCTTCCCCGCCGCAAGCCTCCATCTCGCCACCGCCCTCGCGCGCACCAGCGCGAACGGCCGGAACAGCCCGTTGACGGTCACCAGCGACCGGTTCGCGCCGACGATCTCCTCGCGCGAGCACCAGCCGAGCAGCAGCGGATCGAACGCGCCGAGCAGCCGTGGCGGCGCCGGCTCCGCGTCGGCGCGCCTGCGCCGCTTCAGCTCGACGAGGCCGTCCGGTCGCTCGCGCAGCTCGCCGGCTATCGCGTGCAGGCCCGCGCGCGCGTCGCGCAGCGGCAGGCCCGACCACCTCGCCAGATCGCGGTCCTCGGCCGGCGCGTGCCCTGCCAGGTAGCGACGCGCGAGCTCCGCCAGCGCGCGACCGCGCTCGACCTTCGCCTGCCCGCCCAGCCAGTCGGCGACCAGCGCGTAAGCCTGCTCTGAGCCGACCATCGGTCCGCGCACGGTCAACCCGCGCAGCGTCGCCAGCATCAGCAGGTGGACGAGCGCCTGCCCCTCCGTGCGCACCTTCGCCGCGGCGATGCGCTCGCGCAGCTGCGCTCGCGTCAGCGGCCCGTCGGCTGCCAGCGCGCGCTCGATCGCACGGACTCCGCGCTCGGCAACATTCGGCGTTACGCCCTCCTGCGCCAGGCGTCGCGCGTTGCCCGTGATCAGCGGCGGCGTCGTCAATGCGTGCAGCCACGCGTAGTCCTCGCTGCACACCAGATGCAGCGTGCCGCGGTTCAGCCACGTGATCAGCAGCGAGCGGTCGTCTGTCAGCGCGCGATCGACGTCCGCCGCGCTCAACCCGCTGCTGCGCGCGCGAATCGCCAGGCGCACGCCGCGCGGGTCCTGGCCCTGCACGGCCAGCAGGCGGCGCGTGACGCCCAGCGGATCGCGCGCCGGTTTGCCGGCCAGCAGTTGCGCCTGCAGGCGTTCGGCGATCGCCGTGCGGCTGGACAGAGCTGACACGCGCTCACAGATATCAGCAGCCGCCCGCAGAGGTGATGCGTCATAGACTGACGAGCCGTGGGCGGCTTCTCGATCAAGAACTTGATGGACGTCGAGGATGCGGCGGCAGAGCGCGACGGCATCGAGGCGCGCTTTGCGCGCAAGCATCTCGACTCCGATCACCTCGGGGTCACCTTCATCGGCTACGGCCCGAACGTGCGCTCTCCGATGGGTCACAGCCACCGCGAGCAGGAGGAGGCATACGTGATCGTCGGCGGCTCCGGTCGCATCAAGCTGGACGACGAGATCGTGCAGCTGCGTCAGTGGGACGTCGTGCGCGTCGCGCCGCACACGGTGCGCGCCTTCGAGGGCGGTCCCGACGGGATGCAGATCATCGCGGTCGGCGCCGACCGTCCGGAGGGCGGCGACGGGGTGCCGATGCCGGATTGGTGGACCGACTAGCCGCGGGACCGACCCGCGCCTGCGTCGCCACGGGCGACGTGGATCGCCGCTAGGCCGCGAGGCGCTCCAGAACCTCGTCGGCATCCGTGCCGTGTGCCTGCAAGGCGCGCTCGAAGACCGTCCCGTAGACCTCCATCACCGCCATCAGCACGTCGATCGTGCCGATCCCCGCGGCGCCTCGCTCGACCGCCACACGGGCGGCGTGCTCGCTGACCAGGGCGATCACGTCGCGGTGCTCGGGATTGACCGCCTCGGCGAAGCGCTCGCCGTCGACGGCCTCTTTGGAGTGCACGCGCAGCGAGTCCTCGCTGACGCCGAGCCCCTGCAGCGCGGCGCCGACCTCCCCGTGCAGTCGCAGCAGACGCAGCCAGCGCTCGGCCTCATCCTCTGGCGTGCGTGCGAACGGGATCGCCGTCGCGGCGATCCCGAGGACCATCGCCGCGTCGGGGGCCAGCGGGGGTGCCTTGCTCATCGCGACCTCCTAGGACGCGCCCACCGCGGTGAGCGCCGCCGTGTGGACGACGTTGTCGTGTTCCAGCGAGAGGCGCGGCGGCCCCTCGCCAAGGCTCAGCTCGAGCAGCGCGTTGCCGCGGCGATCGAGCTCAACGCGCGCCGAGTCGATTGCCGCGGCCGTCGCTGTGGCCGTCATGCCGGCGGCCCGCAGGAAGCGCTCGGCGCGTCCGCTGGCGACGGCGCCGGCGTCGAGCTCCAGCAGCTCGCGCACGATCGCCGGAGCGCCTTCGCCGTCCTCCACGCGCAGCAGGCACGCGGCCATGTCGTCGGGGCGCGAATCAGTGCGCTCGGCGACGCTGTCCAGCAGTGCCGGGGCGTTCGCCTGGCGCCCCAGATCGCCGAGCGCCGCGGCCAGCCGCTCGCCCCCGAACAGGTCCTCGCCGACGCGCGCCTCGGTGACGCCGTCGGTGTGAAAGCACAGCCGCGCGGGACCCGGCACGGAGATCACCGTCTCGCGCGTTCCCGTGCGCATGCCGGCGCCGATCGGCGGCGCAGAGCATGCGGTCGTCAGCTCGATCGCCGCCGCGGGAGCGTCGGCGTCGGCCCCGTCGCCGAGCACGACCGGCGGCGGGTGGCCGGCGCTCGCGTACGTGAGCGTGCGCTCGCGCGGGTGGTAGATCGCCGCGACGACCGTCGCGAAGGATCCCCCGAGCTGGCGGTCGAGCACGCTTCCCGCCGTCTGCAGCGCCTTGCGCGGCGACAGACCGGCCTCGAGATAGGCGCGCACGGTGAAGCGCACGAGCGCCGTGTGCGGCAGCGCCTCGCGTCCGTGGCCGGAGACGTCGCCGACGATCACCGCAACGCGGCCGTCGTCGAGCGCGAACACGTCATAGAAGTCACCGCCAGCTCCCGGCCCATCGGCCGGGCGGTAGGCGACCGAGGTCGCGACCGGGCCGAGCCGCTGCGGCGGCACGGGCAGAAGCGCCGCCTGCAGCAGGCCGACGTCCTCGAGCAGCTGTCCGCGCTGGCGCACCAGGCGCCGCGTGCGCCGTGCGGCAAGGCGCGAGCGCACGGCCAGCGCCAGCGCGAGCGCGACCAGCGCGGCGATGAGCATGCGCACGGGGGTCGGCACGACGCCGACGATCCGTGTGATCGTTCTCACGAGCGCCGGTTGCGCGGCGTTGGCGTGCGTGCGCTTGACCGCAGGTCGTACCGGGGCGCTCGGCTTCGTGACGCTAGTGCCCGATGCCGCGAGCAGCGCGCCGGGCGCCGCAACGGCCGTCCTGCCGGTGCTTGGCGCTTGGCGCTTGGCGTGGCGGCGGGCGTTGCGAGCTGCAAGTTGTGCGCGCACGCCGGTTACGGCGGGCGCCTTGGCAGCGGCAGGCGCGGAGGTGACCGACGCCGGGCCGGTCCCGCTGGCCGGGCTTGCCGCGGGGAGCGAAAGCGAGGCCGCGGCGGCGCTGGGTTCGGCCGCGGCGGGCGGTGCGACGACGGTCGCCGCTTCGACGCCCTTGCCCTTGCCCTTGCCCGTCAGCACCGGTTCCGGGGGAGGCGATTCTTTGCCTTTTTCTTTACCGCCCTTGCCGCTTTTTTCTTTGCCGCCCTTGCCGCCTTTTTTCTGTTTGCGCGCGAACGCTCCGGCGCCGTTCGTCGATTCGTCCGCGGACACCGCAGCCGCCTGATCGCGTGGCGTGCTTGTCGTTTCGCTGCCGCGGGCGCCTTCTTCGCTTCGGCGGGCGCCTGCTCGGTCCCCGTGCCCGCGGCTGGCCGGCGGTTCGCCATCGTGTCCGCGCCGCTGCGAACCTGCCGCTGGCGCGGCCGCTGCGCCCGGTCCAGCTGCCGCACCGCCCCCTGCTCCCGGTCCATCCCGCCGTGGCCGTGCCCCCGGCACGGCCCCTGCGCCTGGCGAAGGCGAGCCGGGCGCGGGCTGGATCGCCCGGCCGCGGCGGCCGTGGCCGGCTGTTGGCAGTTCGCCGGGCAGCGGCGCGGGGGGGGACGCGACGGCGGGGAGCGGCTGGGCGCCTTCCGCCTGCGCCGCGCGGTCCGCGCGCTTGCCGTGGGGCGTGGCGTTGGCTTCGCGAGGCGTCGTCGAGCTTGGTGTGGAGCCGGTTCCCTTGGCGGCTTGCGCCGTCGGCAGCGAGCCGAGGGCGATCGCGCAGCAGCCGGCCGCGATCGCTGCGGCGGAGCGCCGCGGTGCTCGCGCGTGTCGCGTCGGCGGCGTCGCGTGGCTGGCCATTGACGGCCTCACGCCTCTCACCCGATCCGTGCGGTGTGTCCCTGGACGTGAGCGAGCGCCTCGTCGAGCGTCGGGAAGATCGCGAACGCGCCATCCATCCCCGACAGCTCGAAGATCTTCAGCACGTTGGCGTTGACGCAGACGATCGCCATTCGCGCGCCGACGTCGAGGCTCCTGTTGACGCCGACGAGCACGCTGAGCGCCGTCGAGTCCATGAAGCGCACGCGCGTGAGATCGACGACGAGCTGCTTGTAGCCGGCGTCGACCGCGTCGACCAGCGCCCACTTCAGGCTCGGCGCGCGGCCGAGGTCGAGCTCTCCTTCGAGCGCGACGACGCTCGTGCGCTCGTCGGGCTGGCTCTGGATGATCCCGAACGCCCCGGTGAACGGCTCTGGACTTGATGTGTCGGCGGTGCTCAGCATTGCGCTCCTCTGGATTCGCACACTCATCCGGAGCTTCGGACGACGGCCAGCGCGAGCATTACCGCGACCCTCGCGGATCGAACGTGTGTCCAGTTTCTGACCGGCCAACGATCGCGGCTGCCCTGCGAGACTGGCGCGATGGCCGATGACCTGCCGCAGCTGATCGTCGCCGACGCGAGCGCCTGGCGGGCGTGGCTGGCGGCCAACCACGCCGACCCCTCCGGGGTGTGGCTGGTGCTGGCCAAGAAGGGCACCACGCAGCCGACGACGCTGTCCTACGAGCAGGCGCTCGACGAGGCGCTGTGCCATGGCTGGATCGATGGCCAGGTCAGGCGGCGCGACGAGGCGACGTTCCGCCAGCGCTTCACGCCTCGGCGAGCGCGCAGCCGGTGGTCCGCGCGGAACGTCGCCCACGTGCAGCGGCTCAGCCGGCAGGGTCGCATGCACGCGGCCGGCGAGCGCGCCGTCGCCGCGGCGCAAGCGGACGGGCGCTGGGACGCGGCGTACGCGGGGCCGAGCAAGATCGAGGTGCCCGACGACCTCGCAGCGGCGCTCGCGGCCGAGCCGCGCGCGCAATCGATGTTCGCGATTCTCACCAGCCAGAATCGCTACTCGGTGCTGCTGCGCATCGACAGCGCCAAGCGCAGCGACACGCGCGCACGGCGCATCGAGAAGTTCGTAGCGATGCTCGCGCGCGGCGAGACCGTCTACCCGCAGCGGCGCAAGCTGCCCGAGTGAGCGTCCTCCGGGCCGTGTCCGGGCAAGCTACGCGCCGGCATCGGCGGCGAGCCGGCGGCCCATCCACACGTGCGGCATGCCAGCGTCGTCGAACGGCTCGGATTCCACGCTGAAGCCGGCGCGCTCGTAGAGCGCTTTTGCTCTCGTCTGCGCTGCGAGCCGCGCCCTCGCATGGCCGCTTTCGCCGGCGCGCTGCACGGCGAGCTGCAGCATCCGCGAGGCGATGCCGCGATGACGCCAATCGGCCTGCACGGCGACGCGACCGATCCTCGCGACGTCCTCGTCGAGCAGCAGGCGAAGCGTCGCGACCACGCGGGCGTCGCCGGGCGCGAGCGCGACGAGATGCAGCGCATGCTCGTCGAGCCTGTCCACCTCCTCGGTGCGCGGCACGCCCTGCTCGCCGCAGAACACCGCCTCGCGCACGGCCATCGCGCCGCTCACCTCCTCCGGCGCGGCTGCCCAGCGGATCACGACGTCGGCGCCGGCCATGCTCGCCAACATAGCGCCCCGACGCGGGCTCGCAGTCGTGCTCCGCGGCGGCGTCGCGTCTCGCCGGCCTGCGCCGTCGCGGCCGGCTATTCGTCGGCGAGGGCGAGCAGGCTGACGACGGTCGTCCAGTTGCGCGCGGTGACGGTCACGCCGAGGGATTGTCTGCTCAACGCTGCGGCCAGGCGCGAGCGCCCGACGCCGTCTGGGAACCACGTGTATATCTCGCGGCCGTGCACGAGCAGTCGCTCCTCTCCGACGGCGCGCTGACCGACCTTGCGCACGGCGCGCTCCTGCGGCTCGGCCGAGCAGAAGCTCACTTGGTAGAGCTTTGGATTGGCCGCGAGTGCACCGAGCGGGTCGTGGCGCACGATCTTCGCGAGCTCGTCGCGCGTGCGCACGACGACGTCGATGTCCAGCGCGAAGCGCGCCGCGATGACGCGCTCGCACTCGCGTGCGAGCTTCTCCGGTGACGCCGCGCTCTCGACGACAACGTTGCCGCTCTGCAGATACGTGCGCGCCTGCGTGAGGCCCGCGTCCTCGAGCGCCTCGCGCAGCGCCGGCATCGCAACGCGATTGCGGCCGCCGACGTTCACGCCGCGCAGGAGGGCTATCTGCTTCACGTCGTGTGGAGCCTACGGGGCTTCAGCGCGGGGCGCTCAGCCTTTTGCTTTGTTCACCACGGCGGCCGGTGGATGTTGCCGGCCAGGTAGCGAAGCGATGAGTTTCAGAGCGTAAGCTCGTCCTACCTCCAGACCCCTACCCCCCAGGAGGACCAGATGTCAGACACGCAGGCCAGCACCCGCATCAGCCAGGTTGGAACCGTCATCGTCCCCGTCTCAGACCAGGACGCGGCGATCGCCTTCTACACGGACAAGCTCGGGTTCGAGTTGCGTTCGGACACGCCCTTCGGCAACGGCGATCGTTGGGTGGAAGTCGCCCCCGCCGGCGCCGCCACGTCGATCGCGATCGTCAAGCCACGACCGGGCGAGCCGACGGGCGTCGAGACGCGCATCGCGCTGTCCAGCAGCGACGTCGACGCCGACCACGCCGAGCTGAAAGCTCGCGGCGTCGATGTCGATGACGAGGTGATGAACATGGGCGACCCCGTGCCGCCGATGTTCTTCTTCCGCGACCAGGACGGCAACAAACTGCTCGCCGTCCAGGCCGCCTGACGATCGCACGGCGAGTCGCCGCGGCGTCGCCCGTCGCCGCGACTCGCCGACCCATCCGGCGCCAGCCGGCATAAAAATCCGACTCAGGACCCGAGGAGGCACGATGGCCAGCGTGAGATTCGCGCTTTCGGTTTCGCTGGACGGCTTCATCGCCGGACCGAATCCGAGCGAGCAGCACCCACTTGGCGAAGGCGGCATGCAGCTGCACGAGTGGGCGTTCGCGCTCGCTGCGTGGCGCCAGCCGCACGGCCAGCAGGGCGGCGAGGTCAACGCGAGCACGCAGGTCATCGAGGAGATGCTCGCCAACGTCGGCGCGACGGTCATGGGACGCAAGATGTTCGGCGGCGACCCCGGGCCGTGGGGAGATGACCCGTGGGAGGGCTGGTGGGGCGACGATCCACCGTTTCACAACGACGTGTTCGTGCTCACGCACCACGCGCGCGAGCCCCTGCGCAAGGACGGCGGCACGACCTTTCACTTCGTCACCGACGGCGCCGAGTCGGCGCTCGAGCAGGCCATGCAGGCCGCCGGCGGCCGCGACGTCGCGCTCGCCGGCGGCGCCAACGTGGCTCAACAGCTGCTTGCGGCGAACCTGATCGACGAGTTCACCCTCAGCGTCGTCCCCGTCCTGCTCGGCGGCGGCACGCGCCTGTTGGAGAACCTCGGCGCCGGTTTCAGGCTGGCGCAGGTCGACGTCGTGCAGGCGCCCGGCGTCACGCATCTGAAATACCGCGCCGTGCGCTGATCGCGAACGCCGCGCGGAACATGCCCCCCGCGGGCACCATGGGCAGATCCTCGCGGCTGATCAGCGCGTTCGTCGGCGCGGTCATCGGCTCGAAGCACACGAACTGCTCGCCCGCCGGGGCATACACCTGCGCGTACGGATAGCCCTCGCGCAGCTCCAGCTCGATCCGCCGTCCGCCGCCCGACACCGCGAATACGGCTTGCGGAGCCGCAACGGCGAAGGCGTCGTCCCAGCCTGTTTGCGCAAGCTGCACGCGGCGATCCTCGAATGGCACGCTGGCGCCTGTCGGGATCATCCGCTCGTCGAGCAGCAGCCGCCTGCTCACCGGCAGCTCGACCAGCCACGCGGCGCGATCCACCCCGGCGAGCGTGAGGTACGGGTGGTAGCCGAACGACACCCGCACGTGCGCCGGCGCGTCGGCTGGCGCTCGCACGCTCGTTTCGATCGTGAGCGTCGCGCCGTCGACGCGCGCGCGCAGCTCCAGCACGTGCGCGAACGGGAAGATCGCCAGCAGGTCGGCGCGCTGCCAGCGCAGGCGCGCGTGCAGGCGATCGCCGGTGGTGGCGTCGTTGTCGTCGAGCAGCTCCCACGGCAGCATGCCGGCGAGCGCGCCGTGGATCGGCAGGCCGTTCGCGTCGAGCTTCAGCAGCGGGTCCTCGCGCGCGAGATCCACCGGGGCGTGCGCGCCTGGGTAGCGCAGGCCGGCCAGCCGGTTTGCCCACGGATACAGCAGCGGAATGCCCATCGTCGAGCCTCGCTCGGCGTATGCGCGCACGCCGTTGCGCTGCGCGAGCAGCTGCGCTCCGTCGTGGCGCAGCGAGCTGCACACCATTCCCGCGCCCGGCACGAACGTCGCCTGCAGCTGCGGCGAGGCGATCGTCACCGTCGGCAGATCGCCGGCGCCGGCCATGCTCGCGCCCTCAGCCCGCGGCGGCGGCGGCGGCACGCGCCGGCTCGGCGACGATCCGCTGCAGGCGGCGAACCGCATCGAGGTGGTCCCCGGTCCAGATCATCCGCACCGCCGTCGCGCTCGCCTCGCCGTCCTCGCCGCCGAGATCGCGGCGCACGGCGTCGAGCAGGCGCCCGTCGGCGGCGACATCGGGTGGGAGCGGCTCGCGCGGCCGGCTTCCCTCGAGCAGGCTCGTCGCGAGATCGTCATACCAGCGCTTGACGAGCTCGCTCGCGCGCACGAGCTCGCCGCGCGCGGCGGTGCGGTCGCCGGCGGCGGAGCCGTCCTCGCGCTGCCACAGGTCGAGCACCGCGTCGGCGGTGAGGCGAATGCCGCCGACGCCGCCGACGAGGCTGGTGATCTGCGCGAGCGATACCGGCTTGGCGCCCCGCTCGGCCAGATAGCTGCGAAAGGTGTCGTCCAGCCGCCGCGCCGCTGCCGCCGCGCGCAGCGAGTCCTCGGTGGGCGCCGCGGCCGACGTGGCGCTGAAGTCGCAGCGGCGCATGCCGAAGTCGACCGCGCTGGCGAGATAGCCGGCGCTGTCGACATAGGCGTCGGCGAGCGCGCGGCGCAGCGCGGCGCCGGCGCCGCGCGGCCAGAACAGCAGCCCGACGGCGAGGCTCACGGCGCAGCCGATCGCGATGTCCTCGACGCGCAGCAGCCCAACCTTCCAGCCCACCGGCTGGATGAGGTTGTAGAGGAAGACGAGCGTCAGCGTGAACGCCGCCTGTCCGGCGGCGAACGAGATCGCCGCGGGAGCGACGCCGGCGAGCAGGATCGCCAGCGGCAGCAGGATCCACAGCAGCGTCGTGTCCGTGCCGATCAGCGCCAGCAGCAGGCCGCCGACGACGAAGCCGGCGACCGTGCCGAGGAGCCCGCGGACCACGTTCTGCCCGGTGTTCAGCGCGTTGGATCGCAGCACCGACAGCGTGCCGAGGACAACCCAGAATGAGTGCTGCACGCCGGCCTCGTTGGCGACGAGCACGGCGAGCGCCAGGCCGGCGGCGCCGCGCACGCTGTTGTGCAGCCACACCGAGTGGCGGTCGACGTGCGCCGTCGCGCGCGCCTGCGCGGCGCTCAGCGTGCCCGTCACCCCCTGCGGCTGGCGCCCGAGCAGCCGCGCCAGCCAGCTGCGCCGCTCGGCGGCGGCCGTCAGGTCGATGTTCGCGCCGATGCTCGACACCGCGAACGCGAGCTCCTGCGCGCGAAAGCTCGGGTCAAGCGAGGTGACGAACAGGTTCGCCGTGGCGCTCTGCTCCATTCTCGCCACCGCCTCGCCCAACTCGTTCGTCGCCGCGTGCAGCTCCGCGCAGTCGCCGCCGACGACGTCGAGCAGCTCGGCGCCCCGCTCGAGCACTGCCGCGGCGGCGACCTTGACGGCGCACGCGGCCTGGCTGACCGGCGCGCCGGGCGAGGGACGCGCCGCCTGCGCGACGATCGCGTCGAGCCAGCTGAGCTCGTCGACCAGGCGCACGGTCGTCCTGCCGGCCGTGCTCAGGCTCGCCGGGCGATACGGCGTGGCGAGGAACACACGTCGCAGCGACGCGAGCGCGTCGTCGGACTGCGCGATCGCGTGATCGCGGTCGGCCTCGAACGCCTCGTCGTGTTCGCTGAGCGTGTACGCGACGTCCGCGCGCAGCCTCGCCGCGAGCGCCTTGCAGGCGGTCGTCGCCGCTGAGCGCAGCGGACCGCGCGCCGGCGTCGGCCACAGCACGGCGACGGCGAGCAGCGAGGCGCCGGCAGCGATCGCCCAGCCCTCGAGCCGATCGGGCAGCGACGAGAGCGGCCCCGCCAGCGTCACCGGCAGGATGAACGAGAGCAGCAGCGAGGTCGTCGCGCCCGCAAGCACCGAGCTGACGACGCCGGCGAACAGCACGGCGAAGCCGACGACGGCCATCGTCAGCGTCGACAGCCACACGCTCTGCGAGACGAGCGTGCCGAGGGAGACGAGCACGAACCCGGCGAGCGCAAGCGCGGCCTGCGCCTGCAGGCGCTCGCGCAGCGGGCCACTGAAGTCGACGAGCAGCAGCATCGCGAACGAGCCGAACGCCGCGAACGTCGCGAGCACGGGGTTGCCGATCGCCTTGTCGCCGAGCGCGAACAGCGCCGGCATCACGATCGCCGCGCGCCCCGCCCGGCGCAGCGCCGCAAAGTCGCGATCGCGCCTGGCGAGCCACTGCAGCGGGTGCACGTCGCGCCGCCCGCCTCACCGGGCCGCGTGAGCTTGCGGCACGCCCGTCATCGACCCGTCGGGCAACGCCAGCGCCGGCTGCGCCGACACGGCCTCGACGGCGCGCGTCGTCCAGTCGGGGCGCGAGAGCCCCGGCAGCACGGTGGCCTTCGCAGCGCCGCTACGCGGGCGCTCGATGCGCAGCAGTGCCGTCCCGCCCTCGCCGGCAATCTCGCCGGCGCGCTGCAGCAGCGGCGCCACAACCGCGCCGTCGACCGCGCACGCGTCGAGGAAGCGGCGGATGTGCGGCCGGCCGAGCGTTTGCGCATCGACTTCGAGCTCCTCGACCTGGTCGCTGCCGGCAGGAGGCGGCGCGGCCAGCGGGGAGACAATGCACGCGACCATGTCGTCCGGCATCGTCTGCGACACGTCGTCGACGCGCTGCAGCAGCGCGTCGGCGGCGTGAGCGGTGACGCGTGCAGTGGCCCCGTGCGGATCGTGCTCGTTGGCGAGCTCGACGAGGCGCTCGCGGCCGAGGAAGCCGTCGGGCCGGCGCCCGCGCGCCTCCAGCAGGCCGTCGCTGAAGAAGCACACCGCTCCACCGGCGGGGACGGAGATGGTCGTCTGCCTGCGACCGGTCGGCAGGTCGCAGCAGATCGGCGCAGAGCAGCAGACGGTGAGCGGCTCAGGCAAATCGAAGTTGATGCAGATCGGCGGTGGGTGGCCGGCGCACGCGTACGTCAACCTGCCGCTGGCGCTGTCGTGGACGGCGATCACGACCGTCGCGAACGGCTGCTCGCCGGACTTCGCCAGCACGGATCCCGCGAGCGCGAGCGCGGCGCGCGGCTCCAGGCCGGCCTGCACGTACGCGCGCAGCGTGTAGCGGGCGAGCGCCGCCTGCGTCAACGCGCCGTGCCCGTGCCCGGCGACGTCGCCGAGCAGGATCGCGACCTTGCCGGGCTCGAGCACGAACGCGTCGTAGAAGTCTCCGCCAGCCGCCGGGCCATCGGCCGGCCGGTAGGCGACCGATACCGACAGGTCGCCCAGCCGCTCGGGGATCGCCGGCACGAGCGCCGCCTGCATCGCGCCGCGATCGTGCAGCAGCGTGGCGCGCTGGCGCTCCAGGCGCCGCGCGCGAAGCACGGCGAGGCGCGAGCGAACGGCAAACCAGATCGCCAGGGCGAGCAGCACGAGGATGATCGGCCTGCTCCAGTCGGGCACCGGCACCGGCAACGGGATGTGGCGGCCGATCGTGTCGAGAGGATTGCCAGAAGCGGCCTTGCGCGGCGAGCTGTGCCCGCCGGCGGAACGCGTATGCGCGACCTGCGACGAGGCCGCGGGCGCCGTCGTCGCGGACACGCGTGCAGCCGGCTGCGTCGCAGCAGCGCCGGACGTCGAGAGCCTCCGTGCGCGCGTGCGGGCATGCGAAGCGCTCCCGCCCGGCCGCGACGATCGCCCGGCGCGTGCAGCCGCGGGCAGCGAGGCGCTTGCGGCCGTGCGCGCGGGCGCAGGCGCCGACGCGGCGGTCCCAGCCGAGGTACCCGCGCCGCTCGCGTGCGCTCCCGCCCCCGCCTGCGAGCTCGGCGTCGTGGCGCCGGGCGATGTCGGTGCGACGGGCTGCGGCAGCGCGGGCGTGCTCGTCGTCGCCAACGGCGGGGGTTTCAGCGGCGGCGTCGCGGGAGCCGGCGCGGGTGGGAGCGGCGCCGGCGGGACCTGCACTGGGGGAACCTGCACCGGGGGGATCTGCACGGAGGGGATCTGCAGCGGCGGAATCGACGGCGCTTCGACCTTGGGCAGCACCGCCACTTCGACGGCCGGCAGCGGAGAGGCTTCGACGCTGACGATTGGGCCGACTTGCAAGAGGGGCTGCGGCAGGCGCAAGGTGGATGCGCTCGCGCTGGCGCTGGCGTTCGCGAGCGTGGCGAACGTGAACGCGACCGCGAGAGCAAGGACGAGCGACGGCGCGATCGCCATCCTGCTCAACCGGTGTTGTGGAGACAGCCGCATGCTCACCCCTTGGGACCCGCCCGGCACGGAATCGTCGAGCCATGATCCCATAGACGAGCTCCGAGGTGGCCATCTGTTGGTGATCGGCGCGACGGACGCGCGAGCTCGGCCGCGCGTCGCGCTCGTGCGGTCGACTCAGCGCGGATGGGCGGAGCTCGACGGGCCACTGGGCGGACGTTCGTCGGGCCAGTGACCGTGCTTGTCGAGGTAGGCGCGCGCGGCCTCCTCGGCGTCGCGCTCGCGGTCGCCGTTGACGGACGCGCGATACAGCCAGTTGAGTGCGTAGACGGCCAAGCCAGCGCCGACGATGCCGGCGCCGCCCTCCACGTCGGCTTCGCTGCCGAGCGCCATGACGACGATGCCGGCGAGAACGACGACGGCTGGAATCCCGTAGCGAACGACGTGCATCACCTCCATGACGCTAGCGCGGGCGCGCTTGCCTTCCAGCGAATTTAGGAGGCGGCGTGCGCATCGGCGCAACTCAGCCGAGGCCGAGACGACGGCTCCTATATTTGAACGATGGTGGCGAGCGAGTGAAGCTTCGGCGGCTGGGAGCGAGCGGTCCTGAGGTGTCGGCGGTGAGCCTCGGCTGCATGGGCATGTCGGGGATGTACGGACCGGCCGACCGCGAGCAGAGCATCGCGACGATCCACGCGGCGCTCGACGCAGGGGTCAACCTGCTCGACACTGGCGACTTCTACGGGATGGGGCACAACGAGCTGTTGATCGCCGAGGCCGTCCGCGGGCGCGCGCGTGACGATTACCTGCTGAGCGTGAAGTTCGGTGCGCAGCGAGGCCCCGACGGCGCGTGGCTCGGCTACGACGCCAGCCCACCGGCGGTGAAGACGGCGCTGGCGCATTCGCTGACGCGCCTGGGCGTCGAGCACGTCGACGTCTACCGCCCGGCGCGCTTGGACGCGAGGGTGCCGATCGAGGAGACGGTGGGCGCGATCGCGGAGCTCGTCGACGCGGGCTACGTGCGTCACATCGGACTCTCGGAGGTGGGCCCGGAGACGATCCGCCGCGCGGCGGCGACGCATGCGATCTGCGACGTGCAGATCGAGTACTCGCTGATCTCGCGCGGGATCGAGGAGGCGATCCTGCCGGCGTGCCGCGAGCTGGGCATCGCGATCACCGCCTACGGCGTGCTCAGCCGCGGGCTGATCAGCGGTCACTTCAGCGCCGATCGCCAGCTGGCGCCAACCGATTTCCGCTCGCGCGCGCCGCGCTTCAGCGCAGAGCACCGCGCGCAGAACCTGGCGCTGGTCGATGCGCTGCGCACGCTGGCCGACGCGAAGGGGGCGACGGTCGCCCAGATCGCGATCGCGTGGGTGCTCGCGCGCGGGCAGGACATCGTGGCGCTCGTCGGCGCGCGCTCGCGCGAGCGCCTGCGCGAGGCGCTGGCAGCGCTCGACGTCGAGCTGAGCGACGAGGACGTGGCCGAGCTGGAGCGCGCGATTCCGCCCGACGCGGCCGCCGGCGATCGCTATCCCGAGCAGCAGATGGCGGTGCTCGACAGCGAGCGCGGCTGAGACGCCCAGCGCGCAGGCGGTGGTGAGCGCCTCACGCTGCGGCATGCTTCGGGCGTGAGCAAGGCGAAGACGAGCGCCGGGCTGCTGCCGTATCGCCTGCGCGACGGCGTGCTGGAGGTGCTGATCGCGCACATGGGCGGCCCGTTCTGGGCGAACAAGGACGCGGGCGCGTGGTCGATCGTCAAGGGCGAATACGACGAGGCAGAGGACGCCTATGCGGCGGCGCGCCGGGAGTTCTCCGAGGAGACGGGAGCGCCCGCGCCGGGCGGCGACGCGCTGAAGCTCGGCGAGGTGCGTCAGCGCAGCGGCAAGCGGACCGTCGCGTGGGCGATCGAGAGCGACTTCGACACCTCCCAGCTGCACAGCAACACGTTCGCGATCGAATGGCCGCGTGGTTCAGGCGAGCAGCGGGAGTTCCCGGAGATCGACCGCGTCGCGTGGGTCGACTGCGCGACGGCTCAGCGCAAGCTCGTGGCCGGCCAGCGGGAGCTGGTCGAGCGCCTGCAGCGCCACGTGGGCGAGGGTGGTCGGACGGATGAGCGACGGTGAGGAGTTGCGCCGGTCGCGCGTGAGGTCGTCACCGCGATGCGAGACGCGCGTCGAGCGCACGCAGACCGGCGAGGAAGTTCTTCTCCATCAACCCGAGCAACTCGGCTTCGCGGTCGGCGGCGATGTCGAACCGCGAGGACCACTCGCCGAGCGTGCGGTCGCGATCGGTGATCGCACGCAGCCGAAGCGTCGTGCGGTGGTCGCGCACGGGGATCGGCGAGCCGACGAACGTGTAGGAGTAAAAGCACTCGGCATCGGAGTGGGCGACGAGCACCTCGCGAAAGACGGCGCCGTCGGTCTGCGTGACGACTCGCACCGCGCCGACCGCCGTGGGCTCGCGGCCGTCCTCGATCGGGCTGGACTTCACGAAGGGGAGCAGCTCCGATACGGCGTCGAAGCGGCGGATCGTCTCCCAGACGTGCGCGATGGGCGCGTCGATGACGGAGCTGACGAGCACCGAGGGCACGGCGCGAGTCTATGGCAGGTCACGCTGCGAGCGGCATCCATTGTGCATCGATCGCGCGCTCAGCCGCAGCAAGGCTCTCGGCCGCCAGCGGCTTCAGCTCGACCATCTGCGGGTTGCTGTCGGCGAGCGTCAGTTCGGCAGTGATGAAGCGCGGCTCGAGCGCGGTGAGACTGAGGGCGTGGGGCAGCCACGGTTCGGCGTGGTCCCATCCCTCGCGCGGCGTGCCCGGCGCATAGCCGCCACCTCGAGCGGCGAGCACGAGCAGGTCGCGTCCGCCGAGCATCCCGGTCATCGTCGCCACGTCGACCGACAGACCGGGTGCCACCAGGTGGTCGACCCACGACTTGACGGTGCTCGGCGGGCCGAAGTTGTAGAGGGGCAGCCCAAGCAGGATCGTGTCGGCTTCCAGCACCTCGTCGACGAGCTCTCTCGTGAGCTGCCAGGAGGCCGCCTGCGCTGGGGTGTGCTGCTCCGGCGCCACCATGCGTGCCGTGCCGGACTCGCTGTCGAGGTGCGGCAGCGGGTTCGCAGCGAGGTCACGGTAGGTGACGGTGCCTCGTGGATGCGCTGTCAGCCATCCGGCGGCCGCGCGCGCGGTCAGTTTTCGGCTGATCGACAGCTCGCCCTGGATGCTCGAGTCGATGTGAAGCAGATGTGCCATGTCGTCGTCCTTTGCAACTCAGTTGTAGATAACAACTCTGTTGTAGCAGACAACTAAGTGGCATATGTGTCGTAGACTGGACGGATCGCCTCCTCGACGCAGACCCGCCACCGGTCCTCCGCGCTGCTTGACCACCTGGCGCGTCTGATGCGACTGCGCGCAGAGTCCGCACTTGCGCCGCTCGGTCTGCGCCCGCGCCACCTGGTGACGCTGACCGTTCTGCGCGACTACGGAAGCCCCACGCAGCAGGCGCTCGCGGCCGCGCTGCAGACCGACCGCACGAACCTGATCGGGCTGCTCAACGAATTGGAGAGCGACGGCCTGGTTCTGCGTCGCCGCTCCACAGAGGACCGTCGCCGGCACTTCGTCGAGCTGACCGTCGAGGGGAGCGAGCGCCTGGCCGAGGCGGAGGCGGCGCTGGCGGCCGTCGAGGACGAGGTGCTGGGCGCGCTCGACGCTGACCAGCGCGAGACGCTCTACCAGTTGCTCGCCCAGGCGACGACGAGTCACCTCGTCGACTGCGCCGTGGCTGTCGCCGAAGGTCTGCCGCCCGGCGATTGCTAGCCCGCGGCGGGTGTGGTTCGCCGACGTGCCGCAGCCGGCTCAGCGATGCCGAGTCGAGACGGAGAAGCGATAGACGGTCGTGGAATTGAACTGCTGGCCGGGAAGAAGCGTGGTGGTCGGGAAGGACGGCTCGTTCGGCGAATCGGGAAAGTGCTGGGTCTCCAGCGTGAAGGCGTCGCTCTGGCGGTAGGTGCGCCCGCTGGGGCCCGCGGTGGAGCCGTTGAGGAAGTTGCCCGTGTAGACCTGCAAGCCGGGCTCGTCGGTGTAGGCGGTCAGCACGCGCCCGCTGCGCGGGTCTTCCGCGCGAGCGGCGAGCGTGACGCCGGGACGCGAGCGTTTGAGGATCCAGTTGTGGTCATAGCCGTGGGCGATCTGCATCTGCGGGAAATCGCTGCGCAGACGGGCGCCGATCGGCGTCGCTCGGCGAAAGTCCAACGGCGTGCCTGCGACGGGGGAGATCGCTCCGGTGGGAATCAGGTTGGCGTCGACCGGCGTATAGCTGTCGGCGTTGATCATCAGCCGCTGCCCTTCGATCGTGCCGGAGCCCTCGCCGGCGAGGTTGAAGTAGCTGTGGTTGGTGAGATTGAGCACGGTCGGCCGGCTCGTGGTCGCCTGGTAGGCGATGCGCAGTTCGTTTGAGGCGGTGACGGTGAACGTCACCGTCACCGTCAGCGCGCCGGGAAAGCCCTGCTCTCCGTCTGGACTCGTGTAGCTGAGCGTCAGCGTCGCGCGCTTGCTGGAAACGCTCGGAACCGCCTGCCACAGCTTCGTGTTGAAACCCAGCGGACCGCCGTGCAGCGTGTTCGGCGCGTTGTTGATCGGCAACTGGTAGGTCACTCCACCGACACTGAAGCGGCCGTTGGCGATGCGATTAGCATAGCGCCCGACGGTCGCGCCGAAGTAGGTCGTGCCCTGCTGGCCCGGACGCAGGTCGTCGTTGACGTAGTCGTTGAGGTTGGGGAACCCGAGCACGACGTCGGCCGTTCGGCCGCGGCGATCGGGCACGTCGATCGACTGAACGACGGCGCCGTAGTTGAGGATCCGCACGGCCATGCGCCGACCGCTGCCGAGCGTGTAGAGCGTCACCGGGCGCCCGTCCGGTGACGTGCCGAAGGGCAGTTCGCCGATTGACGGGGTCGCGCTCTTGACGGGGCGTCCCCACGCCGGTGTGCAAAGCATCGTGGCGACTCCAGCCACGGCAATCAGCGTGAGCGCGGTACTCGCAAGGCGCCTGGACACGTGAGCCTCCCTGTCGATGTTTCTCCCATCCCTGCTACCCGGCCGGGCCGGGCGGCACACAATTCTGCATGGCTAAACCTTTCTCCGCCATTTGTCGAAACGGAGGCGTTATGCGGATAGACCTCGACATCGCCGTCCGATCGTTGCGTTGCAGGTATGCGGGACGGTTGCTCGCGACCGCAAGAGGTGGCTATGCCAGACAGTGACATCCCCAAGCACGACTCCGAGCACGACAACGCACCCGCCGATGCGGCAGGCGCAGGCGCGCCCGCGCAGAACGCGCCTGAGCCGGACCCGAGCACAGCCACGCACGCTGTCGAGTTGCAGGGCACGAACGCGAACGGTGCAGATGGCGATGCGCAAGCGACGGTTGCGCCGAGCACACGCGCAGTCGCGCGCTTGAAGCAACTGGTCGAAGGCCGCAAGGCCGTGTGGGTTGCCGTGGCGGTGCTGTGCGTCGTGCTGGGCTCGGTCGGCTCGGTGCTGGCAGCGCACGCTGTGGCGCGCTCAGATGCCAAGAACGCAGGCCAGGCGTTCCCTCGGACGTCGACGGGCATCGCCCGCACCTCGTCGGGAATCGTCTCCACGCTGAAGCAGGCGATACAGCGCGAGGAAGACCTCGTAATCGGCGCGAGCACGTTCTTTGCCGGTCATCCGAAGGCTTCGGCCGCGGAATTCGCCACGTGGGTGAAATGGTCGCAAGCGCTTCGTCGCTACCCGGAGCTGGAAAAGCTCGGTCTCGTGGCGCTGGTGCGAGCGCCGGAACTCACCGCCTTCGAAGCGCAGCTCGCTGGCCACGCGGCGAAACCCGCACGGCCGCGGGCGCCGCTGTCGACTGCTGGAAGCCTCCGTGCGGTTCCGGCGGGCACGCGCGCTTATTACTGCTTCGCGGCGGTTGAACTCGCGAGGAGCCCCGGCCAGCGCGCTCGCGCGGGGCTCGACTACTGCGCACTGACGCCCGGCCTGCTGTCGTCCAGAGATTCGGCGCGGAGTGTCTACACGTCGGCCTCGGCCAGGCGAGGCCGAGGGCTGAGTGTCGAGGTGCCCGTGTACGTAGGCAACGCGCCTTCGTCGAGCCTGGTGAGCCGCAGAGGAGCATTCGCCGGGTGGCTGCGTGAGGTGCTGGCGCCCGAGGTCATGTTGCGCCAGGCGCTGCTCGGCCACCCGCGCTACGCCGCGCGCCTGCGCTACAAGGCCGGCTCCTCGAATGTCGCCTTCAGCAGCGGCACCGCGCTCCCAAGCGCACCGAGCAGGACGTTCGATCTTCACAACGGGTGGACGGTGAGGACCTTCGGTCCCCCTGCGGCCACATCGAGCATGCTCGCGGACACGAGCGCGCTCGCACTGTTGATCGCCGGCGGCGTGCTCAGCGTGCTCGCCGGCCTGCTGATTTTCGTCCTTGGCAGCGGGCGCACGCGGGAGCGTGCACCGGCGAGGCGCAAGCTGGCGCAGTCGGAGCTCTACGACGGGCTCACGGGCCTTCCCAACCGCGCGCTTACGCTGGACCGCGCCGAGCGGATGGTCGCACGAACGGGACGCCAGTCGGGGATGCTGGCAGGCGCGCTGTTCATCGACATCGACTGGTTCAAGCAAATCAACGAGAAGCTCGGGCAACCGGCCGGTGATGAGCTGCTGAGAATCTTCGCTCAACGGCTGGTTGGCGTGGTGCGAGCCGAGGACACTGTGGGCCGTTTCGCAGGCGACAAGTTCGCAGTCCTGGTGGAGTCGGCGGCCCGGGGAGTGCGACTCGACTCGCTGGCCGGGCGGATGATCGACGCGCTGCACAAGCCAATCGAGCTCGAGGACTTCGGCCCGCGCTTCTTCTCGACCGCGAGCATCGGCGTCGCTTTCGGGCGCTACGCGAGCGCCGAGGATCTCTTGCACGACGCGCAAGTCGCCCTGATCGCTGCCAAGACGGCGGGCAAGGACCGCTACACGCTGTTCAACGCGAACATGCGCACGATCATCGAGAGTCGCGCCGTGCTCGAGGAGGAGCTGAACACGGCGCTGCAGGAAAAACAGTTCTTCCTGCTCTACGAGCCGATCTACGACCTGACGACTCGCAAGGTCGTCGGCCTCGAGGCGCTCGTCCGCTGGGTGCACCCCAAGCAGGGCGTCCTGCCACCGGGCGACTTCATTCCGCTCGCCGAGGAAAGCGGGCAGATCGTGCCGATCGGCCGATGGGTGCTCGAGGAGGCCTGCACGCGCGCTGCTGGGTGGAACGTGGGTGGCCATCGTGTCGGCATCTCGGTGAAGATCCCAGCCAATCAGTTGAATCGAGACGGATTCGTCACGGACGTTCGGCGGGCGCTGCAGCAATCGGGGATCGACCCCTCACTGCTCACGCTGGAAATCGCCGAGCCGACGGTGATGCGCGATCTCGCCGCGACCGCCGAACGGCTCGCGGAGGTCAGGCAGCTCGGCGTGCGTATCGCGATCGACGACTTCGGCGGCAGCGGATACGCCCGCCACTCCGACCTGCAGCAGATGCCGCTCGACGTGCTGAAGGTCGACAGGAGCTCCCTCGCCGCGTCAGAGGACGTGGACTACCGCAGCTGGCTGCTCGAGGCAATCCTCGTCTTTGGCCGTGACCTCTCGCTGACGGTGATCGCCACGGGGATCGAGACGGCTGAGCAGATGGCCACGCTGCAGGCAATGGGCTGCACGTTGGCTCAGGGCTCCTTCACTGGCAAGCCCACGCCGGCGGATGCCGTCGAGGCCCTGCTGGACGCCGAGCTTCCAAGCTCGGAGGAGGCCTCCCCCGCGAGTTCGCTGGAGGCGTCCACCGCAAGCACGCACGAGTAAACATCTCGGGTGAAGTTAGCCGATCGCGCGGCACGCGGAGGCAGGGTCGCAGACGCCAAGGGGCGGTGGTCACGATCCGGGCCGGACGCGCCGATCTCGCCTACACGAGCCGGTTCGTCAGGTAGCGTCTCGACATGTGGCACGCGAGCAAGGCAGCGCCGACAGGATAAACACGCGGCGGGACAATCGACGTCGGCGCACCCAGCGCGAGCGCATGATCGCAGCGATGATCGACGCCAGCAACCGCAGCGGCTACGCCGGCGCCGACGTCTCGGCGGTCATCTCCGGCGCGGGGGTCTCACGACCCACCTTCTACGAATACTTCGAGGATCGCGACACGTGCTTGCGGGCCAGCATCGAAGACGTTCAAGACGAGCTGCTCGCATCGCTCGAGCACGCGCTTCACGAGCGTGCTGGGCACGAGGCGATGGCGATCGCCGTCGAGGCGTTGGTCGCCTATGCCGCCGAGCACCCGGCGCGCGCGCGGTTCCTCATGGGCAGCGCGATGGGGGGCGGGACCGGCGCGCTCGAGCTGCGCGACCGGGGGATCGCGCGAGTCGCCGACGCAATCGAGCGCTTCCAACGGCGCAGCAAAGGCGGCGAGCGGCTCCCCGACCTGGACGCCGGACTGCTGGTCGGCACCGTCTACCGCCTGCTCGCAACGCGTCTGCGCCGCAGCGAGGCGGTCGTGGCCGCCCGCGAGGAGCTGCTCGGCTGGCTGCACGCCTACGAGCGCGGCGCCGAGCAATTGCGCTGGCGGACGCTGCGCCCGAGACGTGTCCCTGGCCCCGTGCCGCAGGTGCCGACCCTGCCGGTCCAGCAGCTGCCGGCCCTGCTGCCCCCAGGCCGGACGCGCCTGCCGGAGGGCGAGGTCGCCGAAAACCATCGCCTGCGGATCCTCTACGCGGTCGCCCGGCTGGCCGCGGAGAAGGGCTACGCGGCGACCAGGGTCGCAGACATCACGCGCGTCGCGCGCGTGGACGGCCGCATCTTGTATCGGCACTTCTCAGACAAGCACGACGCCTTCCAGGCAGTCCACGAGCTCGGCTTTCAGCAGGTCATGGACGTCACCGCGAGGGCGTACTTCGCCGCCGAAGGGTGGCCGCAGCGCAGCTGGGAGGCGGCGCGCGCCCTGACGGCGCTGCTGCAGCAGAATCCGCTGGTCGCACACGTGGGCTTCGTCGAGGCGTATGCCGTCGGGCCGGGCGCAGTCCAGCGGATCGAGGACAGCCACACCGCGTTCGTGCTGTTCCTGCAAGAAGGGCTCGTGTACGCCCCCCAGGAGCACCCCCCGTCGCGGATCGCGATGGAAGCGATCATCGCCAGCGTGTTCGAGGTCATCTACCTGCAGGCGCGAAGGCCCGAGCGCACAGAGATCGCGGCGATGCTCCCTTACATCGCGCACCTGTGGCTCACGCCGTTCCTGGGCAGCGAGGATGCCGACAGCTTCATCGATCAGCAACTGAAACGGCCCGCGCCGCCGCGCCGACGCAAGGGCTAGCTGTCAGCTACCGGCCGGCCCGCGGTGTCCCCGGGCTTGTTACTCCGAGGACGGTTCGCGAGACACGGCGCGGCTACGGCACCGAGGCGCGTGCGCCCTGCAAGTAAGCGTCCATCAGAGTCGCCGCCTGATCCTCGGCGCCGGGCAACAGGTGGCCGTAGCGGTCGACCGTGATCGAGATGTTCGCGTGCCCCATGAACGTCGAAAGCGCCTTTGCGTTGACGCCAGCCGCGATCATCAAGCTCGCGAAGGTGTGGCGGCAGTCGTGCAGGGAGAGCTGCTCGAGCTCGGCCCTGCGCCAGGCGCGGCGTGCGCGTTCGTACAGCGAGGACGCGCAGAACGGCGTCCCGGCACATCCGAACACGAGCTCGTCGCTGACCGGCGCGGAGAGGCTGAGCGGTGCGAGGAAGCAGCGCAGCGCCGTCGCGATCGGCACGCGACGGCGGCCGGCCTGCGACTTCGGCGCGACCATCTCGCGCTCCTTGGGGTCCCACGACCTGCACACGTTGATCACGCCGCGTGCGAGATCCACATCCGACCAGCGCAAGCCCATCAGCTCGCCGCGGCGCAGCCCGGCGTAAAGGGCCGTCGCCCACAGCGGCCGATCGCGCGCTGACAGCGCCGCGAGCAGCTGCTCGGCTTCCGCGGGCGAGGCGATCCGCCTGATGCTGCAGCGGACCGCCGGCAGCGCAAGGCCAACCGTCGGGTTGACCGCGATCTCACGCCTACGCCAGCGACAGATCACCCGCACGGGCATAACCGCGTTGCGCACCGTCGAAGGCTGGGCGCCCTCGCCGAGAAGGCGGTCGGCGTAGGTCTGCACGTCCTCGACGGTGAGGTCCGACAGGCGGATCGCGCCGAGCTCCCGCAGCAGGCCGCCAGGCCGGTCGTGCGGACCGCGCAGCGCGAGCTCGTACGAGCGGATCGTGCTCGGCTTGTAGGGATCTCCCGAACGGGTCCTGATCGCTCCCGACCGCGCGCCGGCCAACCACAGAACCGCCGTTTGCGCGAACGTCACGGTGGACGGCGCGCGCCACTCGCGACGGCGCAGCTTGATGTAGCTGTCCGCCCGCCAGCCCTTGGCGTCGGCAAGTGACTCGAAGTGCTTGCGGATTCGCTTGGCGTCGCGCGCGCTCCAGACGGCGGCCTGGTACACGCGGCGGCAATTGCAGCGGCCACCGAGCGCCGAGGCGCACCCGGCGCGATGCTTGACGACTATCCCCACGTGGCGCGGATGCGACTCCGTCGCGCTCACAACCTCTCCCTCCCAACGGGCTGCCAGCAAGATACATAAGCACTTCACTCACATTACTGTCAAGCCCGCCTAGCCTGTGCCTGTCTATGGCATGCGCCCCGGAGTAGCGCGTCTCAACTCGCACTGCGTGCCAGCCGGCCCCGCCGCGAGTCGCGCTGCGCCAGCCCGGCGCGAGAGGCTCAGGCGATGAGCGCTGCGGGGCCGGTCTGCCGTGTCCAGCTACAGATTTCGACTCTGTTTATGTTTATGTAGTGGTCGTGATCGCTATAACATGCCGTAGAATATGCGTGTATGCATATCGCCTTGAGGGCTATGCAGACGTTTATTCTGCTTCGAGTTGCGTCGTTCTCCGCCCGCATCCCATGGCCCCGCTGCCAGGCTCCGCGCGCACCCGGCTCGCGGACACGTTCGCCAGGACCGCATCTTCGATGCCGTCGCGCAGGTGGCAGCGCGCGAGGGCTACGCCAGGCTCACCGTGGAGCGGATCATCGCTACGGCGGGGGTGAGCCGCGCGACCTTCTACCAGTACTTCGCGAACGTCGACGAGTGCTTCCGCGGCGCCTACCGTCATCACGCGGAGGTGCTGATCGCCGACGTGACGGCGGCCGCCGGCGTGGCCGAGCAGCGCGAGCTCGCCGTGCTCGAGGCGCTCGTCGCGACGGCCGCGGCACGGCCCGACGCGGCGAGCCTGTTGATGCGCGAGGGCCTCGCCGCGGGGCCGCTCGGCCTGCGCGAGCGCGATGCGCTCATCTCGGCGATCGAGCGCGTGATGACCTGCGCGCGCCCGGCGCATCGCACACTCGATCTTCCGCCGGCGATCGCGATCGGCGGGCTGTTCAGGTTCCTGTCGATGAGCCTCTGCGACGGCAGTACACTCGACGGGCTGTCCGCCGAGGTGCGCCAGTGGGCCGTGGCGTTCGCGCGGCAAGCGTGGAGCGAGTCGTGGAGCGCCAAGTTCGCGCCGGCGTTTCCCGACCGGACGCCTATGGCCGACGCGACGCACACACGGCCGCGACAGCAGGCGAGCGCCCGCGAGCGGATCCTGCACGCGACCGCAGCGACGATTTGCGCAAAGGGCTATCGCGACATCACAGTGGCGGACATCGTGCGGATTGCGGGCGTGTCGCGCAGGGGCTTCTACAACCTCTTCCACGGCAAGGCCGACGCGTTCGCGGCCGCCTACGAGCGCGGATTTCAGCAGACGCTTGCGGCATGCACGCCCGCGTTCTTCGTATCGGCCGACTGGCCCGAGCGGGTGTGGCACAGCGCCCACGCGTTCACAAGCGTGATGGCGCGCGAGCCGCTGACCGCCTACCTCGGCTTCGTGGAGTGCCACGCACCGGGGCCGGGCTTCGCGCCGCGCATGCACGACACCCAGCTCGCGTTCACGCTGTTTCTCGAGGAGGGCTACCGCCAGCGTCCACAAGCGCAGTCGCTGCCGCGCACGTGCTCGGCGCTGACTGCGACGGCGATCTTCGAGTTGGGCTTCGAGGTCAGTCGTCACGGCCCGAGCCTGCTCATGCGGTGCATGCAGCCGCTCGCCGTCTACATCGCGCTCGCGCCGTTCATCGGTAGGGACGAGGCGGGCGAGTTCGTGAGCGGCAGGCTCTTCGGCGAGAGCTCAGACGCGCCGGCCGCAGCGTGAGCGCCACGGTGCGCCGATCGGTCGCGCGGCGCGACCGCCCCTCGGCCTCGGTCGAACGTCCACTGCGCACGCCACTGCTGTGCATTCTCCGTGCACACCTTGTCTGCCGGTCCGGGGGAAGCAGTCATCCGGATTCGTCGCGCCAGCCTCACCCACGCTGCCTAGGCGGCACCGCGCCTGTTCAGCGTCGGCCTTCGCTTGCTGTCGAATGCCCCGGTTGAATACCGTGCGTCGGCCGCCGGTTCCTCTGAGGGGCTCGACGGTCCGGCGCGACAGAGACGAGAAAGGTGTGTTGCTTCATGAGACCAATCGTCAGAGGCGCGCTGGCCGCGCTCCTCGCAGTCCTCGCGTTGGGCGCCGTCGCCTCGGCGTCCGCGTCCGCGGCGCAGCCGGAATTCTCAAGCGAATTCCCGAACAAATACGAAGTCACGAAAAGGGGCGGCAACTTCGAACAAGCCCCCGTCTTCGTGACAGTTGGAAAACGCAAGATCACCTGCCTCTCCGCCGCGAAAACCGTCGTGATGAGTGGAAAAGGCGAACTCACCGGATCAAAAGTCGCTACCTTGGCCTTGACGTTCGTCTCGTGTTCGGGCTTCGAAGGGAAATGCACCACGGCAGGAGCCAAAGAAGGCGAAATCAAGACGTCTGAACTCGAAGCCAAGCCGTTCTACATCAACAAAAAACAGGAAGTGGGCGTTCTGCTCCAGGTCAAAGGCACGGGCAGCTTCGCCGAATTCAATTGTGGTCCGGAAGCCAAAAAAGAGACCGTGAAGATCAGGGGGTCGCTGGTCGCTCCGATCACGCCGTTCAACGTGTCGACGACCGCGTTCCAGCTCAATATCGCCGGCGCAGGCGGCGTTCAGAAACCGACCGAATACGAAAACGAAAAAGCCGAAGCCGTCAAAGCCACACTCGAAGTCGAAGGCAGCGGCGTCACGCCATTTGCATTCGAACAAGCTGAACTCGCGGGGCCTGCGGCGGAACTGGTGACAAGCAAAGCAGCCACGGTTTTGGCCCAGCCCGCAAGTCGCGGGCTACCGGAATTCGAAGCCGTGCAAGAAGGGAAAAAAGTATCCTACCCAGTCGCCTTTGAAGGCAAATTCGTAGAAGAAACCCCGAGGATATTGCTGCCCGATCGAGTAACGTCCTACGGATCAGCCAAAGTGACGGGTCTGATCGTCGGGCCGAACGACGTCGCCAACGTGGTCATGACGTTTCAGGAACCAGGTGGCCTGGGCGCCCACTGCACCAACGCACCGGAACACGTACTCGTGACCCGTGCGCTGAAGGGACGGCTGGGCTACCTGCACAAATCCACCAAAGAAGCCGGCTTGCTGCTCGAACCGACGGTCTCGCCGGTCGCCAAATGCGAAGGCGGTGCGATCGCCGAAGAATACATCGGTTCGACCATCGCAAAGATTGCCCCGGGCGGCGAATTGGGCACCCAGCTCAAGCTCACCTTCAACGACGCAAGAGAAACCACCAAGTTCGAAGGCGAAGAAGTGCTGCACGGGCTCGAAACCATTCAGAACGGCGCACAACCCATAATCATGGGTCTCGGCGGTCGGCCCCTGATCGGTAAAACCAACAACCTGGGGTCCCTGAGCCTCAAAGCCTAGAACACGGCGGCAGGAGAACTGAAGCATGTGGGGGCGCGCAGTCCGCGCCCCCACGCTTCGTCGTGTCGTCGCCGCGCCGAGCGCTCGGCGATTGACTCGTAGAGGATCGGACTGTGCGCCGCTACCAGAGCCTCCTGGTGGCGTGAACAGCGGTGCTGACGAGTCCGGATAGGGATCGGCGTGCTGACTGTCGCTCGGCTGTCACCGCCGCGGCGGCCAAAACGCAGCGCTGGGCGATGCGCCTAAAGCCACGGACCACCTGGAGATAGGCTCGCCCAGCATTCCGCCGCTTCGTCCTGCGCGCCGCGAGTCGGGCGGTCGTCGGGTCGAGGGCTCGAGGTGTTCGCGTAGCGCATAAACGCCGCCAGTCCCGACCCTTGACGCCCGTCGCGATCGTCGAGCTCGCGAACATGCATGGAGACGGTTGGGCGGGGTCGATAAACGCGCAACCTGGTTGTCCCGAGCCGCTCCGGGTCATGTCCTGGAGCGGGGATTATCGTTTGTTCTAGCGTCGCTCCACAGCGAGGTCCGATAAGCGCATATTGCGACATAGGCCGTGTCGGCTTGCGAGCCGCCTGCGTGTCGCGCTCCGTCGGCAGCCACACGGGGATCGTCACCGTGCTGTCACTCTGCAGTCGGATATCACATGGACGCTCGCATTGTCCGGCCCGTCGCGGTTGTGCCAACCGCGACGGCTCTTCGACGGAGCCGTCCTCAGCACGCTGTTGTTGGCGTGCCTGGCCATGGCGGCCTCCGTTCTCGCCTTCAGCGACGCCGCAGCCTACGGCGCGGTCGCCCACGAATTCCTGCCCGGGCCATCGGAACAGATCTCCAAAGGCGTGCCGCCCGGCTGCGGAGGCTCGCCGGCCTGCGTTCCTGGGCCGCTAAAGGAAGTCAACACGTCGACCGTTGACGCCGGACACTTCTGGCTCGCCGAAAGCCTCGGCAATAGCCAACTACCGACGAGAGTCGACAAGTTCACCGCCGCCAACGGAGAATTCTCGCCCCCGCAACTCAACCAAGAAGCCGGCGTGTCTTTCATGACGGGTGGGGTCGCCGTGGGCCACGCGGGGGCAGAAGAACAGGTGTACGTAGGGGCCGGCCACGAACATCAGAGCGTGCTCGCGGTCTTCGGCCCCACGGGCAAGCTTCAGCCGGAAGGCATCTGGACCGGGAAAAGCACTCCTCAGGGCGAATTCGGTGAAATCACAGGCGTCGCTGTGTCCGCCAACATCGGAGCGACGCTCGGCGATGTGTATGTCGTCAACGGCAGGTTCGTCGACGTGTTCCCCGGTGAAGCGGGCGGTAAGGAACCAGCGAAACCGATCGCGCAGCTGGGCGGCTTCGTTGGCGCCACGGGCAGCGGTACTCTTACGACCGGGTCGAAGCAGATCGAATCCGTGATGATCGCGACGGGACACTTCGCTCAGAACCAGGAAATACAGGGCGTCGGCATCCCGGCGGGAACACACCTCGAACACTCCACCTGCTCTGGGCATCCGGAACCTTGTCTGGAAATGACCAAGCCGGCGACTGCCGCGGGGCCCGTGTCGCTCACTGCGTTCGACAGTCCATCCAAGGTCGCCGTCTCTCCGGCGAACGGCGATGTCCTAGTAGCCCACGGCGCGTTTAATGAAAAATGCGCACCGCGTTTTCCGGGACAATGCAAAGGTAAAGAGCCGATGCGATTCGTGGACGTGTTCGAACCGTCCGGTCTACCGGGTGTCTACAACCTCGTCTTCACAATAGGGGAAGCGTCGGGTCAGCCGTTCGGCATTATCAACGGGCTGGCGGTTGACGGCGAAGGGTCCATTTACGTTGCTGAGATACCGGCCGATTACAGAGTCGGAGTTGGCGAAGGAGCACTCGAAGAAGAAGAAGTAGTGGGCCACAATGCGGTCGATCAGTTCGATAGCACAGGCAAGTTTGTCGGTCGTTTGACGGAAACCTCGGAAGGCCCGTTCAAAAACCCATTGAGCCTTGCGGCGGATCCGGTGTCGGGCAACGTGTACGTCGGCGACTTCGACCCCTTGCAGCGCAGCGGCGTCGTCGATGTCTTCGGACCGACCCGGATCGTCCCCGACGTCACGACGAGCGGCAGCGAAACGCGCGTCAAGTCCGCCCCCGGCGGCGAGGGGACGATCGAAGCGACGCTCCAAGGCACGGTCAACGCGCTCGGGCAGGGTCCAGCGACCTGCCAGTTCGCGCTTGGCGCCACGCCAGCCTTCGGCACGTTTGCGCCGTGCGACGAAGCCGTCGCCGAAGGCAACGCCCCCGTCGCGGTCACGGCAACCGTCAAAGAAGGCCTCGCGCCCGGCACGCGCTATGTCTTTCGCCTGCAGGCCACCAACAAGAACGGCACAAATCCAGGCGAAGCATCGGACAACAGGGAACTGACCACGCCTGGCCCGGGGATCCGCGAGGAGTCAGCCAGCGACGTGTCGGCGACCGCGGCCACGCTGAAGTCGACGATCGACCCCAACGGCGCGCCCACGAGCTACTACTTCCAATACGGCAAGAGCACCGCCTATGAAGCCCAGGCGCCGGCCGCGCCGGGCACCCAGCTAGGCAGCCTGCCCGGCGATCTGCACGCGCCACCCGTGCACATCCAGGGCCTTTCGCCGGAAACCGAATACCACTACCGCGTGGTGGTGGTCTCACAGCTGCAGGTGCAGGGCGGCGGTGTCCAGCCGGTGTCCTTCGCCGCCCCCGATCAGACCTTCACCACGCAGGGCGCCGGCGGACAAGGGCTGCCCGACGGACGCCGCTGGGAACTGGTATCGCCGGCAGACAAGCACGGAGCGGTCGTGAAAGGTAACGCTGGCGGAGCCGTCCAGGCGGCGGCGGGCGGCAGCGCGGCGACCTACGTGGCGACGATCCCCACCGGCGAAGACGTCAAAGGGACCAAGGGCAACGTGCAGGTGTTCTCCACCCGCACCGCGGCGGGCTGGTCCTCACAAGACATCCCAATACAGCGAGACACGCCGGTTTCCCCGGTGATCGAACCGGAATACCGCTTCTTCTCCAGTGACCTGTCGGCCGGTCTGGTCGAGCCGGCGAGCGAAGACTTCAACTCGCTCGCGCCCGAAGTCTTTCCCGCGGACACCGAACGCGGGCCGTATCTGCGCCACAACCTCAGCTGCCCGACAGCGCCGGCTAAGTGCTTTCAGCCGCTGCTGCTCGGCTGTCCGCCGGTTGGACAGGAATGTCGCCCCGCCGTCTCAGAACACGCCGACGTGCCGGCGGGCACGAAGTTCGGCGGCAACCCGCTGAACAACGCCGAAGAATACTTCAGCGCGGCGCGGTTTCTCAGCGCGAGCTCTGACCTGAGCCACGTGGTGCTCAGCTCGAAGGTCGCGTTGACCGAAACGCCGACCGGCGGGAAAAGCGAGCTGTATGAGGTCTCGACGGGCAACCCCGCCGCCCAGCAGGTGCGGCTGGTCAGCCTCGTGCCCAACGAACAAGGCGAAGAAGTGCCAGCGGCGGACGAACCGACTCTCGGCAACGGATTCGGCGACGCGGGAAATCGGGATATGCGCCACGCGATCTCCGAGGACGGCGTGCGGGTCGTGTTCTCCTCAAACCCACACCTGTACCTGCGCGATGTGGCGAAAGGCAAGACCGTGCAGCTGGATCTGCCGCAGGCGCAGTGCCTGCAAGAAGGCACATGCGGCGACGGGGCCGCCTCGCCCCAGTTCCAGCTCGCCTCCGCGGACGGGTCACGGGTGCTGTTCACAGACGTGCAGCGTCTGACCAAGGACGCCAGCCCGTCCACCCGCGCGGCCGGCGGGCTCAAGCAGACGGCAGACCTCTATCAGTGTGAAATCCAAGAAGTGCAAGGCGAGCCACGCTGCAAGCTGTCTGACCTCACGCCCGCTCCTGCGCCCCACCAGGCGGCCGACGTGCTGGGTCGCGTGATCGGCGCAAGCGAAGACGGCAGCTGGCTGTACTTCGCCGCCAACGGCGTGCTCGGCGACGGCGCCCAGCACGGCGCGAGCCCGGGCGACTGCAAACTCAACGAATCGATTGGCGAAGGCCAATGCAACCTGTACGCCTACCACGAAGGCGCTGCGCACCTGATCGCGACGGTGCCCGGCGGCGATTTCAGGGACTGGTCGGGCAACTCGCCATCGGTGACTCGTTTGACGGCGCGGGTGTCGCCGAACGGGCGCTACCTCACATTCATGTCTAACCGCTCGCTGACTGGCTATGACAACCGCGACGCGCTCAGCGGCAAGGCCGATCAGGAGGTGTTCCTCTACAGCGCCGTCAGTGGCAGCCTGGCGTGCGCTTCGTGCAACCCGTCGGGGGCACGCCCAGTTGGCGTCGATGCGGCAAAGCTCAGTCAGAATGTCATCGGCTTTCAGGTATGGGGTGAGACGCCGGGTGTCGACTCGATCGCCGCGAACATCCCAGGATGGACCCCGTTTGAACTGGGTCGCGCGATCTACCAGACGCGCTATCTCTCAGACTCCGGGCGGCTGTTCTTCAACAGCCACGACGCGCTCGTGCCAAAGGACATCAACAACAACGAGGACGTCTACCAGTTCGAGCCCGCCGGCGTGGGCGACTGCTCGAGCGCCTCAGCGACCTTCCATGCGGCGACCGGCGGCTGCCAGGCGCTGATCTCCTCCGGCACGGCAGCCGGGGAATCGGCCTTCGTGGACGCCAGCGAAAACGGCAACGACGTGTTCTTCCTGACCGGCGAACGGCTCGTGCCCAAGGACAAGGACACGGCCCTGGACCTCTATGACGCCCACGCGTGCTCTGCGGAATCCGCGTGCCCAGAAGAAGCGCAAGCGCCGGCGAACTGCGTGACCGCGGATGCTTGCCGTGCGGCATCGGCCCCCCAGCCTGACATCTTCGGCTCGCCCGCGAGCGCCACCTTCTCCGGCCAGGGCAACCTCGCGCCCCCCACCGCAGCCAGCCCGACGAGCACCGCCAAGGCGTTGACGCGTGCGCAGAAGCTCGCAAAAGCGCTGAAGGCATGCCGCGCCAAGCACAACAAGCGCTCACGCGCGAGCTGCGAACGCCAGGCGCGAAAGCGCTACGGGAGCTCTGCCCGCGCTCGCAAGGGCAGCGCCACCTCCAGACACAGCACGAGCTCGAAAGGCGCGAGGTGATCGCCGTGCACCGGATCAAACGAGCAGTCCTGATCGCCACCGCCGCTGCCGCCATGCTCGTGGCTGCGGTTTGCGCTCCCGTGGTCTCCGCGGAAACGACGGCGCCATGGTGGGGTCTGAGCACCGGCGCGCGCCCGACGAACCTGGGCGCAAGCTCGGGCAAGGACGAGGTGCAGCGCCTGCGAGTCAAGGCGACCGAAGGCGACTACGCGCTGAAGCTGGAATTCGGCACGGCAAAACAGGAAATGGAAAAACAGCGATTCGCGCTGGTCCCATTCAACGCGAGCGCAGCGGAAATCCGCGAAGCGATCGAACACCCTTTCAACGCGTCCCCCGGCGCGCCGAGCTGCGCGATAAATCCCGGCGAAGCGAGTTGCGCGGTGACGGTGACCGAAGAAGCGAGCGGCGAAGCAAACACCCGCCTGTTCAAGATCGTGTTCGCAAGCGAAGTCGTGGCGCTGGAAGGGATCCCGTTCACGCTCGATCCGGGAGGCGAAGCCGTCACGACAGAGCTCCAAAAAGGCGCCCGCAGCGAAAACCAAATCATCGTCTACGCCGAGAACCTCGGCAACGTCCCGACCTCCGGCAAGGTCACACTCACAGACCAGCTGCCCGCGGGGCTGACGCCGACCAGCATCGGTGGCCATGTGGGCGGCACTGCGAGGTTCGACCAGGGCCCGCTCAACTGCGAACTGAAGACCTTGACGTGCACGTTTGAAAAGAACCACGAAGAAGGACCCGGCTCGCTGCCGCCCTTTGAACTGATCGAAATGCGCATCAACGTGCAGGTGGGGCCGAGCGCGAGCAACGGCGAGCTGAACAACGCCACCGTGTCGGGCGGCGGCGCCGCCGGCGTCACGAGCGCACCGCCCCAACCAATAGCGGTCGGGACCCCCCAGCGCTTCGGCGTCGAAGACTACAGCCTGATCCCCGAACAGCAGGGTGGGCTGGTAGACACGCAGGCCGGCTCGCACCCCTTCCAGCTGACGAGCGTGATCACGCTGAACACCCAGACGCCCGACCAGCGCCACGAACCGAGGACCTCCGCTCTGCCCAAGGACATAAGCTCTGAACTGCCTGCCGGCTTGGTCGGCAACGCGATACCGCTGACGCAGTGCACCGACACCCAGTTCGAACACGCGATGCAAGTGGGAGCCGGAGACCAAATCAACGAATGCCCGGCGGCCTCGGCAGTGGGAGTCGCGACGGTGACCTACGCCGGCGCACCGGCCTTTCTTACGACGCGCCCCCAGCCGATCTTCAACATGGTGCCGCTGCCCGGCGAGCCGGTGCGCTTCGGCTTTAAGGTCGAAGGCCTGATCCCGGTGTTCCTTGACACCTCGGTGCGCACCGGCAGTGACTACGGCGTGACCGTCAGCTCGCACAACATCATCCAGGCCGCATGGCTGCTGGGCACCAGGCTCACCTTCTGGGGAGTCCCCGGCGACCCGGCGCACGACGGCCAGCGCGGCTGGAAGTGTCTGCTTGGGATCGAAGGCTCAAGCGGCTGTCCGGCGGCCAACGCGACCAGCCCGCCGCCGTTTCTGTCGATGCCGACGTCGTGTGCGGCGCCATTTGAATCGCCGATCCGCGCGGACTCCTGGGCCGCCTCGGGCAAGCCCTCAGAAGTCGCCGAAGCGCTGACCTACCACCTGCCCGAAGCGCTGGACGGCTGTAACCACCTGCCGTTTGCCCCGTCGATCAGGGTCATCTCCGACGGCAGCGCCGCGAGCGCCCCCACCGGCGTCAACGTCGACGTCCACGTCCCGCAGGATTCGGTGCTCAACGCCGAAGGCCTGGCGGAGTCCGCGGCCAAGGACATCTCAGTCACCCTGCCCGACGGGATGGCGATCAACCCCTCCGGCGGCAACGGGCTGCAGGCCTGCCCGGAGGACCTGGTCGGCTTCACCGGCTTTGCGACCTTGCACGGGCAGGATACGGCGACGTTCACGCCTGCGCTGCCGGCGCCGTTGCAGCCGGGCGCGAACTTCTGTCCGGACGCGTCGAAGGTGGGCACGGTGAAGATCAAGGTGCCGATCATCGCCAACCCGCTGGAAGGCTCGATCTACCTGGCCAGTCAGAACGAAAACCCGTTCGGCAGCCTGATCGCGATGTACATCGTCGCCGAAGACCCCGTCTCCGGAGTGCTGGTCAAGCTTCCCGGAGAAGTGCACCTGAGCCCAACCGGCCAGATCACCGGCACCTTCCACAACAGCCCCCAAGCGCCCTTTGAAGACGCCGAACTGCACTTCTTCGGCGGCGAACGCGCGCCGCTGGCCACGCCCGCACGCTGCGGCGCCTACACCACCAACGCGTCGCTCACCCCATGGTCGGGCAACGGCCCCGTGGGAGCCGCCTCCACCTTCAACATCACCTCGGGCCCCAACGCCAGCGCGTGCCCGGGGGCGGCCCTGCCCTTCAGCCCATCCCTGACCGGCGGCACGACGAACATCAACGCCGGCTCGCTGAGTCCGCTGACGACGACGATCGGGCGCGAAGACGGCCAGCAGGACACGCAGTCGGTGCAGCTGCACATGCCCGCCGGGCTCTCCGGGCTGCTCTCAGGCGTGAAGCTGTGCCCCGAACAGAGCGCCAACGAAGGCACCTGCAGCACTGAGTCGTTGATCGGCGAAACGACCGTGTCCGCCGGCGTCGGCTCAGACCCGGTGTCCGTCAAGGGCGGCAAGGTCTACATCACCGAACACTACGCCGGCTCGCCGTTTGGCCTGTC
>DASYKG010000065.1:0-9891 GCA_035995645.1 Solirubrobacteraceae bacterium
GAGGACGTGACGACGGCCAAGGGCGAGACGACGACCGTCGCGCTCACGCGCATGCAGCAGACGATCGCCCGGCGCATGGCCGAGTCCAAGGCGACGATCCCCGACTTCACGCTGCTGTCAGACGTCGACATGGAGGAGTGCGTGCGCCTGCGCTCAGAGCTCAAGCGCATCTCCAAAAACGAGGCGCCGACGTACAACGACATGGTCGTCAAGGCTTGCGCGCTCGCGCTGCGCGAGCACCCGCGCGCGAACGGCAGCTACCGAGACGGCGCGCTGGCGCTGCATTCGCGCGTGAACATCGGCGTGGCCGTCGCCGCGCAGGACGCGCTCGTCGTGCCGACCGTGTTCGACGCCGACGTCAAGGCGCTCGGCGAGATCGCCCGCGAGACGCGATCGCTGGCCGCGCGCGTGCGCGACGCGACGATCACGCCGCCGGAGCTCGGCGGCGGGACGTTCACCGTGTCCAACCTCGGCATGTACGGCATCTCGAGCTTCACCGCGATCATCAACCCGCCGCAGGCGGCGATCCTCTCCGTCGGCTCCGTGCAGCGGCGGCCCGTCGTGAACGATGACGAGATCGTCGCGCGGCACACGATGAAGCTCACACTCGTCTGCGATCACCGCGTGCTCTACGGCGCCGACGCCGCAGAGCTGCTCGCGCGCGTTCGCGAGCTGCTGCAGGCGCCCGCGGCGCTGACGCTGTGAGCGCCCGACCCGAGTCAGCCGCCCGCGACAGCCGGCTGCCCGCGGGATACGAGCTGCGCGCACTGCACGACGCCGACGCGCCCGAGCTGCACGCGGTGATCGAACGCAACCGCGCGCGACTGGCCCGCTGGATCCACTGGGCGCACGAACAGACGCCGCAGGACACGCACGCCTTCATCGGCCGCGCGTGCGCGATGGAGCAGGACGGCAGCGGGCTCAGCCGCGGTGTCGTCGCCGCCGGGCGCCTCGCCGGTGTCGTCGGCATCTCGGTCGACCACAGCAACCGCTCGGGCGCGATCGGCTACTGGCTGGACGAGGCCAGCGAGGGCAAAGGGGCGATCACAGCGGCCGTAGCCGCGATCGCCGACGACGGCTTTCGGCGCTATCGGCTCGTGCGCGTCGAAATCCGCGCCGACGTGGACAACCGCGCCAGCCGGGCGGTCGCAGAGCGGCTCGGCTTCAGGCTGGAGGGCGTGCTGCGCCAGAGCTACCGCGTCAGCGACGAGCAGTATTCAGACGACGCCGTCTACTCGCTGCTCGCGTCAGATCCGGCGCGGCGCGCGCTGAGCTAGCGCCCGAACTCGGCGCCTCGCGGGCGCGGCGTCGTGAGCGGTCGGCAGCGATGCTGTCAAGACCGCAGGGGGTCGACCCAGCTCAAGCCCGCGAAGCGCGAGAAGTCGACGTCGGCTGAGCACAGCGTCGCGCCGTGCTCGATCGCCAATGCGGCGAGGTGGGCGTCGCTCGTGAGATTGCCCGCCGTGCCGAGCGGCACCAGCAGATCGCGCAGCACGGCCAGATGGCGGTCGGTGGGATGGACGATCGTGACGGGCGGCTGCGCCAGCCAGCCGTCGACCACATCCAGCGCCTGCTCTGAATCCCATGGGCGCGCCAGGACTCGCGGGTTGGTGATCACGCGTATGAAGCCGGTCAGAACCGGCCAGGCCAACGCAACGGTCTCCGTGCCCGAGAGAGCGTCCTCTACCCAACGGCGCGCCTGCGCATGCCGAACCGCGCTCTCGTTCGCCGCGTAGACGAACAGGTTGATATCGGGGAGCTTCACTTACCCTGTTCGAGCTTGCGGAGGATCTCCTCGTCCTCCAGTTCGTCAGCCAGCCTCAGCGCCTTGTCGAGGTTTATGCCGGGGCGCACGCCCAGCTTGCCGGTCGGCATCCGATAACGCCGCGCCGCGGGCGGACGTCCACTTAGACCGGCCCGCAGCGCGTCGTTGAGCGCGGCCTTGAACGAGACGCCCCGCTCGCGCATCGTCGCTTTCAGCTTCGCCTCCACATCGGGGTCCAGCGTGACCGTCGTGCGCATTGGTGCATCATATCATCAGAACATCTGCTGTCATGATGCTCAGTGGCTTCGGCGCTAGGCTGGGAGAACGAATGTGCAAGACGGTCCCGCCCTCCGACGAGCTCTGGGTGTGCCACCTGGGCCATGTCCCCTACTCCGACGGGGTCGCCATTCAGGAGACGCTTCGCGCGCGCCGGCAGGCGGGCGAGTTGCCTGACACGATGCTGCTGCTCGAGCACCCGCCCGTCTACACGCGTGGGCGGCGCGCCGGCGGCCAGGACCTGCCTTTCCCCGAGAGCTTCTACCGCGCCAAGGGCGTCGACGTGGCCGACACCGACCGCGGCGGCAAGCTCACCTACCACGGCCCCGGCCAGCTCGTCGGCTACCCGATCATGGGCGTCGACGACGTCGGGCGCTACCTGCGCACGATGGAAGCCGCGATCGTCGATGCGCTCGCCGTCGAGGGCATCGTCTCGCGCTCGCGCCACGAGGAGGGGATCGACTACACCGGCGTGTGGGTCGACGACCGCAAGATCGCCTCGATCGGCGTGCACGTCTCGCGCGGCGTCACCACGCACGGCTTCGCCGTCAACGTCGACAACGACCTGCAGCCGTTCTCGTGGGTTACCGCCTGCGGGCTGCCAGACGTGCGTATGACCTCGATTGCCGAGGAGCTAGCAGGCGCGAACCCCCAACAAGCGGACTATGATTCCGCCGCTCCGGGCGTGACGTGCTTTCGCAAGGAGATGGCCTACCGCTTTTGCCAGGCCCACGGCAGGCGCCAGCGGCTCGTCTCGCCGCGGCGCCTGGGCATCGGCACAGCGCCATCCATCTGCGCAGCCCCGACAGGGGCGGAGCCCATCAAATCGAAGTCCGTCCCAGCCTTCGAAGCGGTACCCGCATGAGCGCCACCCGCTCGCGCTCAAAGCCCGGCGGCATGGACGTGCTGAGCGTGCTCGGCCCGGACGTGCGCCCACTGCGCGAGCGCAAGCCGCCGTGGTTCAAGGTGCCGGCGCCCGGTGGGCAGCGCTATCGCGAGCTGACCGAGCTGATTCGCTCGGAGAACCTGCACACCGTCTGCCAGGAGGCCGCCTGCCCGAACGTCGGCGAGTGCTGGGAGCGCGGCACGGCGACTTTCATGATCCTCGGTGACACGTGCACGCGCCGCTGCGGCTTCTGCAACGTGAAGACCGGCAAGCCGACGTGGCACGACCCGCTGGAGCCCGCGCGCGTCGCGCGTTCGATCGCGCGCATGGGCCTGCGCCACGCTGTCATCACGTCCGTGGACCGCGACGACCTGCCCGACAAGGGCGCCTCGGCGTTCGTCGGCGTGATCCGCCAAGTCCGTCGCCAGGCGCCCGACTGCCAGGTCGAGGTGCTCACGCCCGACTTCCAGGGGCAGGAGATGCCGCTCGCCAAGGTGATCGCCGAGCGCCCCGACGTGTTCAACCACAACGTCGAGGTCGTCCCGCGGCTGTACCCGCTCGCGCGGCGCGGCTCGGAGTTCCAGCGCTCCTGTCGCGTGCTGCGCCTGGCCGGCGAGATGGGCGAAGGCGAGGTAGTCACCAAGTCCGGCCTGATGGTCGGACTCGGTGAGACGCACGACGAGCTCGTGCAGACGTTCGCCGCGCTGCGCGAGAACGGCGTCGGCGTGCTCACCGTCGGGCAGTACCTGCGCCCCTCCGAGCGTCACCTTCCCGTCGTGCGCTACTGGCACCCGGACGAGTTCGCCGCGCTCGAGCGCGCCGCCTACGCGCTCGGCTTCGACCACGTCGCCGCCGGGCCGCTCGTGCGCTCCTCCTACCACGCCGACCAGCACGTGCCGCAGTCGCGTGCAGGGGTCGGCCCGCTGGCTGCAAGCGGGTAGTTTGCATGGTCGGGCCTTCGCGGCCGGCCTGAATGTTCCCGCTCAAAGACAACATCCCGCTGGCCCGCTTTCCGATCGTCACGGTCGCGCTCGTGGCGATCAACGTGATCATCTATCTGCTGGAGATACGCCACGGCGGCAGCTTCTTCAGCGGCCCGTCCGACAACGTCACCGTGCGCTACGGCGCGATCCCGTACGAGCTGACGCACCCGGGCAAGCACTGCGACGTCGTCAACGTCGCGCAGGGCAGCGAAGTCGTGCGCACGGTCGCCTGCCAGGGCATGGCCGGCGTGACCGGTACACCACCCTCGCAGCCGCCCACGTGGACAACCGTGTTCAGCTCGATGTTCATGCACGGCAGCTTCTTGCACATCCTCGGCAACATGCTGTTTTTGGGGATCTTCGGGCCGAACGTCGAGGACGCCACCGGGCGCCTGCGCTATCTCGCCTTCTACCTGCTCGGCGGCATCGTCGCGCTCGCCGCACAGGTGATCGTCAGCCCGGATTCGACGGGTCCCACGCTCGGTGCGTCGGGTGCAATCGCGGCGGTGCTCGGCGCCTATCTGCTGCTGTATCCCCGCGCCCGCGTGCTCACGCTCGTGTTCATCGTCTTCTTCGCCACGATCGTCGAGGTGCCGGCCGTGCTGCTGCTCGGCTTCTGGTTTCTCGAGCAGCTGTATCTCGGGACGTCCGGCCTCGCCAGCCCGATCGGCGGCGGTGGCGGCGTCGCGTACTTCGCGCACATCGGCGGCTTCGTCTTCGGCCTCGCGCTGATCAGGCTGTTCGTCTCGCCCGATCGCCGCTCGGCCAAAGGCCTGCAACCGCCGCCACGGGCTGTGTACTGAGCCGATGAGACGGATTCTCGTGCTCGGCGCGGCGCTCGTGTTCATCGCCGGCTTCGCCTTCCTCACGGTCGTCGCCGTGATCGAACAGGGTTTCACGATCGCTAGCCTGCTCTCGATCCTGATCGTCGGGATGCTCGCCATCGGGATCGTCGGCGCGCTGCGCAACCCTCCGCGCTGAGCCGCCGCGGCGCCTAACCTTCCGCGGGTCGATGTCCGCACGAGCACCCCACAGCGCACGTTGAGCATCTCCCCGTTCATGACGCCCGACCAGAGCCGCCAGCGGCGCGACCTCGCGCGCCAGCAGCGCAGACGCCGACGGGCGATCGGCCTGGGCGCGTCCGCATTGGTGCTGCTGATCGCCGCAGCGGTCGTCGTGGCCCTGTCGAAATCCGGCGGACACGGCTCAGCCGCCGCCTCGACGCCGAAGGCGCGCACGCAGCGCGTCAAGAGAGCTCCCGCGCCGACGCTGTCCGCCACCGGCCTCCCGCTGGGCAAGCCGGCGCTGGCGCTCGAGGGGATCGGCCTGCCCCAGCAGGACACCGTGCACGTCGCCTTTCACCGGCCGCCGCGCGCCGGCGTGCTGTTCAACCTCTCCAGCGGCCAGGTGCTGTGGCAGCGAAACGCCTTCACGCACCTGCGCATCGCCAGCCTGACGAAGATGATGACCGCGCTGCTGACCGTCAAATCCGCCCCGCCCAGCGGTCATGTGCTGGTCACGAAGGCCGCCGTCGCCTCAGCCGGCTCGAAGGTCGGCGTGCTGCCGCTCGGCAGACACGTTCGCGTTGAGACGATGCTCTACGGCCTCATGCTGCCCTCCGGCAACGATGCCGCCGTCGCGCTCGCCCAGCACGTCGCCGGCAGCATCACCGCGTTCGTCAAGCGCATGAACTCCGAGGCGGCGAAGCTCGGCATGGGCTGCACGCGCTTCTCCTCGCCGTCGGGGTACTTGGACGCCGACAACTACTCCTGCGCGGCCGATCTCGCCGTGCTCGCCCACGAGGATCTGCTGCAGCCGCGCCTGGCAAAGATCGCGCGCACGTACACCGCCGTGCTGCCCTTCCCGACCAAGGGCGGAAAGCTGTACCTGTACAACAACAACCCGCTGCTGATCTACCACTACCCCGGCCTCACCGGCCTGAAGACCGGCTTCACCGCCGCCGCCGGCAGATGCCTCGTCGCGACGGCCGAACGCAACGGCGTGCGCCTCGGCGTCGTCGTGCTGAACTCGCGCGACCCCGGCACGCAGGCGCGCCAGCTGCTCGACCGCGGCTTCCAGGGCGTCTACCGGCAGGCGCCCGTGAAGGAGCCGCCAATCCCCGCGGGCGCCTGAGATCCCGGTGGTTCGAGCAGATCCCGCCCTGGAGGAGTACCGTTCTCCGATAGATTGACTGGTCAGTCAGCCAAAGGAGAACGCCGTGGATCTCGACGACACACAGGAGCAGGCCGCATATCGCGCCGAGGCGCGCGCCTGGCTCGATGAGCACAAGTCCGAGGCTCCCGTCCTCGACGGCGCGGGAGCGCTGCAGGACGAGTCGGAGATAATCGCGGCGCGGCGCGCCTGGCAGGGCAAGCTCGCCGAGGGCGGCCTCGCCGGCGTGACCTGGCCAAAGGAGTTCGGCGGTCAGGGCCTCGGCCCGATCGAGCAGGTGATCTGCAACCAGGAGATCGCCAAGGCCAAAGTCCCCGGCATCCTCGACGCGATCGGCGTCGGCATGCTCGGTCCGACGATCATCGCCCACGGCACCGACGAGCAGAAGACCCGCTATCTCGGCCCGATGCTCCACGGCGACGAGGTCTGGTGCCAGCTGTTCTCAGAGCCCGCCGCCGGCTCTGACCTGGCCGCGGTGCAGGCTCGCGCGCGCCAGCAGGAGGACGGCAGCTGGCGCCTGAGCGGCCAGAAGGTGTGGACGACCAACGCCCAGTTCGCCTCCTACGGACTGCTGCTCGCGCGCACCGACTCCGACGTGCCCAAGCACAAGGGGCTGACGATGTTCATCGTGCCGATCGACGCCGACGGCGTGACCGTCCGCGGGCTGCGCCAGATCTCCGGCGAGGCCGAGTTCAACGAGGTCTTCTTCGACGACGTCGCGATCGACGCCGACGCGGTCGTCGGAGGGGTGGGCAACGGCTGGGGCACGGCGCTGACCACGCTGATGTTCGAGCGCGTCACCATCGGCCTCGGCAGCGAGGGCATGGGCTACAACTCAAACCGCTTCGCCCAGGCGATCGCCGCCGACGCCGACGCGCGCCGCGATCCCGAGGTGCGCCACACGCTCGGCGAGATCGCAAGCGAACTTCTGGCGGTTCGCTTCACCGGCTATCGCACGCTGTCGGCCCTGCAGAAAGGGCAGGTGCCGGGCCCGGAGTCCGGCCTGGCGAAGATCACGATCGTCAACGGCGCGATCAAAGCCGGCGACCTGATCGCCGACGTCGTCGGCCCCGACGCGCTCAGCGAGGACGGCGAGTGGGCCTACATGATCTCCTTCCTGCCCGGTCTGAAGTCCGCCGGCGGAACCGAAGAGATCCTGCGCAACACGATCGGCGAGCGCGTGCTCGGCCTGCCGCCCGCGCCGCGGTTGGACAAGGGCATTCCCTTCTCCGAGCTGCGCTCCAAGGAAACGGCGGCGGCATGACCCGACGCAGCGCGACGATAGGGGTGTCGACGTGAACTTGTCCCTGTCAGACGAGCAGGTATTCCTGCGCGAGGCCGCGCGCGGGACGCTCTCGCGCTTCAAGACGTTCGAGGCGATTCGCGAGGCGCTCGACGGCGACGGCGCCGCGCTGCCGGACATGTGGCCAGCCGCCAAGGAGGCCGGCTGGCCCGGCCTGCTGATCGCCGAGGAGCACGGCGGCGCCGGCCTGGACGCGTTCGACGCGATGCTCGTGCTCGGCGAGTGCGGGCGCGTGCTCGCGCCGATCGCCCTGCTCGGGCACCTTCCCGCGACGGCGATCCTCAACGACTCGCCAGCCGGCGCTTCTCTGCTCGAGCCGCTTGCCACGGGCGAGCGCCGCGCCGCATATCTACCGGTCTGCCCGCCCGGCGATGTCGCGCAGGAGTGGACCGTCGACCCGGCCAGCAGCCTGCAGCGCGGCGCCGCCCCGACGGCCACCGCAGACGGCGACGGCGCGCGCGTGAGCGGCCAGCTCGCGTTCGTGCCCGACGCGCCCGGCGCCGACCTGCTCGTCGGCGTGGCGCTGCTCGACGGCAAGCCCGTCGGCGTGGCGATCGAGGGCGACGCTTCCGGCGTCAGCGTCGAGGCAACCACGCGCTACGACGCCAGCCGCTCGCTCGGGCACGTCACGCTCGACAACGCCCCCGCCACCGTGCTCGACGCGCCCGAGCAGTCGCTCGCCTCCGCGTGGTATCTCGCGCAGTCGCTCGTCGCCGCCGAGTCGCTCGGCAGCGTCGAAACGGCGCTCGACGTCTCCGTGGAATATGCGAAGGAGCGCCACACGTTCGGTCGCGCGATCGGCTCCTACCAGGCCGTCAAGCACTCGCTCACCGAGGTGCTGCGCCAGCTCGACAACGGGCGCTCGCTGCTCTACTACGCCGGCTGGGCGCGCGGCGGCGGACCGGCCGAGTTCCCGCTCGCCGCCAGCGCCGCGCGATCGGTCGCCGGGCGCGCGCTCGACCAGGCTTCGCGCACGATGATCTCCGTGCACGGCGGCACCGGCGCCACGTGGGAGCACGATGCGCCGCTGTACTTCCGCCGCGCGCAGCTCTCGCGACGGCTGCTCGGCGGCACCAACGGCGCGACCGATCGCGTGGCCGGCGAGCTGCTGGCTCAAGCCGACGCGGCCTGACGAGCCAGGATCACGGTCACTTGACCCGTGCGGCGCTGGCTTTGACCAGCGCCGCCAGCACGGGCGCGCCATATGCCGCGTGCACGGCTTCGACCAGCGTCGCTTGAACGCCGCAGTTGATGCAGAAGCCGTGCTGGGACCAGCCGATCGCGCGTGCGAGCACGTGGTCGGCGTACGTCACGCCGGTGGCGTCGTGGCCGTAGTACGCGTACGCCGCCGCCCACGCCGCGGCGTCCAACGAGTACCCGGCGCCGTCCGCCGAGAGCAGGTGCGCCGCCGCCATGATCGCGTCGAAGTCGTCGTAGATCGAAGGGTGCTTCGCCGTCGCGTGGTCGTACGCCGACGGGCGCTGCCCGTAGCGAAAGGAGTCGCTGACCCGACGCCAAGTCGTGACGGGCCCGTTCGTCACGTTGAACTGCATCGGGCCGCCACAGCAGCCGGCGAAGTTCAGCCCGCGATAGGTGCCCGGCGCCGTCGAGAAGGCCGACTCCTGGCGGTGGATCGACGCGAGCAGCAGCCAGTTGACGCCAAACGTGCGCTGCGCGGTCGCGTAGATCCCGTAGAAGCCTTCCATCCAGCGCGTCGGTATCTGCGTCTGCGTCGAGTCGACGAACCGCGATGCGTCGAGCCGCTGCTGGGCGCCCGACGGGCGAGCGACGATCGCGCCGCCGGTCGCGTGTCTCGCGTGACGCCCCTCCTTTGGCACTGCAGCGTGCGAGAGCACGCTCGCCGACGCCGCCTGACTTGGTGTCGGCGTGGGCGCCACGACGGGTACAGCCGGCGGAGCGGCGGCGCGGGTCGGCCGGTCGGTGCGCCCGCCGACGAGCAGCGCCGCGACGAGCACGGCGACGCCGAGCAGCGCCAGCGCGCCCGCGAGCAGCCACGCCCCGCGTTCGCGCGGGGGGATCGGCACGTTCGCGCCCGGAGTCTGGGCGATCTCCTGTTGCTTGACCGGCATGGCAGCTACAAGGTAACCGCCGGCGTCGGCGCGACATCGCCCTACCGTCGGTGTTCGATCACGTAATGGGCAGGCTCGCACTGATCCTCGCGATAGCCATGGTAGGTACCGGGTACATACCATGGCGCGCGCAACACACAGAATGGACGCCGCTCGGCGCTCCTTCGCCATCGTACGCAAAGCGCGCGGTAGCCATGGTAGATACCTCGTATGTACGAGCGCGCGCGGCAAAGCCCGCGCAGGCGCCGTCGCTGACGCCCGCCCAGCAGCACTATCTCGCGCTCGCGCAGGCGGGCGTCGCGCAGGCGAAACAGCGCTGGGGCGACAGGAAGCTGGGTTGGTATGACTCGCACCTGAACGACCGCGACCGCTACCCGCTGGCGACGATCTGGGACATCGTGCCGCTGTTTCAGTCG
>DASYKG010000066.1:0-10054 GCA_035995645.1 Solirubrobacteraceae bacterium
TGGAGCAGCTGCGCAGGCACGTTGCCCAAGGAGCTTCCTAGGAAAAGACATGCAGATCAACCCGGATGAGATAACCAGCATTCTGAAGAGCCGCATCGAGGGCCTCGACGGCGGCAGCGCCGAGCTGACGGAGGTGGGAACCGTGCTGTCGGTCGCCGACGGCATCGCGCGCCTGCACGGGCTGGAGAACTGCATGTCCTTCGAGCTGCTCGAGCTGCCGCACGGCGTCACCGGGCTGGCGCTCAACCTCGAGTCCGACAACGTCGGCGCGGTGCTGTTCGGCGAGTGGGAGCACATCTCCGAGGGCGACACGGTCAAGCGCACCGGGCGACTGCTCGACATCCCCGTCGGTGAGGGCCTGCTCGGTCGCATCGTCGATCCGCTCGGACGTCCGCTCGACGGCAAGGGCGACATCGACACCTCAGAGCGACGCCCCGCCGAGTTCAAGGCGCCGGGCGTCGTGCAGCGCCAGCCGGTCAAGGAACCGATGCAGATCGGGCTGAAGGCGATCGACGCGATGATCCCGATCGGACGCGGCCAGCGAGAGCTGATCATCGGCGACCGCCAGACGGGCAAGACGGCGATTGCGATCGACGCGATCATCAACAACAAGGACACAGGCGTGGTATCGGTGTACGTGGCGATCGGCCAGCGCATGGCCACCGTCGTCGCGCTCGCGCAGACGCTCGACGAAAACGGCGCGCTGGACAACACGATCATCGTCGCCGCGCCGGCCGACGAGGCCGCGCCGATCAAGTTCATGGCGCCGTACGCCGGCTGTGCGATGGGCGAGCACTTCCTCTACAACGGCAAGCACGCGCTCGTCGTCTATGACGATCTGACCAAGCACGCCTACGCCTACCGCCAGATGTCGCTGCTGCTTCGCCGCCCGCCCGGTCGCGAGGCATACCCGGGCGACGTCTTCTACCTGCACTCGCGCCTGCTCGAGCGTGCAGTCAAGCTCAACGACGAGCTCGGCGGCGGCTCGCTGACCTCGCTGCCGATCATCGAGACGCAGGCCGGCGACGTGTCGGCGTACATCCCCACGAACGTCATCTCGATCACCGATGGGCAGATCTTCCTCGAGTCCAAGCTGTTCAACTCCGGCGTGCGTCCGGCGATCAACGTGGGCATCTCCGTGTCGCGCGTCGGCGGCAACGCGCAGATCGGCCCGATGAAGAAAGTCGCCGGGCGGATCAAGCTCGAGCTCTCGCAGTACCGCGACCTGGAGGCCTTTGCGCAGTTCGGCTCCGACCTCGACGCGGACACGCAGAAAACGCTCGCGCGCGGCGAACGCCTGGTGATGACGCTCAACCAGCACGAGCGCGCGCCGCTGGCCGTCGAGGATCAGGTCGTGCAGATCTACGCGGCGACCAACGGCTTCCTCGACCGGCTAAAGCCCGAGCGCGTGGGCGAGTTCCTGTCAGAGCTGACCGAAAGGATGCACGCCCAGCACGCGGACGTGCGCGAGAAGATCGCCGGCGGCGACTGGTCGGATGCAACGCAGAAGGCCGTGCACGACGCCGTCGAGCAGTTCGGCGCCGACTTCGGCTACGACCTCGACGAGGAGGGTCAGCCGCTCGACGGCGACGAGCCGTCCAGGCAAGCCGGCCAGGCGCCCGCCGCGGAGGCCTCCGCAGAGGGGCAGCGCGACGCAGACCGCGAGCAGGAGCCGCAGCCGGCCTAGCGCCTGCGGCCGCACACTGCCATGGCATCACAGCGCGACGTCAAGAACCGCATCTCCTCGGTCAAGAACATCCAGAAGATCACGCGTGCGATGGAGATGGTCGCCGCCGCGCGATTGCGCCGCGCCGAGCAGCGGATCGCGGCGCTGCGCCCGTACGCCGACGCGCTGCGCAGGATGACGCGTCAGGCCGCGCAGGCCGCCGGGGCGGAGGCCTCGCGCCTGCCGCTGCTGTCAGAGCACGACTCCACCGACACGGTCGGCCTGCTGCTGGTCACCGGCGACCGCGGCCTCGCCGGCGGCTTCAACTCGCAGATCATCCGCGCGGGCGTGCGCATCTCAGACGAGTACGCCGAAGACAACGCGCAGACGGCGTGGTTTGCCACGGGGCGGCGTGGCGTCTCCTCGCTGACCTTCCGCGGGCGCGAGCTCGGTGGCAGCTACACCGGCTTCGCCGACAAACCCGCCTACTCCGACGCCCGCTCGATCGCCGACGACCTGATCACCGGCTACGTCGACGGCCAGCTCGACCGCGTGGAGATCGTCTACAACGCCTACATCTCGCCGCTCACCCAGCAGGTCACGCGCGAGACGCTGCTGCCGCTGTCGCATGCGACGATCGCCGCCGAGGCGTCCGACGACGGCGACTCGCCGGACGCCGGCGAGCCCAGCGGCCCTCGTGCGCTGGTCGACTACGAGCCTGATCCCGAAGAGATCCTCAAGCGCCTCGTGCCCGACTACGTGGAGATCTCGATATACCGAGCGCTTGTGGAGTCGACCGCCGGCTTCTTCGGCGCTCAGATGACGGCGATGCGCAGCGCATCCGACAACGCGGGCGAGATCATCACCGACCTCACGCTGCAGATGAACCGTGCCCGCCAGGCCGAGATCACGCAGGAGATCATGGAGGTAGTGGCCGGCGCCGAGGGCCTGACGTAGACCGTCGCAGCCGCCACTCCCACGATCGAAAAAATCTTAATAATTAATAGAATTAAATAGAGGAGATTCGAAAGCAAATGGACGCCAGCATCGCCACTGAGCCCACCAGCTCCCAGGGCTCCGGCAACGGAGACGCTGCCGCGCGCAACGTCGGGCGCATCGAGGAGATCCAGGGCGTCGTGATCGAGGCCGTGTTCCCCGACCGCCTGCCCGAGATCAACCACGCGATCACGATCGTCCGACCGCCGGCCAACCGCGAGGAGGAGACGCCCGGGATCAGCGCGGGAGCGGAGGAGGATCTGCTCGTGTGCGAGGTGCAGCAGCACCTCGGCGACGACCGCGTGCGCGCGGTCGCGATGGACACCACCGACGGGCTCGCGCGCGGCCTGGAGGTGCTCGACACCGGCGCCCCGATCACCGTGCCCGTCGGCGAGGCGACGCTCGGGCGCATCTTCAACCTGCTCGGCGACCCGATCGACCTGGGCGAGCCGCTGCCGGCGGACACGCCGCGCCGCGGCATCCACCAGCCGGCCCCGCGTGTCGAGGACCTGACGCCCACGACCGAGATGTTCGAGACGGGCATCAAGGTCATCGACCTGCTCGCGCCGTACGCCAAGGGCGGCAAGGTCGGCCTGTTCGGCGGCGCCGGCGTCGGCAAGACGGTGCTGATCCAGGAGCTGATCCACAACCTCGCCAAGGAGCACGGCGGGCTGTCGGCTTTCTGCGGCGTGGGCGAGCGCTCGCGCGAGGGCAACGACCTGTGGCTGGAGATGAAGGAGTCGGGCGTGCTCGACAAGACGATGCTCGTGTTCGGGCAGATGAACGAGCCGCCCGGGGCGCGCATGCGCGTGGCGCTGTCGGGCCTGACGATGGCCGAATACTTCCGCGATCAGGGCCAGGACGTGCTGCTGTTCGTCGACAACATCTTCCGCTTCGTGCAGGCCGGCTCCGAGGTCTCGGCGCTGCTCGGGCGCATGCCCTCGCAGGTCGGCTACCAGCCGACGCTGGAGACCGAGATGGGCCAGCTGCAGGAGCGCATCACCTCGACCAAGAGCGGTTCCGTCACGTCGATCCAGGCGATCTACGTGCCCGCCGACGACTACACCGACCCGGCTCCCGCGTCGGTGTTCGCCCACCTCAACGCGACCACCGCGCTGTCGCGCGCGATCTCCGAAAAAGGCATCTACCCGGCCGTCGACCCGCTGGACTCCACCTCGACGATCCTCAAGGCCGACATCCTCGGCGACGACCACTTCCGCGTCGCCAACGAAGTCAAGGAGATCCTGCAGCGCTACAAGGAGCTGCAGGACATCATCGCGATCCTCGGCATCGACGAGCTCTCCGACGAGGACAAGCTCACCGTGCAGCGCGCGCGCAAGATCGAGCGCTTCCTCTCCCAGCCGTTCTTCGTCGCCGAAGAGTTCACCGGCACGCCCGGCGCCTACGTGCCGATCGCCGAGACGATCCGCGGCTTCGAAGAGATCATTCAAGGCAAGCACGACGAGGTCCCCGAGAGCGCCTTTTTCTTGAAGGGCACGATCGACGAGGTCGTCGAGGCAGCAAAGAAATAATGGCCCGCTCGAAGTTCCCAGTCGAAGTGCTGACACCCGAGGGCGAGGTGTTCTCCGACGAGGTGGAGATGCTCGCCACGCGTACGTCCGTCGGCTCGATCGGCGTGCTCGCCAACCACGAGCCCGTGCTGGCGATGCTCGAACCGACCGAGCTGCGGCTGTACCGCTCTGACTCAGACGTCGTGCGCTTCGCGCAGGCCGAGGGCTATCTGCAGTTCGCCGACAACCACGCGCTCGTGCTCGTCGAGGAAGCGATCGCGCCGCAGGCGCTGGACCGCCAGACCTTCCAGACGCGCCTCGACGAGGCTCGCAAAGCCGCCGAGCGCGCCGAGGAGGGCACCGAGCAGCAGGCGCGCGCGCTGCGCGACATCCGTCGCTACGAGGCCTTTCTCGCCGTCGGCGAGTAGGCTCAGCGCCGCGGCGCGCGCAACAGTTAAGTTACGGGGGTGTACCTGACCAGGTCGACCAGGTCTGCTATGTTCGTGGCATGGCTGAAGCGGTTACCGTCACCGAGGCGAAAACGCAGCTATCGCGTCTGATCGAGCGCGCGGCCGGCGGCGAGGAGATCGTGATCCGCCGAGGGCAGTCGCCCGTAGCCAAGCTCGTCGGCTATGCCGAGCAGCCCAGTCCGCGGAAATTGGGCGATCTACGCGGTCAGATCTGGATGAGCGACGACTTCGACGAGCCCGACGAGGAGCTCGAGCGCATGTTTGGAATGCGCGATTGAGCGGGTTGCTGCTCGACACGCACACGCTTCTGTGGGGCCTCGGGGACGTGGACCGTCTTTCGCCCGCCGCGCACGAGGTGTTGAGCGCGGGCGCAACGCCGGCGTATGTGAGCGCGGCGAGCATCTGGGAGATCGGGATCAAGCGAGCATCCGGCAAGCTGCGGGTGCCGGACGATCTCCTCGATCGCGTCGCGGCGGCGAGCTTCCAAGAGCTCGCAATCAATTTCAGCCATGCAGCTGTCGTCGGGACGTTGCCCCGTCACCACGGCGATCCGTTCGACCGGATGATCGTCGCCCAGGCAAAATGTGAGGGATTGACGGTCGTGACGTGTGACGAGCGCATCGCCGTCTACGACGTACCTGTGCTCTGGTAGCCCGCCCGGACGCTAGCCTTCCCTGCCTTATGAGCCCCGAGCGACAGCCAATCGGCGTGATCGGCACCGGTTACGTCGGCCTGGTGACCGCCGCCGGCTTTGCCGAGCTCGGCAGCGACGTCTGGTGCGTGGACATCGACGCAGAGAAGATCGAGCGCCTGCGCGCAGGCGAGGTGCCGATCTACGAGCCCGGCCTGCAGGAGATGCTGCAGCGCAACTCAGAGCGCCTGCACTTCTCCACCTCGCTGGCCGACGCGCTGGAGCACGCACGGCTGCTGTTCGTCGCCGTCGGCACGCCGCCGACCTACTCCGGCGACGCCGACCTCTCGGCCGTCAACGCCGTGATCGACGCCATCCCGGCGTCCGAGGATCACGCGCTGGTGATGAAGTCCACCGTGCCGTCGGGCACCGGCGTGTCGGTCAGGCGCATGTTCGACGAGCAGGGCAAGGCAGGGCTGGGCTACGTCTCCTGCCCCGAGTTCCTCAAGGAGGGCTCGGCGATCAAGGACTTCATGCACCCCGATCGCGTGGTGATCGGCGACGTCGGCGACTGGGCCGGCGACGCCGTCGTCGAGCTGTACGCGCCGCTGAACGCGCCGCTCGTGCGCACCGACATCGCCAGCGCGGAGATGGTCAAGCTCGCCTCCAACGCCTTCCTCGCGACGAAGATCTCCTTCATCAACGAGATCGCCAACGTCTGCGAGGAGACCGGCGCGGACGTCGTGGAGGTGGCGCGCGGTATGGGCCTCGACGACCGCATCGGGCCGAAGTTCCTGCAGGCCGGCATCGGCTTTGGCGGGAGCTGCTTTCCAAAGGACGTCGACGCGCTCAAGCAGCTCGCCGGCAACTCCGGCTACCACTTCCAGCTGCTCACGTCCGTCATCGAGGTCAACGAACTGCAGAAGCGCCGCGTGATCGGCAAGCTGCACAAGCACCTCGGCGGGCTCGTCGGCAAGCGCGTGGCGCTGTTCGGCCTCGCCTTCAAGCCGAACACCGACGACATGCGCGAGGCCTCCTCGCTGGTGCTCTCCGCGCGCCTGAACGCCGACGGCGCGATCGTCGCCGCCTATGACCCCGTCGCCGAGGAGCAGGCGCGCAAGCTCGTCAGCGGGATCACCTTCAGCGCCTCGCCACTCGACGCCGCCGCCGGCGCCGACGCGGTCGTGCTCGTGACCGAGTGGCCCGAGTTCCTCGCGCTCGACTGGCAGGACGTCGCCGCCACGATGAAGGGGAAGATCGTCATCGACGGGCGCAACGCGCTCGACCCCGCCGCGCTGCGCGCCGCCGGGCTCGTCTACGAGGGCGTCGGGCGCGGCGACCGCCGGCGCGAGCCGCGCGGGGCCTGATGCAGGCGGTGATACTCGTCGGCGGTGAGGGAACGCGGCTGCGCCCGCTGACCTCGACCGTGCCAAAGCCCGTCGTGCCGCTGGTCGATCGTCCCTTCATCTCGTTCATGCTCGAGTGGCTGGGCAAGCACGGGATCGACGATGTGATCATGTCGTGCGGGTTTCTCGCCACGAGCGTGCGCAACGTGCTCGGCGACGGCGCCGGGCTGGGGATTCGCCTGCGCTTCGTCGAGGAGCCAGACCCGCGCGGGACCGCCGGTGCGCTGAAGTACGCCGAGTCGATGCTCGACGAGCGCTTTCTCATGCTCAACGGCGACGTGCTCACCGACATCGACCTCAGCGCGCAGATCGCCCAGCACGAACGCACGGGCGCCAAGGCGACGCTGTCGCTGGTGCCGGTCGCCGACCCGAGCGCCTACGGCCTGGTGCACCTCAACGAGGACCGCTCGGTGCGCGATTTCGTCGAGAAGCCGAGCCCGGACGCGATCGACACGAACCTGATCAGCGCCGGCGCGTACGTGCTGCAGCGAGAGATCCTCGATCTCGTGCCGGCCGACCGCAACGTGTCGATCGAGCGCGAGGTGTGGCCGTTGCTGATCGGAAACGGCCTGTACGGCTTTCCCTCGGAGAGCTACTGGCTGGACATCGGTTCGCCCGACCGCTACCTGCAGGGCACGTTCGACATCATCGAGGGCAACGTGCAGACGGCGGTTGGCGAGCGCCTCGGCGGCGACTGGCTGGCGATCGACGACGGCGCCGAGATCGCCGGTCGCGTGATCCCACCCGCCGTGCTCGAGCGCGGCGTGCGCGTGGCCGCCGGTGCGCAGGTGGGCAGCCTCGTGGTGCTCGGCGAAGACGTCTCGATTGGCGCAGGGTCGACTGTGGAGCGCGCCGTGATCCTCAAGGGGACGCAGATCGGCGAGGGCTGCCGCCTGCGCGACTGCATCGTCGCGGCCGGCTGTCGCATAGGGGCGCGCACCACCGTGACCGGTGGGGCGGTGCTCGGAGAGGGCGTCACCGTGGGGTCGGACAACGTGATTGCCCACGGGGCGCGTATCTTCCCCGGTGTAGCGTTGCCGGACGGCGCGCTCAAGTTCTAGGAGACAGGAGACCAGCAGATGAGCGAAGGCGCCCCCAGCGCCACACCAACCGCCGAGGCGCTCTCGCGCGAGACGATCGCGCGCGTCGACCTCTCCGGCCAGCTCGGCGACGTGCTGGCGCTGCCCGAGCACCTGCGCGACGCGCTGTGGCGGGTGGAGTCGGCGATCATGCAGGACTTCGACACCTCAGCCGGGCTGGTCGTCGCCGGCATGGGCGGCTCGGCGATCGGCGGTGCGCTCGCGCGCGCCGCGCTGTCAGACCATGCGACGCGGCCGATCTTCGTCACCCGCGCCTACGGCCTGCCGCCGTGGACGACGCCCGACACGATGGTGCTGTGCGCGAGCTACTCCGGCGACACCGAGGAGACGCTCGCCTGCTACGAGTCCGCCGGCGCGCTCGGCGCCAGGCGGATCGTGACGACGACCGGCGGCCGCCTGGCCGATATGGCGCGCGCCGACGGCGTGCCCGTGATCCCGTTGCCGGGTGGCTTTCAGCCGCGCGCGGCCGTCGCGTACATGACGGTCGCGGCGCTCGAGGTCGCGGCCCTGTGCGGCGCCGGCCCGCGGTTGACGTCGGAGATAGACGTGGCGGCCTCGCACACCGAGCAGCTCGTCGCCGAGTGGGGCCCGGACGCTCCGGAGGACTCGCTGGCCAAGGAGGTCGCCCGCGGTCTGCTCGGCACGACCCCCGTGATCGCCGGCGCCGGGCTGACCGCCCCGATCGCCTACCGCTGGAAGACGCAGATCAACGAGAACGCCAAGCAGCCTGCCTTCTGGCACGAATTGCCCGAGCTCGACCACAACGAGATCGCCGGCTGGGAAGGCGCACAGGACGTCGGGCGCTTCTCCGCCGTGTTCCTCGACGACTCCGATGCGCACCCGCGCGTGAAGGAGCGCATGGATCTGACCGAGCAGTCGATCGCCGCCAACGCTCTCGCCAGCTTCCGCCTGGAGACGCGCGGCGAAACGACGATCGAGCGCGTCATCTCGCTGGTGCTGCTCGGCGACCTCGTCTCGATCTATCTCGCCACGCTGCGCGGCGTGGACCCCGGCCCGGTGAAGGTCATCGACGACCTCAAGGCGGCGCTCGAACAGCGCTAGCGCCGGGCGGCTCTGTGATACCGTCGAGGCGACGGCCGAGGAGCGCTGCGACGGGATCCGAACCGCCACGCTCGGCCAGTCTCTCTGTAGCAAGGGCGCTCACCTGACCGGACAGGAGGCTTCGTCATGTCCGCAATGACCACCGCCGTCGCCACAGACACGCCCACCGACACCGATTTCAAGGTCGCCGACCTCTCGCTCGCCGAGTTCGGTCGCAAGGAGATCGTGCTCGCCGAGCACGAGATGCCCGGCCTGATGTCGATTCGCCGCGAGTACGCCGATGCGCAACCGCTGAAGGGCGCCCGCATCACCGGCTCGCTGCACATGACCATCCAGACCGCCGTGCTGATCGAGACGCTCACCGCGCTCGGTGCGGACGTGCGCTGGGCCAGCTGCAACATCTTCTCCACCCAGGACCACGCCGCGGCCGCGGTCGCCGTCGGTCCCGAGGGCACGCCGGAGGACCCGAAGGGCATCCCGGTCTTCGCCTGGAAGGGCGAGACGCTTGAAGAGTACTGGTGGTGCACCGAGCAGGCGCTGACCTGGCCGGACGGGCAGTCGCCGAACATGATCCTGGACGACGGCGGCGACGCCACCATGCTGGTGCTCAAGGGCGCGCGCATCGCCGGCTCGCTGCACATGTCCGTGCAGACCGCCGTGCTGATCGAGACCCTGACCGCGCTGGGCGCCGACGTCCGCTGGGTGTCCTGCAACATCTTCTCGACGCAGGACCACGCCGCCGCGGCCGCTGTCGTCGGCAAGGACGGTACGCCGGACAACCTGCAGGGCGTGCCCGTGTTCGCCTGGAAGGGCGAGACGCTGCCGGAGTACTGGTGGTGCACCGAGCAGATGCTCACCTGGCCGGACGGCAAGGGCCCGAACATGCTGCTCGACGACGGCGGCGACGCGACCCTGCTGATCCACAAGGGCACCCAGTTCGAGGCCGCCGGCGGGGTGCCGAGCACGGACGAGAACGACTCCGAGGAGTACGCCGTCATCCTCGATCTGCTCCGTCGCTCGGTCGCCGACGACGGCAGCAAGTACACGCGCATGGGCGAGGGCATCAAGGGCGTCACCGAGGAGACCACCACCGGTGTGCACCGCCTCTCCGAGTTCGCGCAGGACGGCTCGCTGCTGTTCCCGGCGATAAACGTCAACGACTCGGTGACCAAGTCGAAGTTCGACAACAAGTACGGCACGCGCCACTCGCTG
>DASYKG010000067.1:0-20532 GCA_035995645.1 Solirubrobacteraceae bacterium
CGTCGTCGTCGCGGCATCGCTGACGCCCCAGCGCATCCGCGCCCACTACGAGCTCGCGCTCGAGGCGGGTCTCGACGTGCTCGTGATCCAGGGGACGGTCGTCTCCGGCGAACACGTCTCGACTGTCTCTGAGCCGCTCAACCTGAAGGAGTTCATCCCGTCGCTCGACGTCCCGGTGGTCGTCGGCGGCTGCGCGTCCTACCACACTGGCCTGCACCTGATGCGCACCGGTGCGGCGGGCGTGCTCGTCGGCGTCGGACCGGGCGCGGCGTGCACCACGCGCGGCGTGCTCGGCATCGGCGTGCCGCAGGCGACGGCAATCGCGGATGTGGCGCACGCGCGCTCGACGCACATGCTCGAGACGGGCGAGTACGCGCAGGTGATCGCCGACGGCGGCATGCGCAACGGCGGCGACGTCTCCAAGGCGATCGCGCTCGGCGCCGATGCCGTGATGATCGGCTCGCCGCTGGCCCGCGCCTACGAGGCGCCCGGCCGCGGCTTTCACTGGGGCATGGCGACGTTTCACCCGAGCCTGCCACGCGGCGCGCGCGTCGCGACGACCCAGAACGGCACGCTCGAGGAGATCCTCACGGGCCCGGCGCGCGAGAACGACGGCACGTTCAACCTGTTCGGCGGGCTGCGCACCTCGATGGCGACGTGTGGACACAAGGATCTCGCGGAGTTCAACCGCGCCGAGGTCGTGATCGCGCCGGCGCTGCAGACGGAGGGCAAGTCGCTGCAGCGCGACCAGGGCGTCGGCATGGGCGCCACGAACGGGAAGACAGCCGCCCTGGTCGATGGCTGAGACGGCTGTCACGGCGCCCGATCTGGACGCCGGGGAGGCGGGCGCCGTTGACGCGGCCACCGAGCAGGTGGTCGTGCTCGACTACGGCGGGCAGTACAGCCAGCTGATCGCGCGCCGGCTGCGCGAGTGCGGCGTGTTCAGCGAGCTTCTGCCCCATCACGTGGCGCTGGAGGAGGTCGCCAGGCGCAAACCGCGGGGGATCGTGCTGTCGGGCGGCCCGGCGTCGGTGTACGCCGACGGCGCGCCGCGACTGGACCGCGAGCTGCTGGAGCTGGGCGTTCCGGTGATGGGCATCTGCTACGGCATGCAGCTGCTCGTGCACGAGCTCGGGGGTCGCGTCGAGCAGGCCGAGGTCGGCGAGTTCGGCCGCTCGGACCTGCACGTGTCAGAGCCCGGCGTGCTGCTGCGCGACATGCCCGCCGAGCAGACCTGCTGGATGTCCCACCGCGACACCGTCTTCGAGCCGCCTCCCGGGTTCACCGCGCTGGCTTCCTCGAGCTCGTCGCCGGTCGCCGCCGTCGAGGACACCGCGCGCTCCATCTACGGCATCCAGTTCCACCCCGAGGTCGTGCACACCCCTTACGGCCAGGAGATCCTCACGCGCTTTCTCACCGAGATCTGCGGCTGCGAGCAGACGTGGTCGCCGGCTTCGATCGTCGAGGACCAGATCCGGCGGATCCGCGCGCAGGTGGGCGGGGCGAACGTCATCTGCGGGCTCTCCGGCGGCGTCGACTCCTCCGTCGCGGCGCTGCTCGTGCACCGTGCGATCGGCGACCAGCTGACGTGCGTGTTCGTCGACCACGGGCTGATGCGCAAGGACGAGGGCGAGCAGGTGATCGGCGCGTTTCGCGACACGTTCAAGGTGCCGCTCGTCGCCGTCGACGCCGAGGAGCGCTTCCTGGAGAAGCTCACAGGCGTCACCGAGCCGGAGGCCAAGCGCAAGGCGATCGGCGCGGAGTTCATCAGGGTCTTCGAGGAGGAGGCCGCGCAGCTGGCCGGCCCAGACGGCGAGGGCGCCCGCTTCCTCGTGCAGGGGACGCTGTACTCCGACGTGATCGAGTCCGGCGGCGGCACCGGCGCGGCGACGATCAAGTCCCATCACAACGTCGGCGGCCTGCCCGACGACCTTCAGTTCGAGCTCGTCGAGCCGCTGCGCGCGCTGTTCAAGGACGAGGTGCGCGCCGTCGGCGCCGAGCTCGGCCTGCCCGAGCGCCTGGTCTGGCGCCAGCCGTTTCCCGGCCCGGGACTGGCGATCCGCGTGGTCGGCGGCGAAGCGACCAAAGAGCGCCTGAACGTGCTGCGCGAGGCCGATCACATCCTGCAGGAGGAGATCCGCAAGGCTGGCCTGTACCGCGAGCTGTGGCAATCCTTCTGCGTGCTGCCCGACGTGCGCACCGTCGGCGTCCAGGGCGACGAGCGCACATATGGCTACGTGGTCGTCGTGCGCGCCGTCACCAGCGACGACGCGATGACTGCCGATTGGGCCAGGCTCCCGTACGACCTGCTGGAGACGATCGCCTCGCGCATGATCAACGAGCTGCGCGAGGTCAACCGCGTGGTCCTCGACATAACGTCCAAGCCCCCCGGCACGATCGAGTGGGAGTAGCCCGGGCAGACGCCTCGCGGCCCGTGTCGGCGTCCTCAGTCACTCGCGTGCGAAGCACGCCACGCTCCCTGCGTCCTTGACACGAACCGCGATCCGCCCGCCTGGGGTCGCCGCACCCAGTCAACTCAGAACTGAAGTTACGAAGTAGCTCGCGTTCGCCTATGATGTCCACTTCGCCGCGCGAGCCGATCGAATCGGCGAGCGTGGCCTTTTTCACGCGATGGCACCCTCGACAAGAACCTACGTAGCGAAGCCGACCGACCGCGAGCGCAACTGGCTGGTCGTCGACGCGAACGGCAAGACGCTCGGGCGCATGGCGACGCAGATCGCCGACGTGCTGCGCGGCAAGCGCAAGCCCGAGTACACGCCGCACGTCGACACGGGCGACTTCGTCGTGGTCGTCAACGCGGAGAAGGTGCACGTGACAGGCAACAAGCGCGCCGACAAGCGCTACTACCGCCACTCGGGCTACCCCGGAGGCCTGCGTTCGCGCACGTTCGCGGAGATGCAGGCGCGACGCCCGGAGGAGATCATCAGGCTGGCCGTCAAAGGCATGATGCCGCGCAACCGCCTCGCGCGAAAGCAGCTGACGAAGCTGAAGATCTACGCCGGGCCTGAGCATCCGCACGTCGCCCAGAAACCGCAAACCTTGGACTTTCGCTCGGCAGGTGGCCGAACGCCGACATCAAAACGCGGAGCCGGAGGCTCTGCGGAGGAGACCGAATGATGGCCGACGACGAGACCCCGCAGACGCCCGCGGACGGCGAGACGCCCGCCGAGGAGACCGCACAGCACGCCGTGCCCAGCGAGCAGGCGGCGGAGATCGCCGGATCGGCCGAGGACGCTCCGCTGGAGGCCGCCGAGGAGGCGCTGGAGGCCGGCGGCGAGAAGCCCGTCGAGCCCGCAACGGTCGAGCCGGTCGGCGAGGGTCATGCGGTTCCCAGTGAGGACGCGCAGGAGATCGCCGGGTCGGCCGAGGACGCTCCGCTGGAGGCGCTGCAGGAGGCCGAGGACGCGGTCGCGATCGAGACGGCGGTCGCCGAGGACGCCGACGACGCCGACGACGCGAGCGACGACGAGCCCGAGGCGACCCCCAGCGCCAAACCGTCTGTCCCCGGCGCCCACCTGGAAGTGGACATCGTGCCCGAGGGCGCCGACCCGCTGGGCCGCGAGCAGCAGGGGTATGAGGACCCTTACGCGGTCGAGGGCGAGGAGGGCGAGCCCGCACCGGCGGCCGAGGGCACGGGCCAGGGCGACGAGGACGAGGCTCTCAGCGAGCCGATCGCCACGGCGGCCATCGACCTCGCCGCAGACGCGCGCTACCGCGCCACGGGCAAGCGAAAGACGGCGATCGCACGCGTCACGCTGAAGCCCGGAAAGGGCACGTACTTGATCAACGGCCGCACGTTGGAGCAGCACTTCCCGCGCGACACGCTGCAGCGCAACATCCGCCAGCCGCTGGAGACGGTCGGCTACCAGGAGAAGATGGACGTCGTCGCTCGACTGCACGGCGGCGGCATCTCCGCACAGGCGGGCGCGCTGCGCCACGGCGTCTCACGCGCGCTGCTGGAGGCCGACCCGAACCTGCGCGGCGAGCTCAAGCGCAGGGGATTTCTGACGCGCGACTCGCGCGCCAAGGAGCGCAAGAAGGCCGGGCTGAAGAAGGCCCGCAAGAAGCCACAGTTCTCCAAGCGCTGAAGCCAGCCCGCAAGGGGGAAGCATGACCCGCAAGCTGTTCGGGACCGACGGTGTTCGCGGACTCGCCGGCGAGTTCCTCAGCGCCGAGCTGGCGCTGGCGCTGGCGCGCGCCGCGACCGAGCAGACCGGCGCCGAGCGCCCGCAGGTGCTCATCGTGCGCGACACGCGCGAGTCTGGCGAGATGCTGCAGGCGGCGGTCGCCGCGGGGGTCAGCGCGGCGGGCGGAGACGCGCTGCTCGGCGGTGTCCTGCCGACGCCCGCTGCGCCGCTTTTGATCGGCCGCTACGGCTTCGATCTCGCGGTCGTGCTGTCGGCCTCGCACAACCCCTTCCAGGACAACGGCATCAAGTTCTTCGCCGCCGACGGCTACAAGCTCTCTGACGACACCGAGCGGGCGATCGAGCAGCGACTGGAGCGCGACGGCGTCGTCGGGGGCGGCTCGATCGGACGCGTGCGCAATCTGCGCGGCGCTCCGGAGGACTACCTGCGCGAGCTGCACACGCGCTTTGCCGACCTGGATCTCGGCGGCGTGGACGTGCTGGTGGACTGCGCCAACGGCGCGACATTCCACGTCGCGCCTGAGATCTTTCGCAGGCTCGGCGCGAAGGTGAGCGTGATCGCCGACGAGCCGGACGGCCGCAACATCAACGCCGGCTGCGGCTCCACGCACGTCGAGGCGCTCGCCGAGCGCGTCGTCGCGGGGGGGCACGCGCTGGGGTTCGCCTTCGACGGCGACGGAGACCGCGTGCTGGCGGTCGATCGCCTCGGACAGGTCGTAGACGGCGACGAGCTGCTGGCGCTGGCTGCCCTGCACCTGCGTCGCTCCGGGCGGCTCAACGGCGACGGCGTGGTGGTGACGGTGATGACCAACTACGGCTTTCACTCGGCGATGGAGCAAGCGGGGATCGCCGTGGCGATCACCGGCGTCGGCGACCGCTACGTGCTCGAGGGGCTCCGCGCGCGCGACTGGGCGCTCGGCGGCGAGCAGTCGGGCCACATCATCGAGATGGGCTTCAACCGCACCGGCGATGGCATCGCCAGCGCCCTGCTCACGCTGGAGGCGCTCGCCGGGGACGACCTGGCCGAGCGCGGCGCGATGGCCAAGCTGCCACAGCGGCTGGTCAACGTGCGCGTGCGCGATCGCGATGCGCTGCACGACGCCGAGGACGTCAAGCAGGCGATCGGCGACGCCGAGCGCGAGTTGCAGGGTCGCGGGCGAGTGCTCGTGCGCCCCAGCGGGACCGAGCCGCTCGTGCGCGTGATGGTCGAGGCGCCGAGCGACGAGGAGGCGCAGAACGTCTGCGATCGCCTCGTGGCGCTCGTGCAGGCCCGGCTCGGCTGAGGCCGCTCCGCCGAGCTCGCCCGGGCACCAGCGCGCGCGCAACATGAGCCGGCGCGGGGGCGCTGGTATCTTCGATCCGATGTGCGGCATCGTTGGCTACGTCGGCGGGCGCCCCGTCAGAGACCTGCTGCTCGCCGGTCTGAGCAAGCTCGAGTACCGTGGCTATGACTCCGCAGGCATCTCGGTGATCGCCGACGGACAGATCGAGGCGGTGCGCGCGGTCGGCAACCTGAGCGCGCTGCAGGCCAAGCTGGGCGGCGAAGACGCGCTGGCCGCCAGCAACGGCTCGGTGGCCGTCGCGCCGCGGCCGGCCACGACGGGAATCGGCCACACGCGCTGGGCGACGCATGGGCGCGTGAGCGAGGAGAACGCGCACCCGCACTCCGACAGCCGCGACCGCGTGCACGTGGTCGTCAACGGGATCGTCGAGAACTACATGAAGCTGAAGGAGCGCCTGACGGCCGACGGCAGCGTGTTCACGTCGGAGACCGACGCCGAGGTCATCGCACACCTGATCGCCGCCCACTATGCCGGCGACCTGGCCGACGCCGTGCGCGGCGCCTACGGCGAGCTGGAGGGCCACTACGCGTTCGTGGCGATGAGCCTGGACGAGCCCGAGCTGCTGGTGGGAGCGCGCAAGGAGTGCCCGTTGATCATCGGCCGCGGCGAGGGCGAGCAGTTCGTCGCCTCCGCCGTCCCCGGCTTTCTCTCCGAGACCCGGCAGATCCAGTACCTGGAGAACGGGGAGATCGTCGTGCTGCGTCCGGAGGGCGTGCAGATCACAACCGCCGCCGGCGAGGACGTGCAGCGCGCCGTGGAGACGGTCGACTGGGATCAGGAGACCGCCGAGAAGGGTGGCTATGACACGTTCATGCTCAAGGAGATCCACGAACAGGCCGACGCCGTCGCGGACTCGCTGTTCGACCGCACCGCGCGCGGCGACGGCGTCGACCTCGACGAGCAGGACGCGCTGGACGAGGCGATCCTCGCCGGCGTGCAGCGGATCGTCGTCGTGGCCTGCGGTACCGCCTACCACGCCGGCCTGATCGGCCGCTACGCGATCGAGGAGTGGGCGCGCGTGCCGGTCGAGATGGACATCGCCTCGGAGTACCGCTACCGCAATCCCGTCGTCGGGCCCGGCGACTTGGTGATCGGCATCTCGCAGTCGGGCGAGACCGCCGATACGCTCGCCGCGATGCGCCTGGCGCGCGAGCGCGGCGCGACGGTGCTGGCGATCACCAACACGCGCGGATCGCAGGCCACGCGCGACGCCGACGGCGTCCTCTACACGCGCGCCGGCCTGGAGGTCGGCGTCGCCGCGACCAAGACGTTTGTCTGCCAGGTCGCCGTCATGTACCTGCTCGCCCTGCGCCTGGCCGAGCTGCGCGGAACGCTGGCGCCCGAGCGAATCGCCGAGCTCGTCGCCGAGCTCAAGCGCCTGCCGCACAGCATCGACGAGCTGATCGAGCGCTGCGAGCCGGAGATCGACGCGATCGCCGAGACCTGCTGGAAGGCCGAGTTCTTCTTCTACATCGGTCGTCACGTCGGCCTGCCCGTGGCCCTGGAGGGCGCGCTGAAGCTGAAGGAGATCTCCTACATCTCAACCGACGCATACGCCGCCGGCGAGATGAAGCACGGCCCGATCGCGCTGCTCGACGAGGCGACGCCGGTCGTCTGCGTGGCGACCCGCTCGCCGGTGCTCGACAAGCTGATCTCCAACATCCAGGAGGCGCGCGCGCGCGGCGCGCACGTGATCGCCGTGAGCACCGCCGGCGACGACGTCGTCGACGCGCACGTCGATGCGATGGTCGCCGTGCCCGCGACCGATTGGATGCTGCAGCCGATTCTCGCCGTCATCCCGCTGCAGCTGCTCGCCTACGCGATCGCGCGCAATCGCGGTCTGAACGTCGACCAGCCGCGCAACCTGGCCAAGACGGTCACCGTCGAGTAGCCGCTCCGCGGGACACGGCGTCAGCCGCCGGCGGCGCTCAGCGCCGACCATCTAGCATCGCTTTTCGTGGACGCCCTGCCCGACTGGCTGATCGCGCTGCCCGACGCGCAGACGATGCGCGCGATCGACCGCTGGGCGATCGAGCGATCGCAGATCGGCCAGGGCGGTGCCGCGGCCTTGGAGCTGATGGAGCGCGCGGGCGCGGCCGTCGCGCGGGACGTCGAGGTCCACTGCGCCGACGGCCCGGTGGCGGTCGTGTGCGGCAAGGGCAACAACGGCGGCGACGGCTTGGTCGCCGCGCGCCACCTGCGCGAGGCCGGGCATGAGGTGGCGGTCGTCTGCGTTGCACCGCTTGACGAGTTCTCCGGCGACGCCGGCGAGAACCTGCGCCGCCTGCCCGGCGACGCGCCCGTGTCGCTTGCCGACGGGATGCAGGCGATCGCCGAGGCGGCGGTAGCCGTGGATGCGCTGCTTGGCACGGGATTCGCCGGAGAGCCGCACGGCGAGATCGCGACGGCGATCGAGGCGCTCAACACGGCCGCGGCGCCCGTTGTGGCGGTCGACGTGCCCAGCGGTGTCGACGCGTCGACCGGCGTCGTCCTCGCCGGCGCCGTGCGCGCCGCCGTCACGGTGACCTTTCACGCCGCTAAGCCGGGACTGTGGATCAGGCCGGGCAAGGCCTACGCCGGCGAGGTCCACGTCGTCGACATCGGCATTCCCCGAGGAGCGCCGTCGAGCGCCACGATCGGCTTGATCGCCAACTCCGTGCGCGAGCGTTTGCCGCGACGCGGCGCCGAGTCGACCAAGTTCGCCTCCGGCCAAGTGCTCGTCGCGGGGGGCTCGCGCGGCCTCGCCGGTGCGCCGCGCATGGCCTCGCGGGCGAGCATGCGCGCGGGCGCCGGATATGTGATCGCATGCGTTCCGCGCTCGTTGCAGGACGCGATCGCCGGCGCGGACACGCCCGAGCTGATGACGCGCGGGCTGGCCGAGGAGGATGGCGCGCTCGCTGCGTCGGCGGTGGCAACCGTGCTCGAGAACATCCGTCCGGGCGGGGCGCTGGCGCTCGGGCCGGGCCTCGGGCGCAGCGACGCAGCCGTCTCCTTCGCGCGTGAGCTCGCGCGTCAGGCCGACGCGCCGATGGTGCTCGACGCCGATGGCCTCAACGCACACGCCGGGCGCTTGGGCGATCTCGCAGCCAGAGGCAGGGCGACGGTGCTCACGCCGCATGCCGGCGAGCTGGGAAGGCTGCTCGAGCTCGACAGCAAGCAGATCGAGCGCGAGCGCCTGCGCCACGTCCGCGCGGCCGCCGAGCAGGCGCACGCGGTGGTCGTGCTCAAGGGCGACGACACGCTGATCGCCGCCGCCGACGGTCATGTCGCGGTCAGCCAGGGAGGCACCCCGGCGCTCGCGACGGCTGGCACCGGCGATGTGCTCACGGGGGTGATCGCGGCGCTGCTGGCGCAGCGGCTGGACCCGTTCACCGCGGCCTGCGCCGGAGTGTGGCTGCACGCCGAGTCCGGGCGCGAGGCCGCGCGGCGCCAGGGATCTGTCGAGGGCGTCATCGCCAGCGACGTGATCGAGTCGCTGCCGGCGGCTCGCCGCGGAGGCGGCGCATGAGCCCGCCACGCGCGCAGGCGAGCGTGAACGTCGCGGCTATCGAGCGAAACTGCTCGCGGCTGCGCTGCGAGCTGCGCGCCGGCGCCGAGCTTTGTGCGGTCGTGAAGGCCGACGGATACGGTCACGGCGCCGCCGCCAGCGCACGGGCCGCGCTGGCCGGCGGGGCGAGCTGGCTGGCGGTCGCCAGCGCGCGCGAGGCGCGCGAGCTGCGCGACGCGGGCGTCGGCGGCGCGCCGATCCTCGTGATGGGCGTGCTCAGCCTCGAGGAGGTGGGTGAGGCGCTCGCCGCCGACGCGGATGTGGTCGTGTGGAGCGAGCGCTACGTGCGCGCCGTCGCGGACGCCGGCGGAGGGCGCGTGCACGTCAAGCTCGACTCGGGCATGGGGCGGTTGGGCACTCGCGACAGCGGCCTCGCCTCGCGGGTGCTCGCTTTGGCGCGGGACACGCGGAGCGTACAGCCGGTCGGCCTGATGACGCACTTCGCGACGGCCGACGAGCTCGACGACGATGGCTTCTTCGAGCGCCAGCTCGACACGTTCGCGCGTTGGGCTCGCGAGCTGAAGCTCGCGCATCCGCAGCTGATCGTCCACGCGGCCAACAGCGCGGCGATGCTGCGCGAGCCAGACGCCCAGTTCGACATGGCGCGCTGCGGGATCGCCGTCTACGGGATGGACCCATTCGGCGTCGACCCGGCCGAGCGCGCGCTGCAGCCCGCGCTGGCGCTGAGCTCGTATGTCGCCGAGGTCAAGCTTTTCCGGGCGGGGGAGAGCGCCGGCTACGGCCGGCGCTTCGTCGCGCAGCGCGACACGTACCTCGGCGTGCTGCCGATCGGCTACGGCGACGGATGGCGGCGCGGCCTCTCCAACAACGCCGACGTGCTCGTCGGCGGGCGCCCCTACCCGCTCGTGGGAACGGTGAGCATGGACAACGTGACGATCGACCTCGGGCCCGACGCCGGCGCCGGGGGCCTGCGCGGCGAGCCGGCGACGCTGATCGGCATCGACGGCGAGCAGCGGATCACCGCCGAGGACGTCGCGCGGCGACTGGACACGATCAACTACGAGGTCACGTGCGGCCTGACCGCGCGCGTCGCGCGCGTCCACCACCGCGACGGCGTCCGGTCACAGGCGCCGGCGGCTGTCGCGCAAGCGTCGACGCCCGCGGCATCGCCGCTTTCGCCCGGGCATGCCTGACGCCCTGGATGCGACGCGCACCGCGCTGGCCGGGCGCCGCGCATGGCTGGTCGGCGGCGCGATCCGCGACCGTGCACTGGGACGCGCTACGGCCGACCTCGATGTCGTCGTCGACGGCGATCCGGCCGAGGCGGCGCGAGCGATCGCCTGCGCCGCCGGACGCGCGGCGTGCTTCGCGCTGTCGGAGCGGTTCGGCGCCTGGCGGGTGTCCGCGCGCGACTCCTCGTGGCAGGTAGACGTTGAGCGTCTGCGCGATGGCTCGCTCGAGGCCGACCTGGCGCTGCGCGACTTCACCGTCAACGCGATCGCCGAGCCGATCGCCGGCGGCGAGCCGATCGACCCGCTCGGCGGCTTGCAGGATCTGTCGGCCGGTCATCTGCGCATGGCGTCGCCGAGCGCCTTCGCCGACGATCCGCTGCGCGTGCTGCGCCTGGCGCGGATCGCCGCCGAGCTCGGCCTCCAGCCCGAGGCGCAGACCGTGCGCCAAGCCCGCGAGCATGCACCGCAGCTCAGCCGCTGCTCGCCCGAGCGCGTGTTCGCAGAGCTGCGCCGGATCGTGGCGGCGCCCGACGCGGTGCGCGGGCTGGGGCTCGTCGGCGAGCTCGCGGCCATGCCCGTCGTGTTGCCCGAGCTCGACGCGCTGAAAGACGTCGAGCAGAGCCGCTTTCACCACGCGGACGTGTACGGGCACACGCTGGAGGTGCTCGCGCGCACGATCGCGCTGAGCGAGGCGGCGGGCGTGGACTCGCTGGCAGGCGCCGGGCGCGCCGCAGACGGGGCCGGCGAGCAGGCCGAGGAGATCGCGTCCGTGCTCGCCGGCGATCGCCCGGCGGTCGCCGCGCTGCTGGCCGAGCCGCTGGCAGACGGCATGACGCGTGGCGAGGCCCTGCGTTGGGGGGCGCTGCTGCACGACGCCGCCAAGCCGCTCACGCGCGACGTGCGACCGGCGGACGGACGCGTGACGTTCCTCGACCATGACCAGCGCGGGGCCACGCTCGCGCGCGAGGTGCTCACCAGGCTGCGCGCCAGCGAGCGGCTGCGCGCACACGTCTCGGCGCTGGTGCGCCATCACCTGCGGCTCGGCTTTCTCGTGCACGAGCCCCAGCCGCTGTCGCGCCGGGCGGCCTTCTCCTATCTGCACGCATGCTCGCCGGTCGAGGTCGACGTCACGCTGCTGTCCGTCGCCGATCGCCTGGCCACACGCGGCGACCGTGCGCCGGAGGCGATCGACGCGCACCTGCGCGTGGCTCGCGAGATGCTCGCCGACGCGCTGCGCTGGCGCGCGGAGGGCCCGCCCGCGCCGCTCGTGCGCGGCGACGAGCTCGCGCGCGCGCTCGGCATTGCCGCCGGGCCGCGTGTCGGCGAGCTGCTCACCCAGCTCAGCGAGGCGCAGTACGCGGGGGAGATAGCCACGCGCGAGCAGGCGCTGGCCCGCGCACGCACGCTCGCCTGAGCAGTCCGCGCCGGTCGATGCGAATAGGCTTGCGGACCGATGCGCGACCCAGATTGCATCTTCTGCAAGATCGTCGCCGGCGAGCTTCCCGCGACGATCGTCAGCGAAGACGAGCGGACGATCTCCTTCATGGACATCGCCCCGGCCACCCGCGGGCACGCGCTGGTGATCCCGCGCGCGCACTCCTCCGACCTGTTGGGCATCGGCCCCGAGGACCTCGCCGCGGTCAACCTCGCCGCCCAGCAGCTGGCCGGTCGCATCAAGGACCGCCTCGGCGCCGACGGCGTGAACCTGCTGAACTCCTGCGGCGCGGTCGCCTTCCAGACCGTCTTTCACTTCCATCTGCACGTGATCCCTCGCTACGAGGGCGACGGGCTGCGCCTTCCGTGGGTGCCGTCAGCCGGCGACGCCGAGGAGATCGCGGCCGCTGCGCAGGAACTCGGACGGCGATGACGAATCGTCAAAGCGCTACATCTGGCCCGGACGCGTGTTGAATGGCAACGATGAACCGCATATACCCAGCCCTGCTCGCGAGCCTTGCGCTCGTGCTCGCGATCCCCGCGATCGCCCCCGCGACGATCGCCGAAGTCGGCGTGATCCCGCCCACCACGACTCCTGAAACCGTCCCGAGCTGCCCCGCGAGCCCGTGCCTGGCCGTCAGCCGCACGACCGGCTTTCAGGTCAAGGTCGCCACGAACACCACGCTGATGAACGCGCCGCGCGCCGGAACGGTCGTCGCCTGGACGATCACCTTGGGCAGGCCCAACGCGACGCAGGTCAAGTTCTTCGACGCCAACGAGGGCGGCGAAGCCGAAGCTGGACTGTCGGTCCTGCGCGCCGAAAAGAAACCGAACCTCACGTACAAGCTGATCGCCTCCAGCCCGACGGTCAAGCTGAAGAAGTACTTCGGCAAGACGGCTCAGTTCCCGTTGGAAAAAACGATCGTCGTCAAAAAGGGCGACATCATCGCGCTCACCGTGCCGACGTGGGCTCCCGCGCTGGCGCTCGGCTTCGGCAAGGACACCTCCTGGCGCGCCAGCCGCGAAAAGAAGCAGTGCGCGAGCACCAGCTCGCAGAGCACGCAGACGGCGATCGGCTCGGCCGTGCAGTACTTCTGTCTGTATCAAACCGCGCGCCTGACCTACAGCGCCACCTTGATCTCCACCCCGTAGGACGCCGCTGAGCGCCGGCTATTTGCCGGTGGGAGCGCTCGCGCCGCCGGAGGGGCTCGAGCCGGCGGCCGATTTTTCGGTTTCTTTTTCGGCGGAAGCGCCGCCGGACGGGGTCGCTGCTTTTTCTTCGCCGGCGCCGCTGGAGCTGCCGCCGCTTGTGGGTTCTTCGGTGGCTTCGTTGCCGCCCGATTCGCCTGTGGCGCTTTCGCCGGTGGACGTGTTGGTTTTGGCTTTCGTCGTCGTGGACGTCGAGGTCGTCTGCACGGCGGCCTTTTCGGCGCTCGTGTCGTTCGGCGGCGTTATGTCGGGGGTGCTCTTGGGCACCGAGTCCGAGGCGCTGCTGCCGCCGCCACAGGCCCCCAGCGTGCCCCCGGCGAGCAGCAGGGCGACCGCGACGGCGCCGGCGCGAAGCGTCAACGGTCTCCCGCCCGCGATCCCAGCGGCTCCATGCGCCGGCCGCACGTCGGGCAGTCGTTGAGGTCCTTCTGGGCCAGCTGGTCGCACCAGTTGCAGAAGCGCAGGTTCTCCACGGCCCACGGCAGGTGCGAGGACGAGGGGGCAAGGGGCAGCACCTTGCCGACGACCTCCAGCGGCTCGCCGGTGTCGCGATCGAGGTAGATCTCGCCCGCCTCGGCTTCGAGCACGATCTCGCGCCCGGTCGCGGGGTTTCTCAGGCGATAGCGCTGGCTCACGGGCAAAACTCTATCGGAGCGCCCGACGGGAGCGGCGGGAGCGGGCGAGGCGGCCGCTAGGCTCGCGCCGTGCGCATCCTCGTCTTCCACGGCTACCTGCTCGGCGGCACCGGATCGAACGTCTACAACGCACGCTTGGCGGCTGCGTTGGTCAAGCAGGGCCACGAGGTGCACCTGCTCAGCCAGGATCGCCACCCCGAGCGGCACGACTTCGTCGACGCGGCGGGCGACTGGGACGAGGGGACGTTGCGCGTTCGCCGCCTGCGCGAGGCCGACAACGAGCGAACGGGAGGCTGCACCGTCTACCGGCCGGACATCGGCGACCTGCTCCCCGTATACGTGGCCGACCGCTACGAGGGCATCCAGGCGCGCACGTTCGCCGAGTGCAGCGATGAGGAGATCGCGCACTACATCGCCGCGAACGTCGCCGCGGTCGACGAGCTGGTCGATCGCGTGACGCCGGACGTGGCGCTGGCCAACCACCTGGTGATGGGCCCGGCGATCCTCGCACGCGCACTCGGCGGCCGCGTGCCGTACGCCGTCAAGGTCCACGGCAGCGCGCTCGAGTACACGGTCAAGCCGAATCCCGAGCGCTTCCTGCCATTTGCCCGCGAGGGCCTCGCGCAGGCCGGCGGTGTGCTCGTCGGCTCACATCACACCGCCGCCAGCCTATGGGCGGCGCTGGATGACCCCGGCGTGAAGCGTCGCACTCGCCTGGGGCCACCCGGCGTGGACGTCGAGCGCTTCGTGCCGCTCGAGCCCGGCGACGCCGCGGCGCGATTGCGCGCGCTCGCCTTGCGGCTGCGCCAGCACGACGACGTTGCGGTCGCCGCAGCGCCGGGAGGGGGAGACGCCTTCTCGCGCGACGAGCGTGCAGCCGGCGAGGCGCTCGCCCAGCTGGATCCGGCGAGCGACCGGCTGGTCGCGTTCGTCGGCAAGCTGATCGTCAGCAAGGGCGTCGACCTGCTGCTCGCCGCCTGGCCGCTCGTGCTCGAGAGCGTCCCGGCCGCACGACTGGTAGTTGTCGGCTTCGGCGCCTACCGCGAGGGCTTCGAGCAACTGCGCGCGGCGCTCGCGGCAGGCGACCTCGAGCGGGCGAAGCAGATCGCCCGCGCCGGTCGATCGCTCGAGGGCGAGGCTGTGGAGGCTCGGCCGCTGAGGCATCTGCTGGCGTTCCTCGAAGGGCTCGCCGGGGATGCGCTGGAGCGCTATCTCACAGCGGCGGCGTCACTAGGAGACGACGTCGTGCTGAGCGGCCGGCTCGATCACGAGGAGCTCGCGGACATGCTCCCGGCGTGCGAGGCGATCGTCGTCCCGAGTACGTTCCCGGAGGCCTTTGGCATGGTCGCCGCGGAGGCGGCGGCATGTGGCGCGCTGCCAATCAGCGCCGCCCACTCGGGCCTTGCGGAGGTCAGCGATTCGCTGGCCGCAGCGGTGCCCGAGGAGATCGCCGGCCTGCTTTCCTTTCCCGTCGACGACGGCGCCGTGGAGGCGCTTGCGGCACGCATCGTGGGGTGGCTGCAAGCCGAGGCGCCGCTTCGCGATCGGGCACGCACGGGCCTGGTCGAGACCGTCCGTGAGCGGTGGTCGTGGGAAGGCGTGGCGCGCGGCGTGATCGCCGCGGCTCGTGGGGAGCTGGACGAGCTGCAAACGCCTTGAAAGGCGGCCGCAGCGTTGCCGGGAGCTGGCGCCGAGGCACCCGCCCGTTCGGATAGTGTTCCGCCCGCTCATGAGCCGCGCACAAGCTCTCACGGCCGCAGATCCCGCCCCGCGCAGCGCGCCGCGCGCGCTGCTGGCGCGCGGGGCCGCGTTGGCTGCACTGGCGGCGCTGGCTCTCGCTAGCGCCGGTTGCTCGGTCAAGGGCGCCGATAACGCCAACCTGATCGCCGGCAAGCAGCAGTTCGTCGCCAAGTGCGGCTCCTGCCACACCCTCGCGCGCGCCGAAACCAAAGGCGTCGTCGGGCCGAACCTCGACGAAGCGTTCCGCGCGAGCCTGTCGGAAGGGGCCGACCGCAACACGGTCCGCGGCGTCGTCGAAAAACAGATCGAGATCCCCAATCCCGAAGGCGCGATGCCGAAGGATCTCGTCACCGGCTCGACCGCCAAGGACGTCGCCGCTTACGTCGCGCAGGTGGTCGACAAGTCCGGCAAGGACAGCGGTCTGCTGGCGACCGCCGTGCAAGCGCCCGGAGCGGGCAAGCCGGCCGTCGAGAAGAACGGCAAGCTGACGATTCCCGCAAGCCCCAGCGGCCAGCTCGCCTACGCGACCAACAAGGCCACGGCGAAGCCGGGCGCGTTGACGGTGGAAATGCCGAACACCTCCGGCGTGGATCACAACCTCGCGATCGAAACCGGCGCCGGCGGCGCCACGCCGAAGGGCAGCAAGGTCGGCGCGACCCCCGTGATCGCCAAGGGCGTGGCCAAAACCAACGTGACGCTCAAGCCGGGCACCTACACGTTCTTCTGCGAAGTGCCAGGGCACCGCCAGGCGGGCATGTACGGCACGTTGACGGTCAAGTAGGGCGAGCGGCAGCCCACAGCGGCAGGTCTGGCGGCAGTCCTGCCGGACGCTAGACCCGCAGCAGCGCGTTGTGCGCGAAGAACACGAACCAGACGACGAAAGCGATCACCGTGAGGACGACGACGAGCGTGGCGATCAGCTCGATCGTCCCGATCAGCTCGCGTTTGCGTGGCTCCACGCAGCAAGCCTACGCCCTGAAACTACAAGATCGCGCGCAGGATCAGGATCAGCGCCCCGATCGCCACGACCACGACGAGCACGTACAGCAAGAACCTGAAAGCCTCGTCCTCGGAGCGAAGCGGGTTGAGCACTTCTAGAGGATGTAAACCGTGAAGTAGACGACCAGCCACATGGCGTCGACGAAGTGCCAGTAGATGCCCGGCACCTCCACGCCACGGTGTTCCTCGGGGCTGTAATGGCCGCGGAAGGATCTGATCGTCACGAACAACAACAGCAGCAGCCCGATGAGCACGTGCGCGCCGTGCAGGCCGGTGAGCGAGTAGAAGATCGTCTGCTGCGCGCCGTCCTGGGGGGCGAAGCCGATGTTCGCGTACTCGTTGATCTGGATGAACAGGAACGTGCAGCCGAGCAGGAAGGTCGTCAGGATGCCGGCCCTCAGGCCGAAGCGGTTGCCGTTCTTGATCGCCGTCTGCGCCCAGTGCATGGTCATCGACGAGGAGACGAGGATCGCCGTGTTGACCCCGGCCACCTCGACCGGCAGCGTCGTCCCGGGGGCCGGCCAGGGATCGCCCTGGGCGACGCGGATGAAGAAGTAGGCGGTGAAGAAGGCGCCGAAGACCATCACCTCGGAGATGATGAAAAGCAGCATCCCCAGCAGTTGCGGCTCCGCGCGCGAGCTGACGTTGGCCGCGGGCGGGCCGTGATGGTCGTGATCGTCGTGCGCGACCGGATGGGAGATGCTGGCTGCCTCCATCGTGCCTTGCGCCGTTAAGCGGCCGAGGCCGCGGTCGAGGTGGGCTGCAGATCGACGACCACGTGCTCGACGGGCGCCGAGGTCATGTGCTGGACGCGCTCGATCAGGTTCGAGCGCAGCCACCCCGAGCGCTCGTCGGGCAGCGTCGAGATCACGACATCGTCCACGCGAAACAGCTCCAGCGCGTTGACCGCCGCCGTGTACGGATCTGGGTCGCCGATCATGCCCGAGCCGACCAGCCCGGCGCTGTGCAGGCGGTCGAGCATCGTCGCCAGACGCGCGCGCGCGAGCTTCGGCGCACCGCCGCTGCCATTGGGCTGCGGGACGATCACGACGAACAGGCGACGCTCTCCGCTCGCCGCCTTCTCACCGAGGCGCTGCAGCAGCTCGTCGCCGCCGAGCGTCTTCGAGGCAAGCACGAGCGTGACCTGGAAGGGAAGGCCCTCCTGCTCGATGTCGACGACGATGTGCTCAACGGGCAGCCCGGAGGCGTTGCGGATCCGCTCGATGAGGTCGCGGCGCAGCCAGCCGGAGCTGACCGCGGGATGCGTGGAGATCAGGATTTCGTCCGGCCGGCGCGTGGCGATCGCGTCCATCGTCGCCAGGAAGGGGTCCGCGTCGCCGACTTCCCCCGTCGCGTCGATCGACTCGCCGGTGACCAGCGACAGCGCCAGGTCGACGCGCGCCTGCGCCGATTCGCGCACGGCCTCGTCGTAGATGACGAGGCCGGCCGTGGGGTCGCTCTGGGGAACGACGAGGCGAAAGCGCACGTCGCCGGCGGCGGCGCGCTCGCGCACGGCCTGCAGCAGCTTGGCGCCGCCGAGCGTGCGGTTGGCGACCACGAGAACTTCCCTCATCGCAACACCCTCCTACTCGCTCGTGGCTCGCGCGACGGAGCCTGCTCCGACGGTGGCTGGGGTTGGCGTCGGGGCGAACGTGCCGTGCACGGCGCCCGGAACGCCATACTCGTACGGGCCGCCGACGACGGTCGGCAGCTTGTCGAAGTTGAAGATCGGCGGCGGCGAGGAGACCTGCCACTCCAGCGTCATGCCGCGCCACGGGTTGCTCGCCGCCTTGGGCCCACCGCGCCAGCTGGTGACCATGTTGTAGAGGAAGATCAGCGTGCTCAGCCCGAGTGCGAAGCTCATGATCGAGATCGCCAGGTTGAGGTCGCCGAACTTCGCCGCGTAGTCCTCGACGCGACGCGGCATGCCCTGCAGGCCGATGATGTGCATCGGCCCGAAAGTCAGGTTGAAGAACACGAACGTCGTCCAGAAGTGCCACTTGCCCAGGCGCTCGTCATACATCCGCCCGGTCATCTTCGGGAACCAGTAGTAGACGCCGGCGAAGATCGTCATCAGCGAGCCGCCGAACAGCACGTAGTGGATGTGCGCGACGATGAAGTACGTCGCCGAGACGTGGATGTCGAAGGGGATCATCGCGAGCATCACGCCGCTGATCCCGCCGAGCGTGAACGTCGTCAAGAAGCCAAGCGCGAACAGCATCGGCGTGTCGAGGTGCAGCACCCCTCGCCACAGCGTCGCCAGCCAGGAGAAGATCTTGATGCCCGTCGGCACGGCGATGATCGCCGTCGTGATCGCCATCGGAATGCGGATCCACGCGGCCATGCCCGAGGTGAACATGTGGTGCGCCCACACGGTGAAGCCGAGCCCGACGATCGCCAGCAGCGAGAAGGCCATCATGCGGTAGCCGAAGATCGGCTTGCGCGACTTCACGGCGATGATTTCGCTGATGATCCCGAAGCCGGGCAACATCATGATGTAGACCGCCGGGTGCGAGTAGAACCAGAAGACGTGCTGATACATCAGCACGTCGCCGCCCTTCGCCGCGTTGAAGAAGTTGAAGCCGAGCGCGCGGTCGAGCAGCACGAAGAACTGCGAGGCGGCGATGAACGGGGTGGCGATCACGACGAGCAGCGACGTGGCGAAGTTGGCCCACACGAGCAGCGGCAGGCGGAAGAAGCTCATCCCCGGCGCGCGCATGGTGATGATCGTCACGAGGAAGTTCAGCGCCGTCATGATCGAGGAGGCGCCCGCGAACTGCACGCCGAGCGAGAAGAACGTCTGCCCGATCGGCGCATTCGTCGACAGCGGCGCATAGGCGGTCCAGCCGTCGGCGAACGCGCCGCCCGGCGCAAAGAAGCTGCCGAGCATCAGCGCGCCGGCAACCGGCAGCAGCCAGAACGACAGCGCGTTCAGGCGCGGGAAGGCCATGTCCGGCGCGCCGATCATCAGCGGGATCACGAAGTTGCCCAGGCCGGCGAAGACGGGGATCACGAATAGGAAGATCAAAAGCGAGGCGTGCACGGAGAACAGGCCGTTGTAGGTGTTGGCGTCGACGAACTGCGCGCCCGGCGCCGCCAGCTCGGCGCGCATCAGCATCGCGATCAGACCGCCAACGAGCAGGAAGAAGAACGAGCTGACCGTGTACTGGACGCCGATCACCTTGTGGTCGGTGTTGATGCGGAAGTAGTCCTTCCACGTGCGCGCGCCGTGGCTGGAGTGGTCCTCCGCGCGTGTGCGCCGTCCAGCCGCCCAGTAGAACCAGTAGTCAAAGCCGCCGATGCCCACGAGGAACAGCAGCGGCACGGCTATCAGCGACACCGTGAGGATCGCTTCGCCGCTGATGTAGTGCCTGAACGTGGTGTGGCCGGTGCTCATGCGCACGAGCCATGTCAGGCCGAGCGAGAAGGCGACGCCGAGCGCCATCATCCACGCGGCGCGGTAGAAGCCCGGTGCGCGCAGCTTCGCCGCCATCAGCGCCCCTCCATGCCGGGTGTCATCGACCTGTCGCCTCGCACGTCGGCCACATTATCCCGCAGCCGACGATGTCGTGCTGGTCGTCGAGCCGCTGCTCGCCCCGCCCGCGACGGTCGCTCCCGCGTGGCTCTTCAGCCACTGCTGGAACTGCGCCTGGGGCACGACGTGGACGGTCGCGCGCATCAACGAGTGCCCCAGCCCGCACAGCAGGTTGCAGACGATCGGATAGGCGCCCAGGCGGTCGGGGGTCGCGCGGTACTTCACGGTGATGCCCGGGACGACGTCCTCCTGCAGGCGGAACGCCGGAATCCAGAAAGCGTGGATCACGTCCTTGGAATGCAGCGCGAACTGCACCGATTCGCCCTCGGGCAGGTAGAGCTGGTCGGATTCGACGGGCTTGCCGCCGGTCACCGACGGCGGATACTGAAAGCTCCAGGCGAACTGCTGGGCGGTCACGCCGACGTGGATTTCGCGCGCGGGCTTCTTCTCGTTGTCGTGCAGGATCACGAACGAATAGGAGACGAGCGCCAGCAGGATGACCGCGGGAATCGTCGTCCACACGACCTCCAGGCGCGTGTTGCCGTGGATCGGCGGGCCGTCGAGCTGCTCCTCGCCCGGGCGCATGCGGAACTCGATCACCGCGAAGCAGACGATCACCGTGACCAGCACGAAGACCGGCACCGTGGCGATGATGAGGACGTCCCAGAGGGTGTCGATCTTGTCCGCCTGCGTCGAGTCGGCAGGCGGGAACCAGTGGATCGTCAGGCC
>DASYKG010000068.1:0-1755 GCA_035995645.1 Solirubrobacteraceae bacterium
CCACTGCGACCAGAGCAGCGCCTCTTGGAGCAGGACGAGGCCGATGAGGGCCGCCATCGCCGGTTCGAGGCTCATGAGGATGCCGAACACGCGCGGTGGGATCTTGCGTAGCGCTTCCAGGTCCAGCGTGTATGGGATCACCGACGACATCAGTGCCACGCCGAGCCCCGCGACCAGGATCCACGGCTGGATCAGCGCCGTTCCGCTGTCGGCCACGCCGACTGGCACGGCCACCAGCGCGGCGACGATCATTCCCAGAGCCAGGCCGTTGCCTTCGGTGGTGTGGCGTCCCAGCGCCGCGCCGATCAGGATGTACAGGCCCCAGAACGTTCCTGCGGCGAGGGCGAACAGAACGCCGACGAGGTCGAGATCGCCGCCTCCCTCCATCAGCAGGACCACGCCGCCCGCCGCGAGCACGGCCCAGAACGCGTCCAGCCATCGCCTCGAGCCGGCCAGGGCGACCGCCAGCGGCCCGAAAAACTCGATCGTCACCGCGATCCCCAGCGGCAGTCGGGCCAGCGCCGAGTAGAAGCACAGGTTCATCAAGCCGAGGATCACGCCGTAGCCGAGCACGACCGTCCACGTGCGACGACTCATGCGCAGCGACGGGCGCCACAGCAGCGTCAGCACCGCCGCCGCGAAGAACAGTCGCAACGCGACCGTCCCGAAGCTGCCCACCTCGTCGAACAGCTGCTTGGCCAGCGCCGAGCCGACCTGAACGCTGACGATGCCCAGCAGTACCAGCGCCGGCGCCGGGATCGCGCCGACGGAACGCCTACGCCCGGCCAGCGCGGTCAGGGAAGACCACGTCGGCGTGCGCCGCGTTCAGTCCTGTCGTCGTTCGAGGCCATGTGGGGACTATCCCCGATCGGGTGCGGCACGTCACGTGATTCTGTCCGTCTGATCGGTCAGATGAACCCGCAGCGCGCTCGCGACCTCGCCGGCCGCGGCGAGCTGCTCGGGGGTCAGCGCGTCGACGAAGACCTCGCGGATCGCGCGCAGGTGCGGGCCGTTGGAGTCCTCGAACACGGTCGCCCCAGCGGCGGTCAGCACGATCTCCGCCCCGCGGTTGTCGGTCGGGCAATCCTCGCGCGCGATCAGGCCGCGGCGCTCCATGCGGCCGAGGTGATGGGAGAGGCGGCTGCGCTCCCAGCCGATCTGCGCGGCCAGCGCCGAGGAGCGCAACTGTCGGCCGTCGGCTTCGCTGAGCGCGAGCAGCACGGTGTAGTCGCCGGAGGAGAGCCCGGAGTCGCTCTGCAGGCGCGCGCCGAGCGCGGCGCGCAGCGCGTCCGCGGTCTCGATGTACTCGCGCCAGATCCGGAGCTCGTCGCGGGTCGGGACCCGCCTGGTGGTTGACATGTCAACAACATGATGCCATAATTGACGTGTCAATCAAGTGACTGCGACCCCATCTCATGACTGATCTCATTCTCGGCCTCGACAACTTCGGCGACGTCCCGCTCGACGACTCCGGCAACCTCGTCACCCACGCCGCCGCGATCCGGCAGGTGATCGAGGAAGCCGTCCTCGCGGACCGGCTCGGCGTGGACGTGATCGCGCTCGGCGAGCACCATCGCCCCGAGTACTCGATCTCGACTCCAGAGACCGTGCTGGCGGCGATCGGCGCGCGAACCTCGCGGATCAAGCTCGCGTCCGGCGTGACCGTGCTCAGCTCGGACGACCCGGTGCGCGTGTTCCAGCGCTTCGCGACCGTCGACGCGATCTCCAACGGCCGCGCGGAGGTGATCCTGGGCC
>DASYKG010000069.1:0-13353 GCA_035995645.1 Solirubrobacteraceae bacterium
TGGGCGCCGTCGTCCTCGTCGACGACCCCGAAGATCCAGCCCGTGAGGACCTGCTCGATGGCGCCGTAGAACGCCTGCGCGGCGAACTCCGCCGAGATCTCCGGCCGGAACTGGCCGTCCCGCTGGGCCTGGTCGACGATGCCCCCGATCAGCCCGTACGCCAGCGTGATGTCCGCGAGGTGGGCGGCCCCGAACGAGTTCGCGGCCCGCGTGACCTCGACGATGATGACCTTCATCAGGTCGGGGTCGTGGCGGTAGGAGTCCACGATGAAGCCGGCGATCGCCTCGAGCTTCTCGCGCGCCGGGATGGCGCGCGCGTCGGTCTCGCGGATCGCCTCGAGGAGCACGTCCCAGCGCTGCAGGAACAGCGTGTCGAGCACCTGGTCCTTGGACTGGAAGTAGTGATAGACGAGCCCGTAGGCGACGCCCGCCTCGTCGGCGATGTCCGACACGCGGCAGGCGTGAAAGCCCTGGCGCGCGAACACGCGCACGGCCGCGTCGAGGATCAGCCGGCGCTTGTCCGGCGCCTTGGCGCCGCCGGCCGGCGTGCCCGAGCCCGACCGCGAGCCGGCGCTGGCACCAGCGCGGCCTCCCTCCCCTCCGGCTGCTGCTCTGCTCGAGCTCACGCGCGCACCTCCTCGGCCCAGCGATAGGCGTCGGCGCGGCGGTGCGCCAGCGCGGGCAGCTGCGCGCGTATCTCGGCCAGGCGCTGCAGGTCGAGGTCGGCGACGATGTGCCCCTCGACGTCGGGCGCCTGCGCGAGCACGATCCCCCACGGGTCGACGATCATCGAGCGCCCGCCCGAGCGGTTGCCGCCGGGGTGCTCGCCGACTTGATTCGCGGCGATCACGAACGCCTGGTTCTCGATCGCGCGCGCACGGATGAGCGTCTGCCAGTGGTCACGCGTGGTCGCCAGCGTGAACGCGGCGGGCAGCGGAAAGGCGCGCGCGCCGCGCACCGCGAGGATGCGATAGAGCTCGGGAAAGCGCAGGTCGTAACAGATCGACAAGCCGAGCTGCAGGCCATCGGCGGTCTCCGACAGGACGATCTCCTCGCCCGGGTCCTCCAGGTCGGACTCGCGGTAGGAACGCCCGGCCACTTCGACGTCGAACATGTGCAGCTTGCGGTAGACGGCCTTCAGCTCGCCGTCGGGGCCGACGTGCACGCACGTGTTGGCGAGCTTCTCGCGACCGGGCACGCGCTCGACGATCGAACCGGCGATCAGCTCGACGGCGAGCTCACGCGCGGTCGCGCGCGCCCACTCGACCGCCCGGCCGTCGAGCGTCTGCGCGGCGGCGCGCAGCTGCTCGTCGGAGCCCATCGCGGTCCACTTCTCGGGGAGTACGATCACGTTCGCACCGTCTGCCGCGGCTGCGCGCGTGAGGCGGTCGGCGACGGTCAGGTTCGCCGCCGGGTCGGCGGTGGAGTTGAGCTGTACGGCGGCGACCCTCAAGAGCGCATCCCCTCCCGCGAGCCGGCGCCCGCGCATCCGGCCGGCGTTACGGACACTGAATAGATTGACTGGTCAGTCAACATCGCAAAGCATAACGGCCGCCGCAGCCCGGCAGGCTCCTGCCTCGAGCGGCCGCCGGGCGCGTCTGGGCCTCATCCGCGGCGGGCGCCCGCTGAAGCGCTGGCGCTACGTCGGCGTGTTCAACGAGCAGCTGATGGCCTGTGCGGCGATCGTGCAGGTGGGCCCGGCGCGTCAATCCTTCTGGGCCCTGTACCTGCGCGAGCAAGACGAGCTGCGCGAGCGCACGCGCCTGCTGCCGCGCCGCCGGGCCCTGCGATTGCTCAGGGGGAGCAGGCTAGGCGCGGGGGATCGCCGGCCGGGGCGCCTGCTGGTCAGCGACGGCGGCGTCGTGCTCGACCTGAGCCTGGAGGAAGACGACGGATTCGCGGCCCGTTGCGCGAACGGTCGTGCTCATGTGTGGACACGAAAGCAGGCCGGCATCGCCGCGCATGGCACGCTCGCGCTCGACGGCCGCCCGCCAGACCGATAGAGGCGCTGGCGGTGATCGACGACACGGCCGGTTACCACGAGCGCGTGACCGAGTGGTGGTGGTCGGCCGGTGTCGGGCAAAGCCCCGACGGCGCGGCGCTGGCATGGAATCTCGTCGAGGGCGTCAACGATCCGCCGCTCGGCTCCGAGCGCGCGGTGTGGATCGACGGCAAGGCGCGCGAAGCGCCGCCCGTGCAGTTCTCGCAGAACCTCGCGCGAATCACCTGCGTCGACGGCTCTGCGCTTCGCTTCCATGCGGAGGCCGAGCGCAGCCACAACGCGAACATGATCATCATAAAAAGTGACTATCGAGCCCCTTTCGGGGCTTTCTCGGGAGTGCTCCCTGGAGGCGTCGCACTCGCTCACGGCCTCGGCGTGGTCGAGCATCACCGGGCGGTGTGGTAGCCGCGACCGGCCGGGCGTGCTCGCGGCGGTTCAGGCGCCAGCGCTCGAGCGCTGGCGGCGCAGCTCTGCCAACAGCAGCTTGGAGTGCATCGCCCCGAGCAGCTCGCGCAGCGGCTCCACACCCGCGGCGACGATCTCCATCGCCCGCTCGACGTCCACCTCGCCCGCGAGACGCTCCAGCAGCGCTCGCACCTCCTCCTGCACCAGCGGCTGCAGCGCCTCGCGATAGCGCAGCGTGTCGTAAACGGTGAAGCCGAGCGCCTCCTCGTAGCCGCCCGCACGGAAGCTGGCGATCGCCTCGATGATCTTCACGTCGTCCTGCTCGTAGCCGTTGCGGTTGGGCGTCAGCACACCGATCTCCGCGAGGCGGTCGAGCACGTTGCGCGGGATCTCGTATCGCTCGCGCACGGTCTTGCCAGACACGCGCCTGGAGTCCTCTGCGCTGGCCAGCGCGCGCTCGAGGATGCGGTCCTCCAGCTCGATCAGCGCGTGCACGCGCCCGGGGTCCTCTTCCAACGCGCCCTTGATCAGGCGCAGCGGCATGAAGCGCTTCTCCTGCAAGCGCTTGATCAGCTCGATCCGCTGCACGTACTCGCGCGGGTAGTAGGCCATGTTGCGGCTCGTGCGCACGATGTCCTCACCCTCGCCAAGCAGTCCCTCACGCAGGTAGTAGCGGATCGTCCCCGCGCTCACACCCGAGCGCTCGGCAAGCTCGCTCATCTTCAACAGCGGCCGATCGACAGAAGCATCCCCGGGCGTCCGTACGGTCGTGCTCATGCCATCCACCCGACCTCACACCCGGAAGCTGAGGCCCTGCTGGCCGCCGGAGCGGTCGCCGGTGCGGTCGGCCGCCGCTCCCGCCGCCGCACCCTCGGCCAGCAGCTCGGCGACTTCGGACTCGGAGTACCCGGCGCTGAGCAGCACCTCCTCGGTGTGCTCGCCGAGCGCCGGGCCGGGCAGCCGCGCATGGTCGCCGGGAGTGCGCGTGAGCTTGACCGGCAGGCCGAGCTGACGCACGGGGCGCTCGGCGCCCGGCTGATCGAGCTCGACGACCATCCCCCGCGAAGCGACCAGCTCGGAGGACAGCGCCTCGTCGAGCTCCAGCACGGGCTCCAGGCAGCAGTCGTTCTCGCGCGCGAACGCCTCCCATTGCTCGCGCGTGCGCGCCGTGAAGATCTCCGCCACCTGCTCGTGCGCGGCGGAGCCCGGACGCTCGAACTGCGCGGCGATCAGGTCCTCGCGCCCGACGCCACGGCAGAAGCCCTGCCAGAACTTCGGCTCAAGCGCACCCAGCGTGACCCACCCGTCGGCGCACTCATACGGGCGGTAGCAGACCAGCGAGCCGGCCAGCGGCAGCTCGCCGCGGTGGGGCACCGTGTCCTCGGCGAAGTAGCTGGCGGCGACCATCGCCAGCCACGACAGCGCGCCGTCGGCCATCGACACGTCGACCAGTTGGCCTTCGCCCGACCCCGGCGAGTCCGAGCCGGGCCCGGCGCCGTCGCGCTCGCGCAGCGCCGCGAGGATGCCGAACGCCGCCATCAGCGCGCCGCCGCCCAGGTCGGCGATCTGCCCGGCCGCCTGCACCGGCGCGCCGCCGCGCTCGCCGGTCAGGCCGAGCAGGCCGACCAGCCCGAGGTAGTTCATGTCGTGCCCTGAGGCGTCGCGTTTTGGGCCGTCCTGGCCGTAGCCGGAGATCGCGCAGTAGACGAGGCCCGGGTTCTCCTCGCGCATGCGCTCATAGCCCACGCCGAGGCGGTCGAGCACACCGGGACGGAAGGACTCGAGCACGACGTCGTATTCGCCCACCAACCGCAGCAGCGCCTCGCGGCCTCGCTCGTTCTTCAGGTCCAGGCGGATCGAGCGCTTGTTGCGATTCAGCGACAAAAACAGCGCCGAGCGCGCGCTCTCGTGCGCGCCCTCGTAGTACGGCGGCGACCAGCGGATGTAGTCGCCCATGCCCGTGTCCTCGACCTTCAGCACGTCCGCGCCGAAGTCGGCGAGCAGCAGCGAGCAGAAGCCCCCGGGCAGCAGCCGCGACAGGTCGAGCACGCGGATGCCATCCAGGGGAAGGCTCACGCGGCGCTCGCGACGCGCTGGGGGACGTTCAGCATCGTGCGCGCCTCCTGCACGGTCGCCGGACGCCGGCCGACGTCTTCGGTGAGCTGGCGCGCCTTGGCGATCAGCTCGCCGTTGGAGCTCGCCATCTCGCCGCTGGGCAGGTACAGATTGTCCTCGAGGCCGACGCGGACCGAGCCGCCGAGCGTGAGCGCGGCGCTGACGAGCATCCACTGGTCGCGCGATACGCCGATCACGCCCCAATGCGAGCCCTGGGGAATGTTGTCGACCATCGCCGCGAGGTTGCGCGCGGTCGGCGGGATGCCGCCGAGGACGCCCATCACGCAGTCGACGTGCAGCGGCGTCTTGAGCACGCCCATGTCGATCAGTGGCGCCAGGCTGCCGACGTGGCCGATGTCGAAGCACTCGTGCTCGGGTTTGATGGCGAGCTCGTTCATCGCCTGCAGCAGCTCGACGATCTCCTCGAACGGGTTCTGGAAGACCATGCTGAAGACGAACTGCTTGCGCGAGCGCGAGTACTTGGCGTAGTTCATCGAGCCCATGTTCAGCGCCGCGACCTCCGGCCTGCACGCGCGCAGGTATTCGATTCGCTTCTGCACGCTGACGCCGATCGTGCCGGTGGAGTAGTTGACGATCGCCGCGTCGCCGACCTCCGCACGGATCGCCTCGGTGATCGCCTGAAAGTCCTCGACCTCATAGCTCGGCGTGCCATCTGGTTTGCGCGCGTGGATGTGGATCATCACGCCGCCCTCGTCGACGATCCGCCGCGCCTCCGCCGCGTACTCGGCTGGCGTGTACGGGATCGCCGGGCACTGCTCGCGATTGGCGATCGCGCCGGAGATCGAGCAGGTGATGACGACGGGATCGTCGAGGCTCATACGGGCACCACTCCCTGCCGCTTCCACGGACGCTCGATCTTCTTGCCCTCGGCCATCTCCAGGGCCCGGCAGATCGTCGCGCGCGTCTCGCGCGGGTCGATCACGTCGTCGATCATGTCGTTGCCGGCGGCGATGTACACGTCGATGATCTTGCGGTACGCGTCGATCAGCTCGGCCTTCTTCGCCTCCGGGTCCTCTGCTTCCTCGACCTGCTTGCGCATGACGATCTCCACCGCCCCCTCGGCCCCCATCACGCTGATCTCGGCGCTCGGCCAGGCGACGATCAGGTCTGGCTCGTAGGCGCGCCCGTTCATCACGTAGTAGCCGGCGCCGTAGGCCTTGCGCGTGATCACCGTGATCTTCGGCACCGTGGCGTTGGCGACCGCGTAGAGCATCTTCGCGCCATGGCGGATGATCCCGCCGGCCTCGACCTTCGAGCCGACCATGAAGCCGGGCACGTCCATCAGGAAGATCAGCGGGATGCCGAAGGCGTTGCACAGGTTGACGAAGCGCGCGGCCTTGTCGGCGGAGTCGTTGTCGAGGATGCCGCCTAGCTGCTTGGGCTGGTTTGCCACAATGCCCGCCGGGCGCCCGCCGAAGCGTGCGAAGCAGGTGATGATCGTCTTGGCCCACTGCGGCTTGAGGTCGAAGTGGAAGCCGTCGTCGACGATGCGGCCGATCACCTCGTACATGTCATACGGCTTGCGGTTTGACTCGGGCAGCACGTCCAGCAGCTCCTCGTCGCCGCGCTCGATCGGGTCCGCGCTTGCGCTGACCGGCGGCGGCGATTCGCAGTTCTGCGGCATGAACGACAGGTACTGCTTGACCCGCTCGATGCACTCCTCGTCGTCGGCCACCTCCAGGTCGCCGACGCCGGACTTGCGACAGTGCACGCGCGAGCCGCCGAGCTCCTCCTGCGTGACGTCCTCGCCGACCGCCGCGCGCACGAGGTGCGGCCCTGCGAGCGCCATCGAGCCGCGCCCCTTGACCATCGGCACGAAGTCCGCCAGGCCGGGGATGTACGCGGTGCCGGCGGCGCACGGCCCCATCAGCGCAGCGACCTGCGGGATCACACCGCTCATCACGACCTCCTCGCGGAACAGGTGCCCGGAGCCGGCGAACAGCGAGCCGACCGCCTCCTGAATGCGCGCCCCCGCCGAGTCGAGCAGCCAGACGAAGGGGATGCGCTTGGTCAGCGCCAGCTCGCGCAGGCGCGTGACCTTCAGCTCACCGGTCATGCCCATCGAGCCGGCCATCACCGTGAAGTCGTACGCGCACACCGCCACGAGGCGCCCGTCGACCTTGCCGTAGCCGGTGATCACGCCGTCGGCAGGCGCCTCCTTGCCGTCCATCGCGCGCTGGGCGAAGTGCGGGCGCCCGTGGATGCCCAGCTCGCTGAACGTGCCCTCGTCGATCAGCAGCGCCAGTCGCTCGCGCGCGGTCAGCTTTTCCGCCGCGTGCTGGCGCGCGATCTTCTCCTCGCCGCCGCCCAGTTCGATCTGCGCGCGGCGCGCGTGCAGGTCCTCCACCAGCGGGCGCAGCAGCGACGTCGGCTCGGCGGTCTGCGGCGACGTGTCGGTCTCGCGAGCGCTCATCAGCGTCCTTTCCATTGCGGCTCGCGCTTCTCGAAGAACGCGCTCACGCCCTCGACGATGTCCTCCGTGGACATCGCCAGCGTCAATTGCGCGCGCAGGTAGTCGAGCGCGTCGTCAAACGGCATGTCCATCTGCCGACGCATCGCCTCCTTGCCCAGGCGCATGATCACCGGCGACTTGCCCGCCAGCTTGCCTGCCCACTCGCCCACCGCCGCATCGAGCTCGTCGGCTGGCACGACCTTGTTGACGATCCCCGCCGCATGCGCGTCGTGTGCGCTCCAGCGCTCGCCGAGCAGCAGCAGCTCGGTCGCCTTCTTGCGCGGCACGTTGCGGTAGATCAGCGCCATGATCATGAACGGGAACGCGCCCACGTTGATCTCCGGCGTGCCGAAGCTCGCGCGCTCGGAGGCGACGATCAGATCGCACGCCAGCGCGATGCCCAGCGCACCGGCGAGCACGTGCCCGTCGGCCGCGACGATCGTCGGCTTGCCCAGCTCGCCGATCAGCTTGAACAGCGAGACGAAGCGCTCAGAGGCGAAGTGGCGCTGCGCGAGCGGCGCGTCGGCTGCGAAGCCGCCGAGGTTCGCCCCCGAGGAGAACGTCTTCTCGTGCGAGGACGCGAGCACGACGCAGCGCGCGCCGTCTTCGTCTCGCGCGCGCTCCAACGCCGCGATCAGCCCGCCGAGCATGTCCGGCGACAGCGCGTTGCGCGTGTCCGGGTCGTTGAGCGTGATCGTCGCCACGCCAGCGTCGTCGAGCTCGTAGAGGACAACGTCGCCGGCCATCCGCGCATCCTAACCGGATCCGGCGCCCGTGGGAAGTAGGTAGCTCTACTGTTTACTTTTCGCCCGGCGCACGAGCGATCACTTCTTCTTTTTCTTCTTGAGCCGCTTGGCGAGGATCTTCTTCAGTTGGGCCGCGGTGATCGTTTCGGCGGCAGGCGGAGCCGGGATGGCGGCAACGGGGAAGTTGATCGCGAGCACATCCTGCGTCACGTTCAGCTTCACGGCTCCGAGCGCAAGCACGACGTGCGAGCGCACGGGCAGCCCGTTTGCCGCGATGAAGACTTCGAATGTCGACGCCGGCCTGATGTGCGACTTGACGACCGCGGTGCGCAACTTTGCCGGCAGCGTGCTTTCCTCGATTTCCCTCGGATTGGCCGTGCCCGCGAAGCCGGTCACCGCCTGACCGTCGATCGTGCTCGCGCCGAGCGAGCGCACGTCGTTGGAGGCCTTCAGCAGCGCCATCTCCGTCTTGAAGTGGCTGCCCGACGTTGAGCCGCCGGAGCCCGAGCCGCCCGGCCCGCCGCCGAGGTTCGTGTGCGAGCCAAACAGGCCTCCAGCCGGCCCCTGCTGGCTTTCCTTGATCCACGGGAGTCCGCCATCCTCCTTGGCGATTGACGGGTCGCGTATGTACAGCGTCTTGTCGACGAGCCGCAGAGTGATCGTTTGGCCGAGCAGCGTCTCGGTGAGCGAAGCGGCTTCCGGCGACGTGCTCTCTTCGCCGGCGATTTTCGTCTTCAGGCCGCCGAGCGCTTTGAGCTTGCTCGGAAGCTTCTTGCCGGTGATCGTCACTTCGCCGGAGAAGCGCTCGCTGCTGATCTGCAGTTCGCTGGTCTTTTGCAGCAGCGGTCCGAGTTCGGGCGGCGCCGACGCAGCGGGGGCCGGAGTCGCGCACAGCGCCGCGACGGCGACGGCGACGGGCAGGCCGGACAGCGGCAGGACGATCTTCGATTTCGGGGCGAGAGGATTTGTCATGCCCGGCCATTGCCCCGTTCCCGATTGTCGAAACAGGTTTGGAGATCGACGCCGGACGAGCCACCCAGTGAGGGACGAGCAAAAAGTAAGAAGCTCTACTGTTTACTTTTGCCGATGCCTGCGTTAGCGTCTGCGCTACGCCGCCGACGCGCCTGAAGCCGCCGGCTCATGCCCTACGAGAAGGAGACCGCCGACAATGGCCGCGACCGCCGAGAGCGTGCTCAAGCCGGACTTTCACACCGCGCGCAAGCACTTCATCTTCACCGACGAGCACGAACAGCTGCGCGAGTCGATTCGCAACTTCGCGATCAAAGAGCTCGCGCCGCACGCGGAGGAATGGGAGGAGACGACGTTCCCGGACTCGGTCTTCGCCCGCATGGGCGAGCTCGGCTTCCTCGGCCTGGACAAGCCGGAGGCCTACGGCGGCCAGGGTGGCGACTACTACTCGGCGCTCGTGCTCGCCGAGGAGATCGGCAACGCCAACTCGGGTGGGCTGGCGATGGGCGTGGCCGTGCAGACGGACATGGCGATGCCGCCGATCCTCGCGTTCGGCACCGAGGAGCAGAAGCAGCAGTGGGCCGCGCCGGCGATCAAGGGGCAGAAGATCCTCTGCCTGGGCATCACCGAGCCGGACGCCGGCTCGGACGTGTCGGGGATCAAGACGCGCGCGGTCAAGGACGGCGAGGACTACGTGATCAACGGCTCCAAGACGTACATCACAAACGGCCACCGCGCCGACGTGATCGTGCTCGTGACGAAGACCGACGCGGACGCCGGCTACGACGGCTTCACGCTGTTTCTCGTGCCGATGGACTCGCCTGGCGTGATCCGCGAGAAGAAGCTGCAGAAGCTCGGCATGCACGCCTCCGACACCGCGCTGCTGGCCTTCCAAGACGTGCGCGTGCCCGCCTCGGCGGTGCTCGGACAGGTCGGCAAGGGCTTCTACCACATCATGTGGGAGCTGCAGGGCGAGCGCCTGATCGGCGCCGCCGGCTGCGTCGCCGGCGCGCAGAAATGCTTTGAGAAAACGCTGCAGTACGCGCACGAGCGCAAGGCGTTCGGGCGCGAAATCGGCAAGTTCCAGGTGATCCGTCACAAGTTCGCCGAGATGGCCACGAAAATCGAGTCGGCCCGGCAGATGGTCTACGTGACGGCGTGGCGCTTCAACAACGGCGAGTACCCCGTGCGCGAGATCTCCATGGCCAAGCTGCACGCCGCGCGCATCGCCTGCGAAGTTGCCGACGAATGCATCCAGATCCACGGCGGCGCCGGCTACATGCGCGAGTACGGCGTCGAGCGCGTGTGGCGCGACATGCGCCTGAACCGCATCGGCGCGGGCACCGACGAGATCATGCTCGACGTGATCGGCCGCTCCTACGGGCTGTAGTCCGATCTACATCCCGATCATCTCCGTTCATCTGGAAGGCAAGGCCGCATGCGGTCTTCCCCCCTGGATGCCATGAGCACGCTCGCGCCACCCTTCTCCGACGAGCACGAAGAGCTGAGACAGTCGGTTCGCGGCTTCATCGAGCGTGAGCTGACGCCGCATGCGCAGCAGTGGGAGCAGGACGAATGGTTCCCCGACGAGGTCTTCGCCAAGATGGCCGCGCAGGGGCTGCTCGGTCTGAAGTACCCGACCGAGTACGGCGGGCAGGGCGGCGACTACCTGCACGAGTCGGTCCTCTGCGAGGAGCTCGCGCGCGTCGGCTCGGGCGGCACGGCGGCGGGCATCGGCGCGCACACCAACATCGCCACGCCGCCGATCTGGAAGTTCGGCACCGAGCAGCAGAAGCAGCGCTACCTCGTGCCGTCGATCACCGGCGAGCTGATCGGCGCGCTGGGCATCACCGAGCCGGGCGCCGGCTCGGACGTCGCCGCGCTGAGCACGCGCGCCGAGCGCGTGGACGGCGGCTGGCTGGTCAACGGCGAGAAGACGTACATCACCAACGGCGTGCGCGCGCACTTCATCGTCACTGCCGTCAAGACGACGAAGCAGGGCGGCCATCACGGCATCTCGTTTCTGATCGTCGACCGTGGCGAGGGCGTCGAGTCCTCGGCTCTGCACAAGCTCGGCTGGCACGCCTCCGACACCGCCACGATCGCCTTCCGCGACGTGTTCGTGCCCGACGAGAACCTGCTCGGCGACCTCAACGAGGGCTTCAAGCTGATCATGGCCAACTTCCAGTGGGAGCGCCTGGCGATGGCGCTCGGCGCCGTCGGCGCGATGCAGATCGCATGGGAGCGCACGGCCGAGTTCGCGCGCGAGCGCCAGGCGTTCGGCCGCCCATTGAGCTCGCACCAGACGATCCGCCACAAGCTCGCCGACATGGCCACGTCGCTCTACACGTGCCGCTGCGTCACCTACGACGCGCTGCGGCGCTTCGTCGCCGGCGAGGAGCCGCTGAAGGAGGTCGCGATGGCCAAGCTGCTGACCCAGCGCGCGTCGTTCGAGCTGATGGACGAGTGTCTGCAGATCCACGGCGGCGCCGGCTACATGCGCGGGGACGGTGCCGCGTCCGCCTGGGTCGAGCGCGCCGCACGCGATGCGCGCCTTGGCCCGATCGGCGGCGGCTCAGACGAGATCATGCGCGAGATCCTCGGTCGCGTGCTCGCGCTCTGAAAGCCCGCCGTCAAACGTTCGCGCGAGCAGATGCGTTGGAGGTGTGGCAGAGGTTCCTCTTTTTACCGGCTTAGGTAGCAATTGTATATACGATGTACATACTATGGCTATCGCTGGCTCTATCCGCACACATCCAAGCTATGCGGCGTAGCTACCATCGCTATCGCTGGTCGTGACGGCAAGCCGCAAGCGTTCAGCGCTGCATGAAATCGTCCAAGCGGCCATGTCGCGCTCATGCGCGGCCGGTCTCGCTCCGATACCGCATACGTGGCCCTTGGACGACGTGCGCACCTCGCCATCCACCGTCATCTGCTCGGCGCAGCAGTCTGCGCCGCGCTGCTCGCGCTGTGTGTGTGCTGCTGTGCAGCCGCCTCGACCGCGCCTGCATCGACGCTTGCCAAGCGCGCGTCAAGCCATGCGAGCGCTCCCGTCAAGCACCGCCGCGGCCACTGCGCCAAGCGCGCGAGCTTTCACTCCAGCGGCGGCAAGCCGACGGGCAAGTCGCGCCACCGAAAGCGCCACTTCTCCTGTCGCCGCCACAAGGCCGTGCGTCACAAGAGCTCGCACCATCAGACCTCCGGCTACGGAAGCACACCGCCTGCGTCCAGCGGGCCGTGCGTGGAAACGAAACTGCAGCCCACCGCGGCGAACCTGCAGAGCATCCGCACGGCGACGCTGTGCCTGATCAACCGCGAACGCACCAGCCGCGGCCTCAGCGCGCTGGCGCCCGACGCGCCGCTGCAGCAGGCCGCGCAAGGGCACTCCGAAGACATGGCGTCGGGCGACTACTTCGAACATGACGGCCGCCACGGCGATACGCCGCTGTCGCGCATGCGCGCCGCCGGCTACATCTTCAGCTCGCAAGTCGGCTACGCCGTCGGCGAGAACATCGGCTGGGCGACGCTCTGGCTGGCCTCGCCCAAGGCGATCGTCGCCGGCTGGATGGCCTCTGCGGGACACCGCGCGAACATCCTCGACGCGAACTTCCGCGACACCGGCATCGGCGTCTCGCCGCACCCGCTCGCCTCGCTCGCGCGCGGCCAATCCGGCGCGCTCTACACGCAGGACTTCGGGCGCATCATCAAGCCCTGAGCCGGCGGCGCCGCTGCGTGCGCCCTTCGTCGCGCGCGCCGTTGACAGGCGCTTGGATAACCTGCGACGCCAACTCAAGCGACTAAGGAGCAGGACAGCTATGGGAGTACTCGACGGCAAGTCGGCGATCGTCACCGGGTCGGCGCGCGGGATCGGACGGGCGACGGCGGAGCTGCTCGTCTCGCAGGGCGCGCAGTGCCTCATCAACGACCTCGACGGCGACGTCGCCGAGCAGGCCTCGTCGGAGATCTCCGGCGAAACCGCCGTCTACGCCGGTGACCTGACCAAGCCGGGCGCCGCCGACGAGCTCGTGCAGAAGGCCGTCGACTCGTTCGGCAAGATCGACATCATCGTCAACAACGCCGGCTACACGCTCGACGCGCCCATCCACAAGATGTCCGACGAGCACTTCCAGGCGATGCTCGACATCCACACGGTCGTGCCCTTCCGCGTGATCCGCGCGGCCGCGCCGCACCTGCGCGACCCCGCCAAGAAGGAGCGCGAGGAAGGCAAGGAGGTGTTCCGCAAGATCGTCAACATCTCCTCCACCTCCGGCACGTTCGGCAACGCCGGGCAGGCCAACTACTCGGCGGGCAAGGCCGGCGTCGTCGGTCTGACGAAAACCGTCGCCAAGGAGTGGGGCCAGTTCAAGGTCAACGTCAACGCCGTCGCCTTCGGCTTCATCGACACCCGCCTCACCCAGGCCAAGGTCGATGAGAACACGATGGAGAAGGACGGCGAGAAGATCCAGCTGGGCATTCCCGAGCAGATGCGCCAGATGGCCTCGATGCTGATCGCGCTCGGCCGCCCCGCCACGCCGGAAGAGGCCGCCGGAGGGATCTTCTTCCTGTGCTCGCCGTGGTCAAACTACGTCCACGGCCAGACGCTGCACGTCACGGGCGGGCTGTTCGGCGGGATGAGCGGCTGA
>DASYKG010000070.1:0-28155 GCA_035995645.1 Solirubrobacteraceae bacterium
TGCCCACCGTTTCGCCTGCACTTGCCTCACCGAGCCAGTCTAGGCGCGGCCCGGCGGGAGGGCTGCGCCTAGCCGCGCGAGACGACGAGCGTGCCCGTGCTCGTCGCGAAGTTGCCCGCCGGATCGGTCGCGCTGACGGTCACGTTGAACGTGCCGCCGCCCTTCGGCGTCGTCCACAGGAGCTTCGGCTTGCCGCGCCCGACGTACGCGCTGTTCGTCCAGACCGTGCGCGAGCCCTGGCGGATCGTCAAGCGCACCGTCGAGATCTTCGACAGCGAGACCTGCACGCCCGCGCGCGTGCCGCCCTTCAGCTTCGTCGTGAGCAGCGAGATGACCGGCGGCGTTTTCTCGTAGTTCGTGAATTTCTGTGCGGTCGTGCAATAGATCTGATCGCCCGCGATCGGCGTCGCGACCGGTTTCGCCGCCGTCGCCGCGCTCTTCGCGTTCGCAGCGGCCGCTTTCGCCGTCGTGCTCGTGCCTTCCGGCGACGTGCCACCCGACGGCGTCGTCGGTGTGGTCGTCGTCGGAGTCGTAGGCGTCGTCGTCGTCGGAGTCGTCGGTGTCGGCGTGGGGGCCGGCGTCGGCGTCACCCGGATCGGCGGGCCCTCGCGGGTGCGTTCGCACAGGTGCACGAGGAATTCCGTGAGCAGTTCGTGGTAGTTGAGGTTCGATTCGGAGAACTGGTCGTACATCGACCATGCGCCGGTGTCAAAGCGCGGCGTTTCCACCCGTGCCTGCGCGTCGCCGGCTTCGAACAGCTTCAGCCCGAGTGGGTCTTTGGTGATCTGCGTGTAGTCGTACAGTCCGACGACCGCCTGGATGAAGCCGTTGAGGATGCGGTCGCTGGGCGCGTATGTGTACTCGGCGTACATCGAGCCGGCCGGTGTCCTGACCTGCACGCCGGTGGACGGGGGCGTCTGGAAGATGCCGACGGCCTGCTGCGCGGCGCTCAGCAGCGCGGGTTCCTTGAAGCGCGACCACGAGCGCGCGAGCACCTGCAGCGCGGTGCCCTGCGACAGCCCGCTCGTCCACGGCGGGCGCCCGCCGTCGAACTGGAACATGTACTCCCACGCGATGCCGCCGGCGCGCTTGGTCGCCAGCGGCAGGATTTCCGAGAGCAGCTGGCGCAGGTTGGCGTTTTCGTGGCCGGACAGGAAGAAGCCGTTGCCCTCGCCGAACGTGCCCAGCCACTGGATCTCGATGCCCTGCCCGCCGTAGTACTCCCACACGATCTTGCTGTGAGGAAAGCTCACGCGCGTGCCGCTGGAGAGCAGCGGTTCGCTCGTCCACCAATGGCGGTTGTTTTCCAGCGTGAGGAAGATCACCGGCAGGCGCGAGGGGATGAAGTAGCCGCTCGCGGCCATCGCCTGCACGTTCGCCATGACGGCGCCGAGCTCGCTTCGCCGCGTGCCGCTTAGCCTGCCGAGCGAGCGTTTGGCTGCGACGTAGGCGTTGTAGTACTGCGTGTACTGCGCCGGCGTGATCGCCCCGCTGCGGCTGAGGCTCTGCAGCGCACCGGAGACGCTCGGGCCTGCCGCCGCCGCCGGGGAGGCCGTTGCGACGGCGAGCGTCAGGACGCCGAGGGCCAGCGTCCAGAGAAGCTTTGCGCGCACGCGGCGCATGCTACGCACGGCTGGCGCTCGCGGGCAGCGTGCAGCGTGCATTGCAACGCTGAGCGGCGAGGGCGACTGCATGCGCATGCCTGAGGAACACGCGCGCGGTCGCGCGAGTTGCGGGGCTGCGTCGGCCTGGGACGCGGAGCTGCTGGCGCCGGCCGTGTGTCAGCTGTCGTGCTCTAGGTCGTCGTCGGGCTCGAGCTCGTCCTCGTCCTCGACGATCTCGTCGTCGCCGGCGACGAGCAGCTCGCCGCCAGGCTGGTAGGTCAGGCGAAAGTGCTCGATGAGCTCGTCGCGGCGGTGTTCGTCGACGGGGGCCTCGTCGGCGATGAGCACCCAGTCGGTGGCGTCGAAGTCGTCGGACTCGAAGATCTCGTGGTCGACCTCGGGCGAGTCGTCGACGATCACGAGCACCTCGGTCTGCGGGTTGAAGTACGTGCCGGGACGGATCATCAGCTCGTCCAGTGCGAAGCGGCGCGGGTCGCTCATGGCGCGTTTATACCTGACTTGCTGGCGGCGGCGCGATCGGCGCGTCGCGGGCCGGGTGCGCGCGGACTACGGATCGAGCTCGTCGAGCGTTCGCTGCACCTCCTGCTCGACGTCGAGCGGCTCGAGGCCCTGGCGTTGGCGGCGTTCGTTGCGCGCGACGACGAGCTGGCGAACCTCGGTGGCGAGCGCGGGATCGTGCCCGGTGATCTGGGCCGGTGCGAGCAGCTTGGCGACCTCCGCGTCGATGTCCAGCGCCGGCTCGCCGCGGCCGACGCGGCGGGCGTTGCGCGCGGTGAGCATCTGGCGGACTTCCAGCTCCTGCTCGGCGTGTGAGCCGCCACCAACAGGGGCGGGTGGCGGGGAGCCGTAGGGGTCGCTCTCGCCGGTGAGACCGCCGTCGCCGATGTGGTCGAACACGCTGCCGCGGCTGAAGAGGAAGACGAGCGACATGACGACGGACACGGCGACGGCGCCGAACACGACGATGGGAAAGGCGCTCTGCAAGACGAAGGCGCTCGGCGGTGGCACCCTGTGATTGTTGCCGATCGCCGTGCGCTTCGCTACGCTGGCTGCTGGAGACTGACTGACCAGTCAATCATTGCCGATGCCGCCAGCCGATTAGGGGGATTTACCGAGAAAATGGTCGATTTCACGCTCACAGACGAGCAGAAGAACCTGCGCGAGATGGCGCACGACTTCGCGGTCAAGGAGATTCGCCCGGTCGCTTGGGAGTACGACAAGGACGGGACGTGGCCGCAGGACATCATCGAGAAGGCCTGGGAGGTCGGCTTGATGAACTCGCACATCGAAGAGCAGTACGGCGGCGCGGGCGCGGGCTACCTGGACGGCTGCCTGATCGAGGAAGAGCTGTCGTGGGGCTGCTCGGGGATTCAGACTTCGCTGGGCTGCAACGGCCTGGCGACGGCGCCGATCGCGCTGGGCGGCTCGGAGGAGATCAAGAAGAAGTACCTGGGCGCGCTCACGGAAGCGCCGAAGCTGGCGTCGTTCTGCCTGACCGAGCCGGACGCCGGCTCGGATGTGTCGGGCATGCGCACGACGGCGGTGAAGAAGGGCGACAAGTACGTGATCAACGGCTCGAAGTGCTTCATCACCAATGGCGGCTACGCGGACTACTACACGGTGTACGCGAAGACCGACAAGGAGGCCGGCCACCGCGGCATCTCGGCGTTCGTCGTCGAGCGTGACTGGGGCGTGGTGGTGGACAAGAAGGAGGACAAGCTCGGTCAGCGCGCGTCGAACACGGCGACGATCTCCTTCAACGACGTGGAGGTCCCGGCGGAGAACCTGCTGGGGGAGGAGAACCAGGGTTTCAAGCTGGCGATGATGACGCTCGACCGCACGCGCCCGGGCGTCGCGGCGATGGCCACGGGCATCGCGCGCGCGGCGTTCGAGTTCGCCACCGACTACTCGCGCGAACGCGTGCAGTTCGGCGTGCCGATCGCGATGCACCAGGCGATCCAGTTCATCATCGCCGACATGGCCACGGAGATCGAGGCCGCGCGCCTGCTGACGTGGAAGTCGGCTGTGATGCTCGACTCGGGTGAACGCAACACGCTGATCTCATCGCACGCCAAGCGCTTCGCCGCCGACACGGCGATGAAGACGGCCACGGAAGCCGTGCAGGTGTATGGCGGCTACGGCTTCATCAAGGAGTACCCCGTGGAGAAGCTGTTCCGCGACGCGAAGATCATGCAGCTGTACGAGGGCACCTCGCAGATCCAGCGCCTGGTGATCGCCCGCGAAACGCTGCTGCCGCGGCGCGTGGAGGAGCCGGCCGAGGTCGGCGGCGTGGAAACGGTCGCCGTCTAGCCATTGCTCGGCGGCCGCACCGTTTTATCGATGATCGTCTGATGGGTTGGTGAGCGCCGTCGCCATCGGGCGGCGGCGCTCACGCAGCTCAGTGGATCAGCAGCGGCGTGCCGTACGCGGAGACGACGCCGCCGGGGCCGTAGGCCGACACGGGGCCGGGGGCGACCTTCGCGAGCACGCGGTAGGCGCCTTTGCGCACGCGCACGATGCGGCTGAACTGCGAGCTGGCCGCGTTCAGCGGCTTGGCGATCGTGCCGCCGGCGAGGATTCCGTGGCCCTGCGCGATGCGCAGGACGCCGATCTGCGCGCCGTTGACGGCGGGCGTGACCGTGCCGAAGAAGCGCGCGAAGCCGCGTCGCCTGGTGCGCGCGACGTGGCTGACCACGCGCACGGCCACGTTCTCCGTCGCGACCGGACTGATCACCGTGTTGCCCGCCGGCGTGAACACGCGAAACTGCGCCGAGCTGGCCAATGCCGGCACGACGAAGTTGAATTCGCCGGTCGCCAGTGTCACCTCGGGATTGCCGACGCTCTGAAAGCCCGCCGTGAAGGGGAAGGCGTTTGCCTGCAGAACGACCGTGCGGTTGGCGTTGCCGGTCCCCGAGAGCGTCCCCTGCACCGTCACCGTGTCGCCGAACGTCACGGGGTTGGGCGACGCGAGGATCTGAAGCGACAGCGGGACCTTCGCCGTCAGCAGTTTTTCGTCGCTGCCGATCGTCGCGCCCGCGCTGTTGACGGCGACGAGCCGGTAGTGGTAGACGGTGAGCGGCTGCAGGCCGGTGATCGTCAGGCGCACGGGGACCGCCTTCGTGCCCGCGCCGGCGTCGGAGATCGTCGTCTGCGAACCGTAGGCCTTCGTCAGCCCGTACTGGAAGTAGTAGGAGGTGTCGCTGCCGTTCGGGTTGACCGAGCCCGTGAGCACGGCCGATGCGTAGCTGACTTCGCGCGCGCCGTTCGTGTTCGCCTTGGGCGGCGTCGCCGCTTGCGCAGCGACCGCCGACGCGGCGAGCGATGCCAGCACCGCCACGAGCAGCGCCAGGGCCGACGCCGGCCGGCGTCGGCGGGGACTGCGGTGTGCGTCGCGCGTCCAGTCGCCGGCGACTTGCTGTGAGTGGGTCATGTTCTGCCTCCTACCCCCGTTCGTGCTTGCGCCTTGTCACCCCACGCAACCCGCGCGCGTGCCGAGAGGTGCGGTGGCGAGCCCGTGAACGCTAGGCTCCGGCAACCCTAGCCAGAAGAGGAGACGCAAAAGACATGTTCGTGTTCAAAGCCGCCGTCGTGGGTGCCGGAACGATGGGTGGCCAGATCGCCCAGACCATCGCCGCCGCGGGTATTCCAGTGGTGCTCAAGGACATCGACGACGCGCTCGTGCAGGCGGGACTCGACGAGGCGCGCAACGTGACGACGGGCCAGATCGGCAAACTCGTCGAGAAGGGCAAGATCACCGCCGAGCAGGGCGACGAGCAGATCGAGCAGATCGTCGGGCGCATCGACGGCACGACGTCCTACGCGGCGTTCGGCGACGTCGACTTCGTGATCGAGGCGGTGCCCGAGCGGATGGAGATCAAGCAGGCGGTGTTCGCCGAGCTCGACGCCTGCACGCCCGGCCACGCGGTGCTCGCCTCGAACACCTCCTCGCTGTCGATCACGGAGATCGCCGAAGCGACGCTGCGACCTGACAAGGTCGTCGGCTTTCACTACTTCTACCCGGCGTCGATCATGCCGCTGATCGAGATCGTCGAGGGCGAGGAGAGCTCCGCGGAGACGGTCAGCGCGGCGGTCACGTTCGCGCAGACGATCCGCAAGCAGCCGATCACCTGCGCCGAGGTGCCCGGCTTCGTCGTCAACCGCATCCTCAACTCCTCCAGCGCCGAGGTGTGGCGCGAGCAGGAAGAGAAGGGGCTGTCGATCAAGAAGATCGACGAGGGCCTCGGCGCGGCCGGGGTGCTGCCGCTCGGCCCGTACATGCTGATCAACCTGCTCGGCCTGGACACCGTGCTGCACGTCGCCGAGCACCTGGTCGAGTCCTACGGCGACGAACGCTTCTATGTCCCCAAGGGCATGCAGAAGCTCGTCGCCGAAGGCAAGCTCGGCGCGAAGACCGGCGACGACGGCTTCTATGACCCGCAGGGCAACCCCAACCTTCCGGGCGACGCCGAGCCGGACATCGACGAGCTCGTCGAGCTGCTCTCGCTGAAGACGTTTCTGGAGGCCTGCCTGGTGCTCGAGGAGGGCGTCGCCAGCCACCGCGACATCGACTTCGGGATGATGGCCGGCGCCGGTCTTGACCCGCGGCGCGGGCTCTTGCCGCCGTTCATGCGCGCCGACTCCGAGGGTCTGGACGCGGTGCTCGAGCGCATGGAGAACGCGCGCGAGCGCTACGGCGAGCGCTTCACGCCGCCGACGATCCTGCGCCGCCTCGTCGCGCAGGGGCGCCTCGGCCAGAAGACCGGCCAGGGCTTCTACGCCTACCCGCAGCCCGACGCCGAGCAGCCGGCCGAGGTGATCAAGCTGGAGACGCGCGCGGACGGCGTGGCGATCGCGTGGCTGGCCAACGGGCAGATGAACTCGATCTCGCCGCAGGTCGCCGGCGATCTGGAGCAGGTCTGGGCGAAGGTCAAGGACTCCGGCGTGCGTGCGCTGGTGATCGCCTCGTCCAACCCGTTCCTGTACTCGGCCGGGGCGGACATCAAGGCGTTCACGACGATGGACGCCGCCGCTGGCGAGACGCTGATCCACGAGACGCACGCGCTGTTCAAAGAGCTTGGCTCCGGCAGGATCGCGACGATCGCCGCCGTCAACGGGCTGGCCTTCGGCGGTGGCTGCGAGCTGGCGATGGCGTGCGACGTGCGCATCGCCGCGCGCTCTGCGCTGTTCGGCCAGCCGGAGATCAAGCTGGGCATCATCCCCGGCTTCGGCGGCACCCAGCGCCTGCCGCGCCTGGTCGGCGTCAACAAGGCGCTGGAGATGAACCTCGTCGGCGACCCGGTGCTCGCCGACGAAGCGTTCGAGTTCGGCCTCGTCAACCGCGTCGTCGAGGATCACGAACTGCTCGACACGGCGCTGTCGTGGGCGCGCAAGCTCGCGCAGGCCGCGCCGATCGCGCTCGAACAGATCAAGCGCGTGTCGGCGGCCGGCGAGCTCGACGAGGGCATCGAGGCCGAGAAGCGCGCCTTCGCCGAGGTCTTCGCCAGCGAGGACGCCAAAGAGGGCATCGCCGCCTTCCTCGGCAAACGCGCTGCGGACTTCCAGGGGCGATGAGGGCGCAGGGCGCGGGGCGGTATGCCTATTCCCAGAACGCGATAGCCATGGTTATACGCAGTTCGTGTAGAGGCACATGACGCCTCCGCCCACAGCCACGACGCCCACGACAGCCACCACGGAGATCGCGCATCTGGCCGAGCTCGTGCGCGACGCGCGCTCGGTCGTCGCGCTGACGGGGGCCGGCATCTCGGTTCCGTCGGGCATCCCCGACTTCCGCACGCCGCGCACGGGGCTGTGGGAGCGCGTCGACCCGATGGAGGTTGCGCACATCGACGCCTTTCGCAGCGACCCGGTGCGCTTCTGGAGCTTCTACGGCGAGCGCTTTGCGACGCTCGGCGACAAGCAGCCCAACGGCGCGCACGACGCGCTCGTCGCGCTGGAACGCCGCGGCTTGCTCGACGGCGTGATCACGCAGAACATCGACATGCTGCACCGCAAGGCCGGCACGCGCGAGCTCGTCGAGGTGCACGGCAGCATCGCCACCTGCTCGTGTCCGGACTGCGGTGGGAGCGTCCCGCTGCAACAGACGCGGGAGCGCCTGGCGGCCGACGCGCAGGGGGTCCCGCGCTGCGCGCGGTGTGACGGACCGATCAAGCCGGATGTGGTGCTGTTCGGCGAGCTGCTGCCCGCGGCCGCGCTGCTGCGCGCCCGCGCGATGTGCCAGCGCGCCGACCTGCTGCTGTGCATCGGCTCCTCGCTGGAAGTCCACCCCGTCGGCGGCTTGCCGCTGCTGACGCGCGACGCGGGTGGCGCGGTGGCGATAGTCACGCAGGGCCCGACGCCGCTCGACGAGATCGCCGAGCTGCGCCTGAGCGGCGATGTCGTGCACGAGCTGCAGGCGCTGGTGCGGGCGCTCAGCCCGGAAGCTGCACGAGCGTGAGCAGGTACTCGGACTGCACCCGGAAGGACCCGTCGTCGGCCTCGTTGAAGCGCCCGTACAGCTCCAGCATGTCCTCGCGCAGCTGCTCGTAGCGGCCCTGCGGCTCGAGCGCTGCCTTGGCCATCACGGCCGGCCCGAGCATCCGCTCGTCGTCGGCCATCCATGCCTCTTGGCTCGGCCCCGAGAAGGTGACCGTGCGCCGCTCGCAGCTCACCTCGGCGCCGCTGTCGGCGAACAGCGAACGCACGTGATCTTCGTTGCCCCACATCACAGGCGGCTTGAGCTCCGGCGGCATCGGCGGCATATGGCCGGCCGAGGCCCTGAAGCTCGCGCCGACGAACCCCTCGGGCGTCCACGCGGTCACGCCGATCGTCGCGCCGGGACGCGCGACTCGCACCAGCTCGGCGGCGGCCACCGGCTGGCGCGGCGCGAACATCACGCCGAAGCACGAGGTGACGCGGTCGAACGAATCCGGCTCAAACGGCAGCTCCTCGGCGTCGCCTTCGACGAACTCGATCTCCAAGCCGGCCCTGCCGGCACGGCCGCGCGCGACGTCGAGCAGCTTTGGCGTCAGGTCCAGGCCCGTGACACTCGCGCCGGCTCTTGCGGCGGCGAGCGCCACGTTGCCGCTGCCGGTGGCGACGTCGAGCAGCTCGACGTCCGGCTGGGCGCCCACGCGCTCGGCCAAGAGCTCCGCAACCGAGGCGATCCGGCGCGAGACCTCCGGATAATCGCCGGCCGTCCACATCATCCTCTGGCCTTCCTTGATGCCGCTGACATCGATGCTCATAGCTGTCGCCTCCTCATCTGTTGACTGTCGCGCGCTGCTGCTTGCGCAGGTCGCGCTCGGGGTCGATCTCCCACCGTGCGGCCACCGCCGAGAGCTCTGCGTCGAGCTCCCAGCGGTCGGCGAGCGCTGCTCCGCTGTATTCCGGGCTGGCGCCCTTCAAGGTCATCGACCCGCTGTTATCGCCGATCTCGCGCAGCTCGCGCACCTCCTCGCCGCTCAGCGGCGACGGCGCCGTGACGGCCGCCAGCTCCGCGCGCTTGTGCTCGACCGGCCGCGCGCCCGGTCCGCTCTCCTGGATCAGCGTAGGCGCGACGCAGCGCACGCGCTCGTGCGCGAGGTTCCACGCGCACGCCAGCTGCAGCATCGTCAGGCCGTGGCGCTCGGCGAACGGGCGCATCCGCTCAAGCTTCTCGCGCCCCTGCGCCACCCACCCCTCGGGGCGGAACTTGCGGTGGTCGTACTCCGCGAAGGCATGACCCGGCAGCACGTCGTCGTGGAACAGCCCGCCGTAGTCGACCACGCGCGTGATCACGTCGACGTCGTGCGCATCGGCCGCCGCCAGCGCCAGCTCGCCTGGCCACGGCTCCAGCGGATTGAGGATGATCATCGCCCAGTCGATCAGCTGCGAGAAGCGCTCCAGGCAGGCGATCAAGTCCAGCGTGAAGCCGTTCGCCGGACCCGGCGCGACGCCCAACCGCCGCGTCAGCCCGGCATCGCGCACCGCCCGCATCCCCTCCCACACGGCCGCGCTCGAGTAGCCCATGCGATCGGGGTTGTGCAGCAGCAGCACGTCGAAGCTGTCGACGCCGCAGCGCTGCAGGCTGCGCTCGGTCGCCATGCGGATGTAGTCGCCGTAGTCCGCCTCGCCGCGCAACCGCGCGTCGGTGAAGCGTGGAAAGCCCTTCGCACCCTCGCGCTCGCCCGTGTAGAAGTCGTGGCCGATCGCGCCCATCAGGCAGTAGTCCTCACGCGCGATGCCCGCCAGCGCGCGACCCAGGGCGGCATCGGCCTCGCCGGCGCCGTACGCGTCGGCCGTGATCACCGTGTCGATGCCGTCACCCGGCGTCAGCAGCGACTGCAGGCGCTCGTCGGCGAGCGGCTCGCCGAAGTGCATGAAGCGCCCGCCGCTCCACGTGCCGATCGCTGTCGTCGTCGCGTCCACGCTCATCTCACCCTAAACCCCGGCGCCGTGCGCGCGCGAAGCGCGGCTTCCAGGCGCGTGAGCGCGTGGCGCAGCGCGTCCTCGTCGAGCTCCACCGCGGCCTCCTGCGCGCCGGCGCCCGCAAACGCCGCACGGGCCTGCGCGTCGACGCCCGCGCGCAGCTTGCCCAGCTCGTCGATGCGCATCGCCAGGTCCTCACGGCGCTCGCCCGGCAGTTGCGCGAGCGCCGCCGCGTAGGCCGCCTGCAGCTCGATCGCCGCGTGTGCAGGGCGTCCGTTGTCGAGGTCCACGCGCGCACGCAGCACGAGCTCCTCGCACAAGAGCGTCGCGCCGCGGCCGCCGAGCAGCTCGGCCAGGCGCTCCTGCGGGCGCAGCGCCGCCGCACGATCGCCGATGCGTTTCCTGCGAACGCCCGAAGGTCCGCGCCACGGCAGCTCGCGCGCGTGCACCCACAGGCCATCGGCGACCTGCTCGCCCTCGCCCCAGCCCGCTCTGATCACCAGCGCCTGGTCGGGCGAGATCTCGTGCACGTACGGGTTCGCCGCAGCGATCCGCTGGAAGTGCAGCACGCGATTGAGCACCGCCGCCGCCGCCTCGATCTCGCGCTCGCCGTCGAGCTGCGAGAGCCACGCCTTCGCTTGGCGCTCGGCCGACACGGAGACCGGGTCGACGAGCGTCGCGCGCGCCGTCGCCACGGGCGCCGGCTGCGGCTGCGCTGGCGCCGGGCGACCGCGCGACTTCGAGCGCGTCGCAGCGCTCAGCAGCTGCCCGCGCGCGGGTGCGCGACGCTGCGCGCCGAGCGTCCCCAGCACGACCACTCGCTGGGGGTCGGCGCCCTCGTGCTCGCGCATCAGGTAGCGCCCGTCCGGCGGTCCCAGCTCCCATGGAAACTCGAACTGCACGAACAGGAACAAACGGTCGGACATCGCTGCACCGTATCCTTCCTCCTCGGCGGCGACCTATGAACCGTCCCGGGCCTGCGAGCCCGCCACCTCGAGACCAGGAGCGCAAGCATGTCTGATGCGAGCAACGTCGCCAAGAGCCTGCGCGAGCGGTTGAGCGAGAACACGGAGGAGCGGTTGGGGAAAGCACTTTCCGACCTGCTTGAAAATCCCCTGATCACAGGGGCGATCGGTCGAGCGTTCGACGCTCGCGAGAAGGCTTCTCAAGCACAGGAGGTTGCAATGGGTGCACTGAACATCCCGTCGGCTGCCGATATCGAACGGCTGACGCGGCGACTGCGGTCCGTGTCACATCGGCTGGAGGGCATCGAGGACGGCGTGCATCGGCTCGACCGCGCTCTTTCGCCGAGCGCCGTCGAGTCGCGACTGTCGGCGATCGAGCAGCAGCTCGGCAGGCTGACCAACAAGCTGCGACCGGCAGGCAGCCAGCCGGCGCGCGCGGCCGCGGCGGCCAAACCGACGCGCAGCAAATCGACGAAAGCCAAACCGGCCAAAGCCAAAGCGGCGAAAAAACCGGCGAAAGCGAAACCGGCTAAAGCGAAACGCGCAAGCGCGAGCAAAGCGAAAGCGACGAGCGCGAAAACGGCGGCCAAAAAAACTGCCGGCAAAGCGAAAGCCGCCGGCAAAGCACAGGTGAAAGCCGCCAAAAAAACCGCGAGCAAAGCGAAAGCGAAAGCCGCGACCAAAGCCAAAGCCGCGGGCAAAGCGGCTAGCAAAGCCAAAGCCGCGGCAGGCCGCAGCAAAGCGGCGAGCAAAGCCGGCAAAGCGTCTGCTGCGAAATCCAAAGCGCGCGCCGGCAAAGCGAAACGCGCCGCCGGCAAACCGGCGAAAGGCAAAGCCAAATCGAGCAAACGCTGACGCACGCGCGGGCGCGCGCCCGCGGCGCGCGCCGGCTCGGCGAACTTCGCTAGCCGGCGAGCGCGGCGAGCGCCACAACGCCCATCCGCTCGGCGGCCGCGCGCAGCGCGTGGTCGTCGATGCGCGTGCGCGCGCCGCGCGCGTCGAACGTGTCCGTGACCATCAGCACGCAGCCGACCGGCACGCCCGCGGCGGCGCCCAGCGCGAACAGCGTCGCCGCCTCCATCTCGACCGCCAGCGCGTCGTCGACATCCTCGCCGCGCGTGCCGTCGTCGTAGAACAGATCGACGCTCACGATCGTTCCCGCGTGCGCCGACGGCGCGCTGCGCAGCAGCGCCTGCGTCAGCGCACGGTCGGCTGCGGCGCGCTCGATGACGGTGTGCTCGGCGCCGGCGCGCTCGACCACGGTGCGCTCGGCGACTGCTTCGCCGGCGCGTGCGCGCGTGCGCCTGGCGATCGCCCGCGACGTGCCGTCGGCGCACACCGAATCGCGCGCGATCACCAAGTCGCCGAGCGCCAGCGACGACGACAGCGCTCCGCACGTGCCCACGCGGATCGCCCGCCGCGCCCCCAGCTCGATCAGCTCCGCGAGCACGATCGCCGCCGACGGGCCGCCCATGCCGGTGGCCTGGATCGTCAACTGCTCACCGTCGCTCGCCTCGCCGGTGTATCCCCACAGGCCGCGGTTGTGGTTGAACATGCGCGGCTCTGACAGCAGCGACTGCGCCAGCGCGAGCGCACGACCGGGGTCGCCGGGCAGCAGCACGCGCTCGGCCAAAGGCGCCGTGGGGTGCAGGTGGATCGCGTTCGTGTGCGGTGTCTCGCTGTCGGGCACGCGCGGCGACTTTAGACTGCGCCCAATGGGAAAGCCCTTCGCGTCGCGTCCGCGTGGCTGAGCCCGCAGAAGATCCGCCGCCGGAGCAGGCCGAGCCGACGCTCGCGCAGGTCGCCGCGCGTGCCGATGTCTCCACGGCGACCGTCAAACGCTGGATCGCCAAGGGCCTCGTGCCCGGCTACGAGGGTCACTGGACGCCGGCGGCGGCTGCGTATGTGCGCGTGATCGCACGCCTGCGCGCACGCGGGCACACGCTTGAGCAGATCAAGCGCGCCAGCGACAACGGCCAGCTCGCCGTCGGGCCGATCGAGAACCTGCTCAGCGGCTCCGAGCCGCGCCACACGCTGCGCGAGATGTCGCGCGAGAGCGGGCTGGAGGAGGCGCTGATCGAGCGCATCCTCTCGGCGATGGGCCTTGGCGGTCCGTCCTCCGCCCTGTTCACCGACGAGGACATGGAGATGATGAAGTACGTCGCCACGATGCTCGAGGCCGGCCTGCCGTCGGTCGCCTTCCTGCAGCTCGCGCGCGTCTACGGCCAGTCGATCGCGCAGGTCGCCGAAGCCGAGGTGCGCCTGATCCACCTCTACGTGCACGAGCCGCTGATGCGCGAGGGCATGCCCAACGTGGAGATCGCCGAGGAGATGGAGGGCCTCGCGCGCGAGCTGATCCCGTTCGTCGTGCCGCTGCTGCGCTACGTGCACGACCGGCTGCTCGGCCACTTCGTCGAGCAGGACGTGATCGGCCACATGGAGACGGAGCTCGCTGAGAGCTCCTCAGAGGTGGGCCGCGTGCGCGTGGCGATCGTCTTCGCCGACCTCGCCGGCTACGCGCGCCTGACCGTCGAGCGCGGCGACGAGGAGGCGCTGGCCGCCGTCGAGCGCTTCGTCGAGGCGGTCGAGCAGACGCTGCCGGCCGACGCGCGCGTGATCAAGACGCTCGGCGACGAGGTGATGGTCGTCGGCCCCGACGCCGCCGGACTCGCCCGCTGGGCCGTGGGGCTGGGATCGGCGACCGCGCAGGAGGACCCACCGCCGCGCATCGGCATGCACTATGGCGACGCGCTGTACCGCGACGGCGACTACTACGGGCGCGAGATCAACCAGGCGGCGCGCGTGGTCGCGCGCGCCGGTGGCGGCGAGGTGCTCGTCACGCGGCCCGTCGTCGACATGGTCGCCGGCGTCGACGGCGTCAAGTTCGAGCGCATCGGCGAGGTCGGCCTGAAGGGCTTCTCCGAGCCGACCGAGCTGTTCATCGCCTCCGAGCGCACAGCCCCGGAGCGGACGGGGTAGGAGCTGCGAACGTGAGCGTCGCCGAGATCCGCCAGGCGGTGCGCACCGGTGGACTGCTGGCGGATGGGCGTCCGCTGGTCGCGATGCTCTCCGGCGGACGCGACTCCGTGTGCCTGCTCGATGTCGCCGTCGCGCTGCGCGGCAGCGGCGACGTGAGCGCGCTGCACGTCAACTACCGCCTGCGCGACGCCGCCGACGCGGACGAGAGCCATTGCGTGCAGCTGTGCGAGCAGCTCGGCGTGGAGCTCTGCGTCGTGCGTGCCGAACGCGCCTCGGCGACCGGCGCCTCGCCGAAGGGGGAGTTCGGCGATGTGCGCGAGCCGATCCCCAGCGCCCCTGCGGGCAACGTGCAGGCGTGGGCGCGCGACGTGCGCTACGAGGCGGCGCACGCGCAGGCCGAGCAGCGCGACGCGTCGATCGCCACAGGGCACACGGCCAGCGACCAGGTGGAGACGATCCTGTATCGCCTCGCCGCGTCGCCAGGGCGGCGCGCGCTGCTTGGCATGGCTGCCGTCGACGGCCGGCTGATCCGCCCGCTGCTGGCGGTGACGCGCGAGCAGACGGCCGCCTACTGCCTCGAGCGCGGCCTGCGCTGGCGCGAGGACGAGAGCAACGAGGACAACAGCTACGCGCGCGTGCGCGTGCGACATGACCTCGTGGCGGCGTTGCGCGCCGTGCACCCGGCGGCGGAGTCCAACGTCCTGCGCACCGCGCAGCTGCTGCGCGAGGAGAGCGAGCTGTTGCGCGCGCTCGTCGACGCCGAGCTGGGCGACGGGCGGGAGATCGCCATTGCGCGCCTGGCCGAGCTTCCTGCGGCGCTCGCAAGGATGGTCGTCGTGCGCCTCGCCGAGCGCGCGGTCGGGACGTACGTGCCGCAGGCCGGCGAGCGCGTCGGCGAGCTGCTCGCGCTGGGCGCGCGCGGCGGGCGAGCGGAGCTGCACGTCGGCGGATTCGCCGGCGCGGTGGTGCACGACGGCGTGCTCAGCATGCGCCGCCTGGCGCCGCGGGAGAGCTCCGAGCGTCTGCGCGCGCCGCCGGACGGCGACTAGACTTCCCCCGGTGGCCAGTCCGGTGCGAGCCCCAGAGCAGTCGGCGATCGGCGAGGTGCTCGTCAGTGCAGAGGACGTGCAGCGTCGCGTGGCCGAGCTCGGCGAGCAGATCTCGCGCGACTACGCCGGACGCTCGCTGCTGCTGATCGGCGTGCTCAAGGGCGCGGTGTTCTTCCTGAGCGACCTCATGCGCTTCATCGACATTCCCGTCGAGGTCGACTTCATGGCGGTCGCCTCCTACGGCTCGGCGACCGATTCTTCGGGAGTCGTGCGCATCCTCAAGGATCTCGACGCGGCGATCGAAGACCGCGACGTGCTGATCGTCGAGGACATCGTCGACTCGGGCCTGACGCTGCAGTACCTGATGCGCAACCTCGGCTCGCGCAACCCGCGCACGCTGGAGGTGTGCGCGCTGCTGACCAAGCCCGAGCGGCGCAAGGTCGACCTGCCGACGCGCTACGTCGGTTTCGAGATCCCCAACCGCTTCGTCGTCGGCTACGGCCTCGACTACGCCGAGCGCCATCGCAACCTGCCGTTCGTCGCCGTGCTCGAGCGCTAGATACCGCGTTCTGACACGCGCGGGCGCGAGCCGTCAAGCGCAGGAGATTCAGCGCCCTCATGGTAGGCTAGAGGCCTGATAGCCACAGTTTCAGTCGCCGCGAGAGCACCCCAGATCAACCAATGAGCCGTTTCTTCAAGAGCGCCGCATTCCCGATCCTCATCGTCGTGGTGCTGGCGTTCCTCGCGGTGAAACTGGTCAATCCCGGCTCGAGCGTGCACCGCTCGCACAGCTACCAGACGCTCGTCTCCAAAGAGCTCCCCGCCGGCGAAGTCCGCGAAGTCAAGCTGAAGAACAAGGGCAAATCGCTCGAAGTCAAGCTGAAGAACAAAGAAGACTACGAAGTCGGCTTCATCGACCAGGCGGCGCCGGAACTGATCAAAGAACTGCGCTCGGCCGGCGTCTCATACAACGTCGAAGCGGAAAAGAGCAACGCGCTGCTCGGCCTGCTGACGTTCATCCTGCCGTTCGTCCTGTTCCTCGGCTTCTGGATCTTCTTGATGAATCAGGTGCAGGGCGGCGGCTCGAAAGTGATGTCGTTCGGCAAGTCGCGCGCCAAGCGGCTGTCGGCGGACTCGCCGAAGATCACCTTCCGCGACGTCGCCGGGGTCGACGAGGCCGTCGAGGAGCTGCACGAGATCAAGGAATTCCTCGAGAACCCGAAGAAGTTCCAAGCGCTCGGCGCCCGCATCCCCACGGGCGTGCTGCTGTACGGGCCTCCGGGCACCGGCAAGACGCTGCTCGCGCGCGCCGTCGCCGGCGAGGCGGGCGTGCCCTTCTTCTCGATCTCCGGCTCTGACTTCGTCGAGATGTTCGTAGGCGTCGGCGCCTCGCGCGTGCGCGACCTCTTCGAGCAGGCCAAGCAGAACAGTCCGTGCATCATCTTCATGGACGAGATCGACGCGGTCGGGCGCCACCGCGGAGCCGGCCTCGGCGGCGGCCACGACGAGCGCGAGCAGACGCTCAACCAGCTGCTCGTCGAGATGGACGGCTTCGAGGCGAAGGACAACATCATCATGATCGCCGCGACCAACCGGCCCGACATCCTCGACCCGGCGCTGCTGCGCCCCGGGCGCTTCGACCGCCAGATCGCCGTCGACCGCCCCGACCGCAAGGGCCGCGCGAAGATCCTCGAGGTGCACACGCGCGGCAAGCCGCTGGCCAAGGTCATCGACATCGACGCGCTGGCCGGCCAGACGCCCGGCTTCACCGGCGCGGACCTGTCGAACCTGATCAACGAGGCGGCGCTGCTGTCGGCGCGAACAGGCAAGCGCGAGATCGGCCAGGACGAGCTCGAGGAGGGGATCATGCGCGTGATCGCCGGCCCCGAGAAGAAGACGCGCGTGATGAGCGAGAAGGAGCGTCTGATCACGGCCTACCACGAGATGGGCCACGCGATCGTCGGCCACTTCCTCGAGCACTCCGACCCCGTACACAAGATCTCTGTGATCTCGCGCGGGCAGGCGCTCGGCTACACGATCTCCATGCCCCAGGAGGACCGCTTCCTGACGACCCGCGCCGAGCTCAAGGACACGATGGCGATGACGCTCGGTGGGCGTGCGGCGGAGGAACTCGTGTTCTCGGAGATCACCACCGGCGCGTCCAACGACATCGAGAAGGTGACCGCCACGGCCAAGCAGATGGTCATGCGCTTCGGCATGAGCGAGAAGCTCGGCCCGCGCGTGTTCGGCCACGACCACGGCCAGCCGTTCCTCGGCCGCGAGTTCTCCACCGAGCCCGACTACTCCGACGAAATCGCGCGTGAGATCGACGACGAGGTGCGGCGGATCATCGAGATGGCCCACCAGCGCGCACGCGACATCCTCACCGAGCACCACTCAGAGCTGACGAAGATCTCCGAGATCCTCGTCAAACGCGAGACGATCGAGAAGGAGGAGTTCCTCGCGCTGCTCGCCGGCAAGAGCGAGGAGGAGGTGTTCGGCGTCGAAGAGGAGACCAAGCCCGAGCTGCCGGCGCCACCCGCCCCGGCCGAGCGCGCCGAGCGCGAAACGCCGCGCACGATTCCGCGCCCAGGCCTAGCCGGCGGCACGGCCGAGCTGCGCGGCAGCGACCCGAAGGGTCCTGAGCTCACCTAGATGACCGGTCCCGAGGGCTTTCGCCTGATGGGGATCGTCAACGTCACGCCGGACTCGTTCTCCGACGGCGGGCGCTACCTGTCCGTGCGGACGGCGATCGAGCACGGACGTGCGCTTGTCGAGGAGGGGGCGCAGATCGTCGACGTTGGCGGCGAATCCACGCGTCCGGGCGCCGAGCCGGTGGCGGAGCAGGAGGAGCTGCGCCGCGTGCTGCCGGTCGTCGAGGGGCTGGCGGCGGCCGATTGGGCTCCCGCTCGTGCGCAGATCTCGATCGACACGTCCAAGGCGGCCGTCGCGCGCGCGGCGCTGGAGGCGGGTGCGAGCATGGTCAACGACGTGACGGCGCTGCGCGGCGACGCGCAGATGGCGCAGGTCGTCGCCGAGAGCGGCGCCGAGTGCTGCCTTGCGCACATGCGCGGCGACCCGCGCACGATGCAGCGCGACCCGCGCTACGACGACGTGGTCGACGACGTCAAGGCGTTCCTCGCCGAGCGCCTGGCGTTCGCCGTGCGCGAGGGCGTCGCTGAGGACCGCGTGCTGCTCGATCCTGGCATCGGCTTCGGCAAGACACTCGAGCACAACCTGCAGCTTCTCGCGCGCCTGCAGGAGATCGTCGCGCTCGGGCGCCCGGTGCTCGTCGGCACGTCGCGCAAGGCCTTTCTCGGACGCCTCGGCGGCGACGCCGACGGCCAGCGGCGGCTGGGCGGAACGATCGCCTCCAACGTGCTCGCGCTCGAGCGCGGCGCGCGCGTCTTTCGCGTGCACGAGGTCGCGCCCGTGCGCGAGGCGCTTGCTGTGGCTGCTGCTACTTTGGGCGGGCGATGGACGACGAGCCCGACGCCGACGCCGACGACGCCGACGACGCCGACGACCTAGACGACGAGCGCGAGGGCGACGAGGATCGCGAGGACGCCGCCGAGGCGGTGACCGTGGAGATCACCGGCCTGTCGCTGTATACCCACCACGGGGTCAGCGCCGCGGAGCGGGAGATCGGCCAGCGACTGGTGCTCGATGTGCGCCTGGATATCGGCGAGAGCGACGCGACGGTGACCGACTCGATCGAGGACACCGTCGACTACGGCGAGGTCTGCCAGCTCGTCGCGCTGATCGCCCAGCAGCGCTCGCACAAGACGCTGGAGCGCCTGTGCAGCACGATCGCCAATCGCCTGCTGGCCGACTACGACCTGGAAGGCGTGTGGGTCAAGGCGACCAAGCCCGAGCCGCCGATTCCGCTGACCGTCGACGAGGTCTCCGTCGAGGTGTGGCGCGAGGCCGAGGGGTAGTGTTCGCGGCGATGCAGTGCGCACGCCGAGTGAGATCCGCATGAGCACGGCCGAGCGCTACCGCGCGGCGGTCGAGCGCAAGGACCTTGCGGCCGTCGCCGAGTTGCTCGCGCAGGACGTCGTCCTTCACAGCCCCGTGACGTTCCATCCGTTCCTCGGACGCGAGATGGTGACGGCGCTGCTCGCGCAGGTCATCCAGGTGTTCGAGGACTTCCGCTTCACCGACGAGCTGTCGATGGACGGGGGGCATGCGTTGATCTTCCGCGCCAACGTCGCCGGCTCGGATCGCGAGATCGAGGGCATCGACCTGCTGCGCTTCGACGACGACGAACTGATCGCCGACTTCACGGTGATGCTGCGCCCGATGTCGGCGCTCGTTCCCTTCGCTCAGGCGATGGCCGAGCGCGCGCAGACGGCCGGGCTGCAGACCACCCGCGCCTGAGCGCGAGCGGGTGGCGTGAACGCCGTGACTGCGCGGATCGGACTGCTCGGGCTGGGCTCGAACGTCGGCGAGCGCCGCGCGCAGTTGCAGGCGGCCGTCGATGCGCTGCCGCAGTCCGCCATCACCGTGCTGGCTAGCTCCTCGACGTACGACACCGACCCGGTGGGCCAGGTGCTCGATCAGCCGAGCTTCCTCAACGCATGCGTGCGCGTTGCCACGAAGTTGCAGCCGCTGGAGCTGCTCGACGCGGTCAAGGCGCTGGAGCGCGAGCTCGGCCGCAGCGAGCACGGCGTCCGCCACGGCCCACGCGCGATCGACATCGACGTGCTGCTGCTCGGCGACATGCAGCTGCGCGACGAGCGCATGACGCTCCCGCACGAGCAGCTGCTCAGCCGCCGCTTCGTGCTCATCCCGGCGCTGGAGCTGGACTTCGACTGTACGGCGCCGGACGGCAGACGCCTGTCCGACGCGCTCGCCGGACTGCCGCTCGACGAAGGCGTGCGCTGGGCCGGCCCGCCGCTGCAGCTGGCCAGAGGCCCGCAGGCTTGATGCGGGTTGGTCAGACCGGACGCGGTGGGACTTCTCGCCAGGTTCGTTGACGAGCAGACGCTTTATGCGATGGGTAACGCAGCAGAGGTGGGGGGTGCGTTCTTCTTTTACGGATTGCGATAGCGAGCGTATATACGATGTAAATACTATAGCTATCGCTAGAGTTTTTGTACTACCAAGCTGACGGCGCCGTAACTACGATGGCTATCGCTGGCTGTGATCTCAAAGCCGCCACCATCCGTCGGGTAGCTACTATGGCTATCGCCGAGGCGAGGAATCGCTAGGAAGCGACGGGCCGGCGCTCATCCCAGCTGGCGAGCCGCAACAGCGTGGCGCCGTCGACGCCGCGCCCGGAGACGACGCACAGGTGCCCGCCGCGCAGCCAGCTGACGACGGGCGTGCCGTGGACGGTGAGCAGCCGGTAGGGGGTGCCGTCGTGCATCGACACGACACCGCTCATCTGCGCGCGGGAGGTGCCGGCGACGATCGCGTAGCCGACGCGCTGTCCGCGGCGATTGGCGTAGAAGACCGTTGTGATCTTGTGCCCGTCGACGCGGTCGGTGCGCGAGCCGGTCGAGCGCCAGCCGAAGTGCGCGCCCCAGTAGGGGAAGGAGACGCCGTCGACTGCGGCGGCCAGCTCACGGCGATCGGACGAGCTCTCGGCGGGCGGCCCGCTCGTTGCGTGACGCAGCGTCGTGGCGTATGCGTCGCGCACGTTCAGCGCCGAAGACCCGCCGCCGCTGAGGCCGACGACGATCGCCAATGCGATCACGACCGCGGCGAACGCGCCGCCGGCGGCAAGTCTTGGAGCGAACCCGAACGCACGGCCGCGACCGTCGCCGCGTCGCGAGCCGGCGCGCCGCGCCGCGCCGGAGCCGGAGTCGGCGCCGGCGGTCGCGCCGGTGGTGGCGTTACCGGCGATCATCGAGTCGACCTTGCGGTGAAGCGACTCGGGCGCGCGCACGTCGATCGAGCGGATCTGCTCGATCAACTCCGCTTCGCTTGTCGGGCGTGGATCGGTCATGGGATGTCCCTGCTCTCAACGACTCCGCTCGCGCGCATTCGTTCCCGCCGCGCCTGAGATCTAGCGCTCGACGCGTCGGTGCGCCCGAGCGGCGGCGCACCCTCGTCGGCGCCTGGTGGCTCCTCGGCATCGGCGAGATGTCGGGCGACCTGCTTGCGCGCGCGAAACAGGCGCGTGGTAATCGTCGCCTCGCGGACTTTCAGCGCTCGAGCGGCTTCGCGGTAGGACAGGCCGAGGACGTCGATGGCGACGAGCGCCATGCGGAAGTCCTCGGGCAGCGCGGCGATCGTCTCGTAGACCTCCTGCACCTCCAACGCCTGCTCGGGACGGCCCATCGGCTTGGGATCGGCGGCGACGACGTCGTCGAGCGTGGCGACGGTGACGGGACGGCGCCCGGCCGTGCGGCGGCTCGTCAGGAAGGTGTTGCGCAGCACGCGCATGAGGTAGAAGAGATCGTCGTCGCCGTGGATCACGCGCGGTCGCGACAGCACCCGGGCGAAGGTCTCCTGCACGAGGTCCTCTGCGTCCTCGCGCGAGCCGCACAGTCCCCAGGCGGCGCGGTACAGGCGATCGACGTGTTGGCTGAGTGACTGAGGCTCGAGGATGCGCATGCCGTTGGATACGTTAGGCGACCGCCGGGATCCACTCGCCAGGCAGCAGCCCTGCCGGGACTTCGCCGACGCTCGGCGGGAAGTAGCGCGCCAGCGCGCCCGCGGGGCGTCCGTCGATCAGTGGGCGCACGTCGGCGACGGTGAGCAGCAGGCGCACCGTGCTGCCGATCTGCAGGTCGGCAGCGTTGGGCGGATCGCCGCCGAGCAGCCCGTCGGCGATCCAGCCGTCGATGCGGTCCAGCTGTGCGGGCAGCGCCGCGAGATCGGCGCGCGCCGCGTCGTCGCGAGCCTTGTTCTTGATCGCCATCAGACGTGCGGTGAGCGGCAGCGCGGGGCGCATCAGCCCGACGGGCAGCGGCAGCTTGGCGCCGACGGCGTAGCTGAGCATCGCCGCCGGCTGGCGCAGGAAGGCGACGTCGAGGATGCGGCGGGGGACGCTTTGCAGGGTCTCGTCGCCCCAGCGCTCGGCCTCCAGCACCTGCGCGTAGGCAGGGCTGTCCGGCGCCGGCAGCAGCGCCGGCTCGGCGACGAGCTGGTCGAGCCTGCGCATGATCGCGCGCGAGCCGACGAGCCGCTCGCCGTCGATGCGCAGGCCGGGCACGGTCGTGCCGCCGTAGCGCAGCGGGCCGACGATCATCTGGCTCATCGGCAGCAGGTCGACGCGGTCATACGCGATCGACTTGAGCTTCAGCGCCGCCGCGACGGCGTCGCATGGATGCGAGCCGGGCAGCACGTACAGCTTGGGTCGAGTCGTCGACATCGGCACGCCGAGCATAATGGTCGCCAATGCTGCTGGTCGTGGACGTCGGGAACACCCAGACCCATTTCGGGATGTTCCGCGGAGAGGAACTCGTCGAGCACTGGCGGTTTGCCACCGTGCGCGAGTCGACCGCCGACCAGCTCGGCGCGGCGCTGCGCAACCTGATGGAGCTGCGTGGCTACGGCTTCGGCGACCTGGAGGCGTCGATCGTCTCCTCGACGGTTCCGCAGCTGGAGCCGGAATGGACGGCGATGGCCAGCCGCTATCTGCGCCACGAGATGCTCGCCGTCGGGCCGGGAACGAAGACGGGCATGGCTATCCGATATGACAACCCGCGCGAGATCGGCGCCGACCGCCTGGTCAACGCGGTGGCGATCCACGACCGCTTCGACGGCTCGGCCGTGTGCGTGGACTTCGGCACGGCGACGACTTTCGACGTGGTGTCGCGCGATGGCGAGTACATGGGCGGCTCGCTGATGACGGGCATCGAGATCTCGCTGGAGGCACTGTCCGAACGCGGTGCGCGCCTGCCGAAGATCGAGCTCGCGCCGCCGAAGAGCGTGATCGGCAAGAACACGATCGACGCGATCCGCTCGGGCGTCGTCTACGGCTACGCCGGCGCGATCGACGCGATCCTTCGCCGGTTGTACGCAGAGCTCGGCGAACGCCCACACGTGATCGCCACGGGCGGCCTAGCCGGGCTGGTCGTGCCCTACGCGGAGGAGCTCGACGAGGTCGACGACCTGCTGACGTTGACCGGGCTGCGCCTGCTGCACGAGCGCAACTCCTAGAACTGCCCATAATTGGGGGCATGGCCACCGTCGAGGTATCTGCCCATCGCTTGAACGAGCCGTGGGAGCTGGGGACGCTGCGCGTTCCCAACCGCGTGCTGCTGGCGCCGCTGGCGGGGATCGGCAACTGGTTCGTGCGCCTGCAGGCCAAGCGCTACGGGGCGGGGATGGCGGTGTCGGAGATGGTGTCCACGCACGCGATCCACTACGGCAACGAGAAGACGTGCGTGGAGATGCTGCGGATCGATCCGCGCGAGCGGGAGGGCGGGCCGGTGTCGATTCAGCTGTTCGGCGAGGACCCGGCGATGATGCGCTCGGCGGCGGCGCACGTGGCGGAGCTGGGGGCGGATGCGATCGACATCAACATGGGCTGCCCGGTCGCCAAGGTGTGCAAGACGGGCGCCGGCGCGGCGCTGCTGGCCGATCCCGACCGCGCGGTCGCGGTGGCGCGCGCGGCGGTCGAGGGCGCGGTGGCGGGACGGGGTGCGCTGCCGGTGACGGTGAAGCTGCGCTCGGGCCTGCGCACGGGCGAGACGGGCGGCGTAGATCTCGCCCGCCGCCTTGTCGAGGAGGCGGGCGTCGCGGCGATCGCCTTTCACCCGCGCTCGGCGGCCGTGCAGCACAAGGGCGTGCCCGACTATGCGCTGGCCGCGCGTCTGGTGGCGTCGCTGGAGGCCCCGGTGATCCTCACGGGCGGCCTGAGCGACGCCGCACGTGTGCGCGAGGCTTTCTCGCAGACGGGCGCGTCGGCGGTGATGCTCGCGCGCGGGGCGTTGGGCAACCCGTGGCTGTTCGCAGAGCTGGTCGCCGGTCGCGAGCAGGCGCCGACGCGCGAAGAGGTCGTGGACGAGCTGCAATGGACGATCGAACGGGCGGTCGAGCACCTCGGGGAGCCGCGCGCCACGCGCTATCTGCGTAAGTTCTATCCGTGGTATCTGGCGCGCCTGCAGATGGACGCTCACAGCGCCAAGCACCTGCAGGCTCTGCTGCAGCAGTCGGAGACGCTCGGTGACGTGCGGCGGCTGCTCCAGGCGCATCCGGCGACGCTCGCGCTGGCCGTTTAAGCGCCGCTCGACGGGCCTTGCGCCCCCGCTATACTGCTGCGCTCCCTGGGGGCCGTCCACCGCGAATTTCCCGCTGCAGAGCGGGGATTTGCCCATCGACTGCCCGACACGAATCCGCGATCGAGGGTCACATGCCGAAGGACGTAATCCTCACCCCTGAAGGGTTGAAGAAGCTCAAGGACGAACTGGAGCTGCTCTCCACGGAGAAGCGGCGAGAGGTCGCCGAGCGGATCAAGGAGGCGCGGGAGTTCGGGGACATCTCGGAGAACTCCGAGTACGACGACGCCAAGAACGAGCAGGCGATGCTCGAGAGCCGCATCGCGCAACTGCAGGAGAAGCTGCGCATGGCGACGGTGATAGAGACGAAGGACCTTTCGACGGACGTCGTGCAGATCGGCTCGGTCGTGCACGTCAAAGACGAAAAGACGGGCAAGTCGGTCAAGTACACGATCGTCGGCTCCGCAGAGGCCAAGCCGGAGGAGCAGAAGCTCTCCAACGAGTCGCCCGTCGGCCGCGCGCTGATCGGGCGCAAGCGCAACGAGACGGTCGCCGTGAAGGTTCCGCGCGGCCCCGCGCGCAAGCTCAAGATCACCAAGATCGACGTCGGCCTGAAGTAGGCTCGCCGCGATGAGCGGTAGCCATCAGGACTCCTCGCCCGGCGAGCCGGCCAAGCACGGCCTGCCTGAGCTGATGGCCGAGCGACGCGCGAAGGCGGCGCGCCTGCGCGAGGCCGACGCGGACTCGTTCCCGTATGCGTTCAAGGGCGTGGAGGCGATTGCGGACGTGGCGCAGTCCTACGAGCACCTGGCCGACGGCGAGGAGACCGAGCAGCACCACCGGGTCGCCGGGCGCTTGGCGGCGCGGCGCGGCTCCGGCGGCGCGGCGTTCCTCGACGTGGTCGACCGCACGGGCAAGCTGCAGCTGCACGCGCGGCGCGACGTGCTCGGCGAGCAGGCCTTCGAGCGGCTGACGTCGCTGGACATCGGCGACCTGATCGGCATCGACGGCGCGGCGCTGCGCTCCAAGCGCGGCGAGATCTCGCTGCGCGTCGATCGCTTTTCAGTGCTCGCCAAGGCGCTGCGCCCGCCGCCTGACAAACACGCGGGCCTGAGCGACGTGGAGACGCGCTATCGCAGGCGAGAGCTGGACCTGATCGCCAGCGAGCAGACGCGGCGGCTGTTCGTCGACCGCGCGAAGATCATCTCGGCGGTGCGCGGATACCTCGACGGGCAGGGCTTCGTCGAGGTCGAGACGCCGGTGCTGCAGCCGCTGTACGGCGGGGCGCTGGCGCGCCCGTTCACGACCCACCACAACGCGCTGGACCGCGACCTGTACCTGCGCATCGCCACGGAGCTGTACCTCAAGCGCCTGCTCGTCGGCGGCCTGGAGCGGGTGTACGAGCTGGGCAAGGACTTCCGCAACGAGGGCGTCTCGACGAAGCACAACCCCGAGTTCACGATGGTCGAGTTCTACGAGGCGTACGCCGATTACGAGGATGTCTCGGTGCGCCTGGAAGAGCTCGTGCGCGCGGCTGCCGCGGCGGCCGGATACGACGGCGAGATCGATTTCGAGAAGACGTGGCGGCGCGTGAGCTTCGTGGCGGCGATCGCCGAGGCGACGGGCATCGACGTGTCCAGCGTGCGCGACGCAGACGCACTGCGCGCGGCGATCTCCGAGCGCGAGCTGCAGATCCGCACGCAGGGCGCGACGTGGGCGCAGATGGCCGACGATCTGCTGTCGAAGTTCGTCGAGCCGGGCCTGACACAGCCGACGTTCGTGCTCGACTATCCGGTCGAGCTGTCGCCGTTCGCGCGCGAGCACCGGTCGATTGCCGGCCTGGTCGAGCGCTGGGAGGCCTTCGCGGGCGGGATGGAGATCGCCAACGCCTTCTCAGAGCTCAACGACGCCGACGCGCAGCGCGAGCGCTTCGAGGCGCAGCGCTCGGCGGCGCAGGGCGGCGACGAGGAGGCCCAGCCCTACGACGAGCTGTTCGTGCAGGCGCTGGAGCAGGGGATGCCGCCGGCGGGTGGAGTGGGCGTCGGGATCGATCGTCTGGTGATGCTGCTGACCGGCCGCGACTCGATTCGCGAGGTCGTGTTGTTCCCCGCGATGCGCGATTGAACGCGAAACGCCTGCTCACGCCAGCGCTGCGCGTTCAGGCCTCAAGCTGGGCCGTCGCAGTGACGATTGACCCTCACGGGGCCGGGTGACCGGTTGGTAGACTGCCTTGCAGGCTTGGACCCGACCAAACCGGCCTAAGACCAGACCACATAGCTCACTTGAGGCGCCGTCCTCGCAGGAAGGATTCAACAATGTTCGAGCGATTTACAGAACGCGCGCGGCAGGTGGTCGTTCTCGCGCAGGAGGAGGCGCGCACGCTCAAGCACAACTACATCGGCACGGAGCACATCCTGCTCGGCCTGCTGCGCGAGGAGGAGGGTCTGGCCGCCCGCGTGCTGGAGAGCCTTGACATCACCGTCGAGCGTGTGCGCGCGCAGGTCGTGCGCATCGTCGGCTCCGGTGAGGAGGTCACGTCGGGGCAGATTCCGTTCACGCCGCGCGCCAAGAAGGTGCTCGAGCTAGCGCTGCGCGAGGCGCTGAGCCTCGGTCACAACTACATCGGCACCGAGCACATCCTGCTCGGCCTCGTGCGCGAGAACGAGGGCGTGGCCGCACGCATCCTGCTCGACTTCGACGCCGACTCGGAGAAGATCCGCAACGAGGTGATCCGCATGCTCTCCGGACCCGGCGGCCGCCGCCAGGGTCAGTCCAGTGGCTCGGGTTCCGGCTCGGGCTCCGCGCCGGGCGAGGGCAAGAAGTCCTCCAAGCTGCTGGACCAGTTCGGACGCAACCTGACCAAGCTCGCCGCCGAAGGCAAGCTCGACCCGTGCGTCGGGCGCGAGACGGAGATCGAGCGGATCATGCAGATCCTCTCGCGGCGCACGAAGAACAACCCCGTGCTGGTGGGCGAGCCAGGCGTGGGCAAGACCGCCGTGGTCGAGGGCCTGGCCCAGCGGATCACGAGCTCGGACGTGCCGGAGCTGCTGCGCAACAAGCAGATCTACACGCTCGACCTGGCCGCTCTGGTCGCCGGGTCGAAGTACCGCGGCGAGTTCGAGGAGCGCCTGAAGAAGGTGATGAAGGAGATCACCCAGCGCGGGGACATCATCCTGTTCATCGACGAGCTTCACAACCTCGTTGGCGCGGGCGCCGCCGAGGGCGCGATCGACGCCGCTTCGATCCTCAAGCCGGCGCTGGCCAGAGGCGAGCTGCAGACGATCGGCGCGACGACGCTCGAGGAGTACCGCAAGTACCTGGAGCGCGACTCGGCGCTGGAGCGGCGCTTTCAGAAGATCACTGTGGAGGAGCCGTCGATCGACCAGACGGTGGAAATCCTCAAGGGACTGCGCGACCGCTACGAGCAGCACCACAAGGTGCAGATCACCGACGAGGCGCTGCGCGCCGCCGGCGAACTGGCCAGCCGCTACATCTCCGACCGCTTCCTGCCCGACAAGGCGATCGACCTGATCGACGAGGCGGCCTCGCGCATGCGCATCAAGTCGATGACCTCGCCGCCGGCCAACCGCGAGCTCGAGGGCGAGGTCGAGACGACGCGCCGCGAGAAGGAGGCGGCGATCGAGGCGCAGGAGTTCGAGAAGGCCGCGGCGCTGCGCGACAAAGAGCGCAAGCTGACGAACAAGAAACGCGAGCTTGAGCAGGAGTGGGAATCCGGCGAGACCGGTGACCGCCCGTCGATCGGCGAAGAGGAGATCGCGGACATCGTCTCGATGTGGACCGGCATCCCCGTGTTCAAGCTGACCGAGGCCGAGACGCAGAAGCTGATGCGCATGGAGGACGAACTGCACAAGCGCGTGATCGGCCAGCACCCGGCGATCGAGGTCATCTCCAAGGCGATCAGGCGCTCGCGCGCCGGCCTGAAGGACCCCAAGCG
>DASYKG010000071.1:0-4538 GCA_035995645.1 Solirubrobacteraceae bacterium
ATGCCCTCGCGGGCAGCCGGGTTTAAGCCGGCCGTGTCTGACCAGTTCCACCACCCGGGCGCGACCGTGCGGAGCCTAGCGGGGGACTTCCTGTCGGGCGAGTTGTCACAATCGGGTGCGCCAGATTCGCAACTTCCGGCTCCGCCGGCGGTTCACTGACTTGTACGGGCCCTCGCGGCTCGTGCCCCTGCGCGTGGAAGCCTCTGCTCTCAACTACGCCGCCCGTGCGCCCGCCGGCCTGCGCGGGCCCACACCGCTCCTGCGCCTGCAGGGCGATGATCGCCTGGTCGCGCTGACCCGCCGCGGCAACCAGGCGGCCTACGAGGCGCTGGTCGCCCGCTACCAGGCGCGCCTGCTCGCCTTCTGCCGGCACATGCTCGGCTCCCGCGAGGACGCCGAGGACGTCCTGCAGGAGGTCTTCGCCGCTTCCTTCAACGCGGTCCTTGCCGACGAGCGCGAGATCAACGTTCGCCCGTGGCTCTACCGGATCGCCCGCAACCGCTCGCTCAACCACCTGCGCCGCGCGTCCGCCGTCGGCGTCGACTCGATGGACGTCCACTTCGCCGACCACGGCATGTCGACCGGCGACCGGGCGATCCGCCGCGAGAGCTTCCGCGAGCTGCTCTCAGACGTCCACGAGCTGCCCGAGACACAGCGCACCGCGCTGCTGCTGCGTGAGATCGACGCGCTCTCCTACGAGCAGATCGCCCACGCGATGGAGACGACCGTGCCGTCGGTCAAGTCGCTGCTCGTGCGCGCCCGCATCTCCCTCGCCGAGGCGGCCGAGGCGCGCAAGCTGAGCTGCGCCGAGGTGCGCCTGGAGCTCGGCGAGGTCGCCGAGGGGCTCGTCAAGTTGAGCGCGCCCGCGCGCCGCCATGTGCGCAGTTGCGATCGCTGCCGCTCGTTCAAGAAGCAGCTGAAGGAGAACAACCACGCGCTCGCCGCCGTGCTCCCCGTCGGACCGCTGCTGATCTTCAAGAAACTCCTGCTCGCCAAGCTCGGCTCGGCGTCGGCCGGCAGCGCACACGTGGCCGGCGGGGCCGGCGCCACGGTGGGCGCCGGCGCGGCAGCGGGTGCAGCAGGAGGAGCCGGCGCCGCAGGGGGCATCTTCACAGTGGGAGCCGGCGCGCTGGCGACAAAGGCCGCCGCCGGCCTCGCCGCAGCCGCGATCGTCGGCGCGGGAGTCGCCGCCGACCAGAGCACACATCACCATCGTGCGGTGCACGCACGCGCCACGGCATCCGTCACGGCCCCGGCCAGCGAACCTGTCGTGCTCAGCGTCCACGCTCAGCCGATCGGCGCGGTGGCCCATCGCCGTGCGGCGTCTGCGACCTCCGCACAGCGCCTGCATGGTCGCGCGACGGTCGCCAAGACCGTCGCCGTGGCCCGTCGCGCGACCGCGACGACCGTCGTGCCGGCGCCCGCCAAACCCGTCACGCCGCCGCCCGCCGAAGCGCAGGTCACGCAGGTCACCTCCGAGTCGACCCAGCTGCCCGCCTCCGCGACGGCCGACGGCCAGACGACGAGCACGACCCCCGTGAGCTCGCCGGTGACGACCTCGACCACGACCATCACGACGCCCACCCCCGCCGCCACGACGCCGAGCGAAAGCCCCGCGCCGGCCGGCACGCCCGTTGTGACCACACCCGCCACGACGCCCGCCGAGCAGGCTGGCGAAACGCAGCCGAGCGTTCCCCCGCCGTCGGCGCCCGCGCCTGTCAGCGAAGACACGGCGCCGACAGTCCCCTCTCAGGTCGAGTCGCCGCCTGCGTCTGCTGCCGCGCTGCCCAGCGGCCCGGCCGCCATCCACAGAACCGGCGAGCGCTCGCTCGCGCGTGGCTGGGGCGCTCGCGTCCGCGCGACCCGCTAGCCGAGCGTAAACGTCTTCAGCGGCTTCAGCAGCACGCCCGCCGAGGCGACTTCCAGCGGCGAGGTGACCTGCGCGTTGGCCGTCGGCGAGGTCAGCATCACGATGTTCACGCCTTCGCGCTCTCCCGGACGCTGGGCGACGAGCAGCACGTCGCGACCGAACATCGTGCGACCGGCCACGCGCGTGGTGTACACGACCTGGTACGCCGGCACCGTGTTCACGCGCGTCTTGCCCTCCCCGCGCAGCACGAAGTCCGCGTCGCGGCTACGCAACGCGCGGATGTAGCTCGCGGCGTACAGCGGCAGCTCCCCCGTCAGCGAGCCCGCATATGGCGGCAGCGTGAGCGGTCGCACCGCGTAGGAGTCCCGCAGGCGGCCGTCCGCTGCGCGGCGCTCGAGCCTCACCCACTCGCCCGGCGCCGCAGCCACCCGGTTGATGGCCCGGTAGTTGAAGCTGAACGGCACGCGCCCGCCGCGCGAGTAGTGCGCGTTCTCCAGCGTCAAAAAGGCGCCGACCGCAAGCGCGATCACAGCGACGACCAGTGCCCACACCAGTCCACGCGTCCACCGTGACGCCGCGCGCCAGCGCGGCGACAGCAGGCGCCCGAGCGTCGGGCCGTACGCCGGCTTGATCGGCACGGCGGCCATCCTGTCACGCACCTATTCCCCAATCGAGAACAGCGCTTCGAGATCGTGGCGCGAGAAGGCCGCAAACGCGACCATCGTCTGCGTGCTCTGCACGCCCGACAGCCCGCCGATCTCCCCGGTCACGACATCCGCTAGCTGCTCGTGGTCGGGCACCCGCACGATCGCCACGAAGTCCCATTCGCCCGTCACCGAGTAAGCCTCCGCCACTCCCTCGATGTCTGCCAGCGCTCCGCCCAGCGTCGAGAGCGCATCGCGCTCGGCCTCGATCAGCACCACCGCGTTGGTCATCGTCATCTACGCGCAATCATACGGCCGTCCGAGCAGCGGAATGTCAACGACAGCCGACCGGCTGGTGCCGGCGGCGGGGGCAGCCGGCGGGCTGGTGGCACCTGCGTCTTTCACGGCGCGGTAGCTACCGTATACACCGCGTATATACAAAGGCGCACGCATCCGAAATAAATCAAACCTTTCCATCCCCCGCCTGGCCAGCTCTACGCCGGATCGCCACGCTGCAGCCCCAGACCGACGAGCAGGCCGAGCACGCCACCGGTCACACCCGCCAGCCAGCTCACCTCAGGGCGCACGAAGGGAACGGCCAGCAGCAGCCCGGCCAGCGCGCCGGCGCCGAGCAGATCGCCCTCGTAGTAATCGCCCGCGCGCGCCGCGCGCACGTCCGGCGCAGCCCAGGCGGCGAGCAGGGCCAGTGCGGCCGCGTTGCCACCGGCGACCACCGCCACCGGATAGACGGCCTCCGCGACGAGCGCGCCGGCGGCTCCCGCTCCGAGGACCAGCGCGAGCACAACCGGCGACCCGTGACGCTGCTCGAGCAGCCAGCCGAACAGCGCGATGACGATCAGCGCCACGAACGCGAACAGGCCGTTGAGGTAGGCGAACTGGCTCGTGAACAGCTTCCACCAATCTCCGTGCAAGGGTCCGATCACGACGAGCTTGTCCGCGCCCATGAAGCCGGCGCGCAGCAGCACCCACAGCACGCAACTCGCCGCGACGATCGCGATCGTCGCGTAAGGGCGCGTGGCGAACGAGCCTGAAAGCGAGCGCCGGGTCAGGCGCGCACGCGCACGCCCGCGCGTAGGCGAGGGCTCAGAGGCGGACGAGCGCGAGCCGGAGCGCCGCAGCAGCCCGCGACGGGCGCGCTTGGGCTCGCCCTCGCGCGGCAGCTTGGGCGCCCGGCGGCGCAGGCGGTGCCCGCAGTACGGGCACTCGGTGATGTACGGGCTCACCTCCGATCCGCAGTGCTTGCAAACGACGAACAGATCGGCACCCGAAGTCATCGTCGTTCATTCTATGGGCCTCTCGAGCCCTGGCGAGCAGCCTTTGCGATACTCACAGCATGACCCTCGGATACGACCAGAAGCTCTACATACTCGCGTTCGACCACCGTGGCTCCTTCCAGAAGAAGTTCTTTGGGATCCAAGGCGACCCCGACGCGGAGCAGACAGCGATCATCGCCGACGCCAAGCACCTCATCTTCGAGGGAGTGCTGCAGGCCGTCGCCTCCGGCGCCGACCCGTCGGTCACGGGCGTGCTAGTCGACGAGCAGTTCGGCTCGACCGTGCCGCAGGAGGCCAAGCAGCGGGGGCTGAAGCTGGCGATGCCGGCCGAGCGCTCGGGACAGAACATGTTCGACTTCCAGTACGGCGACGAGTTCGGCGAGCACATCGAACGCTTCGACCCCGACTTCACGAAGGTGCTCGTTCGCTACAACCCCGACGGCGATTCCGCTGCAAATCGCGAGCAGCTCGGCAAGCTCCGGCGCCTGAGCGACTGGCTCAAGCAGCACGACCGCAAGTTCCTCTTCGAGCTGCTGGTGCCCGCGGAGGACTCCCAGCTTGAGATGGTCGGCGGTGACAGCGCGCGCTACGACGCCGAGCTGCGCCCCGAGTTGATGCGTCGCGCGATCGCCGAGATCCAGGACGCCGGAATCGAGGTCGACGTGTGGAAGATCGAGGGGGTGGACGAGCGCTCGGATTGCGAGATGCTCGTCGCGCAGGCCCGCTCGG
>DASYKG010000072.1:0-46676 GCA_035995645.1 Solirubrobacteraceae bacterium
ACTATCGCATCGACCCTGCCCTGGGAGATGATCGAGTGCGTCTCCTTGCCGAGGCCGGTGTCGGAGAGCACCTCGATCACGTCTGTCAGACGACAGCGCGCGCCGTTCAGGCGGTAGCCGCCGTCACCCGTGCGGTCCAGACGACGCGCGATCGATATCTCGCTGAGCGGGAGCGCCACCGTCCCGTCTGAGTTGTCGAGCACGATCTCCACCTCGGCCTCGCTGCGCGCCTGCACGCCGCGTCCGCCGCCGAAGATCACGTCCTGCATCGACTGTCCCCTGACGGCCAGCGGCGACTGCTCGCCCATCGCCCAAAGCACGGCGTCGGTCACGTTTGACTTGCCCGAGCCGTTCGGTCCCACGACCACACTCACACCGGGGCCGAAATCCAGCCGCGTGCGATCGGGAAAGGACTTGAAGCCCTTCAGCGTCAGCGACTTCAGGCGCATGGCGTCCCTATGCCTCGAGCTTCTCGACGGCCTCGCGGGCGGCGTCCTGCTCGGCGTGCTTCTTGCTGCGGCCGCGTCCGCTGCCCAGCGCCTGCCCGGCGACCCGCGCGACGACCGTGTACGTGCGAGCGTGCGGAGGACCCTCCTCGTCGGTCACCGCATAGCTGACCTCCTCGCCGCGTCGCGCGAGCAGCTCCTGCAGCGCCGACTTGAAGTCGACCGGGTGCTCCAGCGCCTCCTCGATCTCCGGCGTGAACGCCTCGACGACCGCGCGCGCGGTGCGCTCGTATCCGGCGTGCAGATAGCAGGCGCCGATCACCGCCTCGATCACCGACGCGAGAACGCGCTCGGTCTCCACGAGCGCGGCCGCGCTCTCGCGGACTCCCGCCGGCGCCGCCGCGCGCAACCGCTCGGGAAGCGCCAGGCGCTCGGCCACGGCCCGGCAGGACACACCGGAGACCGCCTGTGCGCGGATCTTCGTCAGCCTGCCGGCGCCGAAGCGCTCTGCCTCCAGACGCGGATACAGGTGCGTGGTCACCGCCAGCGCAAGCACGCTGTCGCCGAGGAACGCCAGGCGCGTGTAGGAGTCCGCGCGGCGCTCGCTCCACGACGCGTGCGTGAAGACCTGACGCGCGAGGTCGTCGGGCAGTTCTTCCAGCAGCTCCGACAGCAGCCTCATGCGCGCCCATCGGCAGCTCCGTCTTGGTGCGCGAGGACGAACTCGACCGCCTGGCCGACCGTGAGGATCCGCGCGGCCTGCTCGTCGGACATGCTCACGCCATAGGTGTCCTCGAGCTCCTGCACGAGCGTGTACAGGTCGAGCGAGTCGGCCTCCAGATCCTCCTTGAAGCGCGTCGCATCGGCGATCGCCGCGGGCAGCACGTCGAGTTCGTCGGCCAGGTGGGCCTGGATCAGCGTGAACACCTGCTCGCGCGTCTGCACGTCGGTCATCTGAGCGCGCTCGCAGGGGCCAGCGAAGCGCCCTCGTGCGGGTGCACAAACGGCATCTTCATGGGCGAGATCGCAGAGTCATTCGGTGTGCGCCAGGCTAGCGTCCGGCGCGGACATGGGCGACTCCCTGAGAGCGCCCGCGCTCGCCAGTGCGCGCTCGGTCTGACCGACGATGTCCTCGCGTGCGCCGCGCTCGGCGCGCAGGATCGCCTCGGCGAAGCCGGTGCGCGAAAAACGACCATGCGGCACGACGCCCAGGCGTCGCAGTCCGAGCAGGTAGGCGCCCCCCTGCAGCTCAGGGTCGATCTCCGCACGAAAGCCCCCGAGCGCACCGCGCAGCAGCGCCCCGCCGAGCTTGCCGCGCGTCGACGAGGTGGCCGCGTCCCTGACTGCGCCGAGGATCGTCTGCGCGACACCCTCGATCAGCTTCAGCGCGACGTTGCCGGTGAAGCCGTCGGTCACGATCACGTCCGCGGCGCCGCTCGTCACGTCGCCGCCCTCGACGTTGCCGACGAACTCGAACGCCTGAGTGGCCGCCTCGGCGCGCTGCACGAGCTCGGCGTGGGCCTCGACGACGAGCGGACTGCCCCGCCCGGCCTCCTCGCCGTTTGAGAGCAGCCCGACGCGAGGCCGCCGCACGCCGAGCACGGTGCTCGAGAGGGCGGCCCCCATGAAGGCGAACTGCACGAGATGCTCGCGGCGCACGACGGCGTTGGCGCCGACGTCGAGCAGCGTCACCGGGCTTCCCGGTATCGGCAGCGGCAGGGCGAGCGCCGGGCGGTAAACGCCGCGGGTGCGCTTGATGTTGAACAGGCCCGCTGCGAGCGCCGCGCCGGTGCCGCCGGCGCACACGAACGCATGCGCGCGGCCGTCGGCGACGGCGCGCGCCGCCTGCACGATCGAGGCTTGCGGGTTGGCACGCACGGCGCGGGCCGGATCGGCGCTCTTGGCGATCGACACCGGCGCATCGACGATCTCCACGCCGGCGGGGGGGTCGCCCAGCTCGTCGGCCGGGCCGAACAGGATCACGTGCGCGCCCCGCCCGGCGGCGATCGCCGCACCGGCCGCGACCTCGCGCGGACCCAGATCGGCGCCGTTGCAGTCCACCGCCACGACCGGAGCCGAGGCATTCTGCGTGTCTGCGTTCGAGGTGGAGGACAGCGGCCCTGGCGCCACCGTACGGCTACTCGTCGTGATCGTGCTCGTGGTCGTGCGCGGCGGGCGCGACGACCTCACGGCCGGCGTAGAAGCCGCACGCCGGGCAAACCCGGTGTGGCCTGCGCGGGCTGTGGCACTGCGGACAGGCGTTCACGGCCGGCGTGCCGATCTTGTGTTGCGCACGCCGCTTGGCCGTGCGGCTGTGCGACTGCTTTTTCTTGGGGACCGCCATCGACGGGAGAAGGCTACCAGCCCGCGGGCGCCCTACTCGAGCTTGAGCTCGCGCAGCTTGGCCCACCGCTGATCCGGCGCGGCCTCGTGACGATGCTCGGGCCCGGCTTCGTTGAGATCGGCCGCGCAGATCGCGCAGAGCCCCGCGCAGTCCTCGCGGCAGAGCACCTTCGATGGCGCCGCCAGCACGAACGCGTCGCGCGCCCAGGCGGCGAGGTCGAGCGTCTCCTCGGTGACGTACGGGCTTTCCAGCTCCTCGCCTTCGCCCGGCCTGTCGACCTCGCGCGCGTCTACCTCGACGACCGGGCGGCCGCGCTTCAGACAGCGCATGCACGGCCCGGACAGCGCAGCGCAGAAGCGCACGCGAAGCGCGTAGCCGCCGCCCGTCATGCGCGACACTTCCAGCGCGACGGGCACTCCCGACGAGTCCGCGTCGATCGGCTCGGCGCCGTAGGACTCGCCACCGAGCACCAGCGGCTCGATCGGCACTGAGAGCTCCAGCCGCCGGCCCTCTCCCGAGCTCAGCCGCAGAGCTGCGAGATCGAAGTCGTGAGTCCGAGCAGGCATGCAAACCAGGCTAGCGACGCCTCGAGTCATTCCGTGGACCGTCCTACCGGGCCGCCTGCAGTTCGCGCTTGAGCACCTTCCCGGTGGCGTTGCGCGGGAGCTCGTCGAGGAACACGACCTCGCGCGGCACCTTGTAGCGGGCGAGGTTGGCCTTGACGTATGCCTGCACCGCATCCTCGCTGAGCTGCGCTCCGTCGCGCAGCACGACGAAGGCCTTCAGGCGCTGTCCGAACTCGTCGTCGGGCACGCCGACCACGGCCACCTCTTCGATCGACTCGTGATCGGCCAGCAGATCCTCGATCTCGCGCGGGAAGACGTTCTCGCCGCCGCTGACGATCATCTCGTCGTCGCGCCCGTCGACGAACAGCCGGCCGCCGCTGTCGAAGTGGCCAACGTCGCCTGTGCTCATCAGGCCGCCGACGACCTCCTTGCCGCCACCGCCGGTGTAGCCGTCGAAGATCATCTCGTTGGCGACGAAGATCCGCCCACGCTCGCCCTGGGCGACCTCGTGCCCGTCGCCGTCGAGCAGCTTCACGACCGTCCCCATCGGCGCGCGCCCGGCGGTGCCGGGCGCGGCGCGCAGATCCTCGGGCGTGGCGATCGTCGCCCACGCCACCTCGGTGGAGCCGTAGAGGTTGTAGAGGACGTCGCCGAAGGCGTCCATCGCGCGCGTCGCAAGATCGCCCGGCAGTAGCGACCCGCTGACGGCGATGACCTTCAGACAGCGCGTGTCATAGCGCGCGAGCGTCTCCGGGCCGAGGTCGAGGATCCGCTGCAGCATCACCGGCACGACCGCCAACGCGCTGGCGCGGTGCTGGGAGACAGCCTTCAGCGTGTCCTCGGCGTCGAACCTGCGTCGCAGCACCAGCGTCGACGACAGCGCCATTCCGAGCGTGAAGTGCGCATAGCCCCATGAGTGAAACAGCGGCGCGGCGATCACCGTCGTCTCGCGCGCCTTCAGCGGGATCTTCGAGAACAGCGCCGCCGCGGGCTCGAGCGTGTCGGGCTGCTTGCGCGAGGCGCCCTTCGGCGCGCCGGTCGTCCCCGAGGTGAGGATCACCACGCGGCCTTTCTCAGCCGGCGGGCGAAGCTCCGATGTGGCCGCCCCGGCGATCAGCTGCTCGATCGTCGCCGCGCAGCCGTTGGCCTGCGAGTCGCTCCAAGCGACGATCCGCTCCAGCCGGGCGGCGCCATCGGCGACGAGGTCGGCGAACTCCTCGTCGTAGATCACGGCCTTCGGCGCTTCACGCCGAAGCACATCGCTGATCTGCGGACCGGCGAACGCCGTATTCAGATACAGCGCGCCCGCGCCGAGCTTGGCGCACGCGACGGTCGCCTCGACGAACCCGCGGTGGTTGCGACACATGATCGCGACGTCGTCCTCTTCGCCGACGCCTGCATCTGCCAGCGCATGCGCCAGCGCGTTCGTCCGCCGGTCGACTTCCGCGAACGTCAGCGTTCCGCGATCGTCGACGACCGCGGAACGGTCGCCAAAGCGGATCGCGCCGCCCGCGTAAGCGGCGGCCGAGCTCGGCCCCCAGCGGCGCAGAACCGCCAGCGAGCGCACCGTCTTGTCCAATCGCTCCGGGTGGGCTATCCCCGTTGCGAGCAGCGCTCGAGCGACCTGCAGCTTGTATCTGACCTGCTCAGCGTCCACCGCGCGGACCCTATCCAACGAAGTGCGCGCGAGCGGGCCTGCGCGGCCGCTCGACGATCAGCCGACTTCGGCGGGTTCGTCCTTGCCTTGCAGCCGCTCGCGGCCGCGCTGGACTGCGGCGATGAACTTGGAGAGGTTGACCTCCAGCGTGTTGAGGATCTCGTCGGCGTAGTCCTCGGCGCCGAGCCTGATCTCGCGCTCGCGTGCGCGAGCGTCCTCGACGATGTCCTCGGCGGCGCGCTCGGCCTGCTTGGTGACCTCCTCCTCGCCGACCAGGCGCTCCTGACGCTCGCGTGCGTCCTTGATGATCCGCTCGGCCTCTTTCTTGGCCTCCGCGAGCATCTCCTGGCGCTCCTTGACGATCCACCGCGCCTGCTTGATCTCCTCGGGGATCGTCGCACGCATCTGGTCGAGGATGTCGTAGATCTCCTCCTTGTCGACGCGCACCTGATCGGTCAGGGGCACGGGCTTGGCGTTGTGCACCAAGTCGTCGAGCTTGTCTATGAGTACGAGAACGTCCATGTGTGCGGGCTAGCGGTGCGCGATCGTCGGCCCAGCGGGGCCTTCAATCGAGTTGCAGATCACGAGTCACGTCCCATTTCGTCAGCGCTTCAGCTCTTCCTGCAAGCGTCGAGCCACCTCGTCGGGTACGAGATCATCGATCTTACCCCCGAACGTGGCGAGCTCCTTGACGCCGCTGGACGACAGAAAACTGTACTGCGGGCTGGCCATCAGGTAAACGGACTCTATCTCGGGATCCTGGCGGCGGTTGAGCTGGTTCATCTCCAGCTCGTACTCGAAGTCGGAGATCGCGCGCAGTCCCTTGACGATCGCGCGGGCGCCGACGTGCTTGGCGAACTCCACGACGAGCGTCGAGAACGGCTCCGCGCGGACGCCGTCGAGGTCGGCGATCGCGCGCTCGATGAAGCCCATCCGCTCGTCGATGCCGAACAGCGCCTGGTTCTTGCGCACCGAGCGGTTGACGACCGCGACGACGACCTCGTCGTACAGGCGTGCGGCTCGCCTGATCACGTCGAGGTGTCCGTTGGTGATCGGGTCATACGAGCCCGGGCACACGGCTATCGACTTCTCAGATGGGGTCATTGATGGGAGTGGATCCTGATCGTTGTGTCGCCATAGCGCCGTTCCCGCTCGACCTGCATGTCGAGCTGAAGCGGCATCCGCCGATCGCTCTCGACGACCACGCGTGCCGCCGTTGCAAGCAGCGGCGGCAGAACCACCGAGAGCTCGTTCCCCCAGTCGCGCGCCTGGGCGTAGGGGGGGTCGATGAAGATCAGATCGTATGTCTCTTTACGCCGCCGTGCGCTCCGGAGCGCCGCCAAGGCGTCGGAGCGGCGCACTCGCGCCCTCGGCGCGGCGAGCTCAAGCGAGGCGAGATTCGCCCGCAGCACGCGCAGCGCCAGCGCGTCGCGCTCCACGAACACAGCGTCGGCGGCGCCGCGCGAGAGCGCCTCGATGCCCAGCGCGCCGCTGCCGGCGAACACGTCGAGCACGCTCGCCCCGCCGATGTCCTCGAGCATCGCGAACAGCGCCTCGCGCACGCGATCGGATGTCGGGCGTGTGACCCGGCCGCTCGGCGCCTGGATGTGCCTGCCGCCGAGGTCGCCCGCGATCACGCGCATGCGTCAGGCGGGTATCGGGTCAAGCGCCTCGGCGCCGAAGCTGCGCCGCAGCAGATCGCCGAGCAGGGCGTTCTCCGGCTCGCGCAGCTCGGGGTCGGACGCGACCAGCGCCTCGGCGCGCGCCCGCGCGCGCTCGAGCAGCGGCGCATCCTGTGGCAGCTGCGCGACCTTGAACTGGCGCAGGCCCGACTGGCGCGTGCCCACCAGCTCGCCCTCGCTGCGCAGCTCGAGGTCGATCTCCGCCAGGGCAAAGCCGTCGGAGTGCTCGGCCAGCGCGCGCAGCCGCGCCGCGCCGGGGGGCCCCATCAGCAGGCAGCTGGCGCGGTGCTCGCCGCGCCCGATCCGCCCGCGCAGCTGGTGCAGCTGGGAGATGCCGAAGCGCTCGGCGTTCTCCACGAGCATGACCGTCGCGTTGGGCACGTCGATTCCCACCTCGATGACCGTCGTGGCGACGAGCACGTCGGCTTCTCCGTCGGCGAAAGCCGCCATCGCCTGCTGCTTCTCGCGCGGTCGCATGCCGCCGTGCAGCAGCACGAGGCGATAGCCGCGCAGCTCGCCCTTGCGCAGACGCTCGAGCTCGGCGGTCGCCGCACGGAGGTCGCCGACGCCGCTCGCCGGCCCCTCCTGCCCGTCGCCGCTGGCCGGCTCCTCGTCGATCAGCGGGCACACGACGAACGCCTGGCGTCCGGAGCGCAGCTGCTCGCGAAGCTCGTCGTAGGCGCGAGCGCGCGCGCGCTCGCCGGCGACGATGCGCGTGTCGATCGGCTGCCTGCCGCGCGGCAGCTCGCGCAGCGTGCTCGTGTCCAGGTCGCCGTAGCCGGCGAGCGCGAGCGTGCGCGGGATCGGCGTTGCCGTCATGTGCAGCGTGTGCGGCGCCCCCTTGGCGTGCAGTGCGGCGCGCTGGCGCACGCCGAAGCGATGCTGCTCGTCGACCACCGCCACCGCCAGCGACGCGAACGCGACGTCCGGCTCGATCAGCGCGTGCGTGCCGAGGACGAGTGACAGCTCGCCGCTTGCGAGCTTGCCGAGCGTATCCGCGCGCCGTCGCGCGGCGGTGGAGCCGGTGAGCAGCGCGCAGGCGACCGGCTCGGCGCCGATCAGCCGCTGGATCGTCGCGAAGTGCTGTTCGGCGAGCGTCTCCGTCGGCGCCATCAGCGCGGCCTGATGGCCGTGCTCGACCGCACGCAGCATCGCGTACAGGGCCACGACCGTCTTGCCGCTTCCGACCTCACCCATCAGCAGGCGCTGCATCGCACGTGTGCCGGCGAGATCGGCGTCGATCTGCTCGATCGCACGTCGCTGGTCGCCGGTCAGCGCAAACGGCAGCCCCTCGGCCAGCCAGCGTGCGCTCATCTGCGGCGGCTCGCTGAGCGCGTGCGCCGTCTCCTGCTCGCTGCGGCGAGCCCGCCGGTGCAGGAACACCAGCTGGGTCAGCAGCAGCTCGTCGAAAGCCAGACGCCCGCGGCCGTGCTCGCTGTCGCGCTCGCCGCGGGCGAAGTGCATCGCCGCGAGCGCGCTCGCGCGGTCGGGCAGCCCTTCGGCCACTCGCGTCGATGCGGCAAGCGGCTCGGGCACGTCGGCCAGCCGCTCCCTGACGCCCTGCACGAGCGTGAGGATCTGCGTCGAGCTGACGCCCTCGCTGGCCGCATAGTGGGCGACCGCGCGGCCCGCGGCGCCGGCCGCGCGCGCGGCGGCGGGGCGCTCTGCGGCTCCCGCGGGCGAGTCGTCGTGCGCGTCGGGCGCGTCGTCGTCGGCGAGCGCCAGCTGCGCGCCGATCGCGTGATGGGAGACGCGAAAGCCGCCGCGCTCGTCCGCCTTGCCGTGCAGCAGCAGCTGCGTGCCCGGCGGGTAGCGCTCGACGAGCCAGGGCTGGTTGAAGAAGGTCGCGCGCATGCTGCCGGTCGCGTCGTGCACGGTAGCCTGCACGAGCGGGCGCATGCCGCGGCGGCGCACCGGCCGCGCGGAGATCGCACGCACCTGCACGGCGACGGTGGCCTGCTCGCCGGGCGCAAGGTCGGCCACCGTGCGCGCCTCGCGGCTGTCGCGCGGCAGGTGCTCGAGCAGCTCGCCGACGGTCGTCAGCCCGAGCGTCTGCATCGCGTCCGCGAGCTTGCCCGCCGGCAGCGCGAGCGGCTCGCGCAAGCGCTCGGGACGCGGCCAGCGCACGGCGGCGCCAGACATCTCCTCGCGGCTCAGCGCTCGCTTGTCGGCAAACGCGCGCAGCGGCCCGTCGGCCTGCCCCGCCGCCGCTCTCACGCGCGTCTCGGCAGGCGTGGTGGTCCTCGTCGCGGGCATTGCGCGCGGATGATGATCGTGGCGGCGGTCGTAAGCTCGACTACTCGGCGGCGAGCAGCCACCAGTAGGCCGGCTGGCCGCCCTGGCGCAGCTCCAGCTCGACTCCCCCGTTGACCATTCCCTCGATTTCGCCGAGCCCCAGCGGAGCGTCCTCGCCGGCGAGCACGCTGATCAGCTCCGGCTCTCCCATCTCGCCGTCGCCGGCTGCGAGCGCTTGCAGGATCGTTTGCAGCGTCTCGCTGGGGTCGCCCCAGGCGAGCACCTCGTCCTGGAGGAAGCCGACCGCGTCGCCGCGGCTGAAGCGTCCCTGCGCGTCGTCGCGTGCGGCGGGCGCGACGGCGCCGGTGCGCACGCGCGTCAGCGCCTCCTTCAGCGCCTGCGCGTTCTCCTCGACCGAGCGATCCGGCGCCAGCGCCACGGCCGCGGCAAGGCCCGCCTGCTGGCTGGTCGTCAGCGCCACCGAGACCTCCTTGTCCGACAGCTGCGCCGCGTGCTCGGCCGCCATGATCACGTTGGCGCTGTTGGGCAGCACGATGACCTCCTCGGCGGGGACCTCGTGGATCGCCGCGAGCAGGTCGTAGGTCGACGGGTTCAGCGTCGGGCCGCCGTCGAGCGTCTGCACGCCGAGCTCGCGAAACATCTCCGCCAGCCCCGCGCCGCTGACGACGGCGAGCGCGCCGCAGCGCGCCCTCGGCGCCTGCGCGGCGACGTCGGCCGGCCCGCCTGCGCGGCCATTGGCCTGCGCCGTGCCGTTGTCGGCGTGTGACATGTGGCCGTTGGCGCTGTACGCCGGGTGTGCGCCGTTGGCATGACGGTCGCCCGCCGCGGCCTCGGCCAGCCGCGCGTCGCGCTCCTGCACCTGAAGTCGCATGTCGGCGACATCCAGGCGCGAGACCTCGCCGACGCTCGCGAACATCTCCGTGGCCAGCTCAGGGTCGTCGGTGTGCAGGTGCACCTTCAGCGTCCGCGAGTCGCCGACGACGAGCACCGAGTCGCCGAGCTCCTCCAACGGTTCGATGAAGTGGCCCGGGCTGAGGTCGCGGCCGGTGACGGCGAAGTTGGTGCAGAAGCGATACGTGCTCGAGCAGTGCTCGGGGTGGCTGATGCGCGCCGGTGCATGGTGGTCGAGCTCGGGCGGCTCGTCTCCGCGCAGCGCAGCGACGACGCCGGCGAACATGATCGTCAGCCCGTACCCGCCGGCGTCGACCACGCCCGCGTCGCGCAGCGCGGCCAGCAGCTCGGGGCCGCGCTTGACGGAGTCCTGACCGGCGATCACCGCGCGCTCGAGCGCAGCGGCGATCAGTTCGTCCTGCTCGCTTCGCTCGGTCGCCGGGCCGAGCCGTGGGTTCTCGGGGCTGTGCGCGACGTCGGTGACGATCTTGTGCGCCATCTCGCGTGCCACCGTCAGCATCGTTCCCTCGGCGGGGTCGCGCACCGACGAGTAGGCCCTGTCGGCGGCTTTTGCCAGCGCCGCGCCGATCAGCGTCGCGTCGATCAGCTGGCCGGGGCGGGAGACGAGCTCCTCCGCCGCGCCGCGGATCAGCTGCGAGAGGATCACGCCGGAGTTGCCGCGCGCGCCGAGCAGCGCCGCGCGCGCGACCGACTGCACGATCTCCTCGCGGCCGATCTCGTCGATCGTGCGCGAGGCGTCAGCGCCCATCAGGCGGTCGAGCTCGTCGAGCACCGCACGCAGCGTCAGCGTCATGTTGTCGCCTGTGTCACCGTCGGCGACGGGGAACACGTTGAGGTCGTTGACCTCCTGTCGGCGCGATTCCAGGTGGGCCAGCGCGCCGGCGACGGCAGCGCGAAAGCGCACCAGATTCGTATCGGTCACTCAGAAACCTCTATCACCTTCACCGGGCGGCCCGCCGCCGGGACGCCGTCCCGCGGACGATCGATCGACCTAGACGGCCTTCAGCACCTTGCCGGCCTTCAGACAGCGCGTGCACACGTAGACGCGCCGCGGCGCCTTGCCGACGATGATCCTCACCTTCTGCAGGTTCGGATCGAAGCGCCGCTTGGTCGCGACCATCGAGTGACTGCGGCTCTGACCGAACGCCGGCCCCTTGCCGCAGCTGTGACATACCTTTGCCATCGCGCGCAGTCTAGATGGTTTCTTCGATGAGGACCCCTATCGGGGTCCTGAGATCGATCGCGCGGTGGCTGTCATGGCGAGCTCAGCCGTCGCCGCAGCGCCGCCATCGCCAGCACCGCCTCGGCGGCGTGGCGGCCCTGGTCGCGCTTGTCGCCACCGGTGCGCGCCAGCGCCTGCTCCATCGTCGCGCACGTGAGCACGCCGAAGGCGCACGGCACGCCCGTGTCCAGCTGCACGCGCATGATCCCGCTCGCGGTCTCGGCGCAGACGAAGTCGTAGTGATCGGTCTCGCCGCGGATCACCGCGCCCAGGCACGCGACGCCGGCAAAGCGCCCCGAGCGCGCCGCGTAGCTCGCCGCGAGCGGCAGCTCGAAGGCCCCGGGAACGTCGAACACCTCGACGGCGAGTCCGCCATCCTCGGCGAAGGCGGCATTGGCGCCCGCCAGCAGCCGCTCGGCCAGCTCCCCGTAGAAGCGCCCGAGCACGATCGCGTAGGCGTCGCTCACTTACCGCGCCGATCCCCGCGCCGGCGCTCGCCCGCCGCGCGATCGTGCTCGCGCTCGGCGTGCAGCAGCTCCTCGTCGAGGTTCAAGCCCTGGTGATGGAGCGTGTGGCCCATGCGCTGGGCCTTCGTGCGCAGGTAGTCCTCGTTGTGCGCGTTGGGCGCGTGCTCGATCGGGATCTGCGCGCTGACCGACAGGCCATAGCCCTCCAGGCCGCGGATCTTCTTCGGGTTGTTGGTGAGGATGCGTATCGAGGACAGCCCCAGGTCGGCGAGGATCTGCGCGCCGATCCCATAGTCGCGCAGGTCTGCCGGCAGGCCCAGCCGCTCGTTGGCCTCGACCGTGTCCAGCCCGTCCTCCTGCAGGCGATAGGCGCGCAGCTTGTTCAGCAGGCCGATCCCGCGGCCCTCCTGCGCCAGGTACAGCAGCACCCCCTCGCCCTCGCGCTCGATCATCGAGAGCGCCGACTCCAGCTGCTCGCCGCAGTCGCAGCGCAGCGAGTGAAACACGTCGCCGGTGAGGCACTCCGAGTGCACGCGCACGAGCACGTCGGCCTTGCCGGCGACGTCGCCCTTGACCAGCGCGACGTGGTGCTTGTCGTCGACCATCGAGCGATAGCCGAGCGCCTGGAAGTCGCCGAACGTCGTCGGCAGCCGCGTCTCCACGATGCGCTCGATCAGCCGATCGTTGCGCCGGCGGTAGGCGATCAGATCAGCGATCGTCACCATCTTCAAGTCGTGGCGCTCGCAGTACTCGGCCAGATCGGGCACGCGCGCCATCGAGCCGTCCTCGTTCATCACCTCGCAGATCACACCCGCCGGCACCAGTCCCGCCAGGCGAGCCAGGTCGACGCTCGCCTCGGTGTGGCCGGTTCTCTCGAGCACGCCGCCGGGCTTGGCCTTCAGCGGGTTGACGTGCCCCGGCTGGGTGAGGTCGTCGGGCCTGGTGTTCGGGTCCACGGCCACCTGCATCGTGTGCGCGCGATCGTGCGCGGAGACGCCCGTCGTCACTCCGTGGCGCGCCTCGATCGTGATCGTGAACGGCGTCTGCAGGGCCGACTCGTTCTTCGCGGTCATCAGCTCCAGGCCGAGCTCCTCACAACGCTCGGGCGTCAGCGCGAGGCAGATCCAGCCGCGCGCCTCCTTGGCCATGAAGTTGATCGCCTCCGGCGTCACCAGCTGCGCCGCCATCACCAGGTCGCCCTCGTTCTCGCGGTCCTCGTCGTCGCACACCACGACCATCCGCCCGCGCCGGATCTCCTCGAGCGCCTCCTCGATCGTCGCGAAAGGCGTCGTCGTGCGCTGGCCGACCTCCGGGCTGTCGCTCACGACGCCCGCTCGCCCACGAGAGCGGCGGACCGCGCGCCGATCAGTCGCTCTACGTGCTTGGCAAGGACGTCGACCTCGATGTTCACGCGCGCGCCTCGCACGACCCCGCCGAGGGTCGTGCGGCGCAAGGTCTCGGGGATCAGCGACACGGCGAAGCCGCGCTCGTGCAGCGCGCTGACGGTCAGGCTGACGCCGTCGATCGCGACCGAGCCCTTCTCCACCAGATAGCGCTCCAGCCGCGCATCGAGCTCGATCTCCAGCACGCGCGCGATCCCGTCCTCGGCGACGCCGCAGACGGTGCCCGTGGCGTCGACATGCCCCTGCACGACGTGGCCGCCGAGACGATCCTCGGCGCGCAGCGCCAGCTCCAGGTTGACCGGCGACCCCGTCTGCAGCTCCCCCAGCGAGGATCGCATCAGGGTCTCGCCCATCGCATCGGCGGCGAAGCTGCCCTCGCGCACGTCCGATGCCGTCAGGCAGACGCCGTTGACCGCGATCGAGTCGCCCTCGCCGAGCCGATCGGCCAGCGTCGTCGAGACGCGCAGCCGCGCGCCCGCGTCGTCTCGCCGCAGCTCGGTCAAAGTGCCGATGTCGGCGATCAGACCCGTGAACATCTCGCGAACTCCATCGCTCTCATAATCGGCTGGAAAGCCATCCTCCTGGAGCTCGCGCCGCTCACCACTCACGCAGCCGCGCGGAGATCAACAGGTCCTCGCCGATGCGCTCGCAGTCGCAGGTCAGCGCGCGCATCGCCTCGGAGATCTGCTCCACGCCCATTCCCTCCAGCGGATCGCGCGCGGCGCTGCCACCGAGCAGCAGCGGCGCGAGGAACAGCCGCACCTCGTCGATCTCGCCGGCGTCGAGGAAGGCGCCCGCCAGATGCGGGCCGCCCTCCAGCAGCAGCGAGGCCACGCCCATCGTGCCGAGCTGCTCAAGCGCCGAGCGCACGCGCGCCGGCTCGTTCTCTCCCGTCGCCACCAGCACCTGCGCCCCGGCGGCTTCCAGCGCATCCGTGTCGGCGCGCGCGGCCGCGCGCGAGACGACCACGGTGAGCGGTATCTCGCCGGCCGCCGCGACCAGCTGCGAGCTCGGCGGCAGGCGCGCGAGCGTGTCGAAGACGACGCGGCGCGGCTGGTAGGGCGGCTCGGCCGGCGTGCCGTCCGGACGAGCCGTCAGCTGCGGATCGTCCGCCAGCGCCGTGCCGATGCCCACGACGACGGCGTCCACCGACGCGCGCCACTCGTGCGCGAGCGCGCGGCTGTCCTCGCCGCTGATCCACTTTGAGTCGCCCGTGCGCGTCGCCACCTTGCCGTCGAGCGTCATCGCCGACTTGAACAGCACCCACGGGCGCCCGACGCGCGCGTGCTTGCGAAATGCCTGGTTGAGCAGCCTCGCGCGAGCCGCCAGCTGCCCCTCGGCGACGACCACCTCGACGCCTTCGTCGCGCAGGATGCCAAGCCCCCTGCCGGAGGCCTTCTCGGTGGGATCGTCGGAGGCGACGACGACGCGCTTGATGCCCGCCGCGAGGATCGCGTCGGTGCATGGCGGCGTCTTGCCCTCGTGACAGCACGGCTCCAGCGACACGTACAGGGTCGCGTCGGTGAGATCCTGCACGCCGCACGCCTCGATCGCGTTGACCTCGGCATGGGCCGCGCCGAAGCGTTCGTGCCAGCCCTCGCCGACCACCTGCTCCCCGCGCGCCACCACAGCGCCGACGACGGGGTTTGGCTTGACCGCGCCCGTGCCCTTCTGCGCGAGCTCGATCGCTCGCGCCAGGTGCGCCGTGTCGGTGTCGATGCTGATCGGCATGTCTGTCATGAGGATAACCCTGCTCAGCGCCCGCACCGGCCCCCGTGCAGGCGATAGACGGTCATCGTCGGGCCCGGCCGGTGGTAGGCCAGCGGGTAGTAGTCAAAGCTCCAGTCGAAGCCGAAGGCGACCGGGCGCTTGCCGCGAGCGTAAGGGGAGGCGCGAAAGATCGCTTCCCCTTGCGAGCGCAGCGCGCGGTAGTAGGCGATCGCCAGCGGCGCCTCGCGCGGGTCGGCGAAGGCGCGCCCGTACTGCGTGGAGCCGCTGACGACGACGCAGTAGCCGTGGCGCCGGTAGTAGCCGAGCAGCGCCGGGCTGAGCGTGCGCTCGTAGTTCTCGATGCCGACCACGCTGAAGCCGCTGCTCAGCAGCTGCCCCGACGGCGAGATGCGCGACAGCATCGACGGGTACTTGCTCCAGCGATAGACGCCGGCGCCCGCCGACGCGCCCGGCGTGCGTTCGCGCGCCCACGCGTCGGGCGAGACCGGCTCGGCGACGATCTTCGTCCCCGCCGGCACGTTGGCGACCATCCACGTGCGCGTCACGTTGCGCGTGTCCGCGCGCGAGAGAACCAAGCCCGAGTGAACGCTGAACACCAGTCCCTGCGCCAGCACGGCGGCGCCTAGCAACGCCGCGAGGGCAATTCCCAGCCGCCGACGCGGCGATGCGCCGCCGCCGGGCATCGCGTCGCCGGTCGTCGCCTCTGCGCCGCGGCGCCGCGAGAAAGCCCGGCCCGCAACGCCGGCCAGCCGGTCGGCGCCCCACAGCACGAACACAGCTGCGAGCAGGCACAGCAGCGGGAACACCGGCAGCAGCCAGCGCCCGAAGTAGCGCCCCTGCAGGCCCATGAACGCGAGGAACAGCAGCGGCGCGGGAACGAGCATCCAGCCATAGCGCTGGCCGCGGCGCCAGATCACGATCGCGCCGCCGAGCGCCGCGATCGCCGGCAGCCAACCGAGCCCCCATGTCAGCGACCACAGGTAGTAGGCCAGTCCGCCCTCGCGCGGCGCGCCGAGCTTGCCCTGCGATGCCGAGGACAGTGTGGACTGGTGCACGAGTTCGCGGTGAAAGCCCGCGTAGTCCAGCAGCGAGTATGGATTGGCGATCAAGAACGCCAGCAGCGCAGCCGCGGCGCAGATCGCGATTCCCGCGAGTGCATCGCGCCCTGCGTGTGCGCCGCCGTCGAGATAGCGCGCGGCGGCGACCGCGACGAACGGCACGATCGCGATTCCCGCCGTGTACTTGCTCGCGCACGCAAGCCCGAGCCCGACGCCCGCCAGCGCGTAGTCGCGACGACGGCCCTTGCTCAGGACGCCGGCGCTGCCGAGCAGCGACAGCGTCAGCGGCGCGAGCGTCGGCACGTCGTTGAGCGCCAGATGCGAGTAGAAGACCGGCAGGAAGGCAACCGCCTCGATCGCCGCCGCGAGCAGTCCTACCGCGCGTCCGAACAACCGCGCGCCGGTGGCGTACAGCAGCCACAGCGCGAGCACCCCCAGGACCGCCGCGGCGACGCGCGCGAGCGTGTAGACCTCGCTCGGGTGAAAGGCCAGCGCGTGGCTGACGCCCGCCCCGCCGCCGTAGGCGACCGCGAACAGGTAGTGCAGGACGTACGTGAAGGCCGGCGGATTGGCGAAGTAGTGCGGGTTCAGGCCGTGCGCGAACATCTGCACGGCCTTCGGCACGAAGTGGTCGGCCTCGTCGGCGTTGTACGCGTAGGGCAGCCCCTGCGCGACGCCCCACAGGCGCAGCGCCAGGCCGCCCGCGAGCACCACCGCCAGCGCCGGCCACGCCCACCGGCGCGGGAGCTCAGCAGTTGCCATAGATCGCGTAGTAACGGCTCGTGAAGATGCGTCTGTAGCCACTCTGCGGGATCTGGTCGCGCGCGTCGTCGCCGACATCGACGATCGCCTCGTAGAACACCGCGCTGCCAAGCGGGTACACGGCGACGCTGCCACGGAGGATGCGCTTCTGCAGCGCGTGCGAGCCCTTCTTGACGTCAGCGCGCGCCTGGCTGCGCGCGACGATGTCGTGCTGGCCGACCGTGTCGAGGATCCAGCGCGCGTCGGGGATCAGCTTGTTGTTGGGCAGCGTCAACAGCGGGCAGCGGCGCAGTTCGCGCTCGACCGCCGGCGCACGCAGCGCGACCGCCAGGCCCTTGTGGAATTCCTCGTGATAGGCGAGCGTGTTCTGCAGGCTGCTCAGGCTCAGCGTCGTCGCCGCCGAGACCGTGCCGTAGGCCACGAGCAGCGCGGCGAAGCCCATCCACACGCGGCGCATCAGCGTGCCCCGCTCGAGCATCGCCCAGCCGCCGATCGCCACCGCGCAGAACAGCAGCAGCATGATCGCCGCGCCCATCAGGTAGCGGTCGATCACCGAAGCTCCGGCCGCACCCTCCAGCACGAACACGCCGAGCAGCAGCACGAGCGCGGCCAGCGGCGTCAGCGCGCGCCTCGGGGTCAGCCAGATGGCAAGCGGTATGCCCGCAAGCGCCCCCAGCAGCACCGGCAGCTTGTCGATGCGCACGGAGAACGTCCACAGGGAGGCGATCACGTTCGCGATCCCCTGCGTACGTCCGAGTTCCTGCGCCAGACCGGCCGTGGAGCTCAGCGAGTAGAACGGCTTGCCCGTGACGATCAGGTCGACGAGCACCCACACGACCGGGCCGATCGCCGCGATCGCCATGTACTTCAGGCGGGTGCGGTTGCCTGCGCGCCACGAGCACCACAGCCAGTAGACGCCCGCCAGCACCCATGCATCCGGTCGCAGCAGTCCGGCGGCGGCCAGCGTGACGAGCACCGGCGTGCCGCGGCGGGGCTTTTCGACCTCCAGCACGACCGCCCAGACGATCAGCGCCACGTAGGAGATGTCCAGGTAGCCCTGCGCGGCGAGGTTCTCCAAGAAGAAGCGGCTGAGCACGAGCAGCCCGGCGACGACGCCGACGACCGGGCCGAAGCACAGTCGTCCGAGCCGGTACAGCCCGGCGACGAGCGCGACGAACGAAGCGATCGAGCCGAGCACCATCAGGCGCGCGCCGCCCTCGCCGAACAGCGAGCACAGCGCGCCGAAGGCGATCGCCAGCGGATGCTCGGTCGGGCCGCGGTAGACGTGGAAGTCGGGCAGGTGGGCGTGCAGCAGGTCGCGCCCCCACAGCAGCGCGTAGAAGGAGTCGTACGTCGGGTACGTGGGGAAGGCGAAGTAGCCGATCAGCGCGCCGACGCACATCGCCGCGAAGGCGATCTTCGCCCAGGCCGCGCCCCGCAACGCACGAAGCGGCCCTAGCCGGATCGAGCCCGGGCCAAACCGGGTGAGCGTCGCGCTTTCCATCGAGACTCGGCCGGCTGGCGCCGGCTCCGGCGCTGCCCGCGCGCCCAGCGCGGGGATCGCGGTCTGCGCTTTGGGATACTGCCGGAAGCCAAGTCTAGGCAATCTCGCCGATGAAGCTCAGGCATCTCTCGACATGAAGCTCATCATCCAGATCCCCTGCTTCAACGAGGCAGACCAGCTGCCTCAGACGCTCGCGGACCTTCCCCGGGTCGTGGAGGGCTTCGACGTGGTCGAGCGCCTGATCGTCGACGACGGCTCGACCGACGACACCGTCGCCGTCGCGCGCGCGCACGGCGTCGAGCACCTCGTGCGCCTGACCAACAACAAGGGGCTCGCCACCGGCTTTCAGGCGGGCATCGACACCGCGCTGAAGCTCGGCGCCGACGTGATCGTCAACACGGACGCCGACAACCAGTACTACGGCCCCGACATCGCGCGGCTCGTCGCGCCGATCGTGCAGGGCCGCGCGGACATGGTCGTCGGCGATCGCGAGGTGACGGGCATCGAGCACTTCTCGCCGCTGAAGAAGACGCTGCAGCGACTGGGCTCGTGGGTCGTGCGCCAGGCCTCCTCGACCTCGGTCCCCGACACCACATCGGGCTTTCGCGCATATAACCGCGAGGCGGCGATCCAGATGCTCGTCGTGTCGAAATTCACCTACACACTGGAGACGATCATCCAGGCGGGCAAGCTGCTCGTGGCGATCGACCACGTCCCGATCCGCACCAATCCGAAGACGCGCGAGTCGCGCCTGTTCCCCTCGATGGGCGCCTACGTGCGGCGCAACTCGCTGTCGATCTTCCGCATCTACGCCCAGTACGAGCCGTTGCGCGTGTTCTGGAGCCTGGCGATCCTGATCGGCCTGGTGTCAATCGGCGTGTGGGTGCGTTTCGCGGTCTCCTACACCGAAGGCAACGGCAAGGGCCACGTGCAGTCGCTGATCCTCGGCGCCGTACTGTTCATCGCCGCCGTGGTGCTGTTCGCACTCGGCGTGATCGGCGATTTGCTCGCCGCGCAGCGCGTGATGACGCAGAAGACCTTCGAGCGCGTGCGGCGCATCGAGCTCGAGCTCGGCGTCGCGCCGTCGCACTACGAACCGGGCGAGCGCCGCACGGCCGAGCGCGAGGCCGCGGCGCCGCCGACCGAACCGCCGGCCGACGGTCCCGAGCGCGAGGAGGCGGTGCGACTATGAGCGGCGTCACCGTCTCAGACGACGGCGTCGTCACCGGCAACACCTACGACAAGTACGGCTCGACCAACCCCGTCGTTCGGCGCCTGATGGGCTCCTTCGAGCACACGCTGGACGAGCTGATGGAGCGCGCCGAGCCGCGCTCGCTGCTGGACGTCGGCTGCGGCGAGGGCGTGCTCGTGCATCGCTGGGCGCTGAGCATGCCGGCGACGCGCGTGGTCGGCATCGACCTCGAGGAGGAGTCGATCCAGGCCGGCTGGTCACAACGCCAAGCGCCGAACCTGGAGTACCGCACGATGCCCGCCGAGGATCTTCCCTTCGCCGAGGACGAGTTCGACGTGGCGACGGCGATCGAGGTGCTCGAGCACGTGCCCGACCCCGAGCACACCGTCGCCGAGATGGCGCGTTGCGCCGAGCGCCACCTGCTCGTCTCCGTGCCGCGCGAGCCGCTGTGGCGCATGCTGAACATGGCCCGGGGCGCCTACCTCGGCCAGCTCGGCAACACCCCCGGGCATCTGAACCACTGGTCCAAGCGCTCGTTCGCGCGCCTGCTCGAACAGCACGGCGCGGTCGTCGAGCTGCGCTCGCCGTTTCCGTGGACGATGCTGCTCGTGCGCCTGTAGATGGCCGACGCGTCTCCGTGAGCGCGCAAGGCGGCGAACGGCGGCAACGCTCCTACGGAAGCGGGGCGCGGATCCTCTCGATCGGCATCGCCTCGACCGGGCTGCTGACGTTCGCCTACTTCTCGATCGCCAGCCACGTGCTCGGCGAACAGTCGGCCAAGCGCATCGACCTGCTGTGGTCGGTCATGTTCGTGATCATCTCGGTGATCTATCGGCCGATCGAACAGCTGCTCTCGCGCACGATCGCCGAACGCCGCGCGCGCGGCCAGGTCCAGCACACGCTGCGCGTGCCGATGCTGATCCAGGCCGCGTTCGCGCTGATCTTCCTGGCGGTGGCGCTGGCGCTGCACGACAAGCTCGTAAACGACGTCTTCGAACGCCAGGGCGCGCTGTACGACGTGCTCGTCGTCGGCACGCTCGCCTACGCCGCCAGCTACTTCGCGCGCGGCTGGCTGGCCGGGCATCAGCGTTTCGGCCTGTTCGGCGGCCTCGTGCTGATGGAGTCGGTCTCGCGCATCGCCTTCGCGATCGCCGTGGCGATCGGCATCGCCAGCGGGCAGACGGCGGTCGCGCTGGGCATCGCCGCCGCGCCGTTCGTGTCGCTGGTCGTCGTCCCGGCGGCGTTCGCCCGCACGCGCGCCGAGCGCGCGCGCGGAGCGCAGGAGCCCGGCGGCGGACACGAGCACGCGCTAGCCGCCGTGATCACCGTCGACGAGGCCGACGCGGCGCTCGCCGGCCCGGGCACCGAGGGCGTCCAGGAGACCGCCGCGCACGCAGACCTGTCGCTGCGCCGCGGCGGCGGCTTCGCGGTATGGGTCTCGGGAATCATGCTGTCCGAGCAGACGCTGCTGAACGCCGCCGTGCTGACCGTCGACGCGACGGCGACCCACCGAGCGCTGGCGGGGATCGTGTTCAACGTGCTGCTGATCGCGCGCGCCCCGCTGCAGCTGTTTCAGGCGATTCAGACCTCGCTGCTGCCGCACCTCACGGGCCTGGAGGCAACCGCGGGCCACGAGGCGTTCGCACGGGCGATCCGCACGACCGTGCTGGCGATCCTCGCCTTCGCAGCCGTCGTCTCGCTCGCGCTGCTCGTCGTCGGTCCGTTCGCCATGCGCCACGTCTTCTTCGGCCAGCACTACGCCTACAAAGGCACCGGCCTGGCGCTGATCGGCATTGGCATGGGCCTGCATCTCTGCTCGGGAGCGCTCAACCAGGCCGCGCTAGCGCGCGACCGCGTGCGCGCTGCGGCCGGCTGTTGGCTGCTCGCCGCCGCGCTGTTCGTCGTGTGGATGCTGCTGCCGGCGATCTCCGAACAGCTCTTGCGCGCGGAGGTCGGCTACGCGGGCGCGACCGCCGTGCTGGCGCTCGCTCTCACCTTGCTGTACCGGCAGGGCACGCGCCAGCTCGAGACACGCGCGGCGCTCTAGCGTCAGCTCGCCTGCACGGCGTCGGCGATCGCGCGGTAGGCCTCCGCCGGATCCGCTGCGCCGAAGATCGCCGACCCGGCGACAAACACGTTGGCGCCCGCCGAGCGGCAGGCCGGCGCCGTATCCGGGGCGATCCCGCCATCGACCTGCACCGCCACGCGATCGCCGACGATCGCTCGCACGCGCGGTAGCTTGTCGAGCGAGTGCTCGATGAACGCCTGCCCACCCCAGCCGGGATTGACGGTCATGCACAGCGCCATGTCGATCGCGTCGCCGATCTCCGAGAGCGCGCCGACCGGTGTGCCCGGATTGATCGCCACGCCGACAAACGCGCCGAGGTCGCGCACGATGCTCGCGGCGTACGCGACGTGCGGCGTGGCCTCCGCGTGAAAGGTCACCGAGTCCGCTCCCGCCTTGACGAAGTCCTCGACGTGGCGCTCGGGGCGCTCGATCATCAGGTGCACGTCGAGCATCGCCCCCGCCTCGCGCGCCTGCTCGGCCAGCCCCTCCACGACCAGCGGCCCGACGGTGATCGGCGGCACGAAGTGTCCGTCCATCACGTCCACGTGAATGACCCGTGCCCCCGCCGCCAGCACCTCGCCCACCTGCTCGCGCAGCCTGCCGAAGTCTGCCGACAGGATCGACGGCGCCACGCGCACACCGCCCAGCAGCTCGCGCGCCAGATCGCTCATCGCGCGTGTCCGAACCGGCCGCGGCTCATATGGGTTGCAGCATGGAGTCGCCGCAGTGATTGCACTTCATCACGGCGGTGGAGGACATCCGCACGATCGTCGAGTGCTCGCCGCAGTTGGGGCACACCGACGTCAGCTCGAAGCGGTGCAGGCAGTAGACGCAGCGGTAGCGTCCGGGGAGGTTGGTCGGGCGCAGCCACGGCTCGCCGCAGTGAGGGCACAGCGGACCGAGATTGACGGCGGCCTTGGCCGGCGCGTCGTGCTCGCTGTCCACGCTCAGCTCCGGCGCAGCCGGGCGATGAAGAAGCCGGCCGTGCGGTCGCGATGGGGAAGCGTCAGCACCGTGCCCGCCATTCCCGTGCCATCGCGCCGGTCCGTGCCGGGCGGACCCGAGGCAAAGTCGGGGAGCTCGGGGGCGAGATCGTCGAGGCTGAAGTCGGCGTGAGAATCCAGAAAGGTAGTCACCACGTGCTCGTTCTCAGAGGACGAGATCGTGCACGTAGAGTAGACAAGCACGCCGCCCGGACGGAGAGCGCTGGCGCCGGCGGCGAGGATCGCCGCCTGCGATTGCGCCATCTCGTTGATCGCGGCCGGTGTCACCCGCCAGCGCAGATCGGCACGCGCCTGCAGCGTGCCAAGCCCCGAGCACGGTGGATCGACGAGCACACGGTCAAAGCTTCGATCGCCCCTATCGGCGGCGGCGTCGCCGACCTCGACGCGAACGTTGCCGGCGTGCAGCCGCGCTGCGGTGCGCGTGAGCTCTCCCGCGCGACGGCGGTTGCGCTCGACCGCCAGCACCTCACCGCCGCCGTCCATCAGCGCCGCGAGGTGCGTCGTCTTGCCGCCCGGCGCGGCGCACAGGTCGAGCACGCGCTCGCCGCTGCGCGGGTCGAGCACCCGCGCCACGTGCATCGCGGCGCGTGACTGCGCATGAAAGGCGCCCGCCTTCCACAGCGGCGAGTCGTGCACGTCCAGCGGACCGTCGAGGACGACCGCCTCGGGAAGGCCCGGGTCAAGGTGCGTCGGCACAGCTGTCGCGTGCAGGTCGCTGGCGAGCGTCGCCGCGTCGGTCACGAGCGTGTTCGCGCGCAGCGCCACCTCGCCGGGCTCGTTGTCGTAGGCCATCAGCGCGCGCGCGCCGTCCGCGCCGAGCCGCTCCCACCACAGGCGGGCGATCCACTCCGGATGGGAATGCTTCACCGCAGCCCGCTCTGGCGTCGTGTCGCCGAGCGCGCCGAGCAGCGCGTCTGCGCCTTCGCGCCCAGCGCGGCGCAGGACGGCGTTGACCAGGCCGTGGCCGCCCCTGCCCTGCGTCTTTGCCAGCTCGACCGCGTCGGCGACGACGGCGCGGTCGGGCGATCCCGACAGGTAGAGCAGCTCGTAGAGCCCGAGACGGAGCGCCGCGAGCACGGGCGGGTCCAGGCGTTGCGGTGGGCGCTCGGCGAGCTCCCCGATCAGGTGGTCGAGCGTCCCCTTGCGCTGCACGGCGCCATAGGCCAGACGCATCGCCAGGGCCCGGTCGCGGCGATCCAGGCCCGCGGCCTCGGACTGCAGCGCGAGGTCTGCATACGCGCCGTGCTCGAACACCCGGCGCAGCACAGCAAACGCGCAACGACGGGCAGGAGCGATTGCGGTCGTCGGCGTGCCCGTCATGACACCCATGATCGACGGTCTACCGCCGGCCGGGCAGGCCGCGCCCGCGTAGGTAGGAGCCGGCGTCCATCGCCCGGCCGCCGGGCGGCTGCACGCTGAGCAATTCGAGCGCGCCAACGCCGCAAACAAGCAGCAGGCGCCCGTCGCGCTCGCTCAGGCCGGGCTCTGACTCGTCGCCTTCGACATCGCTTGCGAGCTTTGCCTCGTGCACGCCCAGGGTGGTTCCGTCGGGCAGCTGCACACGCGCGCCGATGTGCGGGCTCAGCGCGCGTACGACGCGCTCCAGCTCGTGCGCCGGGCGCGATGGATCCAGCAGGCGCTCCTCCGGGGCGATCTTCTCGGCATACGTCACCCCGGCCTCGTCCTGCTCTGCGAACCGCAGCGGACCTCCCTGCGCTTTTCGATCAAGCGCCTTCAGCAGCAGATCGGCGCCGAGCTGCTGCAGGCGCACGGCGAGCGAGCCGTAGGTGTCGTGCTCGTCGATCGGCTGCGAGCCGGCGAGGCAGACGGGACCGCTGTCCAGGCCGGCGGTGAGGCGCATGATCGACACGCCGCTCTCGGTGTCGCCGGCCATGATCGCGCGCTCGATCGGCGCGGCGCCGCGCCAGCGCGGCAGCAGCGACGGATGCACGTTGAGCAACTCGTGCGCCGAGAGCAGCGGCTCCTTGATCAGCGCGCCGAACGCGCACACGACGACCGCGTCGGGCGCAGCCTCCGCGATCCGCGTGACCGTCTGCGGATCGTTGACGCTGTCGGGCTGCTCGAGCGTCAGGCCGAGCGAGCGTGCCCGCTCGGCGACCGGCGGCGACGCGAGCCGACGCCCGCGTCCGCGCGGTCGATCGGGGCGGGTGAGCACGAGCGACGGTCGGTGCTCGGGGCGGTCGGCGAGCCGCTGCAGGATCTCCGCGGCGAAGTCGTTCGTGCCGAGGAAGACGGTGCTCAAGGGCGCGAGGGCGGCCGGCCCGCTAGGCGGCGTTCGCCGTCTCCTGCGCCTCGCGCATCGCGCGCATCGCCTGCTTGCGCGCCTCGCGCGAGATGCGATCGAGAATCAGGATGCCGTCGAGGTGGTCGACCTCGTGCTGAATCACCCGCGCCGGCAGCCCCTCGGTCTCGATTTCCAGCTCCTCGCCGTGCTCGTCGCGCCCGCGAACGCGTACACGCGCCGCGCGCTCGACCTCGACGTGCACACCGGGCAGGCTCAGGCACCCCTCTTCGGCCGCCTCCAGCTCGTCGCTGCGCCACTCGATCACCGGGTTGACGATCGCCGTCAGCGGGTCCTCGGGGTAGGCGCGATAGACGAGCACGCGATGCAGCACGCCCAGCTGCGTCGCCGCCAGGCCTACGCCGAGCGCGTCGTGCATCAGCTCACCCATGCGCTTGATCTCCAGGCGCAGCGCGTCGTCGAAACGCTCCACCGGAAGCGCGGTAGCTCGCAGCACCGGGTCGCCGAGCTTGCGCACGTGCGCCAACGCGGCGTCGCGGCGTTCGCGCGTCTCGGCATCGAGCTCGGCCGGCTCGGGCGCGTCCTGCTCGCGCTCGACCTCGACGTCGGCGTCCTCCGACGTCGGGATAGGAAGCTCTGCCAGCTCGACCTCTGGCTCCGGGGTTTGTTCCTCTGTGCTCATCGAGCCCCCAGTTTATGAGGCCGACAAGCCCCGCGCGCGCAGCTACTTCTTCGGCTTGATCGTCAGCGTGAAGGTACGCGAGACAGGGCGGCCGCCTCGCGCGGACTGGAACGTGAGGACGATCGAGACGGGCAGGCCCTTCTTCTGGCGCAGCGCGCTCCTCAGCGCCTTGCGCGCGGAGGCGCTGGGCTTCAGAACGATGTTCACAGCAGCGGGCGCGGCGACGAGCTTGCTGCCCTTGGCGAAGGCGATCCTCGCCGGCCGACACTTGCCGCGCAGCTTGATGAGACCCCGCTTGCACTTGCTGACCGGACCGAACGCGCCGAACTTGCCGTTCTGGAAGGTGGCCAGCCAGTTGAAGGTGCCGGGGTCGGCCACGGATGTCGTGAGCGTGAGCGCGCCGGTTTTCGCATTGATCGACGCGCGCGCGATCGAGAACGCGCTGTTCGGCGGAGCCGGCTGTGCGTTGATGACGGCGGGGGCGGGGACCACGACCGGCGCAGGCGCCGCCGCGACGGTGACGGTAGCCGTGGTGGATGGGCCGGTCGAGTTAGTCAATGCGTCCTTCGGGATCATCGTCACCGTGTATGCGCCGGCGGTCGCGAACGTGTGGACCGGGGATGGACCCGTGGCAGTTCCTCCGTCACCGAACGACCAGCTTGGTTCGAAGCCGCCGTATGGATCGGACGAGGTGGCGCTGAAGCTGACCGGCGCGCCAGCGGTCGCGGTGCCAGAGGTGAATTCTCCGCTCAACGTCACCGGCCGCAGCAAACACGCTCTTGCGCCGTTGTCCCACTCGCTCTGCAAATAGAACCCAGTCCCGAAGATGGCCTGGTTGAACAGGGTGCCAGTCGGCCCGATCGTCCCCGATGTCCCGCCCAGAGTCGGTGTGAAGGCGTGTTTGTCAAAACCAGGTTCCCCTTCTTCTTCGAATGTGTAGGGGACTCCATTGCACTTGTCGCCGATCTCAAGACCTTGAGCGTCCGCCCACGCGGTGTCGAAGCCCACGAGCGGGTCGGTAACGGCCTCGATGTACTCGTGGCTGATGTACTTCACCGCCACATCGGCGAACCTGGTTTCCGTGTCGCTCGTTCCTTCATCGCCGTTGGGCAGCTGGATTGCGGAGTTACCGTCGGCTTGGCAGCCCTTCGCGAAGGTCGTGTCAAGCAGCGAGAAGGGAATGTCCGCATATATGATCTCGTTCGCCGTGCCAGGTTCGATGTAGCTGTGGTAGGCGCAGAATGTGTTGTTCGAGCAGGCCTGTTCGAATACTCCAGGTTCAGGTTCCACTTCTTCTTCGAGGCATGTCACAACCCTGTGTGGAAGCAGGATGAAATACAGCTGTGTGGGTCCGGCAGGGAGTTTTTCTGCCGTGATGAACCTGGCCAGCTCACCCTGCAGCTGTTCATCGAGCAGGCACTCGGTATACGGAGGGCCGGGATCGGCGAATTCACCGCTGGGCGCTGTGCATTCGCTTGGCGGATATTCTTCTCGGTCGATCCGCGAGACGGTGGAGGCGGAGCTATAGGCGGCGTGCCCGGTGGAGTCGGTGTACTGGCCGGCAACACCAAACACGTTGGTGGACAGCCCGCTGTCCTGGGCAACGTGGCTGAAGAATCCATCGACGATGCTCGCCGTGGTGCTCGTGAATTCTTCTTTTGGATCCCAATAGATCACGTGCGTGGTCGCACTGTGCATCACCGGACCATTTTCGATGTTGAGCAACTGGGTGCCGCCACTCGGTCCCGCGTCGTAGCGACGAGTCAGCGGACCGGCGGAGAGACGCTCGGCGTGCTGAGCTTGATAGCCACCAGCTAGGTTGGTTTCGCTGATGCCCTTGATAGGGGTGATCCCATAGCCGTGCCCGCCGATCTTCGCAACCACGGCCCCCGCGGGTGACGCTCCAGCAGACATCGCAATGGCGGCTGTCAACGACCAGACACCGGCAATGCTCCATGAGGGTCTCGCCCTGAGCGATCGCACTACAGCCTCGTTCTCAATTGGTCTGGCGTTGCGCGAGCGAGCATAGCGTCGCGGTTCCCGGAAGCCCCTACCTACTGGCTCGCGCTGGACCTATTGCGGATCCACGTCCACGCTGAAGTTCACGCCCTGATGCTCGCGCCCGGCCGAGACCTCCTGCACGGCGGCGCCGACGGCTCGCACGGCGCCGCGGCGCTCGCCGGCCTTGATCACCAGCACCTCGCGCTCGCGACCGCGCAGGCGAAACAGCGACGCGGGGCCGAGCACCGTCGCGCCCTCGCCGCTGACCGCCTCGTCTTGGCTCATGTTCGCCGTGAAGCTCTCACGCACGGCTGCCGCAGCCGTGCGAGCGCTCGCGGAGCGCTCGGCCGAGCACACGACCCTGATCAGGTGCGAGAACGGCGGATAGCTCAACGCCTGTCGGCGCTGCAGCTCGCCGGCGAGGAAGCCGTCGCTGTCGTGGCGCGCTGCGTAGACGATCGCGCGCGCGTCGGGGGCGATCGTCTGCACGAGCACGCGCCCCTCCCCTCCCCGCCCGACGCGGCCGGCGAGCTGCGCGATCAGCGCGAACGTGCGCTCCTCCGCGCGGAAGTCCGGGAAGCGCAGCGTCGCGTCAGCATCCAGCACGACGCCGAGCGCGACATCCGGGAAATCGTGACCCTTGGCGACCATCTGCGTGCCGATCAGCACGCCGCACTCAGCCGCCTCGAAACGCCGCAGCAGCGCGCCGGCGCCGCCGTCGCCATCGCGTGCTTGCTCGGCGATGCTCGAGCCCCCTGGCGCGTCGGCGGTGGTCGTACGCCCCCCCGGGCCGGAGACGACGTCTGCGTCGAGGCGAAAGATCGGAAAGGCGCCGTCGTCATCGAGCACCGCCGTCAGTTCGTGCTGCAGACGCTCGGTGCCCGCGCCGTGGCGCGCGACCGACGTCGACGAGCACGCATCGCATCGTTGCGGCGCCGGCTCGCGATGGCCGCAGTGGTGGCATGCAAGGAATCCGCCGGCCCGGTGCAGCACGAGCGCCACGTCGCAGTGCGGGCATCCCCACACGCGACCGCAGGAGCGACAGGAGAGGAAGTTCGACCAGCCGCGACGGTTGAGCAGCACGATCGCCTTCGTGCGCGAGCCGCGCACCTGCGCGAGCGCCTGCGCCGTCGTCGGATGCAGCCCTTGCTGGGCGATCTGCGAGCGGTCGCCGCGCATGTCGAGCACCTGCACGCTCGGCAGCGGGCGTCCGTCGACCCTGCGCGCCAGCGTCGAGCAAGCCATCCGCCGAGCGCTCTCGGCGCGCGGTGTCGCGCTGCCCAGCAGCAGCACAGCGTCGCTGCGACGCGCGCGCTCGGCGGCCACGTCGCGCGCGTCGTAGCGCGGATCGCCTTCGTGCTTGTAGGAGGCGTCGTGCTCCTCGTCGACGACGATCAGCCCGAGGTCGTCGATCGGCGCGAACACGGCCGAGCGCGGCCCAACGCAGATGCGCGCCTGGCCCTCGCGCAGACGCCGCCATTCCGCATAGCGCTCGCCGGGGCGCAGCTGTGAGTGCATCACCGCGACCGTCTCGCCGAAGCGTTCGATGAAGCGTCCGACGATCTGCGGCGTCAGCGCGATCTCGGGCACGAGCACGATCGCGCCGCACCCCTGCGCCAGCGCGATCTCGGCAGCGCGCAAATAGATCTCCGTCTTGCCCGAGCCGGTGACGCCGTGCAGCAGGCGCGCATGCGCCGCGCGCTCGCTCAGCGCACCCTGCAGCAGCGTGAGCACGGCCTGCTGCTCGTCGTTTGGCACAGGCGGCTCGGGCGAGCGCGCGCCCACGGGGACATGTTCGCTGCGCTTGACCGCGCGGCGCTTGCGACCGCTGAGCCTGCGCGTCGCCCCCGGCGGCAGCACGAGACCGAGCGCGCGGGCGAGCGTCGAGCAGTACTCCGTCGCGATCCATTCGGCCAGCGCGACCATCTCGGCGGGCACGCCCAGCTCCAGCGCGCGCAGCGGCGCCAGCAGCTTCTCCGAAGCGACCTCGCTGGTGTCGGCGAGCCCGACGACGACGCCGAGGACCTCGCGGCGCCCGAACGGCACGACGAGCATCGAGCCGACCCCCACCGCCCCGTCGCGCAGCTCCTCGGGCAGCCTGTAGTCAAACGGCCCGCGCAGAGCGCGGGCCGTCGTCATCGGCTCGACTTGGGCGATGCAGGACATCGCCCGGACCTTAGACTGGGCGGCGGCTAGAGCCCGGCGGCGGAGCGCAGCGCGTCGGCCTTGTCCGTACGCTCCCACGTGAAGTCGTGGTCGTCGCGGCCGAAGTGGCCATACGCCGCCGTCTTCTGATAGATCGGGCGGTGCAGGTTGAGCTCCTCGCGAAAGGCGCCCGGGCGCAGGTCGAAGACCGCGTCGACCGCCCTGGCGAGCTGGCCGCGGCCGACCTGCTCGGTGCCGAACGTCTCGACCATCACCGATACCGGGTGCGCGACGCCGATCGCATAGGCGACCTGCACTTCCGCGCGTTCGGCAAGGCCGGCAGCGACGATCGTCTTGGCGACCCAGCGCGCCGCGTAGGCGGCCGAGCGATCGACCTTCGACGGGTCCTTGCCGGAGAAGGCGCCGCCGCCGTGACGCGCCATCCCACCGTAGGTGTCGACGATGATCTTTCGTCCCGTCAGGCCCGCGTCACCCACGGGGCCGCCGATCACGAAGCGCCCGGTCGGGTTGACGAGGAAGTTCTTGCGCAGCTTGTCAGCGTCGTACAGGTCCTTCGCCAGGATCGGCTCGACGACGTGCTCCCACAGATCGTCGGCGATCAGCGACTCGGCGCCTTCGGCGTGCTGGGTGGAGATCAACAGCTTTTCGATCTCCACCGGTTTGCCGTCCTGGTAGCGCACGCTCACCTGCGTCTTGCCGTCGGGGCGCAGGTAGTCGAGCGTGCCCGTCTTGCGCACCGCAGCCAGGCGTTCGGCGAGCCGGTGCGCAAGCGAGATCGGCAGCGGCATCAGCGCGTCCGTCTCGTTCGTCGCGTATCCGAACATCATCCCCTGGTCGCCCGCGCCGGCGACGTCCAGCTCGTCCTCGTCGCTGGCATCCGTCCGCGCCTCGTAGGCCTTGTCGACTCCCTGCGCGATGTCCGGCGACTGCTTGTCGATCGCGTTGAGCACCGCGCAAGAATCGGCCGAGAAGCCGAGGTCGGCATCGGTGTAGCCGATCTTGCGCACCGTCTCACGGGCGATCTCCTGAATGTCCACGTACGTGTCCGTCGAGATCTCGCCCGACACCACGATCAGGCCCGTGTTCACCAGCGTCTCGCACGCCACGCGACCATACGGATCGTCCTTCAACACGGCGTCGAGCACGCCGTCTGAGATCTGGTCGGCGATCTTGTCGGGGTGTCCCTCGGTGACGGACTCGGACGTGAACAGGAATTCGTTGTCGGAAAACTCGGTCATGGCAGCAGGAATTGACTCCAGGTTCGATGCGGCGGGGCAGGGACCGGCGAAGGGCCGGGAAAGTCTAGGGGAAGGACGTGCGGGCGTCTTTCAGCGCCGTGCGGTGGCCGTCTGCGCCTCGTCGGGCGACTCGTCCCTGCCCGCCGAGCGCTTGTCGGCGCGACCACGCTGACCACGCTCGACGAAGTCGATGATCAAAGGAATGCCGTTCATCCCGTAGCGGGCGCGCAGCCGGTTCTCCAAGAAGTAGGCGTAGTCGCGCGTGACGCGCGTGCGCGAGTTGATCTGGATCGCAAAGTGCGGCGGTCGCTCGGCGATCTGCGTCATGTAGATCAGCTTCAGACGGTGCTGGCTGGAGCCCCGGCGCGTACCGACCGGAGGCTGGCGAGCCTGTACCGTTTCGGCGAGGAAGCGGTTGAGCTCGGGGGTGGGAATGCGTCCGGCCATGCGGTCGCCGAGCGCGATCACCTCGGTCAGCAGCCGCGCCACATGACGACCGGTCTTCGCGCTCGCGGTCATCACGCGCGGGCGCAGGCGCAGCTTCTCGGCGACGTGCGCGCGCTCGTGGTCGAGATCGTCCTCGCTGCCCTCGCGGATGTCCCACTTGTTCAGCACGATCGCCGTCGCGCAGCCGGCCTTCATCGCCAGCTCTGCCACGCGCAGATCCTGCGAGGTGACGCCGTCGGTCGCATCGCAGACGACCAGCGCCACATCCGCGCGTTCGGCCGCGCGCTGCGAGCGCAGCGCCGTGTAGTACTCCACCGAGTCCGACACCTTCGACTGGCGGCGCATGCCCGCCGTGTCGACGAGCGTCAGCTTGCGATCGCCCACCAGCAGCGGCATGTCGATCGCGTCGCGCGTCGTGCCCGCGACCTCCGAGACGATCACGCGCTCCTCGCCCAGGAAGCGGTTGACCAGCGAGGACTTGCCGACGTTCGGGCGTCCGATCACCGCCAGGCGGATCGTGTCGTCGTCTACAGCGTCCTCCCCCTCCGGCAGCAGCTCGACGATCCGATCGAGCAGGTCCCCCGACCCGAGCCCCTGCGAGGCCGACACCGCCAGTGGCTCGCCGAGACCGAGGCGATGGAACTCGGCGGCGAGCGGCAGCTCGGCCACCCCGTCGCACTTGTTCGCCGCGACGATCGTCGGCAGCGGCGAGCGGCGCAGCAGGTCGGCCATCTCCTCGTCGCCCGGGCGCACGCCAGCGCGCGCGTCGACGACCAGCACCGCGACCTGCGCGTCGGCCAACCCGGCGCGCGCCTGGTCGCGGATCGAGCCGGCCAGCGGGTCCTCGTCCTCGAAGTCCACGCCCCCGGTGTCGATCAGCTTGAACTGGCGCCCGTTCCACTCGCAGTCGAGCTCCTTGCGGTCGCGCGTGATCCCCGGCCGCTCGTGCACGACCGCCTCGCGCGTGCCCGTGAGGCGGTTGATCAGCGAGGACTTGCCCACGTTTGGATAGCCGACGACGGCAACCTTCATAGAGCCAGTATGACCGCGTGCGACAGCGCCTCCGGGCTAGGAACGCGAGGCCGGTCCTGCGCCGGGCGCAGCGGCGGCGCGCGCAAGCCCGGCGATACGCTCCACGACCTGCTCGACGCTCGTTCCCGTCGTGTCGAGCGTCAGCGCTCCCGGGGCGGCGCGCAGGGGACTGTGCTCACGCTGCGTGTCGCGCTCGTCGCGCTCTGACTGGTCGGCCAGCACCGTCGCGGGGTCGGCGCCCAGCTCGGACGCGCGCCGGCGCGCGCGCTCCTGCTCGCTCGCCGTCAGATAGACCTTCACGGCCGCATCGGGCGCGACGATCGTGCCGATGTCACGACCCTCCGCGACCCAGTCGCCTCTGCCGATCAGCGCCCGCTGCTTGGCGACGAGCGCCTCGCGCACACCAGGGTCGCTCGCCACGGCCGACGCCGCGCGCGACACGGCGGCGGTGCGGATCTCCTCACTCACGTCGTCGCCGTCCAGGAGCACCCGCGGCGCCGCCGGCGGCGCGGAGCCGTCGCTTCGCGCGTTGGGCACGCCGAACTCGATGCGCGCGGCGCGCGCGAGCTGCGCCGGCGCCGCGCCAGGTTGCGCGAGCGACAGCAGCGCCACACAGCGGTACATCGCGCCGCTGTCCAGATAGGTGAAGCCGAGCTCGCGCGCGACAGCACGCGCGACGGTCGACTTGCCGGCGCCGGCCGGCCCGTCGATCGCTATGAGCAAAGCCCCGCCAGATCCTCGACGAACCGCGGATAGGAGACGGTCGCCGCCTCCATCCCGAGCACCTCCACGCCCTCGCGCGAGGCGAGGCCAGCGATCGCCCCCATCATCGCCATGCGGTGGTCGCCGCGCGCGTGGAGCGTCCCGCCACGCAGGCCGCCGGTGCCGCGCACGGCAAAGCCGTCCTCGGTCGCCTCGATCTCGGCGCCCAGACCGCGCAGCCCCTCGACGACACCGGCGATCCGGTCGGACTCCTTCACGCGCAGCTCCTGCGCGCCGCGCACGATCGTCTCGCCCTCGGCAAAGCAGCCGAGCAGTGCGACCAGCGGCAGCTCGTCGATCGCCAGCGGCACCTCCTCGGCCTCGACGACGGTGCCCTCCAGCGCGCCGTGCGCGACGTCGAGATCGCTCACCGGCTCGTCGCCGATCAGCTCTCCCGTCTCGTCCTCCAGATCGCCGAGCACGATGCCCTGCATGCGCCGCACGATGCGCATGAAGCCGGTGCGCGTCCAGTTGACCCCGACGTCGCCGATCAGCAGGCGCGAGCGCGGCACGAGCACCCCGGCGGCGATCAAGAACGCGGCCGAGCTCGCGTCCCCCGGCACGCGCACGCCGTCCAGCAGCAGCTCGTCGGTGTTGACGACGGTGACGCGTCGGCCGTTGCGATGGATGCCAACGCCAGCTCGCAGCAGCATCCGCTCGGTGTGGTCGCGGCTGCGCGCGGGCTCTGAGACGGTCGTCGCGCCATCGGCCGCCAGCGCCGCAAGCAGCACGCACGACTTGACCTGCGCGCTGGCCACGGCGAGGTCGTAGGAGATCGCGCGCAGGTGACTGCCGGTGACGACCAGCGGCGTGAAGCGTCCGTTGCGCGCGCTGAGCTGTGCGCCCATCTGGCGCAGCGGGTCGGCGATCCGGTCGACCGGGCGCCGGCGGATCGACTCGTCTCCGTCCAGCGTGAACGAGCGCCCCTCCTGCGCGGCCAGCCAGCCGGGCAGCAGGCGCAGCAGTGTGCCCGCGTTGCCCACGTCGATCGGGCCGTCCGCCTCGCGTGCCTCGCGCAGGCCCGTGCCGCGCACGATCACCTCCTCGCCGCGCAACTCGACCAACGCGCCGAGCGAGCGCACTGCCTCCAACGTCGAGTCGGTGTCGGCCGCGTGCAGGTAGCGCTCGATCCGCACGGGCTCTGAGGCCATCGCGCCGAGCAGCGCGGCGCGATGGGAGATCGACTTGTCCGGCGGCGCGCGAAGCTCTCCAGTCAGCCCACGTGCCGGCTCGAAGCGCGTGTTCATCGCCCCACCATCATGCCCGCGTCACAGGAAATCCCAAGGCGACGATCAGCTCTTGCGCGCGCGCCGCGTCATCCTCGCCGCCGATCCACAGCGCCACGACGCCCTGGCGGTCGTCCTCTGACGGCGACAGCGCCATGTCGCGAATGTTCACGCCCGCGCGGCCCAGCGCCAAGGCGATCTCGGCGATCACGCCCGGGTGATTGGGCACGGAGGCGCGCAGCTCGCTGACCGGTCCGCCGGTCATCCCGGCGCCCAGCAGCTCGTCGCGGTCGGCGCGCGCGCTGTCGTTCCACGCGGTGACAGCCTTCTCGTCGGCAGCCGCCAGGGACGCGCGCACCTCGCCGAGGCGCTCGGCGAACGAGTCGATCGCCGCGATCAGCGCATCGCGGTTGGCCATGTAGATGTCCGTCCAGACCGCACTGTTCGCACCCGCCACGCGCGTCGCGTCGCGAAAGCTCGGCCCGACCGCGGGCACGCGCCGCTGCGAGGCGTCGCCGAGCGCGCTCGCCGCCTGCGCCGCGAGCACGTTGGCGAGCACGTGCGGCAGGTGCGAGACGGCCGCCAGCAGCTCGTCGTGGGCCTCGACGTCGATCGCCACCGGCCGCGCGCCGATCGTCGTCAGCAGGCGGTGCAGGCGCTCATACAGCGCGCCCGCGCTGTTGGCGCCCGGCGTGAGATACCAGACGGCGCCGTCGAACATCTCCTCGCGGGCGTGCTCGACGCCGGAGCTCTCGGCGCCCGCGAGCGGGTGCCCCCCGATGAAGCGCTCGTCCGAGCCTGCGTCGGCGAGCACGCGCTTGGTCGAGCCGACGTCCGTGACGACGCAGTCCGGCCCGGCGCCGGCGAGCGCCAGTCGCACCGTCTGCGCGAGCGCGCCGACGGGCGCCGCGACGAACACCACCTCGGCGTCGGCCACAGCAGCGGCGATGTCCGAAGCCGCAGTGTCGATCGCGCCCAGCTGCAGTGCCCTGGCGAGCACCCGCTCGTCGGGGTCATACCCACAGACGCGCGCGCCCGCGCGGCGCCGGGCTGCCAGGCCGATCGATCCGCCGATCAGCCCGACCCCCAGCACGGTTACGTTCAACGAGCTCCCCCTGGCCGATCAGACCGCGCTGAGCGCCTTGCCTGCGAGCCCAGCCGCCTGCTCGACTGCGCTTGCGAACTCGGCGAACTCCTCCGCGCGCAGCGCCTGCGGCCCGTCGCAGATGGCCTCGTCGGGGTTCGGGTGGACCTCGACGATGATCCCGTCCGCACCCACCGCTGCGGCCGCCAGCGACAGCGGGCGCACGAGCTCGCGTCGCCCAGCCGCGTGGCTCGGGTCGACGATCACCGGCAGGTGCGAGAGCTCCTTGAGCACCGGAACGGCCATCAGGTCGAGCGTGAAGCGGTAGGCGTTCTCGAACGTGCGGATGCCGCGCTCGCACAGCATCACGTTGGGGTTGCCTTCCTTGAGGATGTACTCGGCCGCCATCAGCAGCTCGTCGAGCGTCGACGACAGCCCGCGCTTGAGCAGCGCCGGGCGCCCCGAGCGCCCGATCTCCGCCAGCAGCGGGTAGTTCTGCATGTTGCGCGCGCCGATCTGCACGACGTCGGCGACCTCGAGCACGGCGTCGATGTCGCGCATGTCCATCAGCTCGGTGACGATCGGCAGGCCCGTCTCCGACTTGGCCTCGGCGAGCAGCCGCAGGCCCTCCTGCCCAAGGCCCTGGAAGGCGTAGGGCGAAGTGCGCGGCTTGTAGGCGCCGCCGCGCAGCAGCGTCGCGCCGGCATCCTGCACGACGCGCGCGGTCTCCAGCATCTGCTCGCGCGTCTCCACCGTGCACGGCCCGGCGATCAGCGCGAAGTGGTCGCCGCCGACCTTGCGGCCACCGATGTCCAGCACCGATCGCTCGCCGTGGGTGATCTGCGACGAGGCCAGCTTGTACGGCTTGAGGATCGGCATCACGCGATCCACGCCCGGCTGACCCTCCAGCCCGAGGCCCTCGACGTTGACGTCCTGCTCGACGTCGCCGATCGCCCCGATCACCGTCAGGCGCGCGCCGACGATGCGATGAGCCAGCGCGCCCGCACTCTCGATTTTCTCGACGACCGCGTCGACCTCCTCGTCGGTCGCGGTCTCCTTCATGACGATCATCATCGAATCATCCTTTCAACAGCTCCGAAGCTTACGTTCTGAGAACCGGCTTGACCAGCATTCGCCGGACGTACCGGCTCGTGACGCGCGCGCCGCCCGTGAAGCTCGGGCGCGCGAGTGGGACGCTGCGGTCCCGTGTGAAAGGCGCTCAGTTCCCTGCGGTGGGAACCCGATGCGGCACGAGGGCCCCGCTCACGTACGGGCCCAGGCCGAAGCGCCTAGCTAAATCGCCAGGTGCGGGCGTAATACGACCATTCGGCGCGCGCGAGCAAGCTGCAGGTGGATGCGGTGGCGGCGGCTGACATAGTCGTTGCCGGAGGTTGTAGCACCTTCACAGCACCTCGGCAAGTGCGTCGAGGAAGCGTTCGTTCTCCTCTGGCGCGCCATACGTCACGCGCAGCGATCCGGGGCCGCCCAGCGCCGTGCCGCCGCGGACCAGCACGCCGCGCTCTTGCAGGCCGCGCATGACCTCCTGCTCGTCGCGCTCGGCGCCGAGTGAAAACCAGCAGAAGTTGGCCTGCGACTCGGCAGGCTGAATCCCCAGCGCGCGCAGTCGCTCATCGACGGAGATGCGCTCGGCGACGTTTCGCGCGACGCGGTCGATGACCGCGTCCTGGTGCTCCAGCGCCTCCACCGCCGCCGCCTGCGCCAGCGCATTGCAGAAGAACGGCTGGCGCACCTGGTCGAGCGCTTGCGGCAGGCGCTCTGACCCGCACAGCGCGAACCCGACGCGCAGCCCGCACAGCCCGTGCACCTTGGAGAACGTCCGCAGCAGCACGAGGTTCGGGTGGTGCTCGAGCAGCTCGATCGACGCGTCGGGGTCCTCAAGCAGGTTGAACTCGCAATAGGCCTCGTCGAGGATCACGCACACGCGCGGCGGCACCTCCGCGAGGAAGTCGGCGATCTGCCGCAGCGGTATCGCCGTGCTCGTCGGGTTGTTCGGGTTGCAGACGATCGCCAGCCGCGTGGCCACCGTGATCTCGCGCAGCATCGCCGGCAGGTCGTGGCGCCCGGCCTCGTCCAGCGCGACCGTCACCGCGCGCGCGCCGGAGGCGGCTGCGAGGTGCGGGTAGACCGAGAAGGACGGCCACGCGTAGACGAGCTCGGCGCCCGGCTCCAACAGCGCCTCCCCCGCGGCGAGCAGGATGTCGCACGAGCCGTTGCCGATCGCGATGCGCGATTGCGCGACGCCGTAGCGATCGCTCAGGCGAGCGCGCAGCAGCGAGTTGGCGGGGTCGGGGTAGCGGTTGAGCGTGCCCAGCGCGCGCTCGATCGCCTCGCGCACCTGCACCAGAGGCGGGTAGGGCGACTCGTTGCTGGCCAGGCGCACCAGCGGCGCATCCTGCGCGTAGCCGCCGGCGACCGGATACGTCGGCAGCCTGCCGACGCGCTCTGAGAACTCGAGGGGCACGTGCCTATTGTGCCGTGCCCATCGCCCCCATGCCGGCCAGCGTACGCGAGCAGCCGCAAGGCTCGCGCTCCTACTGCGCCGCCTGTAAGTCCTCGCGCAGTGCGCTCGCCTCGCCGAGGTAGACGTGCTGAGACTCGTGGCCCTCCTGCGCGTAGTAGTGAATCAGCACCCTGATCACCCGTGGCAGCGCCCGCGGGACGGCGATCTCGCGGGCGCATAGCAGCGGCACGTTCTGAAAGCCCAATGCGCGCGCGGCGACGGCCGGGAACTCGGCGTTGAGGTCGTTCGTCGCCGTGAAGATGCAGCTGACCACGTTCTCCGGCTCCAGCGCGTTGCGCTGCATGATCTCCTGCATCAGCGTCGTCGTCGCGTCGAGGATCTCGCTCGCGTCGTTGCGCTCGACGCTCACGGCGCCGCGTAGGGCGAACAGTCGCATGGGGCGCGATTGTGTCAGAGCGCGTGCAGCAGGCCAGTCTCGCGCTCGGACAGGCGCCTGTGCTCGCCCACGCCCAAGCCGTCGAGGGCCAGCGGGCCGAAACGCACGCGCGTCAGCGTCACGACGGGGCGACCGAGCGCCGCGCACATGCGGCGCACCTGGCGGTTTCGCCCCTCGTGGATCGTCAGCTCGATCTCGTGCTCGCCAACCCGCCGGGCGCGCGCGGGCGCCGTGATGCCGTCGTCGAGCTCCACGCCGTCGCGCAGTCGCCTCAGCTCGCCGTCGCCGATCGGCCGTCCGGCGAGCGTCGCGCGGTAGGTCTTTGGCACCTCGAAGCTCGGATGCGTCAACCGGTTGGCCAGCTCGCCGTCGTTGGTCAGCAGGATCAGCCCGCTGCTGTCGGCGTCCAGGCGTCCGACCGGGTACAGGCGTGCTCCCTGCGGGACCAAGCCGACGACGGTCGGGCGCCCGTGCGTGTCACGGGCGGTGGAGACGACGCCGACGGGCTTGTGCACCGCATAGGTGACGCGCTGCTCGGGCCCCTTCAGCAGGCGTCCGTCGACGCCCACGCTGGCGCCCTCGCCGACGTCACGCGCCGGGTCGGTGACGACCGCCCCGTCGAGCGTTACGCGCCCGGCGGCGATCAGCGTCTCGGCCGCACGCCGTGACGCGACGCCCGCGTGGGCGAGGTACTTGACCAGGCGCATCAGCGCGGCTCGGGGAAAGGGCGCATCTGCTGCAACCATTATCAGCCATGGACCTCACTCAGCTCGAGCAGGCACTCGCCGCATGCGACCAGCCGCGCTTTCGCGCGCGGCAGGTGTGGGCGTGGGCGGCGAGAGGGGCGAGCGGCTTTCAGGAGATGACCGATCTGCCTGCGTCGCTGCGCGAGACGCTGGCGCGCGAGCTGCCGTTCTCGAGCCTCACACTGCGCGACGAGGCGCGCGCCAGCGACGGCACCGTCAAGGCGCTGTTCGCGACCGCCGACGGGCGCCCGCTGGAGGCCGTGCTGATGCGCTACCGCGACGGGCGCCGCTCGATCTGCGTCTCCTCGCAGTCGGGCTGTCCGCTGACGTGCACCTTCTGCGCCACCGGGCAGATGAAATTCGCGCGCAACCTGACCGCCTCGGAGATCATCGACCAGGCGCTGCACTTTCGCCGGCTGGAGTCCGCGCGCCAGGGTGTCACCAACTGCGTGTTCATGGGCATGGGCGAGCCGATGCTCAACCTCGACAACGTGCTCGCCGCCTGCGAACGCCTGCCCGACCTCGGCATCGGCCACCGCCACACGGCGATCTCCACCGTCGGCTGGATCCCCGGAATTGAAGCGCTAGCCGAGCAGGACATGCCGCTGCGCCTGGCGCTTTCGCTGCACGCCGCCGACGAGGCGCTGCGCTCGGAGCTGATGCCCGTCAACGAGCGCTACCCGCTCGGCGACGTGATCGAGGCGTGCCGCGCCTTCTACGCGCGCAAGCGCCGGCGCGTGTTCGTCGAGTACGTGATGCTCAAGGGCGTCAACGACCGCTACGAGCAGGCGCTCGCCCTGGCGCGTGCGCTGGCCCCGAAGGCCGAGGCCGAACGGTCGATCTTCAAGGTCAACCTGATCCCCTACAACCCGACCGGCTCGCCCTACGAAGGCTCCACGCGCGCGTCGATCGCCGCCTTTCGCGACGCGCTGCTCGCACACGACATCCCCGCGACGATCCGTCTCACGCGCGGCCAGGACATAGACGCCGCCTGCGGCCAGCTCGCCGCCAAGTTCGGCTAGCTGGCGCGGGCCTCCCCCGCCTTCAACAGGCGATCGCGCAGCTCGGCCTGCTCCTCGGGCGTCGGGTCCCAGCGTGCGACGTCGGGCAGCTCGTCGAGCGTGCGCAGGCCGAACAGCTTGAGGAACTGCGTCGTCGTGCGGTAGACGACGGCGCCGAACTGCGAGTGGCCGGCCTCCTCGATCAGGCCGCGGTCGAGCAGCGTCGCGACGGCCGAATCGGCGCTGACGCCGCGGATACGCGTGATCTCCGGGCGCGAAACCGGTTGCAGGTAGGCGACGATCGCCAGCGTCTCCGCCTGCGCGGGTGTCAGCGTGGAAACGCGCGGGCGGCTGAACAGTCGCCGTGCGGCGTCCTCGGAATCGGGGTCGCTGGCGAGCGTCCAGCCACCGCCGAGCTCGCGCAGCGCGATGCCCGAGCGTCCGGGCGCGTGGCGTTCTGACAGCAATGCAAGCGCGGTCGCCACGGCGCCCTCGCCCGCCTGCGTCGCTTCGGCCAGCTCCGCCGTGCTCAGCGGGTCGGTCGAGAGGAACAGCAACGACTCGATCGTGCGCGCCAGGCGTGGAGCGTCGTCGGGCCCCTGCGCGTCGCTCACCCCGCCAGCCCTCCGGCGGAGGCCAGCGTGGCCGCACCCGCAGGCATCGCGGCTTGCGGGGAGTGCACGGCGATCTCGCCGAAGCTCTCGCCCTGCTGCCAATCGGCCTCGCCGCGTTTGTACAGCTCCAGCAGCGCGAACAGCGTCACCGCGACGGTCATCCGATCGGCGCCGCGCACCGCCTCCTCGAAGCTGAACGCGCCACGGCGCAGCAGTCCGCGCAGCAACGCCAGGCGCTCGGACACGGCGACGCGCGGCACGGCGACGTGGCGCAGGTCGATCTGCGGAGGCATCAGCAGCAGGCGCCCCATCGCCTCGCCGAGCGCCTGCGCATCGTATGAGCCCTCGGCGGGAGCGACGATCGTTCGCCGCAGCTTCGCCGGCAAGGGCGCCTCACGGAAGCGAACGCCGCGCTCGCGCGCGAGCAGCTCGCCGAGGTGGGCCGCGGCCGAACGGTAGCGACGCGCGTCGAGCATCCGCGCGAGCAGCTCCTCGGCGGCCTGCTCGGGCTCGATGTCAAGCTCCTGTTCCTCCTCGCCCATCAGCATCAGGCGCGACTTGAGCTCGAGCAGCGCGGCGATCAGCACGATGAACTCCGTCGCCGTCTCCAGGTCGAGCTCGCCGCGCTGCTCGAGGTGGTCGAGATAGGCGAGCACGACCTCGGCCAGCTGCAGCTCGAGCAGGTCGACCTCTTCGCGCAGCACGAGCGTCAGCAGCAGGTCGAATGGACCGGTGAAGACCTCCAGGTCGAGCTCCAGGGCCCCGATGCTCATGCGCTCAAGTTACTGTCCGCGCCCGACGGGGAGCGCCGACGCCCATGCGCTCGCGCACGTCGGCGAGCGTCTTGGCGGCGAGCGTCTCGGCGTGCGCGGCGCCCTCTGAGAGGATCCGCTCGAGCGCGTCCTCGTCGCCGCGCAGGCGCTCGTAGCTCTCGCGCACCGGCGCCAGGTAGTCGACGACGGCAGCGGCGACTGCGGCCTTCAGTTCGCCGTAGCGAGCCTCAGAGAGCTCTTGCTCGATCGTCGCCGGCTCGGCGCCGCGCACGGCGGCGAGGATCTCGATCAGGTTGCTCACGCCGGGCTTGTCGGGCGCGCGACGGACCTGCGAGCCGGAGTCGGTGACGGCGCTCTTGAACTTCTTCTCGATCGCCTTGGGCTCGTCGAGCACGTACACGGTCCCCTGACCACCGGCTACGCCGGCGGTGCCCCCGGCTGCGCCGGCGGTGCCCGAGCCGCCGCTCGTGGACATCTTGCGCGTTGGGTCCTGCAGGTCCATGATGCGCGCGCCGACCTGCGGGATGCGGTGCTCGGGCACGACGAGCACGTCCTCGCCATCGCCGAAGCGCGCGTTGAAGCGCCGCGCGACGTCGCGCATCAGCTCCAGATGCTCGCGCTGGTCCTCTCCGACGGGGACCTCGTGCGCACGGTAGGCGAGCACGTCGGCCGCCTGCAGCACCGGATACAGCAGCAGCGCGGCGGAGACGAGCTCGCGCTGTGCGAGCGACTTGTCGCGGAACTGGTGCATGCGCTGCAGGCGCCCGAGCTCGGTGACGCTCGACAGCAGCCATGTGAGCTCGGTGTGCTGGGGCACGTCTGATTGGCGAAACAGCGTGCAGCGCGCCGGGTCCAGGCCGGCGGCGAGCAGGATCGCCGCCGTGTCATACGTGCGCTCGCGCAGCTCGGCGGGGTCGTAGGGCACGGTGATCGCGTGCAGGTCGACGATGCAGAAGATGCCTTCGCCGCGCTCCTGGCTTGCCACGTACTGGGCGATCGCGCCGATGTAGTTGCCCAGGTGCTTGCGCCCGGTCGGCTGGATGCCGGAGAAGATGCGCACGCGAGGATCGGATGCGGCCACCGCTCAGCGCCGGCGCTGGGCGCTGTCGGTGAGCCAGGGTGGGTCCCACCCGCGTTCCTGCGGGTTCACGTTCAGGCCCGGCGCGACGATCTCGTCGATCGCGTCCAGCAGCTCGTCGTCGAGCGAGATCGAAAGCGCCGGCAGCTGGCTCTCCAGCTGCTCCATCGTGCGCGGGCCGATGATCGGCGCGGTGACCGCCGGGTGGGCGTTGACGAACGCGAGCGACAGCTCGATCAGCGAGAGCCCGAAGCGCTCGGCCAGGTCCGCCAGCGCGTGCACGGCCTCGAGCTTGCGCTGGTTGGCGGGCAATGACATGTCATAGCGCGAAGGGATCATCTGCGCGCGTCGGCTGGAGCCGGGCGAATCGCCGTCCTTGCTGTATTTGCCCGACAGCCAGCCGCCGGCGAGCGGGCTCCACGGGATCACGCCCATGCGGTGGCCCTCACAGACCGGCAGGACCTCGGCCTCGACCGCGCGATGCAGCAGCGAGTAGGGCGGCTGCTCGCAGACGAAGCGCTCGCGCCCGCGCCGCTGCGCGACCCACTGCGCCTCGACGATCTGACCGGGCGGGAAGGTCGAGCTGCCGATGTAGCGCACCTTGCCGGCGCGCACGAGGTCGCTCAGGCCTCCGAGCGTCTCGTCGATGTCGGTGTCGATCTCCGGGCGGTGTATCTGGTAGAGGTCGATCCAGTCGGTTTTCAGCCGCCGCAGGCTGTGCTCGACCTCCTGCACGATCCAGCGCCGCGTGTTGCCGAACTGGTTGGGGTCGTCGTCGTGCATCTTGCCGTGCACCTTCGTCGCGAGCACGACCGAGTCGCGCCGTGCGCCGGCGAGCGCCTTGCCGACGATCTCCTCGGACTCACCGCGCGAGTAGACGTCGGCGGTGTCGAGGAAGTTGATGCCCGCGTCGAGCGCGCGGTGGACGATCCGCACGCAGTCGTCGTGGTCGGTGTTGCCCCACGCCCCGAACATCATCGAGCCGAGGCACAGCGGGCTGACCTTGACGCCCGTGCTGCCGAGCTCGCGGTACTCGATCGCCATCTGTTCGAGCCTAGTCCAGCGCCTGGCGGATGACAGGGCGCTTGGCGGCCGCGACCTCGTCCAGGCGCCGCACGGGCGTGGAGTAGGGAGCGCCGAGCGCGATCTCGGGGTTCGCGGCGGCCTCGGCGAGAATCTGCGCGATCGCATCGGCGAACGCGTCGAGCGTCTCCTTGGTCTCGGTCTCGGTGGGCTCGACCATCAGCGCCTCGTCGACGAGCAGCGGGAAGTAGACGGTCGGCGGGTGAAACCCGAAGTCGAGCAGGCGCTTGGCGAGGTCGAGCGTCTTGATCTTCAGCGCACGCTTCATCGGACCGCCGGAGAGGACGAACTCGTGCATGCACAGCTCGCCGTAGGCCAGCGGCAGGTAGTCGGCGACGTCCTTCTCGCGCAGCCGCGCGAGCAGATAGTTCGCGTTGAGCACGGCGACCTCGGAAGCATCCTTGAGCCCGTCGGCGCCGAGCGAGCAGATGTAGGCGTAGGAGCGCACGAAGCAGCCGTAGTTACCGTGGAAGCCGCGCAGGCGCCCGATCGACCTCGACCTGGGCTCGCGATCGAGCTCCAGCGCGAAGGTGCCGTCGTCCTCGCGCGCGACGACCGGGCGTGGCAGGAACGGCGCGATCCGCTCGGACACGGCGATCGGGCCAGATCCCGGGCCGCCGCCGCCGTGGGGCTGGGTGAAGGACTTGTGCAGGTTGAAGTGCACGATGTCAAAGCCCATGTCCCCGGGACGCGAGAGGCCCATGACGGCGTTGAGGTTGGCGCCGTCGTAGTACAGCGTCGCGCCGACGCCGTGCACGATCCGCGCGATCTCCTCGATGTTCGGGTCGAACAGGCCGAGCGTGTTGGGGTTGGTCAGCATCAGGCAGGCGACGTCGGAGTCGGCCTTCGCGCGCAGGTCGTCGAGGTCGATGCCGCCCTCGTGGTTCGTCGCGAGCTTGACGACCTCCAGCCCGGCCATCGTCACCGTCGCCGGGTTGGTGCCGTGAGCCGTGTCGGGCGTGAGCACCTTGTGGCGCGTCTCGCCGCGGTCCTCGTGGTAGGCGCGCGTCAGCAGCACGCCGGCGAGCTCGCCGTGCGAGCCAGCGGAAGGCTGCAGCGAGACGTGCGGCAGGCCCGAGATCTCCGCGAGCGCGCCCTGCAGGTTGAACATCAGCTCCAGCGCGCCCTGCGCGCGCTCGCGGTCCTGCAGCGGGTGCAGGCGCGCGTGGCCGGGCAGAGCGGCGGCGCGCTCGTGCAGGCGCGGATTGTGCTTCATCGTGCACGAGCCGAGCGGGTAGAAGCCCGAGTCCAGGTCGAAGTTTCGCTTGGAGATGCCGACGTAGTGGCGCACGATCTCCGGCTCTGAGATCTCCGGCAGGCGCGGCGGCTGCTCGCGGCGAAACCGCTTGGGCAGCAGCTCTGAGACATCCGGCTCGGGCACGTCCAGCGGCGGGCACACGAACGCGCGGCGCCCGGGCGCGCCCTTCTGGAAGATCGTCCTCGCGTGTTCGCGCTGCAGCGGCCCCGCGGCGGCCGCGCTCGTCGGGTGGTGAGGGTGGTGGGCTTCGATCCCCGGATCGGCGTGCAGGTGGTTTTGGTCGATCGTGCTCACGCGGGCACCGCCTGGCTGGCCGATCTCCGATCGGTGGCTGCGACGGCGGCTGCGAGCACGTCGGCCAGTCGGTCGATGTCCGCACGCGAGCGCTTCTCGGTGATCGCCACGAGCAGCACCCCGCGATCCTCCTCGCGGGCACTGAGCGCGTGCACGTCGACGCCCGGGTTGACGCCGTCGTCCAAGCAGCGCCTGCGAACGGCGGCCACGTCTGCGTCGAGGCGCAGCGCGAACTCGCGCACGACCGGCTGCTCGTGCAGCTTCTCCACGCCGGGGACAGCGGCGAGCTTCTCGCGCGCGTAGTGCGTGCGTGCGAGCAGCAGCTCGCCGAGCTCGACGATCCCGACCCGCCCGAGCCACGCCAGGTAGACGACGCCGGCGAGCGCGTTGAGCGCCTGCGCGGTGCAGATGTTCGACGTGGCTTTCTCGCGGCGGATGTGCTGCTCGCGCGTCTGCAGCGTGAGCACGAAGCCGCGCCGCCCGTCGACGTCGACCGTCTCCCCGGCGATCCGCCCGGGCATCCTGCGCAGGTACTCCTCGCGCGCGGCGAAGAAGCCGAAGGACGGTCCGCCGAAGTCCAGGCGGTTGCCCAGCGGCTGGCCCTCGCCGACGGCGACGTCGACGCCACAGTCGCCGGGCGGCGCGAGGATACCCAGCACGATCGGGTCGACCTGCGCGATCACGACGGGCTCGCTGGAACGTCCAGATCCAGCGCCGTCGGAGCCAAGGCCCTGCGAGGCGACGGACTTCGCGTCGGCGCTCAGCGAAGCGGCATCCTCAACCGCACCGTAGAAGTTCGGCTGCGCGAAAATGGCGGCACTGGTGTCCGCGTCGATCGCCTCGGCCCATGCCGCGGCGTCGGTCACTCCGTCGCGTAGCGCCACCTCGACGACCTCCATGTCATAGCCGTGCGCAAGCGTTCGCAACGTCTCGATCGTGTGTGGATGGAGTCCTCTGCTCACCACCAAGCGCCGGGCGCCGTTGTGCAGCTTTGCCATGTAGGCGGCTGCGGCGACGGCCGAGGGACCCTCATACGCAGAAGCATTGGACACGGGCAGGCCGGTCAGCTCGCAGATCGCTGTCTGGTACTCGAACATCACCTGCAGCCCGCCCTGGGAGATCTCCGGCTGGTAGGGCGTGTACGGCGTCAGGAACTCCGAGCGCTCCATCAGCATGTCGATGATCGACGGCACGTAGTGGTCGTACATCCCGGCGCCGAGGAAGTTGGGGTTCTGGAAGAAGACCGCGCCGGTGTCCTGGTCGATCGCCTCGGCCCACGCGTTCGCGTCGGTGACACCGTCGCGCAGCGGCACCTCGACGAGCTCGACGCCGTAGCCGTGGGCCATCGTCGCCAGCGTCTCGCGCGAGTGCGGGTGCAGCCCGGCGGAGACGACGAAGCGCGGCTTGCCGTTGGCCAGCTTCGCCAGGTAGCCCGCCGCGGCGACGGCGCTCGGGCCCTCGTAGACGCTCGCGTTGGAGACCGGAAGCGCCGTCAGCTCGCTGATCGCCGTCTGGTACTCGAACATGACCTGCAGGCTGCCCTGGGAGACCTCGGGCTGGTAGGGCGTGTACGGCGTCAGGAACTCGCTGCGCCCCGTGAGCATGTCGACGATCGACGGGACGTAGTGGTCGTACATGCCGGCGCCGAGGAAGCTGATCTCGTCCTCGGCCGACGTGTTGCGCGCCGCGAGGTCGCGCAGGTGCGTGTAGACGTCCTGCTCGGCCATGCCCGCGGG